>NZ_JBQQEX010000002.1:0-647959 GCF_052258185.1 Psychrobacter sp. T6-6
CTACAGATCGTCGCCATGGTAGGCCTTTACCCCACCATCTAGCTAATCCGACTTAGGCTCATCTAATAGCGAGAGCAACAAGTTGCCCCCTTTCTCCCGTAGGACGTATGCGGTATTAATACGAGTTTCCCCGTGCTATCCCCCACTACTAGGTAGATTCCTAAGTATTACTCACCCGTCCGCCGCTCGACGCCTGATAGCAAGCTACCATCGTTTCCGCTCGACTTGCATGTGTTAAGCCTGCCGCCAGCGTTCAATCTGAGCCATGATCAAACTCTTCAGTTTAATCTTGCTATGAAGCTCTTTAAAGAAGCTTCTAAACTTGGCTCATCTAATCTGGCAAAATCGCTAAAAATTATGTTCGTAATGAATTAACTTTGAGTTTTTCTGCTGTCTTAAATGATAATTTTTATAGTTAATAATCTTTCCGAAAAGAAAAGATAGTCAACTTTATTTTTTAGCATTCTGAATCAGCAAAAATCCACACAAGTTGTTCTTTAGTTATGCTTTTAAATAGTCTCAATCACTGTCGTCCAGTCATCGATATATAAGGTATTTCTTTTGCCATCTAGCTAATCCGTCTCCGGTTAAGCTATCTAGCGAGCCGACTATCTTATCATAGTGATATGAATTGTCAAGACTTTTTATAATTTGTTTCACCAGGTTAACTGCGTTATTAATATGTAATTTACATATTAGCTGCCGCTAGTCCGTCCGATGAGGGCGTATTATAGAGAGTTTAATAACTGTGTCAACCAATTTTATACATGTTTTTAAACTTATTTTACAGCTATTAAAAATAATAAATAGTTTCAATAGGTTATGAATTGGTCGATTGGTTGATGTAGTAGAGGAATAGGTACGTTCTCCAATAAGCGAGCTTTTATGGCTACTTTTGGCTTTTATTAGTATAGATAATATTTGGGTTTTCTACCTATCTAATATTCGCTCTACTTGAGCACTTTATCGATTCTACCTTTTATATTGATATTTTCACAAATGATACTATACAGGAGAACCACGATAATCATTTATAGAGTACTAGCGATACTTTGACCCACAGAACTGGATTTATAGAATTGCGTGTTCAAAACCGTTTCTTCTTATCTATTAGCTTTTGTACCTCTTTCTAACTACCTCTCTATCCTTTGATATCTAGTGTTGTTAGAGGGTTTTTGCTATAATCGTCGGTCTATTGCATTATTTGTTTTTGCGCCGCACTAGCATTGCTCTGACAACGAAGTATTACTTACTGTATTAATAGTGGTGAATCTCCTTGAAGAATAATTGAGCTTCGCAATATGCAGTATTGGACAGCTTATAGAATAATGTATACCTCCCACTACATATCACAATGATTAGATATAATTGATGCGGTCTCACGGTTACATGATTGATGGTTGCAGTCATCACTGCCAACGGACCCAATAACAGGCGAATAGATTATGGTAGCGATTACTTTACCCGATGGTAGCGTAAAAGATTTCGAAGGTAATACAACAGTCATGGAAGTGGCGCAGAGTATTGGGACGGGACTCGCTAAAGCGACGGTTGCTGGACGTGTAAATGGTCAATTAGTCGATGCGCACGACCCTATCATCGCTGACGCCAATGTCGAAATCGTAACGCCGAAAGATGATGATGGTGTCGATATTATTCGTCATTCATGTGCTCATCTATTAGGGCATGCGGTTAAGCAGCTTTATCCTGACGTCAAAATGGTAATTGGTCCTGTTATTGACGATGGCTTTTATTATGACATTTTTAGTGAGACACCGTTCACACCTGAGCATATGGAAGCGATTGAAAAGCGCATGATGGCGCTGATCAAGCAGGACTATGACGTTATCAAAAAGATGACGCCACGTGCTGAAGCGATCGAGATATTCGAGTCACGCAATGAAGACTATAAGTTAAAGCTGATCAATGATATGCCAGGCGAAGAAGCATTTGGTTTGTATCATCATCAAGAATATGTCGATATGTGCCGTGGGCCGCACGTGCCGAACACGCGATTTTTGAAAGTATTTAAATTGACTAAAATGTCAGGTGCTTATTGGCGCGGTGATGCGAAAAACGAACAGCTACAGCGTATCTACGGTACGGCTTGGGCAGATAAGAAACAGCTAAAAGCTTATATACAGCGTATTGAGGAAGCTGAAAAACGTGACCATCGTAAAATCGGTAAAGCGTTAAATTTATTCCATATGCAAGAGCAAGCGCCAGGTATGGTGTTCTGGCATGCGAATGGCTGGACAATTTACCAAGTACTTGAGCAATATATGCGTAAAGTGCAATACGATAACGGCTATGAAGAGATCAAAACGCCACAAATTGTTGATCGTAGTCTGTGGGAACGCTCGGGCCATTGGGGCAATTATGCAACCAATATGTTCACGACTGCTAGTGAAAACCGTGATTATGCGGTAAAACCGATGAATTGCCCTTGCCACGTGCAGGTCTTTAACCAAGGTCTAAAGTCTTACCGTGACTTGCCACTACGTATGGCTGAGTTTGGTTCTTGCCATCGCAATGAGCCATCAGGTTCATTACATGGTTTGATGCGCGTACGCGGTTTTACGCAAGATGATGCACATATTTTCTGTACTCAGGCACAGATTCAGCAAGAAGTGGCTGACTTTATTAAGCTAACGCTCGCTGTTTATGAAGATTTCGGCTTTGATAATATTATTATGAAGCTCTCTACCCGTCCTGAAAAACGTGTTGGTAGTGATGAGTCTTGGGATTTTGCAGAAAAGGCTTTAGCAGATGCGCTTGATAGCTCAGGGCTAGACTGGGATTACCTACCTGGTGAAGGTGCATTCTATGGTCCAAAGATTGAGTTTAGTCTAAAGGATTCATTAGGTCGTATTTGGCAGTGCGGCACCATTCAGGTTGATCCAAACATGCCTGAGCGTCTCGATGCAGAGTTCGTCAATGAGCAAAATGATCGTGAAGTCCCTATTATGTTGCACCGTGCAATCTTAGGTTCGTTTGAGCGTTTCATTGGTATTTTGATCGAAAACTATGCCGGTTGGATGCCAGTATGGTTAGCACCGCAACAAGTTGTGGTGATGAATATCACTGATAAACAAGCTGATGCCTGTGAAAGCGTCGTTAGCGAGCTCAAAAATGCAGGTTTGCGCGCTATTAGCGACTTGCGTAACGAAAAGATTGGATTTAAGATACGAGAGAAAACATTAGAACGTATTCCCTATATGCTAGTATTAGGGGATAAAGAAGTCGAATCGGGCAGCGTTAACGTCCGAACTCGCGAAGGTGAGAACCTTGGCGTCATGAGTATTTCTGAATTTATTACATTAGTACAGACCGCTGTCAGTAAAAAAGGCCGACAGCCCCCAAAAACAGATGAGGAGTAATACCTATTAAACAGTCAAACCGTTTGAACATCAACGAAGATATCAACGTCAAAGAAGTCCGCCTCGTCAAAGAAGATGGCGAGCAAATGGGCGTGGTTGATATCGCAACCGCGATGAAAGCGGCACGTGATGAAAACCTAGATTTGGTTGAACTAGTTCCTGAAGCTAAGCCACCAGTATGTAAGATTATGGATTATAAGCATTTCCTCTATGATCAAAAACAAAAGGCTAAAGAAGCTAAGAAAAACCAAAAGCAGACTCAGCTAAAAGAGATGAAGCTACGTCCTAGTACCGAAGAAGCTGATTATCAGGTTAAACTGAGAAAAATCGTAAGCTTCTTGGAAGATCAAGACAAAGTTAAAATTAGCATCCGTTTCCGCGGACGTGAAATGGCGCACCAAGATATTGGTCGCAAACAACTTGATCGTATCATTGAAGATACTGCTGATATCTCAAACGTCGAACAATACCCTAAGATGGAAGGTCGTCAAATGGGTATGCTGCTCGGACCTACTAAGAAAAAGTAATCTGTTTGTAGGACTACTTTGAGTAGTGGCTGTTAGTCGATATAGCTATTTATAACTCTGACCATCAATATGCTGCGGGATATTGATGGTTTTTTATTACCTATGCTGATGCAGACCTCCTTGAAATGATGGCAGGGAAATGTGTGTAGCCAGATATAATTGGCTGACGCTATTTTACAAAACCCACCTTCTCAACTATTTGATTACGCGGTAATCTAAAGGTCTGTTTTATATTTGCTAATCAGCATTTATTCGAACGTTTTAGGTAAGTGTATAAAAATAACGTACATCATGACCATCAGAGTCATTGACAACAAACACTACTTTTATCAGACATCAAAGGAAATTTCATGCAAGAATTGACACCGCCAGAAAACGCCGCAACTCCTACTATATCTCTCACAGCGCCTGAGCCTGTCAAAGAAATACAGAAAAGTGAAGCCGATCAGATGGTCAAGTTGGATGAAAGCCAAATTCCAGAACTCGATGCCAAAGTTGATGCATTTGTCGATCATGTGATTACCAATTCAGTGCATAGTCCAGAGTTTCAGCAAAACGTTCAATCTATTCATAATCTAGGGACAAAAGAGATTCGTGAATCGGCACAAGTCTCTAATCGTATGCTGGATCTACCAGCAAAAAGTCTTAATGACAGTTTGTTTGATAACTCCCCTATTGCAAAGTCTTTAACTGAGCTACGCGGTATTGTGGAAGATTTAGACCCAAGTAAAAAAGAGCTGACTAACTCACGTAAGCTATTCGGTCTGATTCCATTCGGTAATAAAGTACAGGACTATTTCCGTCAGTATGAGTCCGCCCAGTCTCACATTAATGCTGTTGTGACCAGTCTATACAATGGCAAAGACGAGCTGCTCAAAGACAATGCGATGATTGAGCAAGAAAAAGTCAATATGTGGGAGCTGATGCAATCTATTCGTCAATATGTCTATGTTGGCAAAAAAATTGATGAACAGTTGGAGCAAAAGGTCTACGCGATAGAAGCAACAGATCCAGAAAAAGCGCGCATCATTAAAGAAGAGATGCTGTTTTATGTCCGTCAAAAAAACACCGACTTTTTGACCCAGTTAGCAGTGAATGTACAAGGCTATCTGGCACTGGATACCATTCGCCGTAATAATCTAGAACTAATTAAAGGCGTTGATCGTGCAACCACGACCACCGTTTCAGCGCTGCGTACGGCTGTTGTCGTTGCCCAAGCAATGACCAATCAAAAACTGGTACTAGATCAAATCACAGCATTGAACAAGACAACCAGTAGCTTGATTGAGTCAACCTCGGCGATGCTCAAGCGTCAGTCAGGCGAGATCCATGAGCAAGCGACCAGCAGTAGTATTGAACTTGATAAACTGCAAAACGCCTTCAATAATGTCTATGACACTATGGACATGATCAGTAACTATAAAATTGAAGCGCTAGAAAATATGAAGCAAACGGTCAATACCTTGACCACTGAAGTAGATAAAGCACAAAAATATTTGGATAAATCAAATCAAACTACGGTGCTCGAAGTTTCAAAAGAGCTGGATAGCAAAAAAATCACTAACCAATCAAACAGTGTCGATATTGATATTTGATTTATCTATATAGCAGTCACTAAAAGTTGGCTGCTTCCTGCTATCGAATACACATAAGAAAATTGACGCAAGATATTGCGCCGTCGTTCGTGTTAAGATAGCCCCTATTAATAGTCTTAAAAATAGATACGGTAATTTATGAGTTGGAATGATCCAAACGCCTCGAGTGAGGCAAAAAAATACGACAACCCGATTCCTAGTCGCGAACTGATACTCAGTACGATTAATGAACATGGGGAAGTCACACATCAACAATTGGCAAAAGCCTTTAATATTGATGATCCCGACCAATTCGATGCTCTAGGCAATCGCCTAAAAGCAATGGCACGTGATGGACAAGTAAACCGTGAAGGCCGTCCTTATCGCTATCGCACAGTCACTAAGCAAGATATCGTCACAGGTATGGTGTCTGCACATCCAAAGGGTTTTGGGTTTGTGGTATTGAGTGATATGCCAGATTTGTTTTTGCATGAAAAGCAAATGCGCTGGGTATTCAATGGCGATACGGTAGCAGCAGTCGGTACATCAACAGACAATCGTGGTCGCACTGAAGGTCGCATCGTCGATGTGGTTAAACGTCGCCAAAACAACTTCATTGGAACGCTTGCACGTGATGAAGACGGCTACTGCGTGGAGCTTGGTAGTCCAAACAACCATCAGCCAATTACCGTTACTGATGAAAATGTACAAGCGCTAAATGCTAAGCAAGGCGCACCTGTCAAAGTCGATATTATTGACTGGCCAAACCAGCATGAGTTTGGTACAGGTAAAATCACTGAAGTCCTATCTGACGATAATGATCGTGAACTGATCATCGAAACAACCCTTCTTAACTATGATATTCCATCAGAGTTTAGTGAGGCGGCTCTTAAGCAAGCTGGTGACTATCAAGAACCAACTGAAAATGATATCAAAGGTCGTAAAGACTTGCGCCATCTACCGCTTGTCACTATCGATGGCGAAGATGCTCGTGATTTCGATGATGCTGTATTTGCCGAGAAGCGCTCAGGTGGTAACTACCGTGTGGTGGTTGCAATTGCTGATGTTAGCTACTATGTCACGCCAAATTCACCACTAGACCAAGATGCTTATGAGCGCGGTACGTCCGTATACTTCCCACATCGCGTGATTCCGATGCTACCTGAAGTGCTCTCTAATGGTCTGTGTTCACTGAATCCTAATCTAGATCGTCTATGTATGGTCGCTGATATTAAGATATCGCGTGCTGGTAAAGTGACCGGATATGAGTTTTATCCATCAGTCATGCATTCACAAGCCCGTCTAACCTATAATCAAGTGAACGATTATTTGGTGAACCCGAATGATAAGAGACTACCTAAATCGTTAACGGGTAATAAAGACGTTAAAAAGTCTGTTGATACCCTACATCAGTTGTATGAACTACTGCTCAAAAAGCGTGAAGAACGTCATGCAATGGAATTTGAAACGGTTGAAACGTACATCAAGTTCAACGAAAAAGGTGGCATCGAAGCGATTTTGCCACGCACTCGTGGTGACTCTCAAAAGCTAATCGAAGAGTGCATGCTCCTTGCTAACACCTGTGCGGCTAACTTTGCGCTTAAACACGAGTTACCAGTCTTATATCGTAACCATGATAAGCCTGATAACGAGAAGTCGATGCGTATCCATGAATATGCAAAAAACTTCGGTTTACCTTTCCCAGAAGAGAACCCAACGCAAGCGGATTATCAGCGGATTATTGAAGCGACCAAAGACAGACCAGATGCAATCAGTATTCATAGCATGCTACTACGTTCGATGATGCAAGCAAGCTATGCACCTGACAATATTGGTCACTTTGGCTTGGCTTATGACGAATATAGCCACTTTACTTCGCCTATCCGCCGTTACCCAGATCTGATGCTGCATCGTGGTATCAAAGCACAAGTAACGAACAGCAAGCAGCCTTTTATGGACTTCTCGCTTGAAGGTGCTGGTACGCAGACCTCAGACACAGAACGCCGTGCAGAAAAGGCGTCACGATTTGTAGAGTCATGGCTCAAGTGTCATTACATGACTGACCATGTTGGTGAAGAGTTTGAAGGTGTAGTGACTACGGTTACTAGTTTTGGTCTGTTTGTTACATTGACTGACTTATACATCGATGGTTTGGTACATATCTCAAACGTCGGTGATGACTTCTTTGTCTATGATGAGCAGCAGCAACAGCTTATCGGTAAAGACAAAGGTACATTATTTGGGCTTGGTGACTCGGTCAAAGTACAAGTTGCTGGCGTGAACATGGACCTACTGCAAATTGATTTTGATCTAAAAGAAAAGTTGCAGTCGAGTGCCATGAACCAGTCAAAGAAACAGCCTGCTAAAAAAGATCAGCCTAAAAAGAGTCCTGCGAAAAGAAGTAATAATCGCAGAGGGTCTAGCAAAAAAAGCTAATCCGTAACTGAGATTGCAATACTACAAATAAAAAGGGCTAACGTTATCGTTGGCCCTTTTTATTTATGTGCACTTCAACTATAAGATAAGTCGATGATTACTGTGTATTATTCATTTGATCCAAACGATCTTGCTCAGATTGCTGCGCTTGATTGATTTTATTAGTGGCATCGTCTAGCATAACTTTTGGCTGTTCGCCAAGTGGCTTACTAGTAATAGCTGCCGCGTTGTCCTGAGTACTATCTGCATCAGTAGCTGAATCAGTAGCGACAGTACTGACGGCAACCTCCCTATTTTTCTCGCGACTGTTACCGTTTATGATATTAAAGCCCAACAGTGCGACTATGCCAATCACTGCAAATATAATGACATGTTTCATTTCCATAAAAAACCCCGTGTTTGACTCACCATCAAATACGGGTTTCGTTGCACTTTTTGTGCCTATCTTGTGAAGCAGTAGCTGAATATCAGTAATAGTAAATAAAATGAAAAACAACATGCAGATCGCCATAGTTACTTATGCGGACGAAAGCTTAATAGATATCGCTTGTTAAACAACATGTTAGAGCAGTAACCTCAAAATGTGATAAACACAAATAACATTAATAAGAGTGGTCTGATACTATCAATCAACGCCTCTCAAAAAACAAAGCAACTGAAAATGAGATAAGGAACATTTATGGAAAAGGTACTGGTCAGCGCTTGTCTGTTGGGCAAACCTGTACAATATAATGGCAAGGGATTAGCAGCAGCCAGTGACATTCTGACACGGTGGCAAATAGAAGGACGACTGGTTTTAGTGTGTCCAGAGGTCGACGCAGGTATGAGCATACCAAGAGCGCCTGCAGAGATCGTACGCGGTGATGGTACTGATGTCTGGCTGGGTAAATCGGAGGTTATAGAAGAGACAGGCACTGATGTAAGCGTGTATTTCAAAAAAAGGGCTCAGTTGGCATTGGCACTGTGTCAAAAACATCATATTAAAGTAGCAGTGCTGACTGAAAGCAGCCCTTCTTGTGGTAGTAATACCATATACAACGGCCATTTTAGCAATAATAAGATAGCAGGTATGGGCGTGACGGCAGCGCTACTGAGAAAGCATGGTATTGAGGTTTTTAGTCAATATGATCTTGTTGCTGCTGATAGCGCATTACAGTCCGTCATGCCCACAGGGGATTAGACTGTCTACTATCTAATAGGGTTTACTCTTGCGGACTATTGTTATTGAGTAAATCCGTCTCATCTGAGCTCTGGGCAATCTCCTGCTCGACTTTTTCCATTAGCTTGTCATCAGGGCGAGCATCGAGAACATCATTAGCGCTCTGACCTTGTAAAATAACTTTGGCTCGTGCTTTTGCCTGCTTCTTATCCTTATCATCAATATCACGCTCATCATTTGCTGGTGCATCAGGCATAGTAGGCGTAATTGTCAGGTCAGATTTGTCACTACTCGCACCACTCTGCATATGCTCAAAGGCTTTTTCTAATTTGTTGTTAAACCTCAGACGATAAATAGGTTCAGGCAAGCTAAAGCCCTCGTTTTCTAACGCATGCTTGGTTTCGCGAATGGCAATACTACGTGCTTTTAAAAAGTCCGTTTCGGATTGATCAACCCACACTTGAAATTCAAGCACGATATTAGAATCACCTACATTGGTAATAATCGCAATTGCTTTTGGCTCTTCTAATACAAATGCTAATGTATGTATCGCATCCAGCCCTACTTTGATTGCAGCCAATGGATCATCATTGGCATCCACACCCAACTCAAAGGTGAAGCGACGCTCGGGATTTTTGGTATAGTTTAGGATCGTACCTTTAAACACTTCAGCATTGGGGATACGTAGCTGATTGCCATCTAGCGTCATTAATATCGTCGCACGTGACGTCAGACGAACCACAATCCCCTCTTGACCATTAATCACCACTTGATCACGTGCACGAAAGGGCTGACGGATACTGAGCATTAAAGAAGCTATATAATTTTCGATAGTGTCTTTGACTGCAAAACCGACCGCGATACCAATGACACCAGCACCGCCGAGCAACGTGCCCAATACTGTTTCTGCACCGATCAAGCTCAGTGCCAGAATAAGACCAAAAATAATAAAGATAACTTTAATGGTCTGCGACAAGAGCTCAGCGACAAAAGGATTGGGCGTGAGGCGCTGCCACATTTTTTTGCGTCTAGATAACCAACTACCAAACCATGTCACGAGTGCAAATATGACGATACCAACCAGCAATAAAGGCAGCGCCTTTACTAGGTTTTCCAGTTGCGCTTTTAGACCCTGATAAACTGTCGATACGTTTTCTTGAACATCTAGTGTACGGTTGATGTTGTCATCAACCGTCACGACGTCTGTCAAACGGTTGGTCAAATTGATAGCTTGTTGTGCCTTTTTTTCGTTGGCAGTTTCTCCCGCTAAGGTGACGACACCTTGAGTAACATTAACAGTAACGGCTTGTAATCCTTCTATTTCAGAAAAGATTCCATTGATTCGCTGACGGATGTCGTTGTCTTTTTGGAGGGTGGGTGTAGTTTCAATTTGACCATTATTGGTACTTTCGCCATTGATTGCGGGTGGCGGGGCAGGAGTCGGTGTGGAAATGTTGGTTTCTGACGTGTCGTCATCTGCTGTCGTTGTATTATCAGGTATTGCGTCCTCTACACCCAATGCCGCTGCAATACCAGAAACCTCTTCACCAGCAGCATAGGCTGGCAACGTACAAAAGATGCTTAGTAGCAACACCATTTGACCCCACGCTCTTAGAAGATGACGTATCCTTGGGCGGTCAAGATAAGTGTCCATAAGCATCCTTTGCTGTTATAGAGTTTGTACCATTACGTTTTTACTAACTTTGAGCGTTAGCTGTCTAGATAGCGCTGCGCCTCACTCAAGTTCAATGTGCCTTCGTAGATAGCACGGCCAGTGATAATACCTTCTATACAGTCGCCATAAGGCTTCAATAGCTCAATGTCTTTCATATCAGTAACGCCACCTGATGCAATCACTGGTAATCCGCCTTCACGTGCCAAATTGACGGTTTGCTCTACATTAACGCCTTGCATCATGCCATCACGGGCAATATCAGTATACACAATAGAGGAGACACCCACATCAGCAAAACGCTTGGCTAGCTCAGTTGCCTTAGTATCAGTAACATTGGCCCAGCCATGTGTAGCCACCATACCGTCTTTGGCATCGATACCAACGATAATGTGTCCTGCAAACTCACGACAAGCTTCTGCGACAAAATCAGGATCTTCGACAGCTTTTGTCCCAATGATAATATAAGTCAAACCCGCAGTGATGTACTGCTCAATGGTATTCATATTACGCACACCGCCGCCCAACTGAATAGGCAGGTTCGGATACGCTTTGGTAATATCGTTGACCACTTGTCTGTGCACGGGTACGCCATCAAAAGCCCCATTCAAATCGACCAAATGCAGACGACGTGCGCCTTCATCTACCCAGCGTGCTGCCATCGCAACCGGATCATCAGAGAATACCGTATCATCTTCCATACGGCCTTGTTTTAAACGTACACATTTACCATCTTTTAAATCAATAGCCGGGATAATGACAGGTACAGCACACATATAGCATTCCTTATAAAGCACAGTATTGGTAATAAATTTAGACAAGCATATTTTTGGAAATCAAACGATATCAGAGCATTACACAATAATAGAAAACGTCACTCAACAGCGGTATAAATCATAGACAGATTATAAACCAGATAAAAAAGTCAAAATCTGCTCAGATAGAAATAGGAAATGAGGGAAACCAAACAGTCATAACCATAAGTTTTCGTATTTGGAATCACCACCAACATTCGTTAAATTCCATTACTGACTGGCAATTTTAGGTCAATTTAGCGTATAATCCTAGGTAAATTTTTATTTGTTTCTATGTGATGGTAACCAGGTGTTACGCTTTTTGTTGAGTCATTATTACTTAGTCGTAATTAAAGAGGACTCAGACACAAAGAGCAATAGCTGAATGTATCCGTATGATATTGACTGATATATTGCCCAAAAAGGTTATAATAGAAATCTAATCTGGTAGTCTGTATACCACCGATTCTGCAGTATTAAGCCCCATTGGATACCTTTTAAATTCCTGTCACTAGCCAACAATATCAGAACCGTTAAACCTAGCGTTGTAGCAGCTCATCACAACGATGTGATCCTGCTGACCTAGATTATCTTTTAGCCAGTTTATCATCTACTCAATAGATCGTTATGTGGTCACACTTCTAACCAATCAGGTATGTTTGACTGATAATGATTGGATAAAGGTGGTCCCTATACTGGTGTTACAAGTTTTAAATTTCAATGAAACGTGTGATAGGGCTGTTATTTTCAAAATAGTTTCTCTTAGCAATGTGCTTTAGAGGATTAATTTGGCTTAATAGTTTTAGCATACACCTTGGTAGCCAGTCGCCACTTTGGTAATTCGAATAAGACATTAACGTGTTGTTAAGGAGTCTAAGGTCAGCGTTAATACTCTTAATAGTAGTTATGATTATGTATTGTCCCAACAGAGCTTTCATCCCTATTTCGATATAGAAATAGACGATTGAAGGCTCTATTGAGTGATACAGGTTTTCATACTACCGATGTGCCAAACAGGATGTCTGGTATCGTTTTAGACTATGGACTAAGTTTTCGCTTATGATTACCATCAAAAAAGGTTTGGATTTGCCCATTACCGGTGAACCCTCCCGCGAGATATCTGAGCACCAACCGACACATGTAGCACTTGTCGGCTATGACTATGTGGGTATGAAACCTACAATGAATGTCAAAGAAGGTGACATTGTAGCCAAAGGTCAGCCCGTTTTTGAAGATAAAAAACGTGTCGGCGTCATCTACACTGCCCCTGCTGCCGGTAAGGTCGTCGCTGTTAAACGTGGCGAGCGTCGAGTGTTTGAGAGTCTTGTGATTGCGGTCGACCCAAATGGTGAAGAAGTAGACTTTGAGCGCTATGACTCACAGCAGCTTGCTGACCTAGACTCTGAAGTCGTTGAAACCCAACTGATTGCCTCTGGCGAATGGACAGCGTTTCGCACGCGTCCCTATAGCCGCGCACCAGAAATCGGTGCTCGTCCACACGCTATCTTTGTCACAGCGACAGATACCAACCCATTGGCGCTTGACCCAATGCTGGTGATCAATGAGCAGCTACAAGCGTTCAATGATGGCCTTGCTGTACTGTCTACGCTCACGCCAAAGACCTTTGTCTGTCATCATGGTGATGCCAAACTGACGCCAGTTGCAAAAACTGCTGCGGATAATGTCACTGAGTATCATGGTTTTGCTGGAAAACATCCAGCTGGTCTTGCTGGTACGCACATTCACTTTTTGCATCCGATTATGCGCGGTGTGACCGTGTGGACAGTTGGCTATCAAGACGTGATCGCGATTGGTAAGCTGTTTACGACAGGTCGTCTATATACTCGCCGTATGCTGAGCCTAGCTGGTCCTGCGGTTACCAACCCGCATTTGGTTGCAACCGAGCGCGGTGCTGATATTACGGCATTAACCAAAGGCAAGCTTGCTGCTGGCGAGAACCGAGTTATTTCAGGTTCAGTGTTGTCCGGTCGCAAAGTGTTTGACAATGTGGCTTATCTTGGTCGTTTTCACAACCAGATCAGTGTACTGACTGAAGGTCATGAGCGCCCAGCGTTTCATTTCTTTAGCCCAGGTAAAAACCGCTTTTCAAAACTGCCTATCTATATTTCGCAGTTCTTTGGTGGCAAAAAATACAACTTCACCACGACAAGTAATGGCTCACCGCGAGCGATGGTACCCATCGGTGTCTATGAAGAAGTCATGCCACAAGATTACCTACCCACTCAACTACTACGTGCATTGATTGTCGAAGACATTATTAGTGCTGTAGATTTGGGCGTTCTTGAATTGGATGAAGAAGATTTGGCACTATGCACCTTTGTATCTCCTGGCAAATATGAGTTTGGTGATATTTTGCGTGATAATTTAACGCGCATTGAGCTGGAGGGCTAACCACGATGAAATTTTTACACAATATGTTCGATCGTATGGAGCCATCTTTCACCAAAGGCGGCAAACACGAAAAGTACTATGCCATTTTTGAGATGTTTGATACGTTTCTGCGTCAACCAGGTACAACGACATTTGCCTCATCACATGTACGCGACGGGATCGACCTAAAGCGTATTATGATTACCGTATGGCTATGTACGTTCCCAGCGATGTTTTGGGGTATGTACAACATCGGTCATCAAGCACTGACGGCTATCGCCCAGCTTGGTCTACAGCCCGACGGCTGGCGTACTGTCATCACTAGCATGGCAGGCTATAACCCAGACAGTATCTGGGCAAGCTTCGTTTACGGGGCCATGCAGTTTTTACCTATTTATATCGTGACTTTTGCTGTTGGTATTCTCTGTGAGATTATCTTCGCGGTCGTACGCGGGCATGAAGTTAACGAAGGTTTCTTTGTGACCTCAGTTCTGTTTGCGCTATGTCTACCACCAGATATTCCTTTATGGCAAGTTGCCTTGGGTATTATCTTTGGTGTAGTCGTCGCAAAAGAAGTGTTCGGTGGTACCGGTAAAAACTTCCTGAACCCTGCCCTATCAGGTCGTGCGTTCTTGTACTTTGCTTATCCAGCCTATATGTCTGGTGACTCAGTATGGACAGCTGTAGATGGATTCTCAGGTGCAACCCCTCTCGGTCTTGCCGCGCTTGGTGTGGTTCCTCAAGACTTCGTTGATGTCTATGGCAATGCGATCACGTGGAGTGATGCGTTCTTAGGCAACATGCAAGGCAGTATCGGTGAAGTATCAACGCTGGCAATCTTGTTGGGTGCTGCAGTACTGCTATGGACACGTATTGCCTCTTGGCGCATCATGGCAGGTTGTGTGGTTGGTCTGATTGCGACCTCTCTTGTATTCAATATGATCGGCTCTGATGACAATATGATGATGAGCTTGCCATTCTACTGGCATCTGGTCATTGGTGGCTTTGCATTCGGTGCGGTCTTTATGGCGACCGACCCTGTTTCAGCTGCACATACCAATAAAGGCCGCTGGGCTTATGGTATTTTGATTGGTTTTATGACCGTATTGATTCGTGTCATTAACCCAGCTTTCCCAGAAGGCATCATGCTGGCCATCTTATTTGCCAACTTATTTGCCCCATTGTTTGATTATTTTGTGACTCAAGCAAACATCAAACGCCAAACTGCTCGGAGGGTTCGTTATGTCCAAGCCCAAAAGTAATAACGCAAAAACCATCAGCGTGGCGTTGACGCTATGCTTGGTGTGCTCAGTATTGGTCTCAGCGGTCGCTGTTGGTCTAAAGCCTGCACAAGTCGAAAACGCACGCTTAGACCGCAACAAAAACATCTTGGTTGCTGCTGATCTATATGATGCTGAATCTGATACCGCCGATGATGTTGCTGAACGTTTTAAAGACTTTGATGTGAAAATCATTGATCTAAACGAAGGCACTTATCTCGATGACGATGCGCTAAAAACTGCTGGTATTCCTGATCGTAATGCCTATGACGCCAGTCAAGCGACAAAGAACCAAGCCTTGAGCGAAGACTTGGGTGACAACGATCCTGCTGGTATCGGCCGTAAGCCAAAGTATGCCAAAGTCTATGTCAAAGAAGACGATGCTGGTCAACCAGAAGCGATTGTACTACCTATTCAGGGCTACGGTCTGTGGGGTACGATTTATGGTTTCTTAACGCTTGAGAGCGATATGAACACCATCAAAGGTATCAGCTTTTATGAGCATAAAGAAACCCCAGGTCTGGGCGCTCGTATCGAAGAGCCAGCATGGCGTGCAAAGTGGAGCGGTATCGAGTCTTATGACGAAAACGGTGACGTTGCTACTGGTGTAACCAAAGCGGGTAATCCAAAAGAAAACTGGGTCGATGGCATTAGCGGTGCAACACTGACTAGCCGCGGCGTCAGCAACATGATTCAGTTTTGGTTAGGTGAGCAAGGCTATAAGCCTTATCTAGATATGCTACGTGAAGAGAGCGGTCAAACGATTGATGATGCAGAAGCGCAAGCCAATCAATCAAAACCGGCCGCTCAACCTAAAACCGAATTGGCAGCCAAGCTACCAGTAGCAAACGGCAAGGAGGCATAACATGGCTGATACTAAAAGTATTTTAACCACGCCTATTTTTGACAATAACCCCATTGGCCTACAGATCCTCGGTATCTGTTCGGCGCTGGCGGTCACCACAAGTATGGCAAACGCCATGGTTATGTGTGTGGCATTGACATTGGTGACGGCGTTCTCAAGCTTCTTTATCTCCGTGATTCGTAAAAAGATTCCATCAAGTATTCGTATCATTGTACAGATGACGATTATTGCGTCATTGGTTATCTTGGTTGATCAGGTGCTAAAAGCTGTCGCTTATGATGTGAGTAAAGGTCTGTCGGTTTTCGTTGGTCTGATCATCACCAACTGTATCGTTATGGGCCGTGCTGAAGCGTTTGCCATGAGCAACCCACCAATTCCAAGCTTTTTAGACGGTATTGGTAACGGTCTTGGTTATTCGGCGGTCTTGCTGTTCGTTGCTACTATTCGCGAACTATTGGGCGCGGGCACTTGGTTTGGTATCACTATCCTACAGCCAGTTACTGATGGCGGTTGGTATATACCGAATGGTCTGTTGCTATTGCCACCATCAGCGTTCTTCATTATTGCTTTGTTTATCGCGATCGTGCGTATCTGGAAACCAGAACAAGTGGAAGAAGCTGAGTTTGTAATGAAGCCGCAGTCTAAAGGCATGGCACATGGAGGCGGTCACTAATGGGACATTATATTAGTTTATTTATAACCTCAGTCTTTATTGAGAACATGGCACTTGCCTACTTCTTAGGCATGTGTACTTTTTTGGCCGTATCCAAAAAAGTCTCAACTGCTATCGGACTTGGTGTTGCCGTTATCGTCGTTATGGCCATCACGGTTCCGCTAAACAACTTGCTATTCCAGTTCATCCTAAAAGATGGTGCACTGGCATGGGCAGGCTTCCCTGATATCGACTTGAGCTTCCTAGGATTGCTCAGTTATATCGGTTTGATTGCGGCTACCGTACAGATCCTAGAGATGTTCTTGGACAAGTTTGTACCCAGTCTTTACAACGCGCTTGGGGTATTCTTACCATTAATCACTGTAAACTGTGCCATCTTAGGTGGTGTACTATTTATGGTAGAGCGTGATTATAACTTTGGTGAGTCTGTTGTCTATGGTGTGGGTGCAGGCTTCGGTTGGGCACTTGCTATTACTGCATTGGCAGGTATTCGTGAAAAGCTTAAATACTCAGACATTCCAGCGCCATTGCGCGGTCTTGGTATTACCTTTCTCACGGTTGGTCTGATGTCGCTCGGCTTTATGTCGTTCGGTGGTATGTCCATCTAAACTGCTAAGCTCAAAGCTCTCATTAGCTGTTTGACTTATTTAATTCATTTATTCGGTAAGGGTTCGGATACAGCATAAAACATGCCTCCGCTCCCCTACCCCATAGATTAAGGATACCTACCATGGATTACGCTACGGCGATTGGTGGCGTTGCTATGTTTACCTTGATCATCATGGGCCTTGTCGCTATTATTTTGGCGGCACGCTCAAGACTGGTCAGTTCAGGCGATGTTACTATCCATATCAATGATAATCCCGATAATGACGTGGTGACACCAGCAGGCGGTAAGCTACTGCAAACCCTAGCAGGCGAAGGTATATTTTTGTCTTCAGCGTGTGGTGGTGGTGGTACTTGTGCGCAGTGCCGTTGCCGCGTTATTGAAGGTGGTGGTTCTATTTTGCCCACCGAAGAAGGCTATTTTACTCAAGGCGAAATCCGCAATCACATGCGCTTGGCCTGTCAGGTAGCTGTTAAGCAAGACATGAAGATTGAGATCGATCCTGAGTTCTTTGATGTACAAAAGTGGGAATGTGAAGTTATCTCTAATGATAACGTGGCTACTTTCATCAAAGAGCTGGTACTAAAAATCCCAGAAGGCGAAGAAGTAAACTTCCGCGCTGGTGGTTATGTACAGCTCGAAGCGCCGCCGCATGAAGTACATTACAAAGACTTTGCGATTGATGAAGAATATAGAGAAGATTGGGAAAAATTTGGTATCTTCGACTATGTGTCAAAAGTTGATGAGCCTGTTATCCGTGCTTACTCGATGGCCAACTATCCTGAAGAAAGAGGCCTGATCAAGTTCAACATTCGTATCGCAAGTCCACCGCCACGTGGCGGTGAAGGTATTCCGCCAGGCAAAATGTCTTCATGGGTATTTAGTCTCGTCCCTGGTGACAAAGTGACGGTTTCAGGTCCTTATGGTGAATTCTTTGCCAAAAAGACTGAAGCTGAAATGATCTTTGTTGGTGGTGGTGCTGGTATGGCTCCGATGCGCTCGCATATTTTTGATCAGTTGAAGCGCTTAGACACTGATCGTAAAATCAGTTTCTGGTATGGTGCTCGCTCGATTCGTGAGATGTTCTATGTTGAAGATTATGATCAACTAGAAGAAGAGTTTGATAACTTTGAGTGGCACGTTGCACTGTCTGACCCATTACCAGAAGATAACTGGGAAGGTCCAACTGGCTTTATCCATAATGTATTGCTCGAAAACTATCTGAAAGATCATCCAAACCCAGAAGATTGTGAGTATTACATGTGTGGGCCACCGATGATGAACGCTGCCGTCATCGACATGCTACACAGCATGGGCGTAGAAGACGAAAACATCATGCTTGATGACTTCGGTGGTTAAACCAGTTAGCTGAATTTAGAAGCATATAAAAAAAGAGTCTCAATTGAGGCTCTTTTTTTATGCCAAAATTTTAACTACAAATCTAATTGGTAGAGTAGCTTTGCTATCCTATATTATGGATGCTCTACACACTAAGAAAGGACTCTTATGAAAACAAAGTACAAAGATCTGACCATCTGGATCACGGGTGCTTCTAGTGGCATAGGTGAAGCCCTCGCTATTGCTTTTGCCAAACGTGGCGCTCGAATTGTTCTAAGTGGACGTGATAGTGGAAAACTAGAAACCGTCAAAAAAAGCTGCAAGCGTGCTAGCAAGCATATTGTTGTACCATTTGATATCAGTGATGCCAGTCAAACAAAAGCCGCTTATGACACTGCTAGAGCTCAAGCAGGAAAGATCGATTGGCTCATCAACAATGCTGGTATTAGTCAACGCTCGCTCATCATGGAGACAGATGAAGAGGTCGAGCGTCAGATTATGGAGATTGACTACTTTGCACAAACGCGTCTAACGAGATTGATATTACCTGACATGATTGCACAAGGCGGCGGTAAGGTTGTTATGGTATCGAGTGTGGCAGGTTTGTTGGGCACGCAATATCGCGGTGCGTACGGGGCAGCCAAAGCAGCACTTCATATGTGGGCAAACAGCTTACGTGCTGAACTATATGATCAAGGCATAGAAGTGGCGACAATATTCCCAGGGTTTATCCAGACCAACATCTCTATCAATGCTTTGACAGGCGATGGTAGTGCTCAAGGCACTATGGATGAGGCAACCAGTAACGGTCTGACTGCAACTGAGTTTGCCAAACAAGTTATGAAGGCGCTCATAAAGGGCGAAGAATATATCATTGTCGCTGGTAGTAAAGAAAAGCTGGCAACCAGAGTCAATCGAGTATCGCCGCCAAAGCTGTATAAGCTGATACGTGAGTCACAAGTAAAATAATCGAGCAGCCAAACAAACGATCATTGAGTATTACCATCGTTAGTATTTTGGGGCTTAAGGGGTGTAAAATGAGCATGACTTGTTTTACACCCTATTTATTTGTGCATCATACCGAAGATATTATGAAAAATAACACGTACCGCCCAGCTTCCAGAAACCTTTTGAACAACACGCTACTTAGCATCGTCGGTCTTGGTAGTATTATAAGCCTCAGCGCCTGCCAGCAGACACCAGATTATAACTATCTGACTGGTGAAACTATGGGGACGAGCTATCATATCAGTTACCAGCTGCCTGACAATGTAGACAGTGCAGACGAAGCTGCCATACAAGCATCGATTGATGAGCGATTAAAACAAATCAATGACAGCATGTCGACCTACCAGAGTGACTCGACCATATCTAAGTTCAATCAGTTGGGTGCAAATACCCCTATTGTCATTGACGCTGATTTTAGTCGGGTGCTAGATATCTCACAGGTTGTTTACGGACAATCTGGCGGCGCGTTTGATCCTACTGTGATGCCATTAGTAGAAACTTGGGGCTTTGGCAGTACCATGACCGTTGAGCGTTTGCAGAGTCCCCCAACAGCACTTGAGATTGCTCAAGCAAAAGCGCTGGTAGACTTTGAAAGCATTATAAAAAAAGACCAAACCCTCTATAAGACGAAAGACGGTGTCGAGCTTGATTTTTCTGCGGTTGCTAAAGGATATGGCGTTGATGTGATTGCTGACGTACTCAGAGATGAGTATCAGATTCGTAATTACATGGTTGAGATTGGCGGTGAGATTGCTACTTCTGGTGTGAATAGCCAACAGCAGCCATGGCAGATTGCGATTGACGCGCCTATCGAAGGCAGTACTGTCAGCGAACGCCAAACCATATCTGCCATTCGCCAACCAACAACTACCGCCACCCAAATGCACTTGGCAACCTCGGGCAACTATCGCAATTCTGTCATATTCGATGGTAAACGCTATAGTCATACCATTGATCCAACCACAGGCGAACCCATTGCAGGTGGCGCGCCTTCAGTAACGGTCGCCGCTGACTCTGTTGCACTGGCCGATGCATGGGCGACTGCTCTTACGGCAATGCCTTATCAAAAAGCACTAGATGTGGCTACCACGCAAGATTTAGCCGCCATGTTTGTAATATTGGCTGATGATGTAGAGGTAGGTGGCGCTGATAGTAATACTTTGGATGACGCTACCAACGACAGTATCGACAACTGGCAAGTGGTGCAGACTCCGGCGATGCAAGCATTACGTACAGACAAAAAACGCTAAACCTATGCTGAGCTCAGGATCACACAGTAGATTTATAGATGTGAAACAAGAGAATACGTTAATGCAAAACGAGCAGCGCCAAAATTTGTTATAATACAGCTATAGTTGCGAGCAAATTTATTTATGAAAATCATTCATTAATGTCTAGCGCGACTGCCCTATTTTAAAACGAGGTTACTTCTATGCTTAGCCAACTACTCCCGATGCTTGCCATTACCTTCACTGTTTTTGTCCTGTTCTTTATTTTTATGGGTATTGGCTATATGGTCAAGAAAAAACCGCTTAAAGGATCTTGTGGTGGTGTTGCTAAGCTCATGGGTGATGAGCAGTGCTCATTCTGCGGTGACGATCCCAATAAATGTGACTCATTGATCGCTGAACAGCAAGAGAACGCATTAAGAGCGGCTCAACTGGGCAAGTCAGTATAAGTTTCTTTGATTACCTTATGCGGGTAGCATTTACCTGACATCTGTTCGTATAATAGCGTCAAGTCTTCTATAGGAGGCTTGACGCTATTTTTATTGCGCAATGCTATCTTCTGGCTATAGATGCCTTTTATTTGGATGCTTTCTATATAGAAATATTAGCCAGCAGATTTGTCTGTATTGCTTCCTGCAAAATTTTCGAATGCTGATCGATACTATCAATGATCGTCTCGGTCTGTTTCTAGGTATCAGTTTCTAGATAAATGCTCTCTGGTGTTGTTTTGCGGACGACGATATGTCGTCTCTGTCTTACAACAGTTCTTTTCTATTATCATCGTTGTATTGCTATGTCCACCTCCTCCCATCTACCGTCACCGCGTTTTACATTTTGGCTAGTCCTATGTGCCATGGTCTTGCTGGCGACCAATATGCGCGCGCCTATCGTTGCACTCGGCGCTATCGCTCCCGTGGTACAAGAGGCATTAGATATCTCCGAGTTTCAGATTGGCTGGCTAGGCGCTGTCCCTATGCTGAGCTTCGCCGTTGGGGCGCTGATCTCGCCAGCAATTGCTAAGCGCTTCGGGCTTGAGAATACGCTGATTATGATGATTGGGCTACTGACCACAGGTATGATGATTCGTACCGTGATCCCAACGTGGACGGGATTTTTGGTAGGTACGTTGTTACTAACACTAGCTATTGGCTTTGCCAACACGCTGGCCGCGCCTATCATTAAGCAACGTACGCCTAGGCATATCCCGCTGATTACAGGTTTGTTCAGTTTAACCATGACCGTGACCGCGGGGATAGTCTCAGGGGTAGTTCTGCCTTTATCTGAGCGAGTAGGCTGGCAATGGGCGCTAGGCGGTTGGACGATTTTAGGGGTTTTTGCCTTGTTAATTTGGCTGCTTTTGCGTGTGCGTCTTGGCTCATCAAACCATCAACCCATAGTCTCGACAGACCCAGACGCCTCTGATATTTCGATGTGGCGCACGGCCTTTGCGTGGCAGATTGCTATTTTTATGGGACTACAATCATTATTGTTTTACACTGTTGCTAGTTTTTTGCCGTCTATTTGGGTCAGTAAAGGATTATCTGCTGTGAGCGCTGGACAAATGGGTTCTGTGTTTCAGTTTATGGCGCCCATCTCTATTTTGAGTCTCACATGGCTAATTAATCGCGGTCGTCCGATTCAAGCACTCGCTGTGTTTGCCGCTGTGCTCAATGTCGTTGGGGTGCTGGGCGTCAGCTATCTATCCACGGAGTTGGCGTGGCTCTGGTCAGCCCTGATGGGGATTGGGTGCTCAGCGATTTTTACCTTAAGTATGATGCTGTTCTCCCTACGAACCTATACCACCAATCAATCAAGTGAGCTGTCTGGTATGGCGCAAGCCGTCGGTTATTTGATTGCATTTTTTGGCCCGCTAGGCACAGGTTGGCTTCATGAAGCGACTGGTAGCTGGAGTGTACCGCTTTTTATTATGCTGATACTGATGATTGCAAACGTGGTGATTGCGTGGCTCGTGAGTCGTCCAGTGATGGTCGATGGCAAATATATTTGATTATAAAACATTAAATGCTCTAAATAGTACTCTCTATAATTCTTTAATTTCTAAAGCGCAATAAACCTGTCTCTAAATTAACCTTAGGGCAATATTGGTTGCTGTCTTATTTTGCTACACTGGTTTGATTGCTTATAGGACACAACTCCCATGATGAACTCCCCCTTACGTTTCTTGCCTGCTATCGTCACGCTCGCGGCTGTCATGGCTATCAGTGGCTGTCAAAAAGAGACGGAGCCTACTGAATCTACCAACACCACTGAAACACAGAGTACGAGTACTGAGACGACTACTAGTCCAGCCAATACGACGTCTGTAGACACTAATGCCGACGTATCCACCGATATCCAAGTCAACGACGCGCCCCTGACTATTTTGGCGCTTGGTGATTCATTGACAGAAGGTCTTGGGGTGGATAAAGATGACAACTACCCTGCGCAGTTAGAAGATCGTCTGCAAGCCATGGGGTATAAGAATACCGAGGTCATCAACTCAGGGCTGAGTGGTGAAACCAGTACTGGACTGGTCAATCGTCTTGACTGGGTGCTACAAACCAAACCTGATGTGACGATTTTGACCATTGGTGCAAACGATGCTATACGCGGTATCGATGTAGCAACGATTGAAGCGAATATTCGTACGGCAGTTAAACGATTACAAGACAATGGCAGTGTCGTCATCTTGGGCGGGATGTCAATCTATGACAACTTAGGCGATGACTATGTTGCCGCGTTCTCAGATATCTATCCTCGCGTAGCAAAAGACATGAACGTCACCCTTATTCCGTTTTTCTTAGAGGGTGTGGGCGGTGACCGCGCGCTCAACCAAGCGGATGCGATTCATCCGACGAAGGAAGGCTACACCATCATCGTCAATGACAATATCTTGCCTGTCTTAGCACCCACGCTAGAAGAAGTCACAGCAGCCGAAACCCCTTAGGCCGAAATGACCGAAAACACGACAAACGAGACCACTTAACGAGACACTGTAATGACATCACCTTCGACTGCCACATCAACACCGCCAGTAGATACTAAAAAAGCTGTCCTACTCACCGCCTCCCAGTTAAACAAAACCGTGCAAGTCGGCGAGCAAAGCCTGTCTATCATCAAAGACGTCGATATCCACGTCAACGCTGGCGAGTTTGTGGTCATCATGGGCAAATCAGGCTCAGGCAAATCGACCTTGCTAGGACTACTTGCCGCATTGGACTACCCCGATAGCGGCACGGTTACTTTGGCAGATCAAACGCTCAGCAGTTTGGACGAAGACGCGCTTGCCGTTATCCGCCAACAGGATATGGGCTTTGTCTTTCAGTCATTTCATCTACTGCCCACCCTAACCGTCGCCGAAAACATCGCCTTCCCATTAGATATTGCACGGCGCTCAAACCCAGCGCGAGTAGACGAGCTGATTGACGCGGTCGACTTAGGTCATCGCCGTCACAGCTTACCCAATCAGTTATCAGGCGGTGAGCAGCAGCGTACAGCGGTGGCAAGGGCATTGGTGTCGCACCCAAAGATTGTGTTCGCCGATGAGCCAACAGGTAACCTCGATGAGCAAAATGCCGATCAGGTCATGCAGCTATTATTGGATTTGCGCCAGCAGGTTGGCTCGGCATTGGTCGTGGTGACTCACGATCCTGCGCTTGCCGAGATGGCGGATCGCGTCATTACCATGCATGATGGTCGGATTGTAACCTAATGAATCAACGCACAGAAAACCAATCAACTGATGTTAAAAATACTGATACTAGTATGCTCAATCAACTGTTTACCAAGACGCTAGGCTCGCAAGCACTCAGCCGTAGCTGGTGGCAACGCTGGGTCTATCCAGTATTGTTTTTGCTGACGCTCACCCTATCGCTTGCCACCTATCTGACCCTCGACTCGGTGCAGCAATCTGTTGATCGCTATATCAATGACAATCAGCGTGCACTCGTTGGTGGCGATTTGATTTTGAACGGCAAGCAGGATTGGTCAAGCGACGTATTGACACAAGTAGACACAATCCCTGACACGCAGGTCGTATACGATTATCAGTTTAGCGCCATGCTGGTCACTGATGAGCAAACCTTGCTTGCCCGCGTCAAAGCCGTCTCACCGTCCTACCCTTTATACGGCGATGTTGAACTGGCCTCAGGACAGCCGCTATGGGATCAGCTGACCTCTGACAATGTCGTCGTTGCACCAGAAGTGCTTAGTAGCCTAAACGCTAGTGTCGGTGACCGTATAGCTATTGGCGATGCGCAGTTTACCATCAGTGATGTGCTGACCAAAGAACCTGACCGACCTTTGACCGCGTTTGGTTTTGGTGGGCGGGTGTTGATGAAACAAGATGCCTTGGCAGCGACCAACCTACTCGGTCAGCGTAGCCGCGTCAATTACCGTATTGAGATAGCAGGTGATCCTGAGCTGATAACGACGCAGCGTGATGCGTTCACAGATATCCTGACCAATTATCCTGATATCGAGCTGTCTGAAGCCGAGTCCGAAGACACCTCTGTGTCCCGTATCTCTGACAATGTATTGATGTTCTTAAAACTGCTGGTCATCGCCGTATTGCTACTCTCGGCCGTCGCCATGTATGGCGTCATTAGCGCGTTTGTCACCAAGCAACAATCCAATAATGCGATTCGCTTGGCATTAGGTGAACCGCTTGGCTCACTTAAGCGCAGCTATTATCAACTGCTTATCGTCACCACCGCCATTGCTTGTGTCGCCGCGATTATCCTGAGTTTAGGTTTGCTTAAAATCGGTCAGCCGTATCTCGTGGCTATCTTGCCTGCTGACGTGGGTCTCGCCATCAATCCAATCAGTGCGATCAAGACCATATTCATTGCATTAGCTCTGACCCTACTGATAGCGCAGCGTGGATTAAGTACGTTAAATACCACCAAACCCGCCACCCTACTCAATCAAGGGGCGAGTACGCAGGCGCAAAACCTACCGTGGTATCGACGCACGCCGTTACTATGGTATGGCATCGTGCTGGCAGGACTCTATGCCTTCTTCGCTTATGAAGTTGGCTCGCTGTCATTAGGCGCGCAGTTATTGGGCGGATTGATCGGCTTTGTAGCGATATTTTGGCTACTGGCGCGTGGGTGGCTATGGCTGCTTAATAAGTTAGCGAGCAATACCAAGGTCAGTTGGATGCAGCGTATCGCCATTCATAATCTGGCGCGTAAAGGCAATCAATCAGCATTATTCTTTGTCACCTTATCGCTATCGGTCGCGGTGCTGACGCTCATCACCACCCTCAATCACAGTATCAACGCGCAGTTTATCAATGCCTATCCTGAAGACGCGCCCAATCTGTTTTTGCTCGATGTGCAGAGCGATCAACACGATGAGATTGATACGATCATTGACGCACCTGTCACCTATTACCCAGTCATTCGCGCCCGTGTGGAGACGGCGAACGATGTACCAGCAAAAGATATCGAGCCTGAAGATGGCTTTGATGATCCTACGCGGGTGTTTAACTTAAGCTACGCAGATACGGTGATGGATACCGAGTATATCGTTGACTCGCTCACAGACGATGCGCTCTATACGCCTATCGATGATGCCGATCAGCAAGTCAAACCCTTATCCATCTTGGACACTGCCGCCAGTATGCTCAATGTCGGTATGGGTGATCAGGTACGCTTTAATATTCAAGGTATCGAAATCGTCGGGCAGATTACCAGTATCCGCACGCGCTATGAGCGTGGCCCCAGCCCGTATTTTTACTTCTTGTTTGAGCCGTCGGTGCTGTCCGCTGCGCCGCAGATTCAGTTTGCTACTGCGCACGTATCAGAAGATGCCATTCCAGAGCTACAAGGCAAACTGGTACGCGAGTTCCCTGCTGTCACGACGATTGATGGGACTGCTATTGCGAAGCAAATCCAAGAGCTGGTGGTACAAATGAGCCGCTTGGTCTATGTGTTCACTTTGCTTGCCCTACTCACTGGGGTCATGGTACTGATCAGCTCGCTACTGTCTACGTCACAAGATCGTATGAAAGACAGCGCGTCATTTAGACTGCTCGGTATGCAAAAGCGCGACTTGTATATGCTCAATATCTTGGAGCTGGGCGTGCTTGGTATTAGCGCGGCGACATTTGCGGTGGTCATCGCCAGCGTTGGCGCATGGGCGGCTATTACGCAGTGGTTTAATCTACAGTTTAGTGTGCCGTGGATGAGCTTGGCTATTGGCGGTGCAGCGTTAATCGTATTGCTGTTTGCCATTGCCATTATTTATGTAAGATTGGTGATTGGGCGCGGGATTATGGCTAGAGTCAGGGCGATGATTTAGGAGATGTGCTATGAATTCAAATGATCTAATAGTGAGTACTTTTCTGATAGGGGTTATTCGACTTTTACGCCTTGGTGAAATTAGCATCGACCAAGCTCATTTTTTGATTTTCAGCCCTGGTGGATTATCGAGAATTGAAGGTAATGATGACTTAAAAGGGTAGCGCCTATTATTCATTATGCGCTTGAACTCGAAGATATATTGTCTACATTAGGTATCGAAAAGTATCAGCAAGAACTGACACAGCTTGAACAACTTTTGGTCAAGCATCTAACGTTTGGTAGTCATGAGAAACTGTGTGGCACATCAAAAGTGATAATTTCACTAAAGTCTGATGGATAGGGCTTATTTAAAATTTCGCAATTATAAGTTGTATCTAACTTAAAATAAGCACTTTATTCCCGACTGGAATACTATACTAATATCTGGACAAAGAGTGATAGGAACAGGAATAATTTCATTTATATAAAACAGCTTATCTTCCTAATATGTAAATATTTCAATTGATTTTCTCATCATCAATTATTTCTACGCTAAGAGAGTGCATCTTTATGGGTTCATTATCCCACCTTCTTGCTAAATACTCTATTTCTTGATAGATAGTCTTTTTGCCACTTATGGCTCGAATCCGAATAATTAACGGATGAGCATATTTCCATAGTTTCATAAAACTAGAATAGTGTAGATTCTTAAAAAGCTCTTCTTCAAAAGCTTTTACACGTATACCTAGAGCGATGTGTTCATAATAATTTAATACATAATGGATATCATCTTTTAACTTTTCATCCTCTAATATTCTCTTATACCTTTTCTTTTTCTCTTCTTCGACATCTACTTTTCTTTTCTTTTCATTTTTTAGAAGATTTTTGTTTATCTTTATATGTTCAAATATTGTAAAATCTTCTTTATGTCTAATTTCTTTTGATATTTCCTCATCGGATTTGTTTTTGTACTTATGATTGTCTAGCTGACTATAATATTGGGGTAGATCGTTTCCTTTAACAAAAATCAAGTTCTTAGTATTTTGCAGTCTCTTATTTTCATTAAGCTCTGTCACAAGTTGTATTGTTAGTTGTTTCCTACTAGTAGACTTACTACTTTGTATGGACTGATAAGTTAAGTATAAACCTATTGTAGCTACAGCCACTAAAAGATAGCTAGGAAAAGATCCAAGAACCACTCTATATACGCTATCCTGGAAGCTTCGTACCGTTGCTCCACCTGAAGCGGACGTTACAGCATCTGAATAATTTATCTGATAGTGCCACCACAACCAAATAACCCCTAATGTAAACAATACAATAGGGGTTATTATAGGTAATTTGATTTTTCTTGTTAGTTTAACCATCCCATCCTTCATGAGCGACCTTTTTGAACATATTAAATTTTACCATTTAAACTCTCCTAGTTAAGTAGAATTGTAAGCTTAATTTCACTTCCCTATTAATTTGATTTACAGATAAAAAATACAATACATAGTATAAAAGTTTTATGCACGACAATGTGGTGTCAGTATTAGTTCACGTAAATAGAAACGAATATTAGTTTACTTTTCTGCCTCTGCTTAGCCAGCCGTTATTATCAAAATAATAACGGCTGGCTAAGCAGAGGCTTAATTATACACAAAATACTCTGTTTTGTCAATAGATAATTTTTAGAATACACGACAGGTTAGGGATGAACAAGACTTCTATATGATAATTATATTAATAATATGTATAAACTAAACTCTTTTCAATCCACATCTACTCCTGAACACCTCTACCCTCATCACCACCTTTTGCTATACTAGCCCAACTTTATCGGTTAAATACCCACTTATAACACCCTCCCAAACAGCATGGTAGCCTTATGAAATTCTCAAAGTTCGGTCAAAAATTTACCCAGCCCACTGGCATCTCGCAATTGATGGATGATCTCGGCGATGCGCTAAAAAGCGATCAGCCAGTCAACATGCTGGGCGGTGGTAACCCTGCCAAAATTGATGCCGTCAATGAGCTGTTTTTGGAGACCTATAAGGCGCTAGGTGTTGATAACGATGCGGGCGTACCCAATAGTAGCGCGATTATCAGCATGGCGAACTACTCCAATCCGCAAGGCGATGCTGCCTTTATCGATGCGTTGGTTGGCTTCTTTAACCGTCATTATGACTGGAACCTCACAGCGGACAACATCGCCCTGACCAATGGCTCACAAAATGCGTTTTTCTACCTGTTTAATCTGTTTGGCGGTGCGTTCACAAACGAGCAGAGCGAATCTGTCGACAAGTCCATTCTACTGCCATTGACCCCTGAGTATATCGGCTATAGCGATGTGCATGTGGAAGGTCAGCATTTCACCGCCGTATTGCCGCATATCGATGAAGTGACGCATGATGGCGAGGAAGGCTTCTTTAAATATCGTGTCGATTTTGATGCGTTAGAGAACTTATCAGCGCTAAAAGAAGGTCGTATCGGCGCAATTTGCTGCTCACGCCCGACCAATCCAACGGGTAACGTGCTGACCGATGACGAAATGGCGCATCTCGCCGAGATTGCCAAACGCTATGACATACCACTGATCATCGATAACGCCTACGGTATGCCTTTCCCAAATATCATCTATTCTGATGTCACTTTAAATTGGGATAACAATACGATTCTGTGTTTTAGCCTGTCCAAAATTGGCTTGCCCGGTATGCGTACGGGTATTATCGTGGCTGATGCCGAAGTGATTAAAGCGGTCAGCGCGATGAATGCGGTAGTCAATCTAGCACCGACACGCTTTGGTGCAGCAATTGCCACGCCATTGGTAGAAAACGATCGTATCAAACAGCTATCCGATAATGAGATTAAACCGTTTTATCAACAGCAAGCGACACTCGCGGTGAAGCTGTTAAAAGACGCATTGGGCGACTATCCGCTAATGATTCATAAGCCTGAAGGCGCGATATTCTTTTGGTTATGGTTTAAAGACTTGCCGATTAGCACCCTTGAGCTGTATGAGCGTCTCAAAGAAAAAGGCACGTTGATTGTACCAAGCGAGTACTTCTTCCCCGGTGTTGACGTGACCAATTATCAGCATGCCCATGAGTGTATCCGCATGAGTATCGCCGCCGATGAGCAGACACTGACGGATGGTATTAGAGTGATTGGGGATGTGGTGCGTGAGCTGTATGATGAAGCACAGAACAAGTAGTCATAGACTCAAACGAGCGAATAAAAAACGGACTGATTAATAGTCCGTTTTTTTATGCTCTGAAATGGTCTATTTTATTTTAGGTGAACGGTTTGCCACCCTTTTAGCTAAGCGCTTTTAGTAATTCATTAGCGCTTAGTTTACCAAACTCATTGGCAGCTAATGGTCCATCTCCTGAGATCAGTTTTCTATCTTGATGAGTGCTACCGGTGGCCAGTTTATTGCTAATAGTGACGCCTAGGTCTTCAAGCTTTTCACCAAAGTACCATGGCATCGTACCGGGCAGATAGCCAATTTTTGGCATTTGCTTATCCATACCAGTGGGGAACGCTACCATCTCATAGCCTTTAAAGATAAAGTCGCGCTCGGACTTATCATCTGCCTTATCAGAACCGTTTAGATTGACGGACAATAAAGCGGCAGGTCCATGGCAAATCGCTAAGGTAAACAAGTTATTTTCATGGCCCCAGCGTAGCAATTCGCCAAGGTTCTTGTCCTCAGGCAAGTCTAGCATCGCGCCATGACCACCTGGAATAAAAATCGCTGCATAGTCGTCGCTATCGGCCATGTCATTTTTGACAAAGTCAGCAATACTGTTCGGACTCTCAAGCTTTGACCGATACTCAGCGTATAATTGTTTAACGTCGTCATCATCTTCTGGCATCGCCCATTGCTCAACTTTGACAGACGCTCCTGTTGGCGTAAAGACGTCCACGTCAAAACCCGCTTTTTTAAAATGCAATAAGGGCACCATCATTTCAACAGGGTGATTGCCGGTATCAAACTTTTTACCGTTTTCCATAGTCATGTATTGCTGCTCGGTACAGACCATGAGGATTTTTTTATTGCCCGTATACGGCGTGTCATACTCTGTATTGTCATAATTAGTTTTACTTGGGGCCGCCAATTTCAAAGATGACTTGGAAGGAATATATACTCCCGCTTCGGTTTCTTGTGCTTGCAACCCTAACGTTTCTTTTGCATTGTCTAGTATTTCTTGGATATTCATAGTGCTTCCTAGTTATTATTAATTATGGAGGATCGATACCGAGTCAGGCGATATCTAAAGGCAGTATCTAAAGACAATATGCTTAAGATATACGCCGATACCGCTACCCTTTTATCTTAAGATAACAAACTGAGAAAGGGTTAAATAGACAAGACTTTTTATATTTCGTAAGCTTTGTAAAGAGAGCGTGTTTGATCTGTCAAATCACAACCGCTGCAATAGCGACCGATTTAGGTAAAAGCTATTTTAGAAGTCATTTGTGTGATGTTCTTATAGGAGTACTGCTCTTGACAAACAAATGCAAAAGCATGGTATCAAAGCGATTGTCGGAAGTGTTTCGTGAGCTTTATAATTAAGCACAAAGCAAATAGTCGTAAGTTCAAACGAACAAATAAAAACGGACTGATTAATAGTCCGTTTTTTTATGGCGTTTGGTTATTGAAGTAGATTTATTGGTTGGGTGAAAGACCGTCGTCCATTTATTGAGCGCAAAGAGCACATAGGGTAGCAAACACGTATTCATTAGATCGTGCAGGCTGGCCTTTATATCCACCATTTCTAAAGCTAGGAGCCCTTTGGGTATGATGATATGGCGATTGTCCAAGTATTCACCAGATAACGCCACGCCAGTCACAACAATCAAAGCGATAAATGCTCTGATATTTTGGCTTTTGATGATAGGACGCAGTAAGAATAGACAAAGCAGGTAGACACCAATACCGACATAGATATGTAAAGCATCTTTGGCAAGACCCGTAATCTCAACCATATTGAGTTTAAAATCGGTAAATTCCAATAGAGTATTCCAAATATAAGCGAGCAAGAAGTAATTGAGCGTATCACCAAACAATAATAACTGAGAATCAACAACTAAGAATGAAAATAATAGAGAACAAAAAAGGTAGATTATACAATTGATAATCTACCCTTTGCTAAATTAAATATTCAATTTATATTTATCGTTTATCTATATATTCCACTCTACAAAATTCTTGAGCAGTTGCAAGCCAGCAGTATGGCTTTTTTCTGGATGGAACTGGGTGGCGAATAGATTGTCTTTGATAACACTGGCACAGAACGGTTGACCATAGTCACATACCGCCGCGACTTGCGCACTATCAGCAGGCTCGCAGTAATAGCTATGTACAAAATAAAAATGCGCGTTGTCCTCAATACCGTGCCACAGCGGATGATCGGTATCCATCTCATTGATAGTATTCCAGCCCATATGCGGTACTTTTATCGTAGCGCCTTGCTGGTCAGTCCACGTCGGATCGAATGCTTCTACCGTGCCGTTTAAGATGCCAAGGCAATCTGTGCCGCCATTTTCAGCGGATTGCTCAAACAACGCCTGCATACCCACACAGATAGCCATGACGGGCTTGTTGAACACTGCTTGGCGTATGACCTCATCGATGCCAGCCTCTCTCATACCAGCGATACAATCGCGCATGGCACCGACCCCAGGGAAGACGATCTTATCTGCTGCCGCTACGATTTTTGGGTCATTGGTGATAGAGACGTCTGCGCCAACGACTGACAACGCTTTGCCAGCTGAGTGCAGATTGCCCATGCCATAATCTAGTAATGCTACTTTAGTCACTTTAGCCATTAAAACGCCTCTTTGGTCGATGGCAAGGTGTTCAATGCACGCTCATCATATTCACAGGCCATACGTAGCGCACGCGCAAAGGCTTTGAAGGTTGATTCGATCTGATGATGGCTGTTTTTACCTTTGAGATTATCCAAATGTACGGTCATCCATGAGTGATTGACGAACCCATAGAAGAACTCACTGAATAGGTCAACGTCGAAGCGGCCAACGTGCGAGCGGGTGAATGGAATATCCATGTGCAGCCCTGGACGACCTGATAGATCAACCACTGCGCGGGTCAGCGCTTCGTCTAGCGGCGCATAAAAATGTCCGTAACGACGGATGCCTTTCTTATCGCCCAATGCTTTGTTGAATGCTTGACCCAGCGTAATACCCGTATCTTCGACACTATGGTGGTCATCGATAAAGGTGTCGCCAACACATTTGATATCTAGATCAAACAAACCGTGACGCTTAATTTGATCAATCATATGATCCAAAAATGGCACACCCGTGTCTACCACACCTTTACCAGTCCCATCGAGGTTGACGGTACAGGTGATTTGCGTTTCGGCGGTGATGCGCTCGACAGTCGCAATACGCTCAGGGCGACCATGTAGATTTAGGTTTGTTGCTTGATTTTGCTCAGTTGCATTGGCTGTCATGGCTACTCTCTATCGGTTCTTTATCAGTGAAAAGCGGTCAATAAGTAGTGCAAAAAATACCCATTACTTTATATTATGTTTTCTGCCAGCACTCTAATCAGCACTAGCAATACAAGTATTAAAAAATGATATATACAAAAGATATCAATATATTAGGGTTTATACGTACTTAATATTATGTAGCCTCATCATAGCAAACCCTAACATTTACTGCCACGCTCAAGGGCCAAACCATGCACAAAATCACCTCATTCTGCTAAAATAGTGTGTTGAGTATTATCAATCATGACTTGCACCAACTTTTAGATACTCTATTCTGTAGCCTACCCTTTAACGTTGTGCCGTATTATGACTTTGTGCTGTGCCGTACTATACCCTTATACTATAAAAACCCTTTATTTATAGGAACCACTATGCCTTTAGAAGCGATTGCCATCAATAGTTTGGATGCACCACTCATCAAAAAACCATCTCGCGACAATGAGCTAGCAGAGCGTTTGCAGGCATTGTACGATAGCGATGATACGCAGCCTAATGGTACTGAGGTGTTAAATATCGTTGAGCAAGGGTTTAAACGCGGACAGACCCTATATGTCGGTATGTTCAATGACAAACCTATCGCTGCGGTTGGGTGTTTTGATGATGGACAGACCGATGCCAAACGTTTGCAATATCTCACAGTACACCCAGAGAACCGCAAACGCGCCATCGATGCCAAATTTATCAAATTGGTCTATGATGCGGAAGTCAAAAAAGGCGTCCGTGAGTTTGTCCCGGCTGATACTGATATTCACCGTATCATGAGCGAGTACGAACTGCTGCGCGTAAAAGACTAAACTGAGCGCTAAAACTGTTAATTCTGCCCATATCTAGTTATTTATCGTCTTTTATCAGATATAATTCAAAAACAGCTTGACAGCGACGCGTATATTTAGTTTAATAGCGACCTCAACGAAGACGGCTCGATAGCTCAGTCGGTAGAGCAACGGATTGAAAATCCGTGTGTCGGCAGTTCGAACCTGCCTCGAGCCACCATTCGTTAATAGAATTCTAAAAAGCCCCGAACAGCGATGTTTGGGGCTTTTTTTATGCCTGTTATTCATGCTTGTCGCACACCGTCACTATTGCATAACATTTCTATCCTGTTTTCTAAACAGCTTGGCTCAGTATACTCAATAACCATATGTGAGTAGATACCAATTATAATAAAGAGCAAGGGTAGCCATTATGAGAGAATTTGATTACGACTTAGATTACAAAAACTTAGATTTGCGCGCTCAGCCTGAATTGTATCGTGTGGGCCGCGGTGAGCAAGGGGTGCTACTGGTAGAACCTTATAAGTCTGAAATCTTACCGCACTGGCGCTTTGCCACGCCTGATATCGCCACCGAGAGTAGTGAGACTATTTATCAGATGTTTTTGGACTACTTGGCCGACGATGATTTTGTTGGTGCGGATATGGCGCGTAAGTTTATACAAATGGGCTATACCCGCGCTCGTCGCTATGCCAATCATAAAGGCGGCAAAAAGTATAAAGGCGCGGTCCCTGATGATAAAAAAGGTCAAAGCGGTGCTCATGGTCGCGAAGAATTGCCAAGGCAAATCGAGGATCCTATCAAAGCAGAGTCTGCGCGAATCTTTAAGGTCAAATGGGACGAGTGCCGAGAGAATAAGGATTATTTAAGGATGAAAAAAGAGCATCGCGAGCTTTATAAAGATGTCGAGTAACTACAAGAGCAAACGCAAACCCTTTAACCAGTAGGCAAAGCAATGAGTAAAAAAGAAATGAACAATAACGACAAGCAACTTTTGATCTTTGATTTTGATGGCACACTCATTGATAGCGTGCCCGATTTAGCTGATGCGACCAATGCTATGCTGACCAGCCTTGGTAAGGAAACCTACCCTATCGAAACGATACGCAATTGGATAGGCAATGGTTCACGGTTGCTGGTAGAGCGCGCGCTGGTGGGTAGAGTAGAAGTAGCAGACAGCGAGTTAACGGTTGAGGAAGCCAATCACGCAGAACGCGTATTTCTTGATGCATATAACGAGCTAAGCGGTAGTAAAACTGTCGCCTATCCCGATGTCGACGAAGGACTCAAAAAACTCCATGCCGCTGGCTATACGCTTGCCTTGGTGACTAACAAACCCATTCGTTTTGTCCCAAAAATACTACAGTCATTTGGCTGGCATGATTTGTTCAGTGAAGTGATGGGCGGTGACAGTCTACCTGTCAAAAAACCAGACCCAGCGCCCCTACTACACGTCTGCAAAAATCTTGATATTGATGCTGCTCAAGCAATAATGATTGGCGACTCTAGAAACGATATATTGGCTGGACAAAACGCCAATATGGATACGCTTGGACTGTCTTATGGCTATAATTACGGACAAGATATTCGTGAGCTAAACCCGACCGCAGCATTTGATAATTTTGCCGACTTGGTGGCTTGGGTTATGGCAGATAGCATTTAATCCGTAACAATATCTGCCTAGTGTTCAGAAGAACTTGCCAAAAAATCTGCTAAAACCAAGGTTACGCTTTGCTGCGATAGCTCAGTGCCTCAGACACATGGGCGCTATTAATATCAGTACTATTGGCCAGATCAGCGATGGTGCGAGCAACTCGCAGTACCCGATGATAACCACGAGCAGAGAGGTTCAAACGCTGCTGGGCAAGCTGCAATAGTTGCTTTTCACTATCACCCAGCTCAATGTACTGATCGATCTCACTAGGACTAAGCTCATTATTGACTTTTTGTTGCCGTTTTAACTGCTGCTGATGCGCAGTCGCTACTCGAGTACGCACTTGCTTAGACGTCTCACCTGCCTGCGTGTTTTGCAAGTCAGCAATAGGCAGCGCTGGTACGGTGATATGCAGATCAATACGATCTAATAGCGGCCCTGATAATTTGTCTTGGTAGCGTTTGATTTGTTCTGGTCGACAACGACAACGCCCTGAGGTATCGCCATCATAACCGCACGTGTAATAACTTCCAATTACTGGCACAATACCCTTCAATATCACCTCTTTTCTATTCCAATACCTACCAATTAAATGACAAAGATACACCAAATAGCTGTCATAAATTTTAATAAGTACTAAATAAGCGACAAATTATTATGAAACAAATGCGTAAAATAAAACCGACTAGAATGAGCGTATCAGGAAGAATTCCATATAAAGGTAGATCATTGCCTTATGAATCAACTTTAGAGCGTGATTTAATTATAGTCCATGCCTTTCGAGAAGATGTGGAGGATATAATTGCTCAACCAATTACTATACCCTTCGTCAAGAATGGCATTACTTATAAATATACCCCTGACTTTTTTATCAAGTTCGCAGAATATGCTGGTAAGCCAAATATGATTATTGAGGTTAAACCACATGATCTATGGCAAGCGAACTGGAGAGACTGGTCGGATAAGTGGAAGACGATGCAGTGCTATTGTAAAGACAATGGTTATGTATTTCATATCTATGATGAGAGTCGTATCAAGAATACAGCTTTGAACAATATTAATCTCTTAATGAAGTTCAAAAACTCTGCAATCGAAGAAGAGGATAAGGAAGCGGTTTTAGAGCAGGTTAGGCTTATGGGTACAACTACCATAGATTACCTATTAACCCGTTTTTACCTAGGCTCTTTTTTGCGCAATCACGGATTAAGAATAATTTATCATTTACTTGCTACTAAACAATTAAAGTTTAATTTATTCCTTGAAATTAATGACTTAACAGAGGTATGGGTGGATTATGAATAATAATAGTAGAATTATAGAAGCTAATGCATCTATCTTTGACAGGCATTTAGATGATTTTCAAGAACTAGGTATTGATGTAGATACAATAGATGAGTCAATACCAACAACGAAAGGATATGGTTTCATGATTGACCATGATGATGAGGGTTTAGATAGGTTTGAAATCAGGCGTGGACGTATTGATTTGCGTAAAGGAAAAACCTATCTAAATAAGTCTGATAATAAACACTATGAGCTAGTCGAGTACTTAAACGAGAGTACAGAGGTCGTAGTTCGTAGTGTTGAAACGAGTAAAACCAGTATCGTTAACATACAAAGTTTGTCAAACATTAAAGATCAGAATAATGATCATATTAATGTCGATATTAGTGCTATTGGCGATGAAGAATGGCAAAAAGCACAGTCAAAGTTTGAGGCAATTAAACCTATTATCAATACTGAGCATAGCTATAATCATCGAAAATTGATCATGAAACGCTCAAAGGAGATTAATGTCTCAATTCGTTCATTATACCGCTGGATTAAGCAGTATCAGGCTGTCGGTTCTATTGCAGGACTGGTAGAGAAAAAGCGGGGTTGGAAGGAAGGTGACTCACGTCTAACCAAGGCTCAGGACGATGTTATTCAAAGAGCTATAAAAGCATTTTATTTGACCAAGCAAAGGGCTAGTTTAGAGCAGACTTATCGCGAAGTTTTTCGCATTTGCTCCATGGAAAAGATCGACAAACCAAGTAAAAAAGCTATCAAATTACGTATTGATCAAATTTCAGAGTATGAACAGCTTAAAAAGCGTGGCCAAATAGAGCAAGCTAGAAAAAAATTCAAACCCACACCCCATTCCTTTCCTAACGCAGATTATCCATTAAGCGTGATTCAAATAGACCATACACCTGTTGATTTAATGCTAGTCGATAACGAACACCGAAAATCTATTGGTAGACCATATTTAACACTAGCTATCGATGTCTATAGCCGAATGATTACGGGATATTACTTATCATTAGATCCACCATCAGCGACTTCAGTTGCAATGTGTGTCGCAAGAAGTATCTTACAAAAAGAGAGTCTTTTACTTGAACATGGTATTGACCATACAGAATGGCAAGTGTATGGCTATCCTCAAAAGATACACGTTGATAATGGTGCTGACTTTCGATCAAACACCTTGGCTCGTTCGTGCGAAATTCATGGGATTAACCTTGAATTTAGACCAGTAGCAAGACCTCAGTTTGGTGGACATATTGAACGTCTCATTGGTACGTTTATGAAAGAGGTTCATGGCATCAACGGTACAACATTTTCTAATATTAAGGAAAAAGACAATTATGACTCTGAAAAAGAAGCGACACTTACCTTAGATGAGTTCGAGGTTTGGCTTCTTACCTTTATAACCAAGGTTTATCACAAGCGAATCCATAGCACTTTAGGACGAAGTCCTACGGAACAATGGTATCTAGGTATTCATGGTGATGGTGAAAGCATTGGTACAGGCTTACCATCATTACCAGAAGACTCAAAAACCTTACTATTAGACTTCATGCCAAGTTTTGAGCGAACCATCCAGCATTTTGGCGTGACTATAGACTCCTTACGCTATTACGACCCCTGCTTAAATATTTTTATTAACGCCAAAAATAAAGATGGAAGTAAGAAACACTTCTTATTCAGACGTGATCCAAGAGACATTAGTAAAATTTGGTTCTACGATCCAAGTTTACACCAGTACTTTACAGTCCCCTTTGCTAACCAGCAGCTACCAAGTATGAGTCTGTGGGAATATAAACAGATTCGTAAGCAGATTTCTGATAAAGGGAATGAGTATATAAATGAACATCAAATTTATGAAGCTTTAACCGAGATGCGAGACTTAATCGAAGATTCTTCTAAAAAAACGAAGTCTGCTCGTAGACAAGCGCAACGTCAAAAGACACATGCAAAAAGTCAAACTATCGTAGCCAAAACAATAATGGCGAGTAAAAGAAACAATGCCAATACTAGCAGCGATCTAGAACCGACTAACAGTGATGATATTCAAACAAACTTACAGCCATCAATACAAGCTTCTAAAAAACCTGAAAAGAGTGTCGTTGAACAAAATGGTCTACTTCTAGATACGACTGATTTTGATTTTGGAGATATTGAATAATGAATGAAATTATCACTGATAACAAAACGTCTTACCTCCATGTATATAAAGATTTCCGTCATCTTGTAGAATATTCTGATGACGATCGATTAGATTTTATTAACGAAGCTCGCTGGGTCAATTATGAGGTAGCAGACAATATAATTTTAGAGCTAAACGGGCTTTTGAGGTTCCCAAAAAGACTAAGAATGCCTAACCTTTTAATAGTCGGTGATTCAAATAACGGCAAAACCAGTATTGCTCATCGTTTTTTTAGAAAACATGGCATGCCAATCGAAGAGAATGGCATTTTAGTCAAGCCTGTTATTTTTGCAAATGCTCCTTCAAGCACTAATGAAAAAGACCTCTATATGTCTATTCTAGAGGCACTCCATATGCCCTATAGAACGAAAGATTCAGCATCTTCATTGCTCTATCAAGTACTTCATTTATGCCGCGAGTATCAAGTCAAAATGATCATGGTTGATGAGCTTCATTCATTACTTACAGGTACACCAAGACAGCAACGTCAGGTAATGAATGCTTTGAAGACATTATGCAATGAATTACAGATACCGATTGTCGGTATTGGAACGCAGGATGCGAAACGTGTACTACACACTGATCCTCAGCATGCTAGTCGATTCGATATTGTAGAAGTCCCTCTTTGGAAATTAGATAAAAGATTTCAAGAATTACTTTTTCGACTCGAAAGTGTTTTTCCGCTTAAGAATCCATCAGAATTGCATCAACCCAAAACTGCTGCCCTTATTCATGCCGTTTCAAAAGGAAATTTAGGCAATATTCATAGGCTTCTGTCAGTTTGCGCCAAAGATGCCATTCTTAGTGGCACAGAACAAATTACCGAAGACATTCTGACTAAAAATAAAGATGTTCGCTCAACCGAAGGACTCAGGTAATGGTTAGCGTAAAACCATTACCCGTTGCTACGCCTCTTTTAGATGATGAAAGCATAAGCTCATGGTTACTACGGGTATCTTTAAATCAAGGCTGCGATCTTTCTACAATTCTTTTTTATCACTGGTCTAAATACAATTTGCGTCATCATGATTTTGATAAAGGCTTTCATCATATTAACAAGCAAATACATCAAGATATGGCTGTACTTGCTCAAACTGATACTAAATTTTTTGATAATAGAAGCTTGATACAGTTCAATGAAGATATTGGATTAGAGTATCGACCAAATATTAGCCTTACTTGGGTGTTACCTATTCCCAAATTTCATTCTAAAACGATGGTAGGCCATCAATATTGCGCTCAATGTATGCAAGAGGACAAAAGTGCGTATTTGAGATTAAAGTGGCGATTTAGTTGGATAGTTTACTGTGAACAGCACTTAATTTCACTACAAAGTTCGTGTTCTAGCTGCGGATTGCCGTATCAACCACATTTGATCAAAGCGAATCACCGATTTATCAATAGATGTCCTCATTGTCGAGAAAAGCTAAGCGCTGAAGCAGTAAATCAACTTTTATGTACAGATGCTTATGAGTTTCAATTGAAGGCTGAACAAGTATTGAGCGCTAATCAAGCAATAGTTTTTGGACATTCAATAACCTCTGGTGACTGGTTTGAGCTGACATTATTTTTCATCAACCTCATAAGAAAGAGTACTTTAGAAAAAGAATTAATCTATAAAAATTTAGTAGAAACCCTTGGTATATGTGGTATCGATGGTCTTAGGCTAAGCAAAACTAGAACGGGGCTAAAGTTTGATTACTTATCCTACGAGGAAAGAGTAATGCTTATCGCCTACGCCAACCAGATGCTCAAAATCAAATTTGATGACTGGCTATTAGCTTGTAAGAAAAATAATTTAACGCAAAATAGCTTTAGGTTGGGTAAGCGACCTATCATACCAAAAGCCTTTTTACCTATCTACAATGAGCTTCCTTCAGCTGTAAAGCGTCAAATTAAAGCAAACAGGATATCTGCTAAACCTAAGTCAGCAAGGGCGGTTAATAATTCTTGGGAAAGAATGCAATTACGAATTGAGAAGTTGAAAATATATGATAAATCAAAACCCAACAAGAGAGCTAGAAGAGCAACTAAGTCATAGTATATTCCAAAGCTACACTGATTTTAGTAAATTTCTTCGTAGTCGGACGGGCAAAAGAAACTTCGTTGCCCCTGCATACAGGTTTGATGAGTTTTTCAAAGAATGCGACTTACAATGGGGCAAGATACCCTCCTATAAGATTATAACTCACACCTTTGATAATCACTTTGTCCAAAAAAATATGCCTGTACTTGGATGGCTTTTAAAAACTCGTCAAATCTTTGTCGATGATACAACAGAGCAAATTATTATTTCACAAGCAGCTATCCAAGAAATGTTCGTCGCCTTTAATGATGATCCACCAAGCATACTGCAAGAATACTTACTTTTTTTGAATCAAAGACAGAAGCGTCGTCAGAGTAAGCCAAGTTCTGTTAGAACGGTCTTTCAACCCATAATTAGTTTATACCACCACTATGGCTTACAAGGCTGCCAAACGCCGTCACAAGCTCAAATAGATAGGTACTTGATCAAGAATAAGGGACATATAACGGCTATGATTTCTTTTGTTCAATACTTAAACGGTCATCACCAATTTAATCTCGTTTGTAAACGATCATCTAAGAAAATACCAATTAAGCCAGCTTATAGAATAGTTGGAGATAAGGATCGGCAAAAATTTGAGAGGCGATTTATAGCACTAGCTATGTTAACCAGACCGATAAACGATAAGGAAAAGATCCAATGGATCAATTATGGTATTAGGTACTTTCATCGATTTTTTATCAGCATAAAAACGCTATCAGATGTAGATATCAAGCCATGTAATGAGTATGAAAATTTAATGTTAGTTCAATATGATAATAAACAGTTTGCGTTACCCAAATTTTAATTAGCTTTTAATATTTTGTATTTTGTATACAGGTCTATAATAATGAGAGACATCATGTTTCACTTGATAATATGACACCCGCTGAGTACAGACGGGTGGCTTAGTTATTCTATAATGAGGTTATATTAAGAATGGGGTATTTACATATTGACAACCTTCAAGCCATATTTTCAAGCTTTCCATATACATGGCTATCTTAATTTGAGATTATTAATTAAACGACTACCATGTTAAAAAGAGAGGTTACCGATAATAAATACAGCGAGAACAATACTAAAATAAATAGGAACGAGACATTTTAAGCCAAACCTGAGCATCACTTGCTCCATACTGGAAGAGCTTTTTTGCGTGTTTTTTGCGAGAGTCAGTATCAAGACAATAATAGGTACTGAAGTAAAGACTGCAAATCCCGCACTGGCATTTTGTATCGCCGAAAATAGAAGCTCTCTATTATAAACTACCCCTAAGCTACTTTGCATATCCATCAATAAAGCATTCCCGCCAAGATTAGACCCTGTTATGAAGCCACTTAGCATACCTATCAAAGGTGAAGAAACATGGTATAAAAATGAGTTTTCATTACTATTTAAAATAACTACAATTTCATCTATGAATTGTGAAAAGTTCATTAACTGAGATAATAATATAAACACAAATAGAGTTGAACAAGCTTTGATTGTTTTATTAATAGGAATACTGATTTTAGTTGATTTGTTTTTGCTCATGATCAGTAGTATGGCTATCACGATAGCTAAAAAAGGACTTTTGATGAAAACTAAATCGACACCAACTCCATGAAAGGTAGTTGACTCTATTAAATAAGGAAAAAGAGATACTATAATTTTAAGAATAACAAGAATGATTATCACTAGAATATATGGAGATATATTCATCAATATGTTCTTATACTCAGAAGTTAGACTAGAATTATTCTTAACTAACAAGAAGCTAAAGAAGATTAGAAAAGTTATCAGTCCAGAGAGTACTCCAGCAATCTCCACTTGTCCCATATAATTAAAAATCATTAATAATATTGAAATCGTTGAAGCAATAGAGATGCCAAAGATAAAATTTTTGTATTTTATTTCATTTTCATTGAGGACGAATGAGCAGATTCCTCCTAAAACAATAAATACAAATAAACTCATACATGCTGTGAGAAAACCTAAAGATTCAATAGGTTGACTGGAAATTTTGGAACCAACAACCGTTGCTAAACCCAAGGTTCCCCAAGGCATGATATTCATACTTAACATAGAAACTTTCAAAGCAGTCTCTTGCTTCAAAAGAGAGATAAAAACAGGCACGGCTAGTATTAGAGATACACCGAAGCCAGTAATAGACTCTAGTGCAGGCAAAAGACCAAAGACCAGAAGCATAACCTTATGGTTTCTATCAATAGGCATTTCTTTTAAGTAGCCTTGCAAGCTCCTGTTGTACCCATGATCTTCAAGTATATTATTCAGAGTTAAGCCAGGTAAGATAACTAAGAATGCACTTAATGTAAGAATGATAGTATTCAATAAAGAATTGTAAAGGACTCCTAAGTCCAGTTGTAAGGACTCCATCATGTAACTAATAACGAGGGTAGAACACACGCCTATTAGTCCTGATACAAAACCACTTTTCTTAAATCCTATGATAAGCAAAAGGCTTAGGATTAACGGCAGTAATAATAGAAATATCATTAAAATCCTTTGTAATATTTATACATATATACAGCTAACTTACTTTTATGGAATCTATCAATGATAATCCTTCTGTTTTTAGATAAATGTAATGGTTCGACTCTTAATCTAGAATATCTAAATTTAAGAGAACATCATCAAACATTAAATTAATCAGACTATCATATATAGTCATTCCACTTTAAAACTGCAAAGGCAGACATTATTGAAAAAAAGTTTTAATTCTTGTTATGAGCACCCCATCTTAACTTTTTTACCCGTGCCCATTTCTATTTAATAGGGTTTAGTCAGAGCTGTAAGGTGGTAACCAAAGAATAAGATGGCCCGCCTGTTTAGTAATTTTTAGATGCGTTTGCTCTTGTAGAAGCTTGCGCGATCAATTACGTGATGCATTTACGGTTGAGCTTCAAGATTAGAGTCTCTTTATATCTAAAGGACTTAACAATAAATAAAGTCTTGCCATATAAAGAACCAATCATATTGGTTTTACTCTTTTGTCACCAATTGTGTTTGCCTATGTCAGATTTATCTACTAGGGTAGGGCTGTATAGCTAGAGGCTTTAAGTGTCGCTACTGCGAGGCTTAGTATTTGGTTAATAACTAATGTTAGTTGTTCTAACCTAGTCATGTTGACAGTCCAGACTCCTATCTAAGAAGCTAATAGCACTCAAATCCGCTTGCCTTCGTACAATGTGACGTATGAGATTTCCGTAGGCTAAATATAAATGACCTAAGAGAAGAATAGATAATTAAGAATTATACAGACCTGTCTGTATAATTTATACCTAACAGCTGTTCGGAAGTCAACAAAGTATTTCAGACAAATTGTAATTATATTTTATTTTAAGAAAGGTCTAATATTTAGAGGAGCTATGGTAGATAAGTACTATGCTAGACCACTAAAATAAAGATAGCTCGTTGTAAACTAATTAAAAGATTACAGTTGAGGGTGTTAGAGCTTTCTATAGCTGAAATAACTACTAGAAGAGCAGCTAACTTAATCAATATTCAACCGAGTACAGCAGCACCTTCCCATCATAAAATAATATTTGTTATAGAGTATTATTTATCTCTTGAAGTAGATGATCTCTGTGACGGTGAAGTCGAATTAAATGAGATTTACTTTGGTGATGTACGTAAAGACGAAAGATGTTGAGGTGCTACTGGTAAAACAGCGGTGTTCGGCATTTCACTATGGCACATCATATACTACAGATTCTATATTTTATAAAGATACAGACAAGTCTGTATACAAAGGAAAAATTCTAGTCTATACTTTTGTCTGTAACGAAGATATCCGATATCAGGCTTTGTTACTGCTTTGAAAAAATGAGACTAGAGCGTGTCCTAAATTTAATCGACCGCAATCTAAATAGATAAATCTTACTAAACAGCGTCAAATAGCTGTTTGAGTACTATTTTATTAAATGATGACTATTCCTAGAAAAAGTAAATGATATAAGAAATATACAATTGACTTAACAATTAAAAATAGTAAGTAACGTTTACCAACCAAAAACTTAATTTGGTTTAAGACCTTATGCCTGAAGGCTTATCTCAATTTTAAATAACCCTATCATTCAATAAACTAAAACTAGACAAGCTGAATACTTACATTCTTAAAAGCTTTTCAAACTAAAAATATCTAGATGGTAATAATCTTTTATGAACAATATTGTCATATATATTCTTATAGCGTCAGCTACTATAGCAAGTCCAGGACCAGGTGTTATCCTCAGTATTACAAACTCACTCACCTACGATAGAAAGAGAACTACTTACGGCATACTAGGATTATCTCTAGGCATGCTGGCAGTAGCTATAGTTTCAGCTACAAGCATCGGTCTACTAATAGCTACATCTAAAAAAGCATTTCTAACAGTGCAGATAATTGGAGCGATTTATATTCTTTATATGGGTGCTAAAATGCTCCTTGGAAAAAGGAACTCTCTAAAAATAACATCTACAACAGATAATGTAGAAACTATAAAAACTTATAATGGTTGGAATCTATTTAAGCAAGGATTATTTACATCTTCTTCTAATCCAAAACCTATTTTATTCTTTATGGCAGTATTTCCTCAATTTATTGATTCTAACCAAGCCTACTTGCCGCAGTTTCTACTACTTGCTTTGACATTCTGCCTCTTAGTAATAATTATCCACTCTTGTTATGCTGAATTATTTTCAGTCGCCAGTAAATACCTTTGGAAAGCTCAGGATAAACTGTATTTAATTACAAAAACAGGCGGCGTTGTTTTAATAATACTGGCATTAATTTTAGTTATAAATGCAGGGAAAACTCTACTAGGTGTTTGAGAAGACTATATTTTCAACATGGTTTTGATAATGAGCCATGAATTTACAATAGACTTTCCATCTCTAAAAGTAGTTTCATTAATTATAGCGCCATCTAAAATAATTCTAATTTGATCAGCCATAAGTTCTGGGTTTTCTATAGGACATTCTTTTAAGATGTTCTTAATAGTATTAGTAATCCACATCTTATGGTTGATTATTATGGAGTTAAGCTTAACATCATGCATAAATTCGTCTGTAGCTTTAATGAACATACAACCGAAAAAATCTTTCTGGTTGAACCAACTCTCATACCATTTTAAGAAAATTTCAAGCTTCTCTATCCCTTTTTTTTTACTTAAACTTAAAGTTTGTGTGATACTGTTTCTTATGAGTTCATCACGATTTATCAAACATTCTTGTATTAGATTATTTTTAGATGGAAAGTACTTATAAAAAGTCATCTTAGACACACTTGATTCGCGTATGATCCTGTCTACACCAACACTGACATATCCATGTTCATTAAACAGTTCACTAGCAGTTTTCAAAATATCTAGTTTCTTTTTTGACATAAAATAACTCTTTAATCCTTAACCTGCTTTAAGTATCGTCAAGCCCAAATAAACCCACTAAATATAGCTTAATACAATGAACTATATCTTATTTTTTATTGATAGTAATAGACAGAAAGGTCTGTTCATACTCAAGAAAGGATATAATTTATATGACAAGATAGCTAGGGAAAATACAATAATCCTACTTAGTAAAGCATTTCAGAATCCTATGGAATACTAACCAAAGCAAAGTGCTAGATCTTAAGGCAGCCCCCTATGGCAGAGTTGTCACCTCAAGAGATAACACCGAAGGAGTAGAGCAGAAAGCAGAAAGTAGTAACTAATATATCCTACTCGCCTCTTTGCGAAAACTACCATTCGTAGAGACCTGTTAACCCATTTTAATACTGTTTCCTACAATAGGAAGAACTAGATACAAACATTGAAATTATTTCAACTCTGGAATAGATAGAGCATCAATATCTAGATTTTAGCGTTTATATTACCTTTACGAGTGTATTATTCTTGAAAATCAGTTCTTAACTAAAATTGGTCACCACTGTTTATTATTGCTGCCTAAAAGTGAACTGCATGAGCTAGACTGGGCAGATGCAGATATACCTATCGCGAAATTACTTCAAATATAACTATAAGTCTTTCTATAAGAAAGGTATTCTCGTTGTTCTAACAAAATAAAGTATGTCAATCTATAAAAGATTATCTATTGCATTTTTGACCCAATCACTACTCTCTTTATCATGATGTCTAAACAAAGCTAACTTACCTTCGTAAGGGTCTGGGAATTCATGAGTTAAAGTTCCATTTAGTAAAGCGACCCTCATGAGTATTTGGAGCAAAAGTCCTTCTCTACTGGCAAAATTCTCATCATTATCAGCCTTATACACTATTCCGTTGAAACCTTTTAATTTATCACTATTCTTAAACTTCACTTGTCCAAACTCTAGTAAGTAATACTTATCTTCGCCTGTTTTTATTTCTATAACTAAAACTCTATTAGGCAAACGACTTCTTTCAGACTGTTCATGAAAGCTGGTCAATGACATCAGGCTAAACTCATCTACTGATTTAAACCCTTGATCAAAGGTAAACCACTGAGCATTACCTTGATACTCTTCTGCATATGCTTTAGCATTTTCCCAAATTCTAGCAAATCGAGACTGATATTTAGGGCTTCCTACAACTTCAAAACGAGTATTTGCTAAGCCCGTGGAACCATTTCCATGCTTATCCCCCAAACTAAATGATTGAGGCGATTCAGCTTTAATAAATTTAGTGTTTCTATCAATAGACCTAACTTTCGTATCACCTACGTCTATAATTTTATTAATTGTTACGAGTCTACCTTGACTCTCTATTTTTTCAACTATTAACACAGTCCCTAAATTATCTACTTGGTCGTCAGTGAAATCTAAATCTTCAACGTTATCTGGGACTATATATTGCCTAACATTCAAGACATTCTCACTTTCTGTCGAACCCCCAATACTCATTTTACGTCTAGGTTTAACGACAAAATTGATAGGATCAATATCTGGTTCGTCAATGTTAATGATATTTGCACATAAAACCTTACTTCCTATACATATACCTTTTAAACGCATAGTTAATGGTTTATGCCAAAAATCAATCTTTATAGTAGCTTCACCGCTAGTTTTATCCAACTGCACAGCATTATGTATCTCTTTTACTTTTTTTCTTACATCATCGTTGTATTTTAATTGGTGTAAAAATACTGAGTCTCTTTGAGTGAAGTTTAAAGGCAAAATTACATATTCCTCAATTCCTCTCGCTTTCATTCTTAGATCAACACCTTTATCTTCAATAATTAATTTTTTAAGAATATCTTTAAAACTATATTTAGTAATTATACGTTTAATATCTGTAGAATACCCATAATGGATTATGAACAGCGACAAAGGATGGATTACGAAATCTTGATTATTATTTGTTATATTTATCAGCTGGCTTTTGTCATAAGGAATAACTTTATCGAAATACTGTTCAGCGTCAAATGGTAGCTCACGGATTCTATCTTCTTCCTGACTATATTTTATATCGCGATTTGCTTTAGAATATGAATGAATTTCGTAGTTGTTATTTACTAGAATCTCATAGGTATCTAGAGAAAAGCGCTCTTTTGATTTGCCATTTTTCCATATGCTACCAAAAGGTAATTTATGAATATAGTTGATAGGAATGCTTACAGTCAAATAACTAGTGGACTCCTTTGGACCATCTTCTGTTTCTTTTAGATAAGTTGGCTGAGTTAAGTTAGCAAATATTACATCAACATAGACAATAGCATCATCAGCATTAGAGAATGTAGTGAACTCCCTTTTATACCACACGACAACATATTCGAAATCATTTTCAAAATGCTTTATCGTTGAGTTACAAGAACGTTTGATATGGTATTTTATCTTAAAAGAGTTCTTATATTTTTCTCTATGATTATCAATTTTAAAAAATTGAGCCATACGGTTTTCCTGTTTTTGACACCTATACCGTATCTTGCCATCAATTTCGCACTTTTGCCATTAATTTCGTACTATTACACCAGTAAACAACAACGAATGACCACCAGCTGCTGCAATCTCTAGCGCGCGTCTGGCATGATGCTGTCCTTTGACATCCGCTAAATCTACTTGATACCCGACATGCTTTGGCGTGGGACTGGGCTGCACCACTTCCAAGCAGTCATAAGTTGCGCTTGGGTCAGTCAGGGATTGCAAATGATCGCAAACTGCCTTTAGACTCTGCGCGGCCAGTATCGTCACGCCATCGACGCGACTGGCCTCACCCCCATTATCAACGGGTACGATAAGTTGCGGTGTCTGCGATAGTTTTGATGCTAGCCCTTCCGCTTTGATCGCGCGAGCAACTGCCAAACTGCCAGTGACCTGCCGCAGCTCACCGTTGAGTGCCAGCTCTCCTATAAACTCAAACTTCGATAGCACCTCTGGCTCAAGCTGTCCGCTTGCCGCCAATATACCTATGGCTATTGGTAAATCTAAACGTGCACCATCTTTAGGTAGATCAGCCGGAGCTAAATTAATCGTGAGACGCCGATTGGGAAACTGAAATCCTGAATTAAGAATAGCAGAGCGCACTCTGTCTTTGCTCTCGCGTACAGCCGCTTCAGGCAGACCGACGATGGTCAACGCAGGTAATCCTTGCGACAGATGAACTTCAATGATGACTTTGGGAGCATGCAAACCGACGACTGAGCGGGTATAGACTTGGGCAAACGACATCAGTGTTTTCCTAATATTAGGGGATGATTGATGATAGATTATTCTTTATCAGTGCGCAAATGTCGTGTTTTATCACTGGTATAGTGAGTAAATAGTGTTATATGATGAGCAAATGTTCGTTTTAATTTTGATCCTACTGGCTAAATACTGAGGCGTGTTTGATACCACTCTTGTTTGCTGATCAGCAAATATCAAGCCACTACTAGCGTTCAAAATCAATCAGAGCATGGATGATAAACGGATTTTATTGTCTATATAAAGCGGCTTTTTGCTATCCGCTTTATACACACCAACTAACCATGGATGGATAAGCTTATGAGCATTGATATGCTTCCTCAGCGTGTGCCTAGGCTCGCGCTACTCACAGTGGCTGTTTCTGTAGGACTGTCTGGTTGTTTCACAGATGGCGATAACGATCCTTTTGGTTCTGAGACTACCTACGTTGCAGATATTCAGCGCACTGAATTTGGCATCCCACATATTACCGCACAGGATTATAAAGGGCTCGGTTACGGCGTAGGTTACGCTTTTGCGGAGGACAACATCTGTTCACTAGCACGTGAGGTCGTCGTAGCCAGCGGACAGAGCATGCGCTACCTCGGTGACGACGGTGACGTAGACAGCGACGTTTTTTATACTTGGTATAACTCTCCAGAGAGACGCGCTAGTTTCTTGGCCGCTCAGGATCCCGAGACTATTGATGCTGTCACAGGTTACGCTGCTGGCTATAGCCGGTATCTACGTGATACAGGGGTTGATAACATCAATCCTGACTGCGCTGGCGCCGAATGGGTACGTGAGATTACGATTGATGATTTGCTGACTGTCTACGGCAAAGCAAACTTGCGCGGCGGCTTGTCTAACTTTGTCAGATCTATCGTCGCAGCAGCACCGCCTGATCAAGATATGACTATGGACAGCAGTAGAATGCGTACTGTCAGCCCAGAGCCAGTAGCTGATTTCGATAATTCAACAATCAATGCGATGAAAGGTGGTAGTAACGCCTACGCATTTGGCAGCGAGGTAACCGGTACTGATAGCGGTATCTTGTACGGCAATCCACATGAGCCATGGGAGGGCGTACAGCGCTTCTATGAGTTTCATTTGACCTTGCCAGGCGAGCTCGATGTGATGGGCGCCGCTCAACAAGGCCAGCCCTTTATTAATATTGGTTTTAATAAAGATGTGGCGTGGAGTCATACGGTCTCTACCGCCAAACGCTTTACCCTTTATCAGCTTAGCTTGGTAAATGGCAATCCTATGAAATACAATTATCAAAATAGTGACGGTGTATTTGAGCAGCGTGATATCGAAGAAGTCGAGGTAACGATTCAGTTGCCAGATGGTGGGGAGCGTGTTGAATCCTTATATCTATCTCAATATGGACCGATGCTGAATGTAAAAGCACTAAACGATCAGCTGCCTAACTGGGGTGATAACAATCTCGCTTATACCATTCGCGATGCGGCATCTGAGAATCCGCGTGCCCTCAATCAATGGCGTAGTATGAATAAAGCCACGAGCGTCGAAGACCTAGTCGATAGAATGCAAGATACCCTTGGTCTTGGGTTCGTTAATACCATTGCCACTGATCGCTACGGCAAGGCCTTGTACGCCGATATTTCAACCGTACCGCATGTCACCAAAGATAAGCTTGAAGCTTGTAGTGCCAATGCTGGTCCATTCCTTGGCGCATTGATTGCAGCAGACTTGCCAGCACTAAACGGAGCCACAGCTGCCTGTGAATGGGGTAATGATGCTGACTCGCCGCAAGCAGGTATTTTTGGACGCTCAAACCTTCCTTTCTTAATTCGTGATGATTACGTCGCCAACTCAAACGACAGTTACTGGTTGAGCAATCCTCAGCAGCCACTGACTGGGTTCTCACCGCTCCTACGTCGTCGTCTAACGCCATTCTTAGGACCCAATGCAGTAGAAGGCGTACCGTTACTGATGCGTTCGCGTATGGGACTGACACAGATCTCAGATCGACTGAGCAATACAGACCAACTTGGTGGCTCCACCTTTAATCTGGATAATATGCAAGACGTGGTCTATGGCAACCGCAGCTATGTTGCTGAGCTCGTACTCGATGATGTATTGGCAGACTGTACAACCAACCCTATGATGCCACTGACTAGCGGTGGTACTATCGATGCCACTCAAGCTTGTAATATTCTGAGCAATTGGGATCGCCGTAACAACCTAGATAGCAAAGGTGCTCATGTATTTAGAGAGTTTTGGCGCAGCGTCGACTTTACTGAAACTACAGATGATGCCTTCAATGTGAAGTTCGATGTCAATGACCCTGTCAATACGCCACGTGACCTGATTATCAATGATAATACGCGTCAGGCATTGGGAGATGCCATTAGCTACTTCAATGACAAAAATATCGCCCTTGATGCCTCTTTGGCAGACTTACAGTACGTCATCGATGCAGGTAGTAATAACGAAAAAATCTCTATGCATGGCGGACTTGGACGCGAAGGTATCTTCAACGTCGCTCAAGGCCCAGGACTCAATGAAGATGGTACTTATAAGCCAATCACTACTGGTCCTACCTATATGCAGACCGTAACTTTTGATAGTAATGGCCCTGTCGTAGAAGCATTGCTGGCATATTCACAAGCCTCAGACAGTACGCGACCGTACCACCGTGATCAGACACGCCGTTACTCAGCCAAAGACTGGATACGCTTGCCTTTTAGTAAAACTGAAGTCAATGACCAAGCGGTTGGTGGTACCATTCAACTGAGAGAGTAGCATTGGCAAAATGAAGTAGATAAGTAAAGCAGAAATATAAAAACCTCAGCCCAGTGCTGGGGTTTTTTTTATTCAAAGTGCTGGGGTTTTCTGTGTCAAAGTAACCGCTGTATTTTAATAGCTGAGCACACTGACCAACCACCCCACTGGCAATAAGGATTTGTTATACTAGCCATCATAAATTCGGTGATAAATACAGCTACCAATAACCTGCTCAAATATTCTTATCAGCTTTCTAAAAATGAGACTAGCATTCACTTACTGAACGACTAACCATATAAGAATCCGTATGTTCGGCGTCAAAACGAGGAATATCGCATGACAGACTACTCAGAACAACACACTCAACAGCCTTACAACCGTGCGGACGACTCGCCCACCACGGTGCGCCCTGTTATGCAACCAGACAACCCTTATGCCAGCACCCGCGGTAGCATCACCAGTAAGCAATTACCACCGTTCGATGAGACCATCATCAACAAGTATAATCGTTCGGGCCCACGTTATACCTCATACCCAACGGCGTTAGAGTTCACGCCGATACCGGACAGACTCGAGACGACTGCTCTTGAGACAAAAATTCTTCAAAATCGCGAGTCTCGTGCGCCCCTATCTTTGTATTTTCATATTCCGTTTTGTCGTCACCTTTGCTATTACTGCGCGTGCAATAAGATCATTACCAAAAAAAACAGCGACTCTGGTGACTATCTACAGTATCTAATCGCTGAGATTGCTCTGAAACGTCGTTTGCTATCTGCGCCAGATGGCAGCGAAAAACCACTGGTCAAGCAGCTCCATCTAGGCGGTGGTACACCAACGTTTTTGCGTGATGAGGAAATAGTAAAACTGTGGGCATTCTTGCAAACTCAGTTTGAGTTTTTACCTGAAGATGAAGGTGATTACTCTATCGAGATTGATCCCCGTGAACTGGGTGACAATACCCTACAAACGCTGCGCAACCTGGGTTTCAATCGTATCAGCTTGGGTGTACAGGATTTGGATGAAATGGTACAAATCGCCGTCAATCGCGTGCACTCAGCAGAAATGATTGAAAATGTGTTAAATGAAGCGCGTAAGCTTGGTTTTGGCTCTATTAATATTGACCTCATTTACGGTTTACCGCATCAAACGCCTGATACTTTGGGCAACACTGTACAGCGTATTATCGAGATGTCACCAGATCGTCTGTCAGTCTTTAACTATGCTCACCTGCCCGAGCGGTTTAAAGCTCAGTGTCAGATCAAAGATGAAGACCTACCAACTCCAGCTGACAAACTTGCCATGCTCGGCAATACTGTCAATACACTGACCGAAGCTGGTTATCAATACATTGGCATCGATCACTTTGCCAAGCCTGATGACGAGTTGGCTGTTGCCCAGCGCCAAGGTAAATTACATCGCAACTTTCAAGGCTATACCATCATGGGCGACTGTGATTTATTGGGCTTTGGTGTCTCATCTATCAGTCAGATTGCCAATAGCAACACCCGCTATATATCGCAAAACGATACCGATCTACACACCTATCAAGCTAGAATAGACAAGGCAAAGTCTAACCCTCTTGTTATGCCTGCTGTAAAATATATCAAGACATCTATCAGAGATCGATTGCGTGAATATGTCATTATGAATCTGCTCTGCCACGATTATCTCGACTTTAAAGATGTGAACCAAAAGTTTGGTATCGATGCCATTACTTACTTTATTGATGAAATTCAACAATTAGGGACGATGCAAAACGATAGACTGATCGATATGGATGCAGCAGGTATTCGTGTCTTACCAAGAGGACGCCTACTTGGTCGCAATGTCGCCATGGTGTTTGATGAGTACTTGAAAGATAAACATAACAGCCATTTCTCAAAAGTGATCTGAGCTTACGACTCAAAAACCACTTATCAGCTATAAAAAAAGACCTCATGTGAGGTCTTTTTTTATGACTGGCTATCTACACTTTTAATTTATCACCAACCATACCTTTTACAGTGCTTAAGATATCTGCTGGTAGTACCACCATTTTTGAGTTATCAGACTCTGCCAGTTGGCGAATAGACTTGATGTACTGCTCACCAAGTAAGTAGACAATCGGCATCTCTTCATCACCCATCGCCGCTGTGATAAGACGAATCGACTCCTCTGAACCTCTGGCCAGTACCACTTGCGCTTCAGCATCGCGACGTGACGCTTCAAGACGTCCATCTGCTTCCAATATAGCCGCTTGTTTTTGGCCGTCAGCACGGGTGACTGTCGCTCGGCGTAAACGCTCTGCTGCTGCCTGCTCTTCCATAGAGGCTTGCATGGTTTGCGAAGGATTAATGTCTTGAATTTCTACGGTTTTGAGCGTAATACCCCAATCAGCGATGTCTTCTGAAATCGCTTGTTTGAGCAATGCCTTGATCTCATCACGACTCGATAAAGCATTATCAAGATCCATCTCACCAATGATTGAGCGCAATGATGTCTGTACTAAATTACGGATACCATGCTCATAATCTTCAATACCATAGACCGCTTTGTCTGGGCGTAGGATATTGATATAAGCGACCGCATTAGCGATGATGACCACGTTATCGCGGGTGATAACCTCTTGCGATGGGATATCTAGTACGATGTCTTTGGTAGTAACTTTATAGGCGATTCTATCCACAAAAGGAATAATAAGGCTAAAGCCAGGTTCTAGGGTCTGCTGATATTTACCCAGCCGCTGCACGACCCACTTGTACCCCTGCGGGACAATACAGACACTCTTAAAGACAGTAAAAACCACCAAGGCTGCTAATACCAACATCACGATACCGCCGCCATTTAAAATACTTAAGATGCTACTCATACGATTCTCCTTGATCCTCGCCTTGTTTGCCAGCGACGTGATTTATGTCCTTTTTATCTTGATTTAAAAATATTCGGTATATCATGCGCGTCATTTGCTAGTGCCTGTCTTTGTGGGGTCAGGTTTGTGCAAGCTCAGTCTATTCCCGTTAGGTTTTTTGGTAGACACTTGAGTATTTGCAGGTACTTGGCTATTGAGTGTCGGTGTAATATTTGGGCGTATCGTTTTGGGTGCTTGGAGGCGCTGTGTGGGAGCAACCACCAGCTCATCGCCGACCACTTTTAAGACCACCACGCGATCGCCCATCTCCACCCTCGCACCTGCTGTGCGGCATGGCCACTCGTCTGCACCCCAAACAGGTACGTTAAAGCGTATCATACCAGGGATACCTTTTTGCGGTTTGACCACGATCATACCGGTCTCACCAATCACCAAATTACTGCTTTGCGCCGCCTTTTTGCGACTCATGGATAGGGGCTTGATGTATTTGACCCAAGCCAGCATAAAAAAAACCGAAAGCGTAAGCCAGATCAGCACCTGAAATAATAAAGGAATAGGGAGCAACCATGCTAAGGCCGCAATGATCACAGCGGCTACGCCAAACCACAAGCTGGCAAACGTCGGCACAAACATCTCAACGATCAATAGTAAGAAGCCCAATACCAGCCAATGCCAAGGTTCAATCATCAAAAACATCTCCATCCTTGCCACCATTCCTATCTTTATCATTCCAGTTTTTAATGTATCATATTTTTAAGGATAACAATGCTTTAACCGTATTTCTGATACACATTTACATACTGTGCGCCCAAAATATCTGTTACGAATTTTAGGCAAAAAAAACGACCACCTAAGTGATCATTTTTTAGCTAAGGTTTGAGACTTAGAATTTGTAATGTGCACCAAGAGTTAATAGCGTAAGGTCTTCAGCAACATAGTCATATTCAGCTTCAACACTCATGTTAGGGTTGAAGTTATACCCTAAACCAATACCACCAGCGACACCACTATCACTACCACTGTTATTTTCAAAGTTGCCAAAGTCGTCGCTTATAGAAGCATCAATCTCGGCTTTAGCATAGCCTAGTTTACCCTTGGCATATAGACCAGTGTTAGGGAATGCATAGCGGTAAGTACCATAAGCACCATAGGTTTTAAGGTCATACTCAGCGTCAACACCACTATTACCTGTATCGACATCAGTATCACTAGAGCCTACGTATTCAATCTCGGCACCAAAGTTAGAATCAAAATTATAGCCAGCATATACACCGTACGCCGTTGGATCATCTAGATCATCAACATCTATCATGAACTTACCGGCTTTAATACCAACATACGATTGACCAGCACCATAAGAGATTGCTGCTTGCGCACTCATTGTCATTACTGAACCGACGATTGCTGCGAGTAACGCTTTTTGTAGATTTTTCATAGACTATTCTCAACCTTGGATTTAATAAACAAATGATTTGTTTAACCTTGAATACTACTCAACTATATTTCACTTGTTTTTAGTAGTGCGACATCATACCAAATTATCCAATAAAGTAAACATATGTTTTATATAATTTTAGACGAAAAAAAACGACCACTTAGAGTGATCGTTTTTTATTGCAGTACTTAAGCTAAATGCTTAATCTAGGCTAAATGCTTAGAATTTTAGCTGTGCACCAACAGTCATAAGATCTACATCATCACCTAACATGTCGTATTCAGCTTCAACACTGAAGTCAGAGTTTACTGCGTAACCAAGACCTACACCGCCAGCAAGATTGGTATCGTCTCTTGAACCATCAGATAAACCTAGATTAGTATTAGATGCTTCTACTTCAGTTTTCGCTACACCCAGCTTACCTTTTGCATATAAGCCAGTATTTGGGAATGCATAACGATAGGTACCATAAGCGCCATATGTTTTGGCATCGATGTCGCCGCCTCTATAGTCAGCGTCATCTGAACCAACATACTCAGCTTCTATACCGAAGTTAGGATCAAAGTTGTAACCAGCATACACACCATAGGCAGTTGGATCATCAGCATTATCGATATCTAAATCGAATTGACCGACTTTAGCACCAACATACGGCTGACCTGTATAGCCATTACCATAGTTAACAGCGGCTTGTGCGCTAACAGTAAGTAAAGAACCAGTTGCTAGTGCAAGTAACGTTTTTTGTAGAGTTTTCATTATTAGCTCCTCAGAGAAAATTGGGACAAACAAGTTGTTTATTTATAGTGGTCTTAGTGACCTATCGTCTTGTCTGCTAACGATGAGGATATAGTAACAAACTATTTCAGACACTCTGTCAGTGTTTAATGGTATGACAGTTAAAGTTTGAAAGCATTTATCAGTCCACTAGTTACAAAGGCTTAGATATGAAACCTTTTGTTACAACCGCTCCATTTGTGCAATAATTCCTACTCATTTCGCAGAATTTTTGCCAAATATTTGGTCAAATACGACTTAAATGATAAAAAATAAAGAGAAAAGATGAAAAAAGCCATCACCGATCATTTGCAAGTCGCACTTGCAGACCTCAAAGCAAAACAACAATATCGCCAACTGCCCGAGCTGCAACATCATGGTCGCTACATTATTAAAGAAGGCGAAGCATTACTCAATATCGCCAGTAATGACTATCTAGGCTTGGGCGGTGATACCGAGTTGCAGGCTGAATTCTTCGATCAGTTGGAGCAATCATCCGATACGCTGCCTCCCAAAATGAGCGCTACTTCATCGCGGCTATTAACGGGCAATGACACCCAGCTACAAACATTAGAGTCTGAACTGCAAAATTGGTACGAGAGCGCAGTAGAAAAACAAAACGTTCCTAAACAAAATATCCTTAACTCAAGAACAGCACTGGTATTGAATAGTGGCTATCATGCTAACCTTGGTATTTTGCCCGCGTTGACCGCCTTGCCAGTCAAGACACTTATATTAGCTGACAAGCTGGTACATGCGAGTATCATCGATGGTATGCGTTTGAGTCAAAGCAAACTGGTCACCTATCGTCGCTACCGTCACAACGATTACGAACATTTGGCTCGGTTTATTGAGCAGGCAGATGAGAGCGTTGAGCGCATCATCATTGTCACTGAAAGTATTTTTAGTATGGATGGTGACCGTGCTGACTTACTTCAATTAGTACAACTAAAAGCAAAAGATGCACGTATTGAATTATATGTCGATGAAGCACATGCTGTTGGCGTACTTGGCAAAACAGGTTTGGGCCTAGCAGAAGAAACACATACTTTAGTAGATATTGATTACTTGGTGGGGACGTTTGGTAAAGCCTTTGCATCAGTTGGTGCTTACATCATGTGTGACGATATCACAAAGCAGTGGTTGATAAACGCCATGCGTCCACTGATATTTAGCACTGCACTCCCCCCTATCAATCATGCATGGACGCGCTTTATTTTAGGAAAAATGCCAGCGCTCACTGATCAACGCGTACACTTAGCACAAATTTCAAGACAACTGAGCCAAGCCATCAGTCCTGAATATCGTGTCCCATCATCAGCACAAACTCCTACCTACGAATCGCCTATTGTGCCTTATATCTTGGGTGACAATGCGCGTACCATGGCAAAGGCAAAACAGCTCCAAGCCGCTGGATTTTACGCCTTGCCTATTAGACCGCCTACTGTTCCTGCCAACACCGCTCGCATTCGACTCGTTATGAATGCCAAATTGACCATCGCAGACTGCGAGCAACTGATAGCGCAGTTATGACATAGTCGTTTAGCACAAACGTTTGCGCTCACTATCAGCTGATTAGTGACTCACTTGGATAGAATAAAGCACATGACAATACTTAGCGCCCCTAATACCTTTAGTGTCCGAAAACAAACCATCGCTCATCACTTTGCTAGTGCCAGTGACTATGATCAGCACGCCAGTATTCAACGAGAAATCTGTCAGTATTTGCTCGCAAATATCGCTCATACGAAGCAATCAAGTGTGTTAGAAGTTGGCGCAGGTACAGGCCAGATGACTCGTCTGCTTGCTGAGCACATTCGTAGCCAACACTGGCGCATTAATGAGTTATGTACTGAGCAAGCTGCGACATTGCAATCGATACTACCAACTGCTGAGATAGTTATTGGCGATGCTGAAACGATGAATTTGGCAGCACATCACAGCCTAATCATTAGCGCCAATGCGATACAATGGTTTGACAATCCACTCAGCTTTGTCGCGCAATCAGCACAGCGTCTACAATCTGGAGGACAGCTGGTCTTTAGCACCTTTACGCCAAATAATTTTCTGCAAATCAAGACTCTCACTGGTCAAGGGCTGAGTTATCCAGACATTGATGCATGGCAATCAGCATTAGACTGTGCTGGTTTTAAAAATACTGAGCTTTCGGTTCAGCGCTATGATTTACCATTTCTATCTCCCTATGCTGTCTTAAAACATATGAAACTCACTGGCGTATCGACCAATCAGACACAACAGTCAGCCCATGATACTCAGACTTTTAGATGGACAAAGTCACGTCTACAGCAATTTGAGTCAGACTACTGGCGGTATTTTTCCGCAGAAAATGAAACAGGGCAACCTGTTGTGAATTTAACCTATGAAGTACTTGTAGTGAACGCCTTTATGCCATAAGCGCGCAGCACGAAATCAAGGCAGTAGCTGGGGCATATCATAAATAGCAAAAATAACAGCCATAAAAAAACGCATCTCGAAAGATGCGTTTTTTGATTTAACTGCTTGTCGATTTGTATCAACTATACCATTTTCAAAAACGTGAGTAGCAAGGAAAACGAGCGTAAGTACTACATTGAGTAGACTAGGCGAGTTTGACGCAGCTAAACGCGTTTTTGGAGTTGATATTATTTTTTGTCTTCGTCTACTTCAGTAAACTCAGCATCAACGACGTCGTCATCAGCCTGGTTGTTTTCTGCTGCACCTTCAGCACCTTGTTGGAACTGGCTTGGATCCATACCTTCTGCGCCAGCACCGCTATCAGCGTAGATTTTTTGGCTGATTGGCAAGAAGGCATTGTCTAATGCTTCAAGCTTGGCTTTGATTTCGTCATGATCGTCTTCTTTCGCTGCCGCTTCAAGCTCAGTGATCGCAGTTTCTACTGTTGATTTTTCTTCATCAGTAACTTTATCTTCTGCTTCTTTCAGTGCTTTTTGTACCGCATGAATACGACCATCTGCTTCGTTTCGAACTTGCGCTAGGTTAGCGAATTTCTCATCTTCAGCAGCATTGGCTTCTGCATCACGAACCATTTGTTCAACTTCTTCATCCGACAAACCAGAATCTGCTTTGATCTGGATGCTTTGTGCTTTACCAGTACCTTTATCGGTTGCTGAGATGTTCATGATACCATCAGCATTGATGTCAAAAGACACTTCGATTTGCGGTAGGCCACGTGGTGCTGGTGGGATATCCGTCAAGTCAAAACGACCAAGCATTTTGTTTTGGTTAGCGATTTTACGCTCACCTTGATATACCTGAATCGTTACTGCTGGCTGGTTGTCTTCAGCCGTTGAGAATACCTGTGATTTCTTGGTAGGAATCATGGTGTTTTTCTCGATAACTGGCGTCATCACACCGCCCATGGTTTCGATACCTAGGGTCAATGGCGTCACATCAAGTAGCAATACGTCAGTTTTATCACCAGACAATACCGCACCTTGAATCGCTGCACCCGCTGCAACTGCTTCATCAGGGTTCACGTCTTTACGTGGCTCTTGACCAAAGAACTGCTGTACGTTTTGCTGTACTAGTGGCATACGAGTCTGACCACCAACGAGGATAACGTCATCGATATCGCCAATTTTTAGACCAGCATCTTCAAGTGCAGTCTTACATGGACCGATTGTACGCTGTACTAGGTCTTCAGTTAGGCTCTCAAGTTTTGAGCGGCTGATAGTAACAACCAAATGCTTAGGACCACTGCTATCAGCGGTGATGTATGGCAAGTTGACTTCAGTGCTTTGCGCGCTTGATAGTTCAATCTTCGCTTTTTCAGCGGCTTCCTTTAGACGCTGCATCGCAAGAGAGTCACCTTTTAGGTTCACATCTTGCTCTTTTTTGAATTCAGCAACTAAGAAATCAATCAATGCTGAGTCAAAATCTTCACCACCAAGGAAAGTGTCACCGTTGGTCGCTAGTACTTCAAACTGTTGCTCGCCATCGACGTCTGCGATTTCGATGATTGAGATATCGAAAGTACCACCGCCCAAATCATATACAGCAACCGTGCTATCGCCTTGCTTCTTATCCATACCATAAGCAAGTGCCGCAGCAGTTGGCTCATTGATGATACGTTTTACATCAAGACCAGCGATTTTACCCGCATCTTTAGTTGCTTGACGCTGTGAATCGTTGAAGTAAGCAGGTACAGTTACGACCGCTTCAGTTACGCTCTCACCAAGATAGTCTTCTGCTGTTTTTTTCATTTTTTTCAAGATTTCAGCAGAAACCTGTGGTGGCGCAAGCTTTTTACCGTTGATTTCTACCCATGCATCGCCGTTGTCTGCTTTAGCGATTTTGTAAGGTACCATGCCGATATCTTTTTGCACGACTTTGTCATCGAAACGACGGCCAATCAAACGTTTGATTGCAAATAACGTGTTGCTTGGGTTGGTTACTGCTTGACGTTTAGCTGACTGACCAACAAGCGTTTCGTCGTCTTTATAAGCGACGATTGATGGTGTGGTACGCGTACCTTCAGCATTTTCGATAACTTTAACTTTGTCACCTTCCATCACTGCTACACACGAGTTAGTTGTACCTAAATCAATACCAATTACTTTACCCATAATCAATTGCTCCTAATTTGTTTTTAACTATAAATACTTATTTATCCAGACCGTAGTCGGTCACTTGTTGCTATATATCGGTTTGCCTGTTGTATTTTTCAAGGCAATAAATACGCAAAAACTGTCTTTCCTGTGGTTTTTTGTGAAAAACCTTCATATTAGTAGGGTTTAACCCCTAGAAATACTACTGACCAACACGAACCATCGCCGGACGCAACAGACGACCATTTAGGCTATAGCCTTTTTGTAAGACTGTACCAACTGTATCCGCTTCTGCTTCTGGGTCAATACCAACAGCTTCATGGAAGTCAGCGTTGAACTTTTCGCCTTGTGGGTCGACGGTCTCTACGCCATTTTTGGTCAATACAGCGACCAGCGCTTTATGAGTCAATTGAACCCCTTCAGCTACTGGATCGTTTGCATTTGCATTTTCCATAGCGCGCTCTAAGTTATCAACGATGTCGAGTAACTCTTTAGCGAATTTTTGCAGGGCGAATTTTTTGCTCTTATCTGCTTCTTGCTCAGCACGCTTTTGCGCATTGTAAGCTTCAGCATTAGCGCGCGCAGTACCTTCTTTGGCTTTTTTTACTTCGCCTTCTAGCTCAGCAATACGTGCTTTGAATGTGTCGAGGTTGATTTCGTTTTCGATAGTCGCCTCTTCACCTGAGTTGTTTTGCGGATCAAACTCTTTCATGGTTTCTTCTAAGATACTGTTTTGATGCTCAACATTATCGTGTACCACAGTCTGGTCAAGCGTTTCTTTATTTGGGGTTTGCTCGCTCATGATAGCTCCTTGGAATTTCAATAATAATGATTACGACAATAATAGTTACGACAAGACGCAACGACTCAGCCAATTGTTGGCTGTATTGAACCTTTATCAGATGCCTAACGATTCTTACTCATTGTTTTTATTAATGCGCTCTAATAGCTGATTGATAAAGGTGATACGTATAAATTTCAAGCCTAAAACGCAGGATTTTTTCGTATTTATGACAAATATAGTCAAAATACTCTTTAGCAGCGTTGCACAGTATTTTTCCGTTGTGTCAACGAATCTCCATATTTACTCACAAAACGTACAAAAAAACGTCAATTAGTCAAAACACTTTACTATTGCTATTCACGCCATTACTAAACAACACCCTGCTTTACGCACTACTGCCTTATTATTGCTACAAATATTATGACTTACATCAAAATGTACCTCGATGTAATCGTAAACACCCAAACCGTTATGAGAGATGTTATGTCCAATCCCACAGTATCATCAATCAATACCTTACTTAACAAAACCTTGATGGCGATGCACCTAGCATCGAATGATGAAACAGCCAATGGAACAAGAGAAAGTAGCGCACATGAGAAGCGTCTGAGCGTCAGAGAAAAAGTACTCAGCTACAACCCAGTTTCACAGTACCAACCACATACTTTGCATTATGCGATGAAAGGCTTTGGTTATTTGCCAACGCCGATACTAGAGGGCTTAATTGCCTATCTAAAAGGTCCGAATTCAAAACAATATCTTCATGCCAATGCACATTTACGCTTGATCCTCGCTGTAAATAGTCATCTGAAGACGCCTTTAGAGCTGACGCCCATGCATGAGCTTCGCGAAAGGTTTATTACCGATGCGGTGGCAATGCAGGCACCAAGAGTATGGCAGCAAGCTAGCGACAACATCCTGAACAATATTAAACCCTTTACCAAAAAGGGCGAAAAGCTTGTCAATTGGGAAGACAAGACGATAGCTAATGCTGATGACGGTGATATGACCATTCGCTGCTATCAAACGAAGGCCAATAAAAAACGCGCTAAAAAAGGGGCAGTACACAATCCTGACGAGACAGTGATGCTGTTTTTCCACGGCGGTGGGTTCTGTATCGGCGATGTCGATACACATCATGAGTTCTGCCATGCAGTCTGCGAGCAAACTGGCTGGCCTGTTGTTAGTGTCGACTATCGATTGGCCCCTGAGTGTCCTGCACCAGCCGCCCTCAAAGACTGTATCACAGCTTATGCTTGGTTGGCTGAACACTGTCATACACTAGGCGCGTTGCCATCACGTATCGTACTTGCAGGTGATAGTGCAGGCGGTGGTTTATCCACTTTGATCGCACAGCAGCTGACTGCACCGACCGAGAGCGCTTGGTCAGACTTGGGCGCTCAAGGTCAGAAGATGTACAAGCTTCTAGAGAGCCTACCAAAGCCATTAGCACAAATGCCGCTGTATCCTGTTACCGATATCGAAACAGACTATCCAAGCTGGGAGTTATACGGCGAGGGATTATTGTTAGATCATGCTGACGTAGCAGTGTTTGATGCAGCCTGCCTAAAAGACAGTCTCCTACCACGCCTACACATACTAAACTCACCCATGCTCGGTGATAACAGCAAAGTATGTCCGACTTATATCGTGGCCTCTGAGCTCGATGTACTGCGTGATGAAGCGTTTGCTTATGCAGAGCAGTTGAAAGGCTACAATGTGCCCGTTGAAACTCATACTGTTTTAGGTGCACCGCATGGTTTTATTCATTTTATGAGCGTGCATCAAGGTCTTGGGCAAGAGACAAAAGACATTATCAATGGGTTTTGTGGTTTTGTGCGCGATGTCATCAGTACTCGATCACAGCTGGCAGCATAGTGGTTTTTGAAGGTGCTTTACTTAAAGGTACTGTGATTTAAAGATGCCGCTATTTAAGAGCGCTATTACTTAGAGGTACCACTCAAAGACACTGCTTAAAAATGCTATTGTACGAATACATCAGTATATTGAAGGTACTGATCGATTAAAAACATCTATCAATCAGCATTACCAGACACGTTGATCAACCAGACCTCAGAGCGTGAACCCAATCTAAAGGGAATGCCCCAAAATCCATAGCCAGAGGAGACTACAAAATGTCCTTGGCCGATTGCTTCATATCCATAACCTAGTCTATTGATAGCACTGACAATAAAGTTAGCAGGAAACACCTGGCCATTGTGGGTGTGACCTGATACTTGCAGATCGATTGGTAACTGGCTATGCTCGTCGATATCACTCGGTCTATGATCTAGTAGAATCACTGGCTGTGAAGTATCCACTTTCGCTAACAGATCTATCGTGGCGACACGCTGACGTTTATGATTATCAAAACGTCCGACCAACCATACCTTCTGCCCTTCATGCTCTATACAAAATACGTCATCATTTAATAGATGCACATCTGCATCACGTAACGCTTGGCTAATTGGTCGCTCATGACCGTACAAATCATGGTTACCCAACGTCGCATAGACGCCATATGGCAAATTGGCACACAGTTCGGCTAGATTATTCTCCATACTATAATCATTAAATGCGTCTGTATTATCATCCATGATATCCCCTGGCATTAGCAGCATATCTGCACGTGTACTGTTCATCAGACGGGTGAGTCTATCTATTGCTGTAACCCCGAATAACCGTCCTAAATGTAAGTCACTTGCAACTGCGATGCGTAGTGGTTTGGCTAAAGGTTTATCAATACTGATAGACAAATGACGTACGATAGGGACATAGGCACTATATAGCGAAAAAATAAACAGTCCTAAGAACACGACTACTGCCAGTGCTCGCAGCCTAAGAGAAAGCGTATTTGACCCGTACCCTGTCTCACCTATTAGCGATACTACTAGCCAATAACCACCATACAAAAAGCTTACTACCAAAGCGGTTAATAGTATGAAATGCATGATCAGCATCCAGCCACTGACCCAGCGATAACTGTTCGCAAAGACTCGTTTTACACTAAGTACTAATAAGCCATTGGTGATAATAAACACGGCAGACCATACGATAGTTTGCAGTGTTTGGGTGATCCAAGGTTGTAGCCACCACTGTATACTCAACGCCGCACCTGCACTGAACAGCTGCAATAGCACAAAGATAGTAATAAAGAACGCATAGCGCATGATAGATCCTTGAGCATGATTAACTACAATATATGATGCTCAGAGCAAATAAAGCTATATAGAATAGCTTACTATGTTTCACATGAAACAATCGAAACTTATTGGTTTTGCTTTTCTAATGCTTGCTTGAGTGTAGTGTGTTCAAATGAATAACCTGCTTCCAACAATGCTTTTGGCAACACTTTTTGTCCATCGATGAGTAATGTCGACATCTCACCAAACATGAGCTTGAGCAAGAATTCTGGTAAAGTAAACACTGTCGGACGATGTAGCCACGAGCCAAGTGCCTTAGTAAAAGTGTGATTGGTCACAGGCTCAGGTGCTGTAAGATTATAGACGACTGCTGCTGTATTATTTTGCGTCTTTAAGCTATTGTTATTTGAGGTGCGGTCGCTTAAAACTCGGTCATTTGAAACATTACTACCTAAAGCCTGTTCGTTAAGACTCATAGCATCAGTAACTGGCTCACTGATATATTTGGCAGCTTTTGTATTAGCAAGATGCTGTTCGATAATAAAAATCACCGCACTTACCCAATCATCTCGGCTAATCCAACTCATAATTTGTTGTCCATCACCCAGTTGCCCACCAACACCAAACTTAAATGGTAGCAGTAACTTGGCCACCATACCGCCGTTGGGATGAATAACCACACCTGTTCGCACGATTGCTACAGGGACATCATACTCAGTTGCTCTGAGTGCCATATCCTCCCATTCCTGACACAGTGCATGCGCAAAATCTTCTTTGTAGTCGCTGTTTTCCGTTAGTGTTTTGTCGCCTTGCGTACCATACCAGCCAATGGCTGAGCCACTTACTAATAGCTTGGGCTTTGTGCTGATACGGGCGATGAAGTCGAGTATTGATTGAGTAGGTTTGATACGACTGGCAACCAGTTGCTCTTTGCGCTCATCGCTCCAGCGTGAATCGGCAATACCAGCACCCGCTAAATTTAAGATGACATCAAAGCTCGTCTCACACGTCGTAAGCTCATCATAAGTCATCATATTGATGTCATCAGGATGCGCCTGACTACTATCGCGAGTCAACCAAGTCACACTCACATCTTTATCTTGTTTACGATACCGTGCCAGTAGCTCTCGGCTGAACGCACTGCCCAAAAATCCTGAACCACCACTGATCAAAACATGCATACCCTACTCCCTATATGTACCCAATATTGCTTGTCACCAATATTGCAACTATGACTTATCGTTAAATGATTTGTTATTCCATAAATACCAAATGGTTATAACCATCGTCTGCTTTTTTGTGGTGTTTATCAAAATGACTTTTACATACTTTTGGTAAAGCAAGGACGAGATAAGAATAAGCTTAGTTGGGGCGGTACTCAGGAGAGGTATTTCTATTTTAGTGATATGACGATCGTAATCACTCGCTCAAGAACAGTTACTTTATATAAGGAACGCTGCTTCATAAATAATAAAGTCAAAAGGAGTTGTTGTAGAAGATTGCATTACAGTTTTGTGTAAAGGGGTATATTACATTTTAACGAATAACTAAGCCGGTCACAGCATCACGGATTTGGCTAGGAAGCGTGTAATGCAACGTATCCGCCTGCAAATACCCGATTTGCTTATCAAAATACGCATAGGCAGCATCGAAAGTACTGGCAGGTGATTGACCTGATGGGTTGCAGCTGGTCGAGACAAGTAAGCCAAACGGATTATGGGTACTGACCATCTGTTGACACAGTTTACGTATGGTCGGATGAGCAATGACTCTTACCGCGACAGTCTGATGCTCACCAGTTATCCAAGTAGGAATGGCTGTAGACAAAGCGTCAGGAATGGGTAGTAACCAAGTATGGGCTTGTCGGTTCTGTCGGTCATTGTCATCACTGCCTACCTGCCAGCTGTCAATGACTTGTTTTCGCTGCTCATCGTTTAACGCAACCAATAATGGTGTCAAGCGAGCTGCACTGTCAGTGATAACAATCATACCTTTGGCTTGTGGACGCTGCTTAATGTCCAAAATGCGCTGTACAGCCGCTTGGTTATAAGGATCACAGCCAATGCCCCAGACGCTCTCTGTTGGATACGCGAGCAGCTGTCCTTCTTTTAGCCACTGTGCAGCTTGAACGGTAGAATCAGTAATAAAAGATGTAGAGTGGCTCATAGCTGAAATATTTCATACTAGAATGGAGGTAGATGCTCATAATAGCATAACAAAAAGAGCAACTCAGAGCGCTACCATTATAGATGAGCCTTCTTTATATGTAGAAGCAAACATGTGTAACACTTTAAACACGTAGGTACCGTCCGCCCTGAACGCTAATAATACCCATTAGCTCAAGTTCCATCAACTGTCCGATGAGCTGTGATGGCTCAAGCTTGGTTGCGACAATAAGCGCATCCAAATCCTGTCCATGCCAATCGAGCTGCTCGTAGATTGCTGTTAAATGCTCAGGTATAACGGGCGCGCTACGAGTAGATTTGATGTTAGAAGGCTTCTGCTGGTTATTCGCTGTGCTAAGCGATCTACTATGCGATTTTTCGACATCTGAGCCTTCAGAGGACACTTTTGGAGAATGACTTATTGCTGGTTGATCGTTACTTAGGTCAGTAGTAGCGCTTGATGCATTATACGAGCGATTGTCGTAGTCGAGCTGAGCATTCACATCTTCTAGTACTTGCTCAGGATGATAGATCAAGGTTGCGCCTTCACGTATTAAGTGATGGCAGCCTTCGGCATTGCTGTTATCAATATGACTTGGAATCGCAAAGACTTGTTTGCCTTGCTCTGAGGTTAGACGGGCGGTAATCAGCGAACCACTTTTGATTGTGGCTTCGGTCACGATAGTGGCTAGACTGAGCCCAGCTACCAGACGATTACGACGCGGGAAAGTATGCTTGTGCGGCTGAGTATGCGGTAACAGTTCACTAATAATACAGCCACCTTGATCAACAATTTGAGCAAACAACTGGTCACGATGATTGGGATAGTTCACATCAATCCCTGTACCCATCACGCCAATAGTACGGCCTTGATAGTCCTGATCTGTCTGCGCCAAGGCTCCTAAGTGCGCTCGTTTATCCACCCCTATCGCCAGACCACTAGTGATAATATATCCTGACTGCGCAAGATATTGCGCCATATCAAAGGTAATTTTTTGCGCGTGTGCAGTGGGTTTGCGGCTACCCACAATAGCAATTTGAGCCTGATGTAGACGCGCACTATTCCCCCGAAAAAACAATAGTGGCGGTGGATCGTAAATCTGTAGGAGCTGGATAGGATAATCAGGCTGATCAGCAAACAGTAGACTATAGCGACTATCAACGAGTGCTTGCTGGATTTTATCGATACTAGCGCGCGTTTGATCTGGCTGCTCGTGGCGTTTGAGATGGGTGTGGTGCAGACCCAACTGCTTCCACGCCTCTACTGTGGCTTGCCAAGCAAGCTGCGCGTTACCATAAGAGGTGACTAGCTTGTGGTAGGCAGACAATGATGCATTCACCTCGTACCATAGCGACAATATAGCACGCTGATCGTCGGATAAAGAAGCGGTGACTGCCGTCATTTTATCTGTCTCTTATAAGCAAATTTAGTATGGCTGTTTTATCACTCGTATTTATAGATAAGGTGGTGGTAATAACTGGTCACCAACGTTGAGTGGTAGCTCAGAATCAAGTACATAAGCATAGCTGATGTGGTCAAATGTGTTAAACACCATTACCATCCCACTTGGCTCATTTGGCAAACGTACAGGCATATCGTTGTCTTTGGTGTCACGTACTAATGGACCTTTTTGATAGACAGTCAACACATCGCCTGGCTTGGCACCATGTAGGCTACCTAAGTTGATAGCGACCACACTACCTTTAGCAGCAGCACTAATGGAATCCATCACCCGTACAATCATACCGCCACGGCTAACGCTGGCAGGTGTTGGGTAAAATACTGGTGGAATAGCATTATCAAGCTCAACAAACACGCGATCGCCTTCGCGCACTTCTTTATCATAACTTTCGGTCAGCTGTAAGCTGGTAATACCATTCGTTTCTGTCGATGTGACAAGACCAGTCGCTACCTGTGTAACCTCTAATCCGATAACCTCTTGAGTTTTAGGATCGACATACAGATCACCCTCGCGGTATACGCCATAACGCTGACCGACGATAAGCGGTACACCTTTGGCATAGACCTTGTCACCGCTTGCAGTAATGAGGTTGCGGTTTTTTGACGCCAAAATATAAGGAGTAGTATTGAAATCTTCTGGATTTACAATAAGGGTTTTATCCAACCAGTGTTGGATAGCAGACCATGGAATAGGCGGGACACTATTGGCGGTTGAAGTAACAGTGACTGTACTCGCAACCATGTTACCCATCATTTGTTTTTCGATACCTGCACAGCCTTCACCCGTATCGACTCCGATCAAGGTTTTGCCTTGAATAACACAAAGGATCAGAATGTCATTAGGATAAATAAGATTTGGGTTTTTGATTTGTTTGTTGGTGGCCCAAATCTCTCTCCAGCGCCATGGACTGTCGAGATAGCGACCTGAGATATCCCACAACGTATCGCCTTTTTTGACAGTATAGCGGTTGGGAGCATCAGCTTTGATAGTAGGTGGCGGATTGTTTGCGTGTGCTGTAGTCATCAACATAGCACTGCTAAATGTCGTAACTAATAATCCTTTTGCCAGTGCTTTTGCTGTCTTTTTTAAGCTCATCTTCATGGTTATATCCACAATATGTACCACTGTTTTGATCATAACAAACTGCACTAGCACTATTGATCTAAAGATATTTTACTTTATTAAAAAATAGCAAAAATCATTTAATATCAGCAATCTACAAGCAGTTCAGTCATGACAACTATAGGGCGGCTGTTCAGTATAATTGGCTGGAACGATTCCTAAAAAAGCGTCTAGCATAATGATGACTTGCCGACGCTGTTTCTAATACTACAATTATCTATACCATAACACAATCATAAACACTTTATTACAATGGTGTAACCTTTGGACCGCCCTACTGGTTCATTGAAGATGAGCTTATACTATCTGGTTGTCTAAGCTGGGTTTGGGGTCACATGCTGACGAATTTGCTCAGCGACCAGATCAGCACTATTTTCTAATACCACAACATGCTGCGGTAGGCTCTCTAAACCTTCCGTGTGAGCTGGGCGCTCGATGTCGATTTGACCCACTGCTTCGATGATAGTATCGGCAAACTTAACAGGCAATGCAGTCTCTGCACAGACAATGATTTCACCCTCACGCTGTAGCTCTTTAGCGACCTTGATACCGTCAGCTGTATGCGGGTCAACCAGCTCACCATGCTGCTCATATAGTGATTTGATCGTATTTAAACGATCGCTATGGGTTGATTTTCCAGCAGCAAAACCATAACGCGTATTGACCGCTTCCATCAAATCAGACAAGTCAAACCCTTGTCCTGATTTTACGCCGTCAAATAACTCGTGGACGCGTGCACTGTCTTTATCCAGCAACAAATAAACAAAGCGCTCAAAGTTCGAAGCTTTTGAGATATCCATTGATGGACTCGAGGTGACATAGGTTTTGTCAGTGGGACGCGGCTGATAAGCGCCTTGATTAAAGAAGTCATTGAGCACATCGTTTTCATTGGTGGCTACTATCAAACGCTCCACGGGCAGACCCATTTCACGTGCGATGTGACCGGCGCAGATGTTGCCAAAGTTGCCTGATGGCACGCTAAAACTGACTTTTTCGTCGTTACTCGTCGTCACCGCAAAATACGCTTTAAAGTAATAAACGATCTGCGCGAGGATGCGTCCCCAGTTGATAGAGTTGACCGTGCCCAAGTCATACTGAGCTTTAAAATCCGCATCTTGCTGTAGCGCTTTTACGATATCCTGACAGTCATCAAACATACCATCGATCGCGATATTATGAATATTATCGTCGGTCAAGCTATACATTTGCGCCCGCTGAAACTCACTCATTTTGCCATGCGGTGATAGCATAAAGACTTCGACGTTTTCTTTACCACGCAGAGCGTATTCTGCCGCACTACCTGTATCGCCGCTGGTTGCCCCAATAATCGTGATACGTGCCTCTTTTCTTTTGAGGACGTATTCAAAGGCATTGCCCAAAAACTGCATAGCAACGTCTTTGAATGCCAGCGTTGGGCCGTTTGATAATCCTAAAATATATATGTTGTCTTTGAGCTTGCGGACAGGGACAATATCATCGGAGCCAAACACATCGGCCGTATAAGTACGCTCGATAATGTCCTGCAAATCAACCGCAGGAATATCAGTGGCAAAGCGCTGCATAATCGCCATCGCAAGCTGTGGATAGCTGAGCGTGCGCCATTCATCAAGTACAGCGCTATCAATCGTTGGGTAATGCTCAGGCAGCATCAAACCACCGTCTGGCGCAAGACCCATTAATAGCACATCACTAAAGTCCATTGGTGCTGTCTGACCACGAGTACTGATATATTTCATTAGATTGTCCTGTCTACAATAATGTTATTCAATAGTTAAAAACGGTTTATTCAGCAGTCTTCTGCAACAACGCATAATAAAAACCATCGCCACTCTCGCTATCAATTGGCAAGCACTGGCGACCAATCTCTTGGGCAATACCCCAATTGCAATCCTCGGTAAACTCAATCGCTACCGCATCGTTGTGATAGCTGATGAAGTCTTGCATTTGCAGCACGTTTTCTTGCTTTAGAATAGAGCACGTGACATACAACAGATACCCGCCAGCTTTAAGCTGTGGCCATAAGTTATGCAAAATATCTGCTTGCAGCAGGACGGTTTGTTCGATGTCTTCTTCGGTACGCAAAATACTGATATCAGGATGGCGGCGAATCACACCCGTCGCGGTACAAGGAGAGTCCAATAATATCGCATCAAATACCGGCTCATTGGTCGCGGCTTTTTTATTTTTGCCGTGCTGCCATCTGGTGGCATCAGCACAGACAACGTTAAGGGCAATATTTTTCTCAGCTTGCTCTAAATCCTGCTGCTTTAAATTGAGACGCTGCAAATTATCATAAATGCGTTCGATGCGCGGAGCTTCATTATCGATAGCGGTTAGCTTTACTTTAGAAGCTAACGGTTTCGCTTCCTCATCGTCTTGTTTCACGTGAAACAGCGATGGAGAGTCGTTTGAGCTGAGTAGCTCTAACCAATGTGCAAGCTTACCACCGGGCGCGGCGCAGGCATCTAGAATATGTATCTCGTTATTGGTATTTTCCGTATCAGACTTTTCAGCGCTGAGCTTCGCCATTAACGCTTTGTTGACAATAGGTGCCGCAAGCTGAGCATGCATGTCTTGCACGCTAGCAATGCCTTCAGCAAAATGAGGCAAAGCATTGACAGCGGTAGTCTGATGCAGTCTTAACCCTTTAATCGACAACGTCGTCGTTGTCGCTGCCTCTGATGAACCAGTCAATTGTAAACCACTGGTAAGCTCAACGATATCGGCATCAATTTCTGCACCATACAGCGACTGTTGATAATCCTCTACTGAAGTAACTGCCGAGTTGACTCGCAAAAACATTGGCGCCGCTTGGCGTAAGCCTTGGGTCAGCTCATCGTACTGCTCACTCCAATCTTGCTTAAGCTGATAGGCAAGCCAGTTGGGCAAGCTGTGTTTTTTATCGCACTTCTTACGGAATTTACTCGGATTCTTAGCAACTTTACGCAAGATAGCATTGATCAAACCTGTCGCATGCGCAAATTCAATCTCCTTTGCCGCTTCGACCGTTTCATGGATCGCGGCATGATCTGCCACTTCTAAATACAACAATTGTGCTAAACCCACCTGAATTGTGGTACGAACTTCGACCTCATCTATGGGGTTGTCAGCTAGCGTATCAAGCAATCGTGCCAGAGCATGCCATTGGCGTAGTGTTGTCAGCAATAGCGCATGAGCAAAGCCTTTGTCACCATCGTGCAAGCTGTTTAATAACGGATCAAGCACGCTTGAGAGGGACTGACCGTTTTGAATAGCCAGTAAGGTACGAATCACACGTACGCGTACGCTACCGTTCATAATCAGATTGCTTGACGGTTTTAGCTTGTTGTTTCTAGGTGCATTGTTTCTAGAGCCAGTGCTGGTTTGTCTCATTGAGTTGTATTTCCTTGACGTCGTATCGATCGCGTCTTGTGCAAGTAAAAGGGAGTGTAGTGAAACTATTTTGATTCTACTGTGAATTTATCACCATCGTTTAACTGGTTGCCATGACAAAGTTGCTCCGCCGTCATCGGCTTACCACCAGCGAACTGTAACTTAGTTATGGCCAGTGTATTACTCAGCTGTATGTCATGAGCGGTATTATTGTTTGACGCCTCTACCTCTTTGCCGCAAGCGACCAAAATTGCTTTGCGCCCGACACTTACGACCGTACCTGCAGGCTTATCTGATGTTTGTATGGTGTTAATGGGCAGTGCCGTCAGTATTTTGACGCGTTGGCCTTCTAAGAAAGTGTATGCACCTGGCCACGGGGTCAATCCACGAATTTGACGCTCAATGGTAGCAGCTGGCTGTGTCCAGTCAATTTCACCTTCGGCTTTGACCAGCTTTTCCGCATAGTTTGCTTGACTATCATCTTGGGGAACGGCGTTCGCTTGATACTGTGACAAATCACCAAGCACCGTAGTGATCGCGCTCGCACCAAGAGTGGCCATCTTATCATGTAGGCTGGCAGCAGTATCATCCGGCGCGATATTGGCGCTAATCTTGTAAATCATATCACCCGTATCTAGTCCTTTGTCCATCTGCATGATGGTAATACCTGTCTCGTCATCGCCTGCCAAAAGCGCACGATGGATAGGAGCAGCACCGCGCCAGCGTGGTAATAACGAGGCATGAATGTTCAAGCACCCATGAGTAGGCGTGTCTAATACTCCAATAGGTAAAATCAAACCATAAGCAGCAACAATCATAAGATCTGGCTGATACGTACGCAGTATTTGACGAGCATCCATTCCTTCTGTGCTTGATTTCTTAAAAGTAACTGGCTGCTCCACCGTGATATTATTGGCTAATGCCACTTCTTTCACAGCAGATGCTGATAGTTTTTGACCACGTCCCGCTTTGCGATCAGGCTGAGTGTATACCGCGACGATATCTATATTGAGTGCTTCTTGCTGACGTATCAATGCCTCTAGACTCACCGCAGCAAACTCAGGCGTCCCTGCAAATACCACCCTTAATCGCTGAACAGATGGGTTATCATGGTTGAAAGACGAATCAGATGGAGCAAAAGTGGCAGCAGTGTTAGTCATAATCATGCATTATATAAAGTTAATTCGCTCATTATAGGTGAGTTTGCGACGTAGTGCCATGACCGTGCTAGTGACAAAACCTGTAGAACCTTTGATACTGTTTACCTTTATAATATAAAAACGATAAGTATTTTATTGATAAACATTCTATTTATCGTCTTTATGCGTAACATAAAAACGTACCAATCGTGACGTGCTACAAACAGTGACCCATTATTCTGTTATAAATAATAGCTACAGGGATTCAGTATCAAGTCAGTGCCAAATTTTTGAGAAGATTAATTATTAAAAAATTACTATGATTTCACTATATTTCTTTGTGTCGATATAGGGCCATGCTCTTATGCAACAGTTTCAGTCCTTACAGCGCTTATTGATTTTTTATGCATTGACTCTGTTAGTAATGCTACTGCTGTATTACGTCACAATGTTCGATGGGATAAGACAACATAGCGAACAACATAGCATAGATACTTTTTACTCATTACAGCACAGTATCATTGAGCATGCTGACCCTATTGATGAAGATATAGAAACTATTTTAGATCAACCTACCCTTCACCATGTCAGTTATCAGCTTATTTTAATGATGCCATCTGGGCAAACCTATATCTATCGTAGGACTCGTCCTAACGAATCAGCGTTTGCTAACGTAACATTCCCTGCTATCAGTGCAACTGCCTCTGATAATAGTCAGCAGAGTGCGTATAGGGTTGGCAGTAGCGAGCTCACAGGAACTATAAACCTCAAAAGTGGCCATCAGGTCTATGTTATTTTGCGGCATGAGCCTTTTACGATTGACTGGACGTCTTATCGTTACTGGTTGCCTTTGATGGTCGCAATCATACTATTTTTTATGGCTATGCTTTACATGCTCAATCGTCGAACCAACTGGGAACAACTACTGGTTTATACCGACAACTTGAGCAGCCGGGCAAAAGAAGCCTACACACCGCCGCCCTTCTCACAAAAAAAATCTACCACTGAATTTTTGCTTTTAGGTAATGCGCTGAGCCGTGTCAGCTATCAGCTTCATAATGACTATCGACGCGTCAAAACACTAAAACATCGTTTGGAGCGCTTGGTTGATCAAGCACCGCTGCCCATGCTGATGAGTGTACGTCATGGTCAGATTAGCTTTTACAATCAACGCTTTGAGCAAATATTTTCGCCATCTTCCCAAAATAGTGGCAGGCATGAGCTTACTGATTTTTTTGTAGGTAAGGATGCATCGACCCAGCAACTATTACAGACTTTAGCCAACTTACGAGTTACACGCATTCTGACAGCTTACAGTATAGAAAATAAGCAAACCTACCAGTTACATATTACACCGTGGTTTGGTGAACATGGACAGGTTCACGGCTTTACTGTCATTATAAATAATATCCATGAACTCATTAATCAAAACGAACAACTGCAGCAGCAAAACACACAACTACAGCGCAAGCTTGATGAGTTTAATACGCTTAAATTTACCATCGGTCACAAACTACGCATACCGTTAGAGGCTATGATTGACATCCTTGAGCCAATCGACCCTAATACGCTAGATGCGAGACAAAACAAGACGTTAGATATTTTGATTACTACCAGCCAAGATATGCTAACAGCGCTGAATGATACTCTACATATAGGAAATATCGAGGCAAGGAAGACTCGTCTCAATGTTGAGCCTGTCGATGTATATAAACTGGGTCAAGAAGTTAACGACCTAATCTTAAATGATGCGCGGTACAAAGGAATTGAGTTAATATATTTCTTTTCGCCAGACGCTCCACGCTCTATCGCTACTGACGATATTCGTCTCCGGCAGATCTTGCTTAACTTATTGCACAATGCTGTGAAATTTACCCCTTCTGGTCACGTCGCGCTGACTATCAACCCGATAACTCAGGAGCAAATATCAGAGGCCAGTAGAGAGACATTACGCCTTATTAGTAAAAACATAGTCACAAATGAAGTTGATTGCTGGATACAGTTTAGCGTGCAAGATACTGGTATCGGTATCTCCTCTGCAAAACAGCAACAGCTATTGGCATACTTCAATAAACCCCGCGGTCAGGATAATAACGAGATAGAGAAAAATGTAATCGACACAGGGCTTGGTCTAAAAAACGTCAATAGTTTTGCACGGTTATTAGGCGGATTTATTGAACTGGCAAGTACGGTCAACGAAGGCAGCATATTTAACCTTTATCTCCCTTGTAGACGCCCAAGTTATCAGCCGGTATATCATCATAGTCAGCATTTGAGTCAGATTTATCTTATTGCAGTTGTCCATCAACCACTTGTTGCAGCACACTTACAGCAACTGTGTGACCACTTGTCTATATCGATAACGATTTATACCTCTGTGGACCTAGCGACTATAGAGCAGCTGACAGACCGACTCAAACAGGATAAGCAAACCCTAGCACCTTTGCTGTTACTGGACTACGAGTACTATGATACCAGTACTATAGTAGTGGGCAGTAACTCTAGTTCTGATAGTCTGGACACCTATCCGCAGCAGTTGAAACAGGTACAAACTGAATCGGCAACAGCCATACTAAGCAATAGCCCTAAGTTAGCCACTAGCATCGATAGACGACAAGCGTTAGACAGCCTACTCGCTAATACCATACTCCCTAAGATATTGTTCAGCATGAAACCTGAGCGCCGTATACCGTCTGTGCTGCTCGACCAATGTGATGGTTTCTTAGCAAAACCTCTAGACAGTGCGCTGTTACTATCTGAGCTGATGCGTCTGACGTTACCAGTCAGGCAAACATTAACGCAGGTAAAAAACGTCAAAGACAATGTTAGTCAGATAAATACCTCAGATGACGTGAAACAAGAAATACAGCCGCTTGTTTTAGTGGTAGAAGACAGTCCAACCAATCAAAAGATAGCTTGCAAGATGCTGAGTAAAATTGGCTATCGTAGTATCGTGGCAGAGGATGGACAGCAAGCACTTGATGTACTGCAAACCCAACGTGAAGAGATTTCACTCATTTTGATGGACTGCCGTATGCCTGTTATGGACGGACTAGAAGCCACCCAAGCAATCCGCGCACAAGGGGATAATATACCTATCGTGGCATTAACTGCAAACAACACAGAAGAGGATCGCGAGGCCTGTATGCAAGTCGGTATGGATGAGTTTTTAGCTAAGCCAATCAGTAAGAAAGAGCTAGAAACTGTTTTGCAGAGCTTTATACCCTAAGGAATAAATAAAAAACACTCTTTCAATATCACTAAATTAAAGCAATATTGGAAGAGTGAGTTATTTGATAAAGAGACTGAGATGGTGGCAGATTAAGTACCTAAACGTTATTTCATAAAACCATTATCTGCCAAAAAACCTTCCGTAATTTGGCTTTGAGGGTTTGACGTATTCATGCCACTAGGTTGCGACTTATTTAATAAACGCTCTAAATAACGTGCAACGATATCCACTTCAATATTAACCTTATTACCAACCAACCAATGCTTAGCGATATTGGTCACTTGAGCCGTATGCGGAATAATGTTCAAACAAACAATGTTGTCACGCACAAGATTGGTAGTCAGACTAATACCATCCACCGTAATAGACCCTTTGGTCGCTGTATAGTGCGCCAGCTCTTGTGGTATTTCAATTTCAATATAGATAGAACGCGCATCTTGTTGCAGCTTACTAACAACACCCACCCCATCTACGTGACCAGCAACGATATGACCACCAAAACGAGTCGTTGGCAGCATTGCTTTCTCTAGGTTGACTATATGGCCTGCTTTCAACTCTTCTAGCGCTGTACGAGCAATAGTTTCACGTGAGACATCGACAGCATAGTAGTTGCTACCGAACTCTACCACAGTCAAGCAAATACCATTTGATGCAATAGAATCGCCTAACTGTACATCACCAAAATCCAAATCATCAGACTCTACGGTCAAGCGTATATCGCCGCCTGTGGGCTGCATGGATTTAACTTTACCAACGCTTTCTATAATTCCAGTAAACATATTACCCTCATCTCATTATTGTATTGTCTTTAGCAGCGATATTTTGTGGTGTATCGAAACCTCAGTATTGTTTGATCAGATCTATGTGTATGGTGAGTTATATACTCAATGTGGACGTTCATAAGATAGATTGTGGATAAGTAATAGTAAATCAATGGTCATTCACCAAAAAAACTTGAGGATTATAGAGTTATCCACAACTCTCCTAAATTCATTTTTTGGCATAAACAGTAATGGTAACTATACCAAGTCATTGATTTATAAATAATTAATTTTTTTTTGATATAAAAATTCGTATTTTATGTTTCATGTGAAACAGAGTTATACACAGTTTCATGTGAAACCCAACATATTCTAGCTTACTTATCCACATATAATGCACACAATAAGAAACTTATAAAGTGCAAGACGGAAAATAGGCAGTTTACAAAGGTAACAAGGTTAACTTGAGGTCAGAACCGAGCTGCTCGTGGTTCTGAATATCAAAGCGTAACTGCTGTGCCAGTGAAATAGGGTTAAAGTTAACCATCGGCCTTGCTTGATCACCGAGTAGACAAGGGGCTTGATAAACAATTAATTCGTCTACAAGCTGTTGACTCAAAAAACTACCGGCAACGCTAGCACCCGCCTCCACTAAGATGTCATAACATTGATACTTACTTACTAGCTCCGCGAGTAACCCTGTAAGATTATCTGTATGCCAATAAACTGTGTCTGTATGGCGACACAATTGATAATCAGACTGCAGGCTGTGTGCTAAACGCTGACGCCTATCAAGTACAATTACTTTAGGTCTTGGTATCTCATCAGCTGATACGCCTAACTGTGTTGAGCGTACATTGAGTTTTGGATCGTCCATTATTACTGTTTCACTACCTGTGATAATCGCGCCACTTATTGCTCTTAGTTTTTGCACATCTTCGCGAGCAGCAGCTGAAGTAATCCATTTAGATTCACCAGATGCCATCGCTGTACGGCCATCTAAACTGGTTGCTATCTTTAGTCTGACGTAAGGCATCTGTGTACGCATGGCTTTCAAAAACCCCCGATTCAATGTCTCTGCCTGCTCTGTTAGCACACCAACCTTCACGTCAATACCTGCTTGCTCCAGCAGCTTTACACCGCGGCCTGCGACCTGCGGGTTCGGATCTAGACCTGCGATTACAACGCGCTTCACACTGGCTGCAACCAGTGCAAGCGCGCATGGCGGCGTACGACCTGTATGACTACATGGTTCTAATGTCACATAAGCAGTTGCACCTACTGCGCGCGCGCCTGCTTCTTTGAGCGCAAATACCTCAGCGTGTGGCTCACCAGCTTTGGGATGAAATCCTTGACCGACTATTTCTTCTTTTTGGACAATCACACAGCCGACCGCTGGGTTGGGTCTGGTGGTATATAAACCGCGTTTGGCTTGTTCGATAGCAAGCATCATGAAGTAACGATCTTGCATATCTTGAGCGTGGTTTTTGGTTGGCATAGCAGTAGACTTAATGAATGATTAATAGTAATTAAGAAACAATGAGTGATTAGGAAACTACGTGCCGATAAGCTGCGAGCTTATTTATCGTTTGGACGGATATTGGCAATTTCTTGATGGAACGCATCAATATCTTGGAAGTCGCGGTAAACACTAGCAAAGCGTACATAAGCAACATCGTCCAATGATTTTAGCTCACTCATGATAATTTCGCCCAATACTTTACTGCTGATTTCACGCTCACCCATCTGTCTGACACGTTTTTCGATGCGACTGATCATCGCCTCTTGCTCGTCGATAGTGATCGGGCGCTTTTGCAACGGCAGTAAAATAGAACGGCGCAGCTTTTCGTTGTCATAAGGCTCAATTTTATTGCTTGATTTGATAATTCTGGGCATAACGACTTCTACCATCTCAAAAGTCGTAAAACGCTCTTGGCAGCTATTACATGAACGGCGGCGACGTACTTGTGCACCTTCTGCAGCGAGACGTGAGTCAATAACCTTTGTCTCTGATGCATTACAATACGGGCAGTGCATAGCATTTCCTTGTTTTACGATTGAGAATAAGATCGATGTTCCATAAGTAGCTAATACAAGTGATTCATAGAAGCTATTGCTGGGTCATTACTTGCCGATACAAAAGCTACCAAATATCTTGCCCAGTAGGTCATCAGCGCTAAACTCACCTGTAATCTCACCCAAGCTCTGCTGGGCTTGACGCAAGCTTTCAGCCACCAATTCACCTGCTTGAAATACGGTTAGTTGCTCATGTGCCTCTGCTAAAAAGTTAGCAGTTCGTCTAAGGGCATCTATATGTCTTGTACGAGCGATTAGACTATTTTCTGGTGGGTGAAAACCTACCTTTGCGCATAGTGCTTCGACTAGACTATCAATACCAATGCCTGTTTCACATGAAACATTGACTTGTTCGTAGCCTCTGTCTCTTATTTCAGCTTGTGTCATAGAAGCAGATTCTTCACTGCTATGATCATTCAATAAGTCGCTTTTATTGGCAATGATTAGTAAGCGTTTGGCTTCTGGTAGCTCACCAAACAACTGCTCGGCGAGTTGCAATGGTGTGCTCGCCTCTTCGACATCGCGAGTCACATCGTAGACCATCAACAGCATATCAGCTTGAGTGATCGCTGTACGGGCACGTTCAATACCAATACGCTCTACGGTATCCTCTGTGTCACGTAGACCTGCCGTATCGGTAAGATGTAGGGTCAAGCCATTGAGTACCACTGTCTCTTGTAGCGTATCACGTGTGGTACCCGCGACATCTGTAACGATAGCACGTTCCTGTCCCGCTAAACGATTGAGCAAGCTTGATTTACCCGCATTTGGTCTACCTGCTAAAACAACGTGAATGCCATCACGCAAGAGCTGCCCTTGTTTTGCAGTTGATAAGACTTGCTGTATTTTATCTTGCGTTTGCTCAAGCTTGCTTTGTATCACACCATCAGATAAAAAATCGACATCCTCTTCATCAGGGAAGTCAATCGCCGCTTCAACATGCAAGCGCAAATGGATCAGCTGTTCTAATAACTGATTGATTTTTTGTGAAAATTCACCGCTCAAAGAACGAATCGCACTACTGGCTGCAGCAGCACTGGTCGCATCAATCGCATCGGCAATCGCTTCTGCCTGTACCAAATCTAACTTATCATTATCAAAAGCGCGGTAAGAAAACTCTCCGGCACTCGCTTGTTTGGCACCTAATTCGAACACGCGCGCGAGCAATTGATTTTGCAAAATAACGCCACCATGCCCTTGCAGCTCAATCACGTCCTCACCCGTGAACGAATGCGGACCTTTAAAATACAGTACCAACCCTTCATCGATCACCGTACCATCCGCCTGATAAAAACGGCAAAAACTGGCCATACGCGGTGTAAATGCAGATTTGCCAGTGAGGGCGCAGGCCATGGCATAGGCACGGCTACCTGATAAACGTATAACGCCCACACCCCCACGTCCAAGCGGCGTTGCAATAGCGGCAATCGTGGCGAGTCCTGCTGTATTAGATTTTTCAGAAGAATTAGGTGTGGCTAGGGCCATCTCTAAGGAATCCACAATTACTCTCAATAGCTTAAAACCCTATTATAGACGCCTGAACTCATACTGACAAAACAAACTTTGAAAGGTAGTCCTTTCTTTACTGTGTTGATAAGCTGTGGATAACTAACCTATCACCTATAAAAAAACCACCGCTTACGCGATGGTCTTTATTATTGAGTATTAAATAGTGTATCGGTTAATCAACTACTTTTACCGTACGGCGCTTTTGCTCTTCTTCAACTTTTCTATTAACAATATATTGCTGAGTCATACTAAACAAGTTATTCACTGTCCAATATAGAACCAGACCTGCTGGGAAGAACAACATGAACGCTGTAAAGATAATCGGTAAGAACTTCATAACTTTTGCTTGCATTGGATCAGCTGGCTGAGGGTTCAGCTGCTGCTGTACAAACATTGAAGCGCCCATTAGCAATGGTAAGATAAACCATGGATCCATCGCGGAGAGATCTTGAATCCACAAAATCCAAGGGGCATGACGCAATTCGACACTCTCTACCAACACCCAATATAGCGCTAAGAAAATTGGCATCTGCATCAAAATAGGCAAACAACCCGCCATTGGATTGACTTTTTCCTCTTTGTATATCGCCATCATTTCTTGCGACATTTTCATGCGATCATCGCCGTGCTCTTCTTTGAGCACCTTAAGTCTTGGAGCGATAGCGCGCATTTTTGCCATAGAGTAGTAGCTCTTATTAGAGAACCACATTAGAGCAATTTTGACCAAGATAGTCAGTATAATAATCGACCAACCCCAGTTTCCTACTACTTTATGCACACCATCCAAGATAGCGAATAGGACCTTAGATATCGGCCATAATAAACCGTAATCAACTGTCTGATTAAGACCTTCAGCCACATCTTTGAGCTCAGACTGTACTTTTGGACCTGAGTATAGCGTCGCATTCAAAGTCACTTGTTTGTTCGGTGCTACGTTTACTGGCTGACTATTAAAGCCAATAAAGTAATCATCGCCAGTTTCGCGACTAAAGAATTTACCCGTAAAGTTTTGAGGCGTCCATGCAGAGACGAAATAATGCTGGACAATGCCGACCCAACCTTTATCACTGGTCGTAGTCAACTCGCCATCACTAAAGTCACCAAATTTCAGCTTGTTATAAGGATCGTCTGGTGTACCCCAAGCACCGCCTAAATAGGTCGCCATGCTCAGCGCGCCTTTATCAGACATGCCAGGATCTTTACTATCGTCACGCTTTAGCTGCGCAAACATTTGGCCTTGCCAAGCGTTGGTAGAAGCATTTTGAATTTTGTAACTGATATCGATTGGATATTTATTTTCGGTAAAGGTAAAGGTCTTAGTAACTGTTACACCATCTTTTTTGTACGTAAGCGGTACTGAGAGTGTTTGTTGACCATTTTCCATGACATAGTTATTAGCAGTGTGCGTATATATCGCTCGACCTTCTGCTGTATCGATACCATTTTGACCAATCAGACCAGACTGAGCGACATATACACGGTTGCTATTATTTTCTAGCAATACGAAAGGCTTATCGCTATCGAGCGTTGCGTCATACTGCTTGAGTGCAGCATAGACAATATCACCACCTTCTGGGTTGATTTTAATATCATAGCGATCGGTCGTTACTGTGATTAAGCCTGTATCTTTCGCAGGCGCAGCTGTCACAGCTCCGTTATCGACAGGTACTGTCTGTACCGGAATATCACCTGCTGCACCAGTGGTAGAGGGAATGTCAGCACCTACTGAACTTGTAGTTTCTGGCACCGCATCGACAGCTGGCGCATCGGCATAATCATCTCGCCATGCCAAAATCAGCAGATAAGCGGTAATTAACATCGCAATGATGATCATCACCCGAAATATCTTTTGCATAAACCTTTCCTAGATTAAAAAATTAGGGAATGAAAAATTAGGGCATGTGTCATGACTATACATCACAGTTGCTGGCTAACATGACAACTGCATTGATAGTCATTTACATAAAATGTGCATCATTTTACTAAAAATCTACTATAAATGATACCAAGAGTGTGGATAACTTGTGGGTAACTCATTAGTTATCCACATTCAAGTTTTGACACCTTATTTTCTACATTGATTTCATCAAATAGTTGAGACGTGAAACGTAGCTCTGACTGTCTCGGTAAACGCTCCATCCTTGAACGCTACTAACTGATATAATAGTAGAGGATAAGTAATGATAGTGATAAGAGGATAGAGGAAGGGGTACAAAATCAATGCCATGTCCACCAAGTGGATGGCACTTACTAAGGCGTTTTAAAAGCAACCAACTACCTGCACGTGTTCCATGCCAAGCTAAAGCTTGTTTGCCATAGCTTGAGCAAGTTGGGTAATAACGACAGCGAGCAGGTAGTATGGGGCTAATTATTTTTTGATAAATAACAATTAAATTAAATAAGATTTTATAAATTATTTTATTTAATATATCTAATGAAAAATTCATTTTATTTTTTTTCTATTTTTTTAAAAATACTATTTATTTGATTTTTTATTTCTTCAGAATTTATATCTCTTAAAGATTTTTTTACAATAAAAACAATATCCTTATTTTCTATATTAAAGGCCTTTGTTCGAAACTGTTCACGTATATGTCGTTTGATCAAATTTCGAGCCACCGCAGTAGGGACTTTACGCTTAGTGATTGCCATGCCAATACGTGGTTTTCCGTGAGCACTGGGCTTCACAAAAGCCATAAGGTGGCTCTGATGTAGTTTACGCTCAGGTGCGTCAAATACTTCACGGAAAGCTGCAGGCGTAAGCAGACGCTGCTCTTTAGTGAAACTGGCTGCAGGTATAGCTGAAACGGATTTTGGCATGATATAACCTAGTATAAGAGCGAATGACGTGTGACAGATAATAGCAAACTATAGAAACAAAAAAAGCGCCGATGCGGGCGCTTTTAATATGTGGCTAAGTGTTAGTTGTGATGACTGCCTATAGCAATCCATAAACAATAAGCACTATTAGCCATGCTTATCGCAATCTAATGATTACACAGTAAGACGATGACGTCCTTTAGCACGGCGACGGGCTAAGACTTGACGGCCTTTTTTAGTTGCCATACGAGCACGGAAACCGTGAGTACGTTTACGCTTGATCACGCTTGGTTGGAATGTACGTTTCATAACTCACCTATCAAAATAATGGACTAAATTCGTAATAACGGAGGATTATACCATCCAGTATACTCTCGGTCAATAAACTAATTTGTCTTACTGTTAGAGAGTCGATTTGTACTACAAAGTTATTAAGCCTTTCTGAATAAATTGATCATCTAACATTAGCTAAATTGCGTCTTTGTTCACTCGTACATTTTGAAGTTATCCACAGTTATTCTTCAACTCTATAATAATAATTAATTAATATATATAAGTATTGTTGTTATTGGGAGCTTATTTTTCTGTGGTTAACTCATATTTCCCCTTTACTATCAAAATACTAGGCTATGGGTAAACCTGTGGATAACCTGTGGGCTAAATATGGATAACTCTCTATTTAAACTTATCCACAAAACTGTCCACAGTCTTATCCCCAAAAAATGATGTTTTATCCACAGGGCATCTGTGTTAGATTAGCGCCTACCTAAAAGTCGCTTTCACATACTGTGCTAGTTTGATTTTTGAGATAAATAAACATTAGTGATATTGATAACTAAGCAACAAGCTAAACGGCTAAAAGTAGCTATCATTTCAAATTATAGGGTCAGTACTTTTCATGATAGACACAGCAAATATTTGGGATAGATGTCTGAACGATTTGCGTTATAACGTCAAAGATAACGTATTCACGATGTGGCTGAGGCCTTTGTCAGCTCATCAAGAAGCACAAACGCTTATCATTCTTGCTCCTAATGACTACTTTGTAACGTATATCAAAAAAAATCACTTGCAGGATATTCAGCAATTGGTAGCTAAGCACAGTCAAGGCAGTATTGAAGAAGTTGTCGTACGTGTTGATAATGCTGGTCGTGATGTAGAAAGTAGTAACCAAGACCAATCAGGCTCGTTGTTTGTAGAAGATAACCCCTCCCCTACCCCATCTGAGCACAAATTTGAATCTATTCATCACAATAATTCAAAAGCAGATATAGACGCTAATATGCGTCATGCAGAATTGATAGATTCCGTTGACGCCAAGTCATTGAGTTATCTTAACCCTGATTTTACTTTTGAGACGTTTGTCACTGGTAAGTCTAATAACCTAGCTTACAAGGCCTGCTATGAGCTTGGTAAGAAACAATCAAAAAATCGACACAATCCTTTATTTATATATGGTCCTTCTGGATTGGGAAAAACACATTTAATGCATTCTGTAGCGCATCGCTATTTAAAAAATAATCAAAGTTTTTATTATTTCACTTCTGAAAAATTTATAAATCAATTGGTTTATTCATTGAGAAACAATAAAATAGAAGATTTTAAAAAGAAAATAAAAAAAGTAGATTTATTGATTGTAGATGATATTCATGTATTGGCTGGAAAGACAAAAAGTAGTAATGAATTTTTGACATTATTTGCTGATTTCACCAGTGGTGATAAGCAGCTGATCTTGGCCTCTGATCGTCATCCCTCACAAATGACAGAGTTCGATGAACGTTTTAGATCACGTTTTTCTTGGGGACTAACAGTTGCTGTTGATCCTCCTGAGATTGATACTCGTGTGCAAATTCTGCAGAAAAAAGCAGCCTCCTATGGCATGGCACTACCTAAAGAATGTGCTCTGTTTATTGCTCAGAATGTCGTATCCAATGTCAGACGTTTAGAAGGCGCCTTAAATCAGGTATTTGCAAATGCCAACCTAACAGGTGCACAAATTACGCTTGAAATGGTGCAATACGCACTAAAAGATATCGTTGCAATGCGTGTGCAAGCCGTCAACATGGATAATATCCGTAAAATAGTCGCCGAATACTACGATGTAACTGTTAAGGATATTATGGGGCGTAAACGTACACGTAGTATTGCAAGACCTCGCCAAATAGCGATGGCTTTATCACGTGAACTAACAGGTGATAGCTTCCCTGAAATCGGTCAATCATTTGGTGGACGTGACCACACCACAGTAATGCACGCTTGCGATAAGGTAAATGAGTTAAGAGCAGCAGATCCTTCGTTTGATAAAGACTACAAGACATTGGCTTTAATGCTACAGGCAGGTTAGACGCTGCAAATATCATTGTGTTTTAGCAGATGGAGATGGTCTATAATAGTGAAGATATAAGCGTACAGATGCTTTGTGGATTATCGTTAGTAGACAAGGTATTATTAGACCATTACGTCAGGTCTTTACAAAAGAATCATTCAAATAAGAGTAACTAAGCATGCAATTATCGATCAATCGAGAATCGTTACTAAAAGCTATCAACTTGATCGCCAAAGCCGCTGATAAACGACACAATATGGTGATATTGGGTAATATTAAGCTTCAGTTATCAGAGTCTGAGCTTATCTTGACAGCTTCAGATTTAGAGGTGGAGCTGACATCGACATTGAAATTGCCTGCTGGCGCTTGTATTGAAGCGGGTAACACTACTTTGCCTGCGACCAAGCTAAAAGATATTTGTAAGTCACTTCCAGCTCAGGCGCAAATCAATCTAGCCACTCAAGCAAATGAGCGCTGTCTGCTTACTAGTGGCAAGAGCCGTTTCACACTAGGTACGTTGCCAAGTGAAGACTACCCAAGCTTGGGTAATCCTGAAAATATCACACCATTGAACATCAGCCGCAGCCGTCTAACAGACTTGATCCATAAGACTCAGTTTGCAATGGCGATTCAAGATGTACGTTATTATCTGACAGGTATGCTGTTTGATGTTTCACAGCAGCAACTAACGACAGTAGCAACTGATGGGCATAGATTGGCTCTAGCACGTAGCGTTATTGATGCGAATGCTAATCTAAATATGCAGGCTATCTTGCCACGTAAGGCAGTAATAGAGCTTGAACGTTTGGCGACTGAGCTGGGTAAGATGCTGGGTGATCAAGACAATGCGGTTACCTTGAGCTTTGGTCGTGAGTTTCTGCAAGTGAGCTTACCATTTGGTGATGTAGATAGTGCAGGGCAAGTGAGCCAAAATCTAATGGTAACCTTTACTGCTCGTCTGATTGATGGAAAATTCCCTGATTATCGCCGTGTCATGCCAAGTAATACCGATAAACTTGCGTTATTTAGTCAAGATAAGATGACTGACGTATTACGCCGCGTTGCTATTTTGAGTAACGAGAAGTCTCGCGGTGTGGTCTTTAATTTTGCCAGTGATGGTATGGTAGAAGTACGTGCTAATAATGCTGAGCAAGACGAAGCCGTTGAGATGATACAAGCAAAATATCAAGGTGAGCCAATGGAGTTGTCATTTAATGCCGCTTATCTACAAGACGTGCTAGGGGTGATACAAGGTGATTTGCAGATGCATATGAGTCAGTCAAATGCCTCTGTACTAGTAAATCAGCTCAATGATGAGTTCCATCAATACGTTATTATGCCGATGCGTATATAGTTTGATTTTTTACGATCTATACAGCATTTAACCACGTTAGTATTTTCAGAAATCTATGTGAACGAATGGAATTTAAATAAACCTTTGCCTAGTTTGGTGTCTGGAAATAATAGGCGGCTATCGATAATATGATTGAACGTCTACAAATATCAAATCTGAGAAACCTTACACAAGTGAATTTACAGCCAACCGTTTGTAATGTCATGATTGGTGCAAACGGTAGTGGGAAAACTTCTTTACTCGAAGCTATATTTTTACTATCAAGAGGTAAAAGCTTTCGTCATCACCAGCCTAAACGCTATATTCAGCACCATCAAGATAATACCGTCGTATACGCCAAACTCAATGACAGCCGTACAGTGGCTATTCAAAAGCAAGCAGACGCCACAACTATTCTACGTCTCAATCAAACCACTGTCTATAACCAAAGCATATTAACAGAGCAGCTGCCCACGCTACTGATAGATCCTTCTACGATGGACATGTTAGAGCAGGGTAGTGCCAGTCGTCGACAGCTATTAGATTGGCTAGTGTTTCACATGAAACATGGGTTTCATGCGCAGTGGGTAGCCTATCAACGTCTTCTAAAACAGCGCAATAGTTTGCTAAAGAGCACACGTCAGTTGACTACAGTTCAGTTGGCTGAACTCAAATCGTGGGATAAAGGGCTAAGCAATCATGCTGCATTGATCCATCATTATCGTGAACGTGTCTTTACAGAGTGGCAGCCTTACTTTGCTGAAAGTGTCCTCAAACTACTGCCAACCTACGCTGAGCAATTGAGTCTAACGTATCAAGCTGGCTACGATACTAGTATTGCACTGGATATACAACTTAACGAGCGATTGGAGCAAGATTTACAGTTAGGATATACCCGTATAGGCAATCATCGCTCTGATGTTCATGTGCACTGGCGCTCTGATAGCGACACAGGCAAGCATGCTGAAAGTCTAAAAACGGCATCATTATCTCATGAGACGAGTGCTAAATTGCCGGCTCTAAAAGAGCAAGCAGCCAACGTCTTATCTCGTGGTGAGAAAAAACTGCTTATTACCGCACTGCGTTTGTCTCAATTACCACTGCTACTCAACAGTACTGACAACAACACTTCAGTTGATACTGGTTCGACATTAGGATTTACTCCTGTTGTATTGTTAGATGACATCACCGCAGAGTTAGATGGCAGAGCGATAAAGATTCTTTTATCAGCCTTGGCTAAGCTGCCTTGTCAGGTTTTTATGACCAGTTTGACGGATGACATTGTTCCTTTAGTTAATGAGTTATGGGCAGAGCCTAAACTGTTTCACGTGAAACGTGGGCAGATATTTCCTGTTGATTAGTCTCTTATCTATCATTGCCTATGACTTTTTCTAGTCTATTCTCAACTCTTTTATGTGATATCTACTTACCGTCATAGAGCAGATTATGGCGCAGATAATCTATCGGGTCAAAATACTGACTCTCTAGCAGTAAAACTCCCAGTAAACAGTGACTTAGAGACAAAAAAATGCTAAAATAACACTTTATTTTTGTCCTGTTCTCAGCAAGTTATTTGATTGCATCATGCAGTTAGCTTTTATCGTTTCTTGATTTTAACATATTGATATATATGCATTTTATTTTTTATATGGCTGTTATCATGTTTGCAATAACAAAGGTCATCGTTAATAAATAGTTCGATAATTTCAATATTGTGCGCCCATCCAAATAATCATGGTTGATAGTATATTCATCATCTATGTGCACTCAAGGTTTTGACGATAAAAGTTAATTTTAAAATGCCATCATAAAGCTTAGCCTTATAGGCGAGCTGATAAAGAAACAGCTGATAATGGCTAGATTAAGGAATGTACATGAGTGATTCATTACCTATTGACCACGAACAACTGACGTCAGATAGTGCTACCGAAACGATGGCCCCTGTTGTAGCGCCAGAAGGGTTGCCTTCTGATTATAGCTCTAAAGATATCCGTGTACTGCGCGGGTTAGAAGCGGTACGCGTGCGCCCTGGTATGTATATCGGCGACACTGACGATGGAACAGGCTTGCATCACATGGTCTTTGAGGTCGTGGATAACTCTATCGATGAAGCACTGGCCGGCCACTGTGATCAAATTGATATCATTATCCATGAAGATGAGTCTGTCAGCGTGATGGACAACGGCCGCGGCGTACCTGTTGATATTCATCCAGAAGAAGGGGTATCAGCGGCACAGGTCATCATGACGGTCCTGCATGCAGGCGGTAAGTTCGATGACAATAGTTATAAAGTATCGGGTGGCCTGCACGGGGTTGGGGTATCGGTCGTTAATGCGTTGTCTAAAAAGCTTGAGATGAATATCTGGCGTGAAGGCTATCACTACCATCAGACTTATACTGATGGGGTGCCTGACGCTGATATTCAGCAAATGGAAGCAACGGATCAAACGGGTACACAAATCCGCTTTTATCCAAGTAGTGAGGTGTTTACTGGTACGATTTTTGAGTATGATATTTTAGCAAAGCGCCTACGCGAGCTATCATTCTTGAACTCTGGCGTGCGTATCGTTCTGACCGATGAGCGCATTGATAAGCGTCACGAGTTTGAGCACAAAGGTGGATTGCTAGAGTTCGTCAGCTACATCAATGCGGGCAAAGACGGTATCAATGAAGTTTTTCATTTTACCAGTCAGCAGGATGACGGTATTAGTGTTGAAGTTGCACTGCAGTGGACGGATACTTATAACGAAAAAGTATTGTGCTTTACTAACAACATTCCGCAAAAAGACGGTGGTACGCATCTATCAGGTTTCCGCTCAGCACTCACACGTGGCTTGAACAGCTATATGGATCGCGAAAACTTGTTCAAAAAGGAGAAGGTCGCGGCGACTGGTGATGATGCTCGTGAAGGGTTGACGGCCATTGTCTCGGTGAAAGTGCCAGATCCTAAGTTTTCAAGTCAGACTAAAGATAAGCTGGTATCGAGTGAAGTGAAGTCTGCTGTCGAGTCAGCGATGCATGATAAGTTCAATGATTACCTGTTAGAGAACCCAAGTGCGGGTAAGGCCATTGCCAATAAAATTATGGAAGCAGCACGTGCGCGTGATGCGGCTCGTAAAGCGCGTGAAATGACCCGTCGTAAAACTACTTTAGATATTGCAGGTCTGCCTGGTAAGCTGGCTGACTGCCAAGAAAAAGATCCTGTACTATCAGAGCTGTACATTGTGGAGGGTGACTCTGCAGGTGGTTCAGCTAAGCAAGGTCGTAGCCGTAAAACCCAAGCAATCTTGCCATTAAAAGGTAAAATTCTAAACGTCGAACGTGCACGTTTTGACAAGATGCTATCTTCTGCTGAAGTGGGTAATCTGATTACTGCACTAGGCTGCGGTATTGGTCCTGATGAGTACAATCCGGACAAAGTGCGCTATCACAAAATCATCATCATGACCGATGCCGATGTGGATGGCTCCCATATTCGTACTCTACTGTTGACGTTCTTCTTCCGTCAAACGCCTGAGCTGATTGAACGCGGTTATGTATATATCGCTCAGCCACCGCTGTATAAAGTAAAAAAAGGTCGTCAAGAGTTGTACTTAAAAGATGATGAAGCGCTGAAAGCGTATCTATTGTCGTCAACGATTGATAATACTAAGCTTCATGTCAGTGCCGATGCACCTGCGATTACTGGTCAAGCGCTTGAGACATTGCTGAATGATTATAACCAAACGCAGCTTATCAAAGCGCGTTTGCAGATTCGTTTTCCAGCGGTGATTTTGGACGCGTTGACCCACACGCCAAAGCTCAGCACTGATATGACTTATGATAAGTCTGCAATGCAGGACTGGAAAGCTGCGATGCAGCTCAAGCTCGATCATTTCGGTAGCGATTTAAACCCTGAGATTGAATTGGTTAATATTCATGCGCCTCAGCCAGAAAACATGGATGCAGCAGCAGCCGATTTACTAGGTATGGCACCAGTACTAGGCGCTGAAGAAGGCGAAGCATCAGATAGTGAGGCGTTATCTACTAAGGCTCAGTGGCTACCACGTGTCACGGTATATGTGCACCAGTTGGCGCATCATTATCTACTAGATGCCAGCTTTATCAACTCAGGTGAGTATAGCAAGCTGTTACGCTTATCGAGTGAATGGAATACCCTGCTTGAGGACGATGCTTTTATTCGCCGCGAGAGTAACAGTGGTAGTAAAGACATGCCGATACGCGACTTTGATTACCTGTGGCAGCAGATGATGCTTGATGCACGTCGTGGTCTATCGGTTCAGCGTTATAAAGGTCTGGGCGAGATGAATGCCGACCAGCTATGGGATACGACTATGGATCCTGAAAATCGCCGGATGCTACGCGTCACTATCGAAGATGCGATTGCCGCTGATCATATGTTCACTTGCCTAATGGGTGATCATGTCGAACCGCGCCGTATCTTTATCGAAGAAAACGCACTAACAGTGTCAAATTTAGACATTTAAGTTTGATCAGCAATAATATAAAAAAACCGCTTCGATAATCGAAGCGGTTTTTTTTGTTTCACATGAAACCTTTTTTATGAAGCTTGCTATACCTAGCACTTGAGATAAGGTAAAAGATACGTAGTTGTAAAGTCGCTTAATTAAATGATGTTTTTCTTTCTTACTATGACGGCGTCTTCATAGGCTAGGAAAAATATCACTTGATCGTATTATCTCTTTTTTATAACGTATAGACTGTATCCCAAAATATTCCCAATAGAAAGCACCGCTTGGACTATCAAAGCGGCGCTTTTTGGTTTCACGTGAAACTTAAATTAACTGATATGTCTACGGGTTACTCTTCGTCAGTGTCAAAGCGCCAAGCCAGTACACGCGTGCTTTTTTGACCTTGGCTCATCTCGATAATACGCATTTGCGCGACATCCAGCTGCTTTAATAGCAGTTGCAAAGGTTTCACGTTTTCTGATTTTGAAACCAGTGTTGTGAACCATCCGACATGCTCAGCAAAGCTTTGGCTTTCTTTTGCCATCTTGGTTAAGAAAGCAATCTCGCCACCTTCGCTCCATAGCTCTTTATGCTGACCACCAAAGTTTAGGTTTTGCGCCGCGTTACCTGACTTGGTTGAATGACGGCTGATCTGCTCGCTTTCATTTTTACCACGATGGCGTTGCAAGTTGTGTTGCTTGCGGCTGTTGGCTTCCATCGCTTCTTCTAATGACGCGTGAAATGGAGGGTTACAAACCACCACATCGAAATAATCTTGACGACCGATGATGTTCTTAAAGATAAACTTAGGCTCAGGTTGCAGCTTTACTTTGACTGCGCTTTTTAGCTTAGGATTGGCGTCACAAATGAGGGCGGCAGTATTGACCGAAATCGGATCGATATCACTTGCGGTAAAGCGCCAGCCGTAGCTTTGGCTACCGACGATCGGGTAGATCGCACTGGCACCCGTACCAATATCAAGGGCATGAATCTCTTTGCCCGTTGGCGGTGTGTTGTCGGCATTGACATGCGTGGTTTGCGCGAGTAAATCCGCAATATAGTGGATATAATCGGCACGTCCAGGGATAGGTGGACATAAGTAGCCGTCTGGAATATCCCAAAACTTAACGCCGTAATAATTTGCCAGTAGCGCCTTGTTCAGCACGCGAACCGCTTGATGATCCGAGAAATTAATCGTCGGCTCGCCTTTGGGGTTGGTGATGGTGTGCTCAGCAAGCTCAGGCAACGCGCGTGTCAATACGGCAAAGTCGTAACGACCTTGGTGCGGGTTTCGCGGATGCAGCTGACCAAGTTTTTTGGCGGTCGCAGGCGATCGGTTTCTATGTTTGCTATTGGCAGGATTACGGGTCATGGGCTTACTTGTCATAATGTCAGGCTACGATATATGGATATAAGTCAGCAGTGTAGCAGATTTCACCGCTCACAAATGAGTTATCGATGACGCAAAATCAGGTTGAGTCCCAATACAATCATCGCCGACCCCAATACACGGTCGATCCAATGCTCAAAACGCTGAAAGCGGCGGTGAATCGCAGGAATAGAGAGTAGTATCACCACGGTGCTAAACCATGCCATCTGTAATACCATCATCCACACACCATAGATGGCCAGTTGCCAAAGTGGGATGTCTGGCGATAAGACGAGGGTAAAGATAGCCACAAAATAAACAGGCGCTTTTGGATTAAAGACATTACAGAAAAACCCACGGCGCAATATGGCAACGGCAGACTCAGCATTCAAAGATTCACTATTTATAGATTTGGTATGAGTAGATGCGTTTTGCTTCGCTTGTAAGTGATCAATAGGTGCGTTCTCTTGCGTTGTGGATGTTGCTAGTTCTGCTGGCTTTTTTGGTTTTGCCTGAATACCTTGCCACCCTAGATAGATCAAATAACCACCACCCAACCATTTAATCGCGGTCAATAGTGGCTGCGAGTGAGCAATGACTGTTGCTAGTCCTAGCACCGAATAAATAATATGTACCGACAGCCCCAAGGTAATCCCCAAGCTACAAATCAAACCAGTACGGCGACCCTTAGCTAACGTCTGCTGTGAAACCAAGACGAAATCAGGACCTGGTGAGGCGGCCGCTAGTAAATGAACGCTCGTGATAAGCAAAAACCCATGCCAAAATTCCATAAAATACCCTGTACGCTACCTGAACCTGAATTATAGTTGCACTTATCGCAAATGAGGTCAACTTTTATCGATTAAGCTTCATGCAAGTCATCTCTACTGCTTGTGTTATGGCATCATGATGTCTATATTAAAAGTCAGATTAAAGACAGAACTATCGACAAATCTCTATCAATATATCTCTATCAATAAGCAATCGAGATTGAGCGATGTGAGCGATATAACCACTTAATACAAAAAATTATTTCAACAAGGACAGTACCATGACAACGGACAGTAATACTCAAGACAATCGCATCACCTATGATACTGACGGTCACGTCTGCCTTATAGGGCTAAATCGCGCTAACAAACGTAACGCCTTTGACAGTCATATGATTGCTCAGCTCTCCGAAGCCATGAGCCGATATGAAAACGATGATCATTTACGTTGTGCGCTTATCTTCGCCCATGGCGATCACTTTACCGCTGGGCTAGATTTGGTCGAGCTACAAGACAAGCTAAACGACGGTGTGTTTGAGTTTGATGACAATCAAATTGATCCATGGGGTATCAGTGGAAAGCTACGTACTAAGCCAGTAGTGGTCGCGGTAAAAGGCACATGCTTTACGGTAGCTATCGAGCTGATGCTCAATAGTGACGTGGTTATCGCCAGTGACAACTGCAACTTTGCCCAAATGGAAGTCCAACGCGGCATCATGCCATTTGGCGGGGCGACGGTACGTTTCGTTGCGGCGGCAGGCTGGCAAAAAGCCATGCCGTATCTACTTACGGGTAAAGCCTTCGATGCGCAAACGGCTGATCGTCTGAACTTGATCAGTGAAGTGGTGGCAAATGGGACTGAGTATGAGCGTGCATTGACGTTAGCCCAAGAAATAAGCAAGGCTGCGCCGCTAGGTGTTAGAGGTGCACTCTCCTCAGCGCAGGATGCGAGCCGCAACGGTGCCGCGACGGCACTGGCTAATATCCATAGCTATCTGCCACCGCTCTTTCATTCAGAAGATGCAAAAGAAGGCGTAATGGCGATGGTTGAGAGAAGGGAAGCTGAGTTTACTGGTAAATAGTTCTTAACCATATTAAAAAGTATTACGCCTCGTGATAAGTATTTAAACCTGCCGTAACAGTGTCGTTCCTAGCAACTACTGATATTGCAGGTTTTTTATGAGGTGCGAACTATACCTCTCCTAAATTCTCCAAATCCACATACTCTTTTTTGCCATGGATCTTATACATCTTACGGTCGATCTCTGGATACAGGGTAATATCGATATCAGGTCGGCTGCCGCCCATTAGATAAGTGGCGTCCGCATCGCTATCATTACGCATCGAGTGCGCCGCGCCATGCGCAGGGAACGCCGCAAAATCGCCAGCCGTTAGCTGATACTGCTCATCACCATAGCGTAGTGACAGCTCACCTGACAGCACATAAATAAACTCATCTGACTCCTCATGATAGTGATGGGTCGTTGTCTCATCGCCTGCCTCAACGCGCACCAGGTGCAAGCCAAATTTGGTCAGACCGGCAATATCACTGAGCGACACTGTATGGCGAATAGCGTGTTCGTTAAACTGGTGGACATGCTTGGTCTCGGCGGTGTTATCGATATCGGATTTGGTTAAGACATATGTTTGCGTATCCTTACGCGGCTTTTGTTCTGTCGTCATCATCAGTCTCCATGATTTTTATTTTGAGTTCACACAGTTATTATCTAACAGTATTAGGTTGCAAAAAGTACAAAGTAGGCATGATTTTGTTAATGTCATCGCGCGTTTGTCTAATTCTCATAAAGCGATTGGTGATGATGCTACTCCTGTTGTACTCTAGGTCATTATCTTTAGATTTAGGAGCGTGCAGGTGTCATATAACTTTGATGAAGTCGTCGACAGACGGGATACAGGGTCGCTCAAATGGCACTATAGCGACGATACGATTCCGCTATGGGTGGCAGATATGGATTTCAAAGCTGCCCCGCCTATCTTAAACGCGATCGAGCAAGCCGTGCAGCATGGCATACTGGGTTATACCAAACCCACCAAAGCGCTGTATGACGCAATTATTAATTGGCACGGCAGTCGCTATGATTTGGCGCTTAATCAAGAAAATATATTGTTCTCTCCGGGTGTCGTGCCAAGCCTAGCGCTAATGATGAATGTCTTCACCGATGTAGGGGATGCGGTACTGGTCAACGCTCCGATCTATACGCCATTTATGAGTAAGGTTGAGCAAAATGGGCGCACGCTCATTACTTCCTCACTACAAGAGAGCGAAGACAAATATCGTTTGAATTTGGTCGATATCGAAGCCAAGATTATCGAGCATGATGTGAAGCTATATTTACTTTGCAATCCACACAATCCGGGCGGGCGCGTGTGGACAGCAGATGAGCTGAATACACTGCTTACCATTTGCAAAAAACATGATGTGGCGATTGTCAGTGACGAGATTCACCAAGATTTGACCCTGAGTGGGTATGCTTTTACGCCGTTTTTAACACTAGCGGCAGGATATGAACATAAGGTAGTTAGCCTAACCTCTATGACCAAAACCTTCAATATCGCGGGTATCAAAGGCTCAATGATCTTTGCTAAGGATGCAGCATTAATCCAAAAAATCAGCCAGCAGCAGCAGCTAAACGACGAGTATGAACTGAATTTATTTGCATACACAGCGATGCGTAGTGCGTATAGCGAGGGCAGTGAATGGTTGTCACAGGCGCTGGAATATATTGAGGGTAATATTGATCTAACCATGCAGTATTTCGCTGAGCACTTGCCTAAGATCAAGGTCATGCGTCCAGAAGCGTCCTATTTGATCTGGCTAGATTGTGCAGCCTATAGTCAAGACGATCAACAACTTTATAATGCGCTGCGTGCAGCAAAAGTGGAGCTCAATGCTGGAATTAAATATGGTGAGGAAGGGCATTCAAAAATGCGCCTTAACGTGGCTTGTCCTCAAGCGGTGTTGATAGAGGGATTAAACCGCATCCATCACGCTTTGAGCACTATATAGTTCCTGTATATAAAAGCTATATACAGGAGCTATTATCAAATGATTTGCTCATAAGTTTCGTCATAGTGAGATATAAAAAACCCCGCAATAGCGGGGTTTTTGCTGTTCATAGCATGACTAATAGTTGTTAGGATTACTGAGCTGCTTTGTAATAATCAACAAGCATGGTACCTAACGTGCCGTTCTCATCAATCGTTACGATACTGACTTGACCTGTCTGTGAGGCGGTACTTGATTTAACTTGTCCTGCATTACCCAAGACGACTTGATGTTTATTGGTTGCTTTGACGCCGTTACCGATAGCAATGCTGTTCAAACCGCTAGCAACCGAGATATTACCGATAGCAATAGAGGCTTCACCCTGTGCTGCAGCAGCTTCACCAACTGCCGTTGCACGTATGCCGCTAGCATTGGCGAGGTGACCAAACGCTTGCGCTCGCTCGCCCGTGGCTTTTGATTTCCAGCCGATAGAGGTAGACCCTAGACCTGCTGCATTGGCTTCGCCGCCGACCGCTGTGGCAGAGTTCATGCCAGCATTGGCTTTGTTACCGACCGCGACAGTGTCATTAGTTCCACCAGCCATTGCAGCTTCACCGACTGCCGTTGCACGTACACCGCTAGCATTGGCGAGATGACCAAACGCTTGTGCTCGCTCAGCCGTGGCTTTTGACTGCCAACCGATAGAGGTAGACCCTAGGCCCGCTGCATTAGCTTCACCGCCGACCGCTGTAGCAGAGTTCATACCAGCATTGGCTTTGTTACCGATAGCGACAGTATCGTTAGTTCCACCAGCCATTGCAGCTTCACCGACTGCCGTTGCTCGTACACCGCTAGCATTGGCGAGATGACCAAAGGCTTGTGCACGCTCAGCAGTAGCTTTTGATTGCCAACCGATAGACGTAGACCCTAGACCGGCTGCATTGGCTTGACCACCGACCGCTGTGGCAGAGTTCATGCCAGCATTGGCTTTGCTACCGATAGCGACAGTATCGTTAGTACCGCCAGCAGTTGCTGCGCTACCACAGGCAATGGCAGATTTGACGTTGCTAGTGGCACCCATAATGGTTTGGGTATTGGCATCATTGATCTGACATTCAGCTGCCATCACAGCGGTAGTGCTCAAAGACGCCGCGGCAACTGTTAGGGCAAGAGTGCTGATCTTTCGTGCTGAGTATGACGAGACTGCAATTTTCATAGTTTTTTCCTCTGTTAAAATAGTTAAAGACTTCCTAGTTGTTTTGATGGAACCGTAAACACGTCTCTGTGAAACGAATTTTTATTTATGTTGAGTAAACTTCTAACGCTAAGAGATATCTACCTCGCTATGTTCAAATACGCATGCAGACGAGGTAGATATCTGTTTATTGACTAGCCCGTATATCAATTAATAGACGAGCCAGTTGCTAAGCCAAAATTATCAAACGAAAATCACTAAGCAACACTTACCAAGCAAAGGTTACCCCGCCGCGTGCGCCTACTTTACCCGTGTCAGTACCGAAACCTGCACCAGTTGAGATAGTGATACTGTCACTGACTCGACCAGCGAATGAGGCGCTGATGGCTGAGCTGCTATTGTAATAGCCCGTACCGATAGTCATGGCGTAACGCTTACCTGAAGGGATAACTGGGGTTTCCATCGATAGAGCCATCGCAATACCATCTTCTGCTTCATCTAAGCGGTCTTCTTGACGGTTGTATTGACTACGCAAATCGTTGAATTGTCTTGATGTTGCTAGGGACTCCATATTAAGAGTACCTAGCGTACCACTTGCATCCGTTGTCACAATATTGGTTACGCCAGATTGTGATAGAGTGCTCTCTTGCAGTTGGTTTGTGCTACCTAAGACGATTTGATTGTCGTTTGCCGCTGCAGCACCATTACCAATAGCGATACCGTTTGAGCCACTAGCAGATGACTGATTACCCAGTGCTACTGATCCTGAACCTTGTGCTTGCGCAGCTTCACCCACAGCAGTAGAGCGTTCGCCCGTTGCAGATGCCAGATGACCAAAGGCCTGTGCACGAACGCCACTAGCGGTTGACTGCCAGCCGATTGCGGTCGCACCCGCTTGCGTCGCTTGGGCTTGCGCGCCGATAGCAGTAGAAGAGGTACCAGAAGCGGTCGTTTGACGCTCGCCGCTTCTATCGCCGCCAACCGCTACACCATCGAGACCTGAGGCGACTGAGTTATTACCGATAGCAATTGCATTGTCTGATTCAGCACTAGCATCTTCGCCTACAGCAAGTGAGCGTACGCCAGAAGCACTGGCTAGATGACCAAAAGCCTGCGCCCTCTCTGCGGTAGCCGTTGCACGCCAACCCACAGCGGTCGCACCTGCAGTCTCACCCGTAGAAGTTAGAGAGCCTGCGTTTAAATCTGTACCATCCGCCACTGTTCCGGTAAAGGCTTCGCCGCCTAATACCGTCGTCGAATTACCATTGGCTTGAGTCTTGTTACCGATAGCCACGGTATCGTTAGTCCCGCCAGCAAAAGCGTCTTCACCGACTGCGGTAGAACGAACACCAGTAGCACTGGCTAAATGACCGACTGCGGTCGCTCTCTCTGCCGTAGCCGTTGCACGCCAACCGAGGGCAGTCGCACCTGCTGTCTCGCCTGTAGAAGTTAGAGCACCTGCATTTAAATCTGTACCATCAGCCACTGTTCCAGTAAAGGCTTCGCCGCCCAATACCGTCGTCGAATTACCATTGGCCTGCGTCAAGTTACCGACAGCCACAGTATCATTGGTTCCACCAGCAAAAGCTGCTTCACCAACTGCTGTAGAGCGCACACCATTTGCTTGAGCCAAATGACCGAATGCTTGCGCACGCTCTGCATTTGCACCCGACTGCCAACCGATAGCAGTGGAACCAGGGCCAGTTGCCACTGATTCGCCACCAACCGCTGTCGTAGAGTTGCCTTGCGCGCTAGCACCAGCACCGATTGCTACAGCGTCATTACCATTGGCATTTGAGCCAACACCATCTTCGTCTAAGTTCCCGTCATTATTGACATCATTATTACCACCAATCGCGATAGCACCGTTACCTGTCGCCGTTGCATCCTCACCGACAGCAACTGACTGAACACCGATTGCAGAGGTCTGATGACCCAGTGCGGTTGATCGATTGCCTGCAGTAACTGCTTGCCAGCCGATAGCAGTAGCACCAGGACCACTCGCCACTGACTCGCCGCCAACCGCTGTAGTTGAGTTACCAGTTGCTGTGGAGTCTGTACCAACAGCAAGCGCATCTACACCTGTTGCAGCCGCATTGACACCGCACTCTAGAGCGGTGGCATCAGTGCCTGCATTACAGTCTGGAGTGGTATCAGCAAAAGCAGAAACCGAAGTCAATGTTGCTGCAGCAACTGCTAAAGTGAGTGAGCTAAGCTTAAGTGCTGAGCGCTTTGAAAATTCCTTTTGCATAATCTTATTCCTTTGATAAAAGCTCCTACGAGCCTTGTGGTTGGTACGACAAGTGTGAGTAAAGGCGTATTGACCCCCATATTTATAGGGCATTTATCTAAATGATTTAATGGTTTATTGTCTCTGTGATAGTAAGAACCTCTTAACAATGTACACGGAGTCGTAACAAAAATCGACTAATATTTCGCTATTGTTTGAATATATTTTTTATTGGATAGCAGTGCTTTATCGTCATTTAAGGACAGGTGTTAAGTGGGTGTAGTCGTTGTACTCTTGAGAAGATTTACAGCTAAAATATACTGACTAAAGAGCCGCTATAAAAAGTAAGAGTCGTTATATAGACATGGTGCTATAGCAAGTGAAAAGTCAGGAAAGTCAGGAAAGTCTTGAACATACAACAATACGATTGAAAAATAACAGGATGCCAGAGGACAAGGTCGTTTAAATGACAGGATTGAATGTTTTTTCCAAAGAAAATGATTGAATAGTAAAATATTGCGGAGGAAGTAACCCTTATGAGGCGTAAACTTGTTAAAATAGGGCACCAATTTATCTATTGATGGACATCGATTTATGACCACTGCCGCTGCCACTCCTACAATCAAAGAAGATCGCATCTTAATCCTCGATTTTGGCTCGCAATACAGTCAGTTAATCGCCCGCCGTGTGCGCGATTCTGGGGTGTTTTGTGAGATGTTCCCTTATGACATCGATACTCAGCGCATCATCGATTTTGGTGCAAAAGGCGTCATCTTATCAGGTGGTCCTGAGAGCGTTCATGCTGAAAACAGCCCACGTATCAACGATGCAGTGTTTGAGCTAGGCGTGCCCGTATTAGGTATCTGCTACGGTATGCAAGCGATGGCAGATCGTTTCGGCGGGCAGGTTCATGCTAGTGATATTCATGAGTTTGGAGCCGCGACCATTGATGTCACTGGTCATTCACAGCTCACTGACGGTATCGAAGACAGCAAGACTGACGGCGCGGCTGCTAAGCTAAACGTTTGGATGAGTCATGGCGATAAAGTCATCGAAGCGCCTGAAGGCTTCGATATCATCGCCAGCACGCCAAGCTGTCCGATTGCAATTATGGCCAATGATGACAAGCAATACTACGGTCTACAGTTCCATCCAGAAGTCACGCATACGCTACAAGGTCAAGAGTTGCTGGGTCGTTTTGTCCATCAAATCTGCGAGTGCGCAGGTGAGTGGACGCCAGACAATATCGCTGATATGCGTATCGCACAGCTAAAAGAGCAAATCGGTGACAAGCAGGTATTGCTAGGTCTATCGGGCGGTGTCGACAGTTCAGTCGTTGCCGCGCTATTGCATAAAGCAATCGGTGATCAGCTGACTTGTGTGTTTGTTGATAATGGTCTATTGCGTCTGCACGAAGGCGACCAAGTGATGCAAATCTTTGCCGAAAACATGGGTGTAAAAGTCATCCGTGTTGATGCTGAAGATTTGTTCTTAGATGCGCTAGCAGGCGAGTCTGATCCAGAGAAAAAACGCAAAATCATCGGCAAGACATTCATCGACGTATTCGCTGATAGCGCGCGTCAAGTGAGCGAGCAGAGCGATGGTAAAGTCGTTGAGTTCTTGGCACAGGGTACGATTTATCCAGACGTTATCGAATCTGCTAAGTCGCATCAAGGCAAAGCCCACGTGATTAAGAGCCATCATAACGTTGGCGGTTTGCCAGATGACTTGGCATTCAAACTGATTGAGCCGTTACGTGATTTATTCAAAGATGAAGTGCGCAAGCTTGGTATCACATTGGGCCTACCAGCCAAAATGATCTATCGTCATCCGTTCCCAGGTCCAGGTTTGGGCGTGCGTATCCTTGGTGAAGTCAAAAAAGAATATGCTGATATCCTGCGTTTGGCTGATGCTATCTTTATGCAAGAGCTTGAGCGTTCAGGCTGGTATGACAAGACGGCACAAGCATTTGCGGTCTTCCAACCTATTAAGTCTGTCGGCGTAGTCGGTGATGGTCGCCGCTATGCGTGGGTAATCGCGCTACGTGCGGTTGAGACGGTAGACTTTATGACGGCTCGCTTTGCACATCTGCCGTATGATCTGATCGAGACGGTATCGAACCGTATCATGAATGAAATCGCTGACGTATCACGCGTGACTTATGATGTGTCGAGCAAGCCACCTGCAACGATTGAGTGGGAGTAGTCCGTTTAAGTATTCTAAACAGTAACGGTGTTAACCGAGCGCAGATGTACAAACACGTACTATCTGCGCTCGGTTGCCTTGTTACCATCTTAGACTACGTAAACTTATCTAAATAGCTTTTCAAAGTAGCTTTTTTGAATTGATATACAGCTTGTCGTAAATAAAAAAGCACTCAACTTAGTTGGGTGCTTTTTTTTGTTGTTACAAGTACCTTATTGGTTTAGACGAGCTTCGATAGCAATAACTGTATCTATTAATCTACTGTTAAACTCTAAATGATCTAGAGAGTAGTGAGCTTTTCGATGACATATAGGACACAACGCGATAACGTTTTGAGGTAAGTCTGCCCCACCGTCTGCCAACCTAGTTAAGTGATGGACTTCAAGGTAAGGTCCAGACTTAGTTTCAAATGGAGCTATCTCGTTACACCCTTCGCATATGCCGTTAGCTCTTTTCTTAGCATAAAGCTTAATTGCTCTACTACGGTTTTGGATAGACTGAATTTTTTCTTGTGTACTTCCTTGGGTTGGTGTTGAACTTAAAGCAATCTCTCGTAGTTTTTGTAATGACTGGCCTTTGCTAGGCTTAGTAACGTACATCGCTTTAGGTGATTCAACTATTTTGGAATTTAGAGTGTGAGCTGCATCAATATTTCGATTGTTAACTATATCTAGATGGAAAATGATAGCCTCACGAAGATTACCATTTCTATCTGGTCGCTTTTCAATATGATGAAAAACATAATTGCATGTTCCTAAAAGCCGTACATAACCTCGTGATGTAGATTCAAAGAGTAGGATTTCTTTATTGTTTTTTTGATGATCGCGAATAGCTAAATTACCTTTAGACATTTTCATGTCACCCTCTTGTCCTTCACCTGTGTATTTAAAGGTACCATTAGGATCGAAATCGTCAATATATCCATACTCGCTACCAGAATCACCTGTAAATATAAATATATATGGATGAGCGGCAGGAGTAGCTATACCACCATATTGTTGGCCCTTATATTTACCGTGTATATCAGCACGCCTATTATAAATTTCTCCTATCTCAAACAATTTAACTTCCTTATTACTAATACTCTATGAAGATATTATAGTAAACTTAAGTTTGTTAAAGTCAATTCATGTTTTTCGACTTTTTATCCTAAGTCTCAATATGAACGAATTTTCCATTGTATATATGCCAAAAAAAGCGGTGCTCTTTTAGATAAAGAGCACCGCTACTATTTATAAAATTCGACCTTAAGCTAAAATCCTAACCCTTCACATTTACTACATAACGCCCAACCACTTTGCTAGACATAAAGCGATCTAAGTATTCTGGCGTTTGCTCTAGCGTAATCTCTTCACCATAGCTCTCAATATTAGGCAATTTCATATCGGTGGCGACACGTTGCCAAATCGCTTCTTTATCAGCCAACGGGATATAGACCGAGTCGATACCCAATAGTGACACGGCACGAGTGATAAATGGCATGACCGTCATGGAGAACTCAGCACCACCTGCTAGACCACAATTGGTCACTGCGCCGCCCGCTTTGGTTTGCTTGAGCAAGTTAGATAGATACTCACCGCCGAGGGTATCGATAGCGTTTGCCCACAGCTCAAGGCCGACAGGTTTTTTACCGATTTCATTGATGGTATCGCGATGACGGACTTCGCTTGCACCCACTTCTTTTAGATGATCGCTCTGCTCTGGCTTACCTGAGAACGCAATCACCTCGTAGCCGAGCTGCTTTAAGATAGCGATACTGATCGTACCGACGCCACCTGTTGCCCCAGTGACAGCAACTGGACCATCACTTGGTTTTGCGCCCATTTTCTCTAGTTTTTGGACACTGAGTGCTGCGGTCAGTCCGCCTGTACCATAGGTCATCGCTTCTTTTAGCGTCAGCGTCTCTGGACACGCCAGCGCCCAATCTGCTGGGATAGAGATCATTTGACCCAGACCGCCGTCGGTATTCATACCGAGATCATAGCCGAATACCAATACTTCTTGCCCTACGCTAAACGTGCCTGACTTATCACTGACGACCACGCCCGCTGCGTCGATACCAGGGGTATGTGGATATTCTCTCGTGATTCGCTTGTTGCCTGACGCCGACATTGCATCTTTGAAGTTCAATGATGAGTAGTGTACTTCAATGAGTAGGTCGTTCTCTGGTAGGTCGCTGACACTACGCTCTTGGATACTTTTTTTAAATTCACCGTCGCTGGTTTCTTCGACGACGAGTGCTTTGAATGTTGTGTTGTTTGACATGGTTATATCCTTATTCGGTTTTATTATGGGTACTTATTGATGATGGTGTAGCAACTATACTAGCGCCGCACTATGGTTAGAGACGTCTGGTCAAAGCAAAAAAGCCCACAGTATTATCTGACGAGTAATACGAGCGGGCTCTTTTGGATGTCATGTTACCTCTCTAGAGGACAGTCATTGTAAGGGTAATATATTGCTTACGGTTTTAAAATAACCTTGCCTTTTTTGCTTGATTGTACTTTTCCAGAGACGGCAGTTGTGATGTCATCCAGACTATAGATGGCTTCGATAGGGAGTTTTAGGTCGCCATTAGAAGCGCGCTCTAGTAGCTCATCGATCAGACGTTGTTTGTTATCGAGATCCATTTCTTGACTGGTTTTGCTGCCCCAGAACCCTTTTACCACCGCTTGTTTAAAGATCAAGCTACCAGCGTCTAGTGCCATTGGCTTGCCTGACATGATACCAAATGAGACCAGCGTGCCTTTGCTACCCAGTAGTGATAGCAGCTCATTGCTTGAATCACCGCCGACCGAGTCAACGGCTGCGGTAATCTTGTCATCACCGATGATGGCGCGGACTTGGTCTTTCCAATCATCGTCAGCGGTGACGACGTTGTTTTTAATATCGAGTGCAGTCAGCTCTTCAAGCGACTCTTTACTACGCACCAGATTGATGGTATTCACGCCGCGCGCAGCAGCGAGCATGGCTAGTGTCTTACCGACTGCGCCATTTGCAGCGTTATGAATAATCCATTGACCGCTATCGACTTCTAAGAACTCTAATAGCATCAAGGCAGACAATGGCATAGCAATCAGCTGGGCTGCTAGCTCGTCTTTGATACTGTCAGGTATGACAAATACCATATCAGCAGGGGCGACAAAATACTCGGCCCATGTCTCATGTACACTAGCGCACGCTACTCGCTGACCGACACTGAGATCTGTGACGTCGTCGCCGACAGCATCGATGATACCTAGCGCTTCACTACCACCGATGGCTGGCATCTCAGGCTTATAGCCGTATTGACCACTGACGGTTAGCAGGTCATGGTTGTGAATAGGGGAGAGAATGGTTTTGATGCGGACTTCGTTGGCAGCAGGCTGCGGCATGGGACTGTCGCCCACGCTTAATACGTCGGAGGGTTTACCAAAACTGTTATGAATAGCACTACGCATGATGATTTCCTTTGCTTATTTATGATTTTATTTATAAGTATATTAAGAGTCTGAATAACCAGCTAAAACATGATGTTATCAAGGTTATTCACCAATATTTTTTTGTTCGAGTGAAAACAATACCACGATAATGATAAATATAGGCCATCGATTCACAAAGATACTATACTTGAAAAAGGATACTATACTTAAAAATAGACTGGTCGTCTAGACAGTGGATACATTCGTGCTAAATGGATTTTATTATAGAAAGCTTGGCTTACATCGGTAATATTTTTGTCTGCTACATTATGGTCTAATAAAACTCAATACGACTGAGGACATGCTCTTGTATCATATAGGCACAGATATACGCGCTCGGCCACGCAAAGATAAAGGCCAGTCCCCAAGAGTGCATCAATTCTGCAAAAAAGCCATCAACGTAGCCTACTTTTACCAATAATAGCGCTGACGAGATGATAAGCGACATCATCATCGCCATCAGACCTGTAAAGATAAGGCGATAGAGCTTGCGGCGGATGCGTATTCTGATAGTGGGGAAGTTTGTCATAGTGTTCGGTGTCCTACAGGATGGTAGCAAATAGCGACGCTCAGCCTATGATGCTGGCGTATGGTATACATCTACGGTAATTAACAAACGTAGCCGACAGGATAGTTGGCTACGAGCGCACATGATACGCCTCAAAAATGAGTAGGTAAAATCGTTATTATTAATGGTAGTAATCGTTGTATATTGATTACAAGGGTTTTGTGTTGAGCAAAATAGCATTGGTGTAAACGCGCACACTATATATAGCCAGCGTTGCTACGATAATTGGCGATGAGCCAGACGATAAAATACCTAGGAGAGTGACATGGCAGATCAACAACAGCGAGATTTTGAACAACGAACATTGGGCATCATCGGCGGTATGAGCTGGGAGAGCACCGAGAGCTATTATCGCCTGATTAATGAAGGCATCAAACATCAGCTTGGCGGACTACATTCAGCAGACTTGATGATCTATAGCGTGGATTTTGCAGCGATCAATGAGTTACAAGAGCAAGGTCAATGGGATGAGCTGGGTACGATCATGGCTAGCAGCACTCAGCGTTTGCAAGCAGCTGGCGTGCAAGGAATCATGATCGCCTCCAATACGATGCATAAATTGTTTGATAACGTAGCAGCTGTCACAGCGCTGCCGTTGATTCATATCGCTGATGCGACTATCGAGGCTATCAAAAAGCAAAACCTGACCACAGTAGTACTACTCGGTACGCAGTTTACGATGACTCAGGACTTTTATAAGCAGCATCTGATCGATGCAGGCTTGCAAGTGCTGATACCAGAGCAGGATGCAAGAGTAGAGGTACACCGTGTCATCAAAAAAGAGCTGTGTGTCGGTGAGTTTAAAGACAGCTCACGAGAATATTATCGTCAAGTGATTAAGGACTTGGCTGCGCAAGGAGCAGAAGGCGTGATATTAGGCTGTACAGAGATTGGTCTACTTATCAAAGAAACCGATAGCCCGATTCCTGTATTTGATACCACTGCTATCCATGCTGCGGCTGCGGTAGAGTTTTTGTTAAATCAATAAAGGCAGTGGAAAAGGCTAGAGCACAAAAGGGTGGCATAAATAAGTGTTGTGCAACTCATTTACTGATAACTAATAAGGATGTTTTGATGTCATTGATGCGTATATGTTTTCCTCTTTTCTTGGCTTTGTCTGTTGCCAGTTGTACAACGCCTAATAGTTTCACCGTTGCCACAACCCAAAAAATCATCCAACACGAGCGCAATAAGTCTGATCTGACCACTAAGGTATTTACACTGGCGTCAGGTGAGCAGCTGACGTATGCCGAAAACAACAATACCGCTGCTGAGCCTTTATTGTTGATTCATGGGTTTGGTAGTAACAAAGACAGCTTTACGCGTGTTGCAAGCGAGCTTGGAGACTATCACCTCATTATCCCAGACCTACTAGGATTTGGTGACTCAAGCAAGCCCGATAGTGCAGACTATCGCGCAGACGCACAGGCTCAGCGCTTACATGAGTTGATGCAAGCGAAGGGCACCGCTTCAAACCTTCATCTAGGTGGTAACTCAATGGGCGGTGCTATCAGCGTGGCATATGCAGCAAAGTATCCAACCGATATCAAAAGTCTTTGGCTCATCGACAGTGCAGGATTTTGGTCAGCAGGTGTCCCAAAATCACTAGAAAATGCCACGCTTGAGAACAACCCACTATTGATCAATAAAACAGAAGATTTCTACAAGCTGTATGAGTTTGTCATGTACAAACCGCCTTATCTGCCCAAAACAGTGCAAGCAGTCTTTGCCCAAGAGCGTATTGAAAATAAAGCGCTACATGCCAACATTCTTGAGCAAATCGTGGTAGACAATGTCGAGACACGTGCCGCAGTCGTCGCAAAATATAATCTCCCAACGCTGGTCGTTTGGGGCGAAGAAGACCGAGTTATCAAACCTGAAACCACAAAGTTGATCAAAGAAATCATCCCACAGGCGCAAGTCATTATGATGCCTAAGGTTGGCCATGTGCCGATGGTCGAGGCGGTAGATCAGACGGCTGAGGATTATAAAGGGTTTCGCGACCGGCTAAAAAGTAAGTAAACCTATAGCTGTTTTACCAACCGTTCAAGCAGGTCAAGTGTGCTTTCTTGTTTGACTAAAGCTACCCCTTGTCCTGCCCATAATGATAGATGTTCTGCATCAAGACTATGAGTAGCATGCGCGCGCATAGACTTAGTCATAGCATTGAGTTGCGGGTAGGGTGGTAGCACATCCGTGTTCTCAAACTGAGCAAAATCACGTAGATAATCGTTTAATAAACCACGAGCGAGCTTACCTGAAAACAATCGAGTTAAGCGTGTCTCACTACTGCGTAACCCTTGCCTGGCATCAATGAGAGCTTGTTTATACGTGTCATTAATACCGCACTGATCTGTGGTCAAAAACGCTGTTCCCAGTTGCGCAAGCTCAGCACCAGCGGCTTGTACTGCCTTGATATCTTGTGCTGTCATGATGCCACCTGCTGCAATCAACGGAATCTCTGTGCATGCGCGCGTTTGGCTAATCAGTGTCAGCAATCCCAAAGGATCGGTTTCGCTTTGTGGCAACCAGCCACCGCGATGACCGCCAGCTTCTGCCCCTTGTACACAGACCGCATCAGCACCAATCTCGCTCCATGCTTTGGCTTCTAATGGATGATTTGCCGTACCGATGACGCATGTGCCGAGACTTTGCAGACGCTGAACTTGCTCAGCACTGATAAGACCAAAGGTAAAACTGGCAACAGGCACAGGGTTGTCATAGAGTACTTGTAGCTGATCTGTGAAATTTTGAGCAGGGCGTTCAGGTAATTCGGCGACTATGCCATTCTCTTGATAGTACTCACTTAGCCAAGCAGGTATAGCGGTATCAAAAATGTTCGAATCATACTCGGAGAGCACCATCAGATTAATCATAAAAGGACGGTCGGTCAGGGTCTTAATCGTATTGATTTGGCTATTCAAAACATCTGGTGCGGTCATGCCAGATCCCAATGAGCCCAACCCACCAAAGTTACTTACCGTCGCTGCCAGTTCAGGTGTGGTTGCGCCTGCCATCGGTGCTTGGATGATCGGGTAGGTTAAGTTTAGAGTATCAAGTAAGCTCATGAATGGCTCCTTTTTATTAGGATATTTGCATGGCTTACTGTAGCAGAGGAAGGCAGTGCGCGTGTTAGATAGTGTTTATTTAGTTTCTGAATGAAGAGGTGAGTTTTGACTACAAAGTTGTAGTTAAAGTAGTTGGCTATAAAACTGTAGTTGAAGCTTGTTAATACATATACTTGAGATTACTAAACACCTAGTCAAAGAAAGTTGGAAATAACTAATGAATAAAATATCTTCAATTACTCGACGCGATATATTTGATTCTATTCAGATAGGAAGTATCGATTGGGCTGGAAGGTTAGATGAAACCACATTTTTATCCAGACTTTATGATTTAGAAAGCCTCTCTTCAACTGATAGTAGGTATCCAAATGCTAAAGGTGATATTTGGCAGCATATATTTAATAACCACGATTGGGATGACGACTGGGTTTTTTATGATAGTAGGTTCAATTTGCTAGATTGCAACGATAATATCTTTCTGGATTTCTTGTGTCATATGATACATCCAGTAGTAAGAACAGATAGAGAAGAAGTAAAAATGCTTCTTGATATCTTCAATAAAATTCTAAGTCATGACGATTTTGAAATTGTCGAAGCAGTTCATATTTTTAATAGACCAACTTTTAGTGGAAGAAAAAAATTTACTGGCAAAGCTTCTATAGAAAAAAAAGGTAATGAGATTAAAATCATTTTTAACGCTGATTACGTTTCTCAGCAGATTAATTTAATGGAATCATCAATTGAGACTTCACCTTATCAAGCGATAGGAGTAGCGAAGGAGTTGATTGAAACTGCTTGTAAATCAATCTTTAAAAGTAGGCAAGAAGAATATAATAAAAACTGGGACTTATCTAAATTAATGAGAGAAACTACTAAACTACTCAAAATTACGCCTGATGATATATCTAACGAAGCAAAAGCGGCGAGGTCAATAAGACAGATTCTAGGTAGTTTATCCGCTGTTATCCAAGGCATTGCAGAAGTTAGAAACGAATATGGCAGTGGTCACGGTAAAGATAGTGAATTTAAAGGGTTACAACCTAGGCACGCTAAGTTAGCAGTTGGAGCATCATCTACCTTGGCTATATACTTACTGGAGACTCATGAAATGAGAAAAGATGATTAAAATTTGTCTTTTGAAGGAGTTTTACCAACTTAGAAAGTAAAAGAGCCAATTATCCAAGCCACCAAAAAGATGACCAAGAAAACTGACCCATTCTTATAACTTGGCTTCTTAATTTTTGCTATTAATTCAACTGCAGCGACCCTTTTGCATTCATCAGCAGCTCAACCACATCATCACCGCTAATCACTTCAAAGCGTTTATCGATATCTGATTCCTCGACTCCGCCATGTTTCATGCAGGCACCGCAGACCAGTACTTGTCCGCCTTTTTCAATAAAGGTCTCAAGCAACTCGTCAGCGGGCTCAAACGGATCGCCAATATCGACACCGTCTAGCGCGTTCGGTTTTGCCAGATGTACCGCATCTACCATGAGTATAACAGTAGCAGAGTGGCCTTTTTTGAGTGCTACGCCAGCCATAGTAAAGGCTAGGGTGATCTTGCTTGGATTTGTTTCGCTATTATCAAATAACGTACCGACAAAATCCGTCATGTTAGCCATATTATTCTCCTTATAGGACTATTTTTGGGTGAGTCAAATATAATACTCACTATTATCCTAACATTTATTATATGTATTTATATAATGACTTGTTATGGAATAGTAGTCATAAGGTGACTTGTTTGTGACGTGACTTTGACTTGTCTGTAATGTGCTTTTTCATGGCTTTGACGTGCTTTTAATCAATGTTCAGCAGCGCCACTTTTAGCTAAGTGGTCTATTCATTATTATTATATCTGTTACCAATCTGCCCATTATTCCGTTGGCGGCCATGGACGATCAGCATCGCTTTTAATCCATTCAGCCACGTAACCCGTTGGCGGTAGTTCCCAGTCAGACTGTCCTAATGCTGCCAGCACCTGTGCCGTGTCTATTACCCGTCCACCTTTGGTCACACCTGTACGCAGTAATCCAGACGAGCAAGGCTTGCCCTTGACCCACATGGATTGCTCGATATAGAGCCAGCGCGCATCGATACCGACAATTTTGGTCTTTAGCGTGACTTTGTCAAAGGCGCGAATACGCTTACGGTATTGGATAGTACTGCCAGCGATGACCAAACCCCAACGCTGTTTTAGGAGCTGGTTGCCAAGACCCGTCCGTACCGCAAAGTCCATACGACCCAAGTCATATAGCGTGAATACGCGACCGTTATTCATTTCCAAAAAGTTATCGATATCGGATAAGCGGCAGCGAAACTGAATCTCACTGGTGTCTTTGAACGTCAGTGTGTCACCCCGTTTTGCTTTTATGGCAGCATGAGCGATGGTAGCGGCATAGCGGATAAATGGATACATAGAACACTCTCAAAAGTTTGTAAACGTTGGCGTTATTATTTTGTCATTGATGACACTGGTGTCATTGATTATTTATCGTTAGAGACTACATCTTGAGAAGGCTCGCTAATGGAAGCCAAACCAATCCAATTAAAATAAGCACTAACCGTTTCAGGTATCCAGTTAATATCGAATTTTGAAATCTTAGACTTTTTAGCACTGGTGACAGACGGTTTGCTTTTGGCATGAGCACTGTCTGAACGATAGCGCAGATAACCGATATGTCCACCGTGTTCTGTATCCAATATAGTGACGCTATCAGAAACATCGTTTGGCGTCGCGGTAAAGCCAATGAAAGGATCGTCTTTTGCACTAATTAACAGTAGAGGCTTGGTGACATTGATCAAGTAAGGTAGGGCAGACGAAGAGTGGTAATAGTGATTGTTGGAGCGGTAGCCATGACGGGGCGCGGTAAAGATATCATCGAAGTCGCTGATACGATTGACGGCTTTGATAGCATCAATTTCTTCTTTGGTGATGTCGTTCGCCAACGCTTTTTTGATAATTGGATTGAGCAGATAAGGCGTATAGATACGATGACTCAAAAAGCTGTGCATAGTAATGGCAGCCGATGACATATCGACGGGAGCAGAGATGACTGCCGCGCCTTTGCAAATGGCTTCGTCACCATACTCGCCCATATATTTCGCTAGTGCGTTACCACCAAGTGACACGCCAGCCGCATAGATATTGGCATACTGTGCACGTAAGTTCTGTAGCGCGTGATGCACCTCATTGGTATCACCGGCATTATAAAAAACTCGTCCATTAGCTGGAATACCGCCACAACTACGAAAGTGCACCACTACAAAATGCCAGCCTTGCGCGTGCATCTGGTAAGCCAATGCGCGAGCATAGTGACTGTCACTGCTGCCCTCCATGCCGTGGAATAGGACAATCAACGGTGTTTGCTCAAGTGATCCATCAGTCGATGAATTTATAGGATGCGCATCATAAAAGTCGTAAGCAATATCGGTTTCACTTAAGGAATCTTGCATCACCACACGGCGATACGTTGGTGCTTTGGGCGCAAAAAATTTAGGCAAGATGCTCTGCAAATGAGGGTTGGTCAGCCAAAATGGTGGCTTAAAGGGAGCTGGAGAAAAAGGTGTGGTCGAGGTGGACATATAAGGATCTTATTTAAGGAGGGTTAAAAAGTAATGTTTTTTATCATAACGCCAGTGCCTACGAAAACCAATGATTTTCAGTGAACGCATGCTTACTGAAAAACAGCTACTGAAAGTAGTTGTTCCAAAGCATTTTCTAAAAGCAGCTATGGAATACAGAGACTGAAAGCAGCAGTTGAAAAAAGCGACTAACAATAAAGCTGTCTAAACTAACGGACGAGAGCAGTTAATCCGATCTTTTAATTTTTTGGCTGATTCAACACGCGACCATCCATTGCCAGACGCTCTTTTAAATTCTCAATATCTGCCTCAGCAAGGGTTGCGCTCAAAATAACTTGTTTGCTGTATGCGACATCATCAACACGCCCACCAAGACTCTCTATGATATAGCGGCATTGTGCCTCAGTCGCAAACGTCGCCAGCACCTGCACTTGTGCCATCGGTACATAGGGGCTCAATATCATCTCATCAACAGCTGCTTGTGCCGCGCCTGCATAAGCACGAGTAAGACCGCCAGCACCTAATTTGATACCACCAAAATAACGCACCACGATGATAATCACGTTGCCGATGGACTTGTGTTGCAGAACATTTAATATCGGCCTGCCAGCCGTACCGCTTGGTTCACTATCATCATCGAACCCTGCACTAGTGGTGTTGTCAGGGTCACCAACGATATATGCCCAGCAAAAATGACGGGCATCAGGGTACTGCTCGCGTAGTTGTTCCACGTGAAACATAGCTTGCTCGCGGGCGGTCACAGGATAGGCATAAGCAATAAACTCGGACTTTTTGATTTCTAGGCGCGCGGTAACCGCACGTTTTAGCGTTTGATAGCTCATATTTCATCAGGCTTAGGTTGGATATGTTAAACTGGTCTGACTGTCACTGGCTTTTATATTGGGCGCAGTGTTCATTCAATTTTTCATTATAGTACCATTTCTAACCATCGAAGATAACGAGGCGCTCACGGCTGAGAGCTGGCATCGTTAATTTCTGATTTAGGGCTGGTATCATAAAACCGATGGTAGTCATAGTATGCGTTTAGATAAATTTATTAGTAAAGCCACCGAGCTGTCGCGCAAAGAATCAAAAAAGATCATGCACGCCGGCGAAATCACTGTGAACGATCAAGTGGTCAAAGACCCTGGTCTACATGTCGATATCGTCAATGACGATGTGATGTGGGCAGGCGAGCCGCTGTCAGTGGCTACTGGCAATCGCTATATCTTGTTGTATAAGCCTGAGGGCTTTGAATGTACATTAAAAGCTAAAGAGTATCCAATCGTCACCGAGCTGATTGCGGTACCAGAACTGGGTAGCTTGCGTATTGCGGGACGTCTCGACGTCGATACCACCGGCGCACTGCTCATGAGTGATGATGGTGGCTGGCTACACCGCGTCACTAGCCCCAAGCACGAGCATGCCAAGGTGTACGAGCTGACCTTGGCAGATGCGATGGATAGCGATTCACAAGAGAAAGCTGTGAAAAAAGTCGCCGAAGGGATTCTATTAGAGGGAGATTTTGAGCCAACCAAGCCTGCTGTTCTAGAATTCATTGATGAGACTCATGCACGCCTGACACTAGAGCAGGGTAAGTATCATCAGGTCAAACGCATGATGGGCTATTTTGGCAATAGAGTCACTGAATTGCACCGCGCTAGTATCGGTCATATCAATTTAGACGGTTTGGAAAAAGGTGATAGCCGCTTCTTAACACCAGAAGAAGTTGCCAAGTTCTAGTTATAGACTGGATTTACTCTTCGCACTATCATTTTTAGACCATTGTTGTACAACTCATGAGCAGCCGCGACACCGTGTGCTGCTTTTTGCTGTCCGCTGTTTTTGTTTACCGTTTTCATCCACGGTGCTTGTGTTGCCTATCTCTTAAGATTAGGTAGCAGTTTTGCGATTTGGGCCATTTATCACTTTGCAAAACCAACCTATGTGCTACAGTTATTTTTATTTGTAGCATGACTTGTCTATTATCACTTGCCGAGTCGGATTTGCTCAGTATGCCTGAGTCGTAAAAGCAATCATTATCGAAAAAATATCATTATCGAAAAACTATCGCTATCAAAAAACGGTCATTATCAAAAACCAGATAGGAACCCTTCAGTGACATTATCTGTATTAAAACCTGCCAGCCTAATCGGCGTTATATTGCTAGCAACCACTGCTTGCGCTCAGCCAAGCTCCGCAGATGCTAGCAGTGCTCAGTTAAGCAACAATAGCCAAAGCGCAAAAACAGCCAAAGCGGTAAGTACGGCTATCGATCAGCGCTTGCGCCAAGTATTGACCCAAGCAGGTATCAAAACGCAAATTACCTCTATCGTGCCTTCCAACTTACCTAATATGTATCAAGTAAACTTGGCAGGGCAGTTGCCGTTGCACATCACTGAAGATGGTAGATATGTCATCCAAGGTGAGCTGCAAAAGAATCCAAGCAAGCGGGTAGTGACCAAAACACCAGCACGTAGCACGAGTGCGCAGGTAGGCAAACCTGTCAGTGCTAGCGTCAAATCTGACATGCTAGCAAATATGGCAGCGCTGAAAAACATGAGTGCTAAAACGCCATTCTTTTATACTGCCGTACCGGGCGTGATTTGGGGAGCAACGCTAGAAGGTGTGCCGTTTTTACTATCAGATGATGCACAGTACATTACTGATGGTGAAATATCAGTGATCGAAAACGGTCAATTTATCGGGCTCGATGAGAATTTTGAAAAGCGCAAAAATCAGTCTGTATTTGCGACATTGGATAACAGCCAGTTGATTACTTATCCAGCGACTAGCCCTGAGAAAGCCGTTATCTATGTGGCAGATGATGTGAACTGCCCTTACTGCCGCCGATTGCATCAGCAAGTACCATCGCTCAATGCAAAAGGCGTGACGGTCAATATCATCGGCTATCCAATATATGAAGCATCACCTGAGCAAATGCGGGGTATCTGGTGTCAAGCTGATGAAGACAGTCGTCGTCAAGCATTTGATAAGGCGATGCTACAAGGTCAGATGACACCTGCATCCTCAAGTTGTACCGTCGATCATGTCACGCCCAATCGTGAAAAAGCCGCGGGACTCGCGGTAATGGCAACGCCAGCCATTTACCGTGAAGATGGTGTGCTATATCAAGCGAGTTTTGAAAGCCCTGAGTTCTTAGAGTTTCTGGGCATAGAGTAACGACGTCAGCGTCATACAACATTCATAATTCATGTAGCCCCGCACTTCAAGCAAACAAAAAACCGCCTTATGACGCTACGCATAAGGCGGTTTTTTTGTTTTATATACTAGTAGTTCGAATACCATGGTTTAAGGGCTATAGTTTGAACGCTATAGTTTTAAGATCGTTGGCTGTCAAAAATAGTTATGGCAGCACCACATCCACAATTTTCCATCCAATCAAACCTTCACGCTGCATCTCGATAGTAAGTGGATAGCCTTTCACTTGACCACTAACATCGAAGCAATTGATACCGCAATAGCTCAATGTTGGTTTTTCGCTATCATTGCCTTGGGCGGCCTGCTGCTCAAGCTCAGCCGCTTGTTTTTTCATGACTTGCTGCATTTGGATTTTGACCACAGCATCTACGTCGCCGCGTTGAATAATTAAGCTTTGAATAAGGTTTTTTAGATCAACCTGATCACTAGCGATGGCCCATGCAGCAGCCAGCTCTTTGGTGGCTGTGTTGGCCTGGCCTTGGGTATTGATGAGTTTCTCGATGTTTTGCGGGGTGATGGCACCGTCGACGGCTTGCGTAATAAAGCCATTTGCCGCTTGGGTAAGTGGCTCACCACCCAGCTCAGCGATCAGCGGGTACTTGGTCAGGGTCGTTGCAAATTGACCAGTCAGCTGGTTTTGAATACTTGGTCGTACCTGCTCATAATCAATAGCCGCTGCGATAGTGGCCCCATCTTTATCATCATAAGCGTTTTTGAGCTGATAGGCGCTGTAGTAAGGGGAGCCTGCATAGACGACTACCGCAATGATGATCAATAAGAAAATCAGCTTTTTCATAAGACTTGGCACCTTGTTGCATGTTGTCGCAAACGTTGTCGCTATAGATATAAATGACGGTAGATATGGCGGTAAATATTAGCACGACTGGACATTACTTCGGTACGAAAAGCTGTGTAGCAACCTTAATAAATCGTGTATATCGCGATTTAACAGCGCTAACTATGAATTTGATGGCTTAAGCGCTTGATAAATCAGCAGACCATCTCCATAAATAGCGCAAACTTTTTATAATTGATTTGGCTAAGCGGCCCCACCAAACTTGCTCGTCGCATCCACTTGTTATTAGCCCGTGATATCGTTGTTTGTTATGTTTCATATGAAACCTGATGATGTAATCACGTATGAATAAAGAGCTAATGAGCAACGTTAATCAGTCAACGAGCTGGCGGTACTGCGAAGACGATAGGAGAAACCATGAGTAAACGCGATTTTTATGAAGTATTAGGTGTCAGCAAAACCGCTGATAGCAAGGAAATTAAGCGAGCCTACCGCAAGCTTGCTATGAAATACCATCCAGATCGCAACTCTGATGACCCTGACTCTGATGACAAATTCAAAGAAGCGTCGATGGCTTATGAAGTGCTAAGTGACGAAGAAAAGCGCTCAGCCTATGACCGCATGGGTCACGCTGCTTTTGAGAATGGTATGGGCGGCGGCGGTTTTGGTGGTGCAGGCGGTGGCAACTTCCAAGACATCTTTGGCGATATCTTTGGCAACTTTGGCGATATTTTTGGTCAATCACGTGGTGGCGGCGGTGGACGTTCACGTCGAGGCTCAGACTTACGCTATGTCATTGAGCTGACATTAGAAGAAGCGGTACGTGGCTGCAAAAAAGAAATCAGCTTCACCGCACCAGCGCCCTGTGATACCTGTGATGGTAAAGGCGCAAAAAACGCCTCTGATGTCGTGACCTGTCAAATGTGTCATGGTCAAGGTCAAGTGCGTATGCAGCAAGGCTTCTTTGCAGTGCAGCAGGCTTGCCCGCAGTGTGGTGGCTCTGGTAAACAGATCAAAAACCCATGTCCTGACTGTCATGGTAATGGCGTCAAAGACAAATCACGCACACTAGAAGTGTCTATCCCAGCAGGCGTCGATGATGGTGACCGCGTTCGCCTAGCAGGAGAAGGTGAGGCGGGCGGTGCAGGTGTACAGAACGGTGATCTGTATGTCGAAGTACGTGTCAAACAACACAATGTCTTTACCCGCCAAGGCGCTGACCTATACATGGACGTACCTGTTAGCATCACCGATGCAGCATTAGGTAAAGAAGTTGAAATCCCAACCTTAGATGGCAAAGTAAAGATCAAAGTCGCAGAAGGTACACAAAGTGGTAAATTGCTGCGTGTACGCGGCAAAGGCGTGACGCCAGTACGCACCACAATGAAAGGTGATTTGATCTGCCGCGTTGTCATCGAGACACCTGTCAACTTGACACGTGAGCAAAAAGATCTGTTACGTCAATTCCAAGATACTTTGGATGATGACAGCAAACATCAGCAGTCACCACACAAAAAATCATTCTTTAAAAAAATCGGCGATTTATTCGATTAAAAAATAGTCTGACTAAGTAGCTAGTACTAAACTAAGCCCAAAGGTTTCACATGAAACCTTTGGGCTTTTTCTTGTGCTGATAAAAAACCACTCAGGTAATGATATTTGCTAAACTTACGATAAATGATATTCACAATAATCCCAGTAAATATAAAGTATTTAAGGTAGAGAGATGAATCAACAAACAAATGAGCAAGCCATCAAAGTTGGTGTGATCGGTGCAGGTGGTCGTATGGGCCGCATGCTTATCGAAGCCGTACAGAACAATTCAAAAACTATGCTTAATGCCGCGATTGAGCGCCAAGGATCTAGTCTCGTCGGTGCTGATGCAGGAGAGGTTGCTGCTATCGGATGTTTAGAGGTACAGATTGTTGATAACCTAGAGACTGTGATTAACGACATCGATGTGCTGATTGATTTTAGTCTGCCTGATGCGACCGAGCAAAATATGCAAGTCTGTGCTGAGCACAAGGTGGCAATGGTTATCGGTACGACTGGGTTCAATGAAGCCCAAGAGCAAGTACTAGCAAAAGCAAGCGAAGCAATCGCCATCGTGTATGCTGGCAACTATTCGACGGGCGTAAATTTATCATTAAAACTACTTGGCATGGCCGCAAAGGCATTTGGTGCTGATGCTGATGTAGAAATCATCGAAGCACATCATAAGCATAAGATTGATGCGCCATCTGGGACAGCCTATATGATGGCAGAGGCTGTCGCCGACGCCCGCGGACAAAATCTAAAAGATGTTGCTGTCTATGGCCGCGAAGGACAAACGGGCGAGCGTGAAACAGGAACCATCGGTATACATGCCGTACGCGGCGGCGAGATCGTGGGTGACCATACCGTAATGTTTATCGCAGATGGTGAGGTGGTTGAGATCACCCATCGCGCACGAGAGCGCATGACGTTTGCCGCAGGTGCTGTACGTGCCGCGACGTGGGTAACCGAGCAAGCAGTTGGACAGTACAATATGCAAGACGTGCTGGGTCTAAATGAGTAGACGTGATCACTGAGGATTTAAAGAAACAATGGCTTAAACAGACAGTGGTTTAAATAGACAGGGATTTAAACAAACAGAGACATACAGGTTTTAAGACTGAAAGAGACGAGGCCGCAAACAACAAGGAGAATGCCTGTGAGTAATATCAAACGCTATACAACGTATAAGCTGGTTGGTGCGATTTCTATAGCCAATATTGCTCGCAGTGCATGCCTTCCTGTATTTGCACTCAGTCTAGCTGTCCTACCTATTGCAGTACAAGCCAATAGCACTCAAACCTATGTGATTGATACTTACGGTGGCGAGGCACTATTGACCCCTGTTAGACAACAATTGAATAGCACCGCTGATGGTGGTACGGCAAGTGTGTATCAGGACAAGCTGATACTGAGAACCACACCTCGCAATTATCAAATGATACAGCAGCTACTCAGCCAGATTGATCGTCAGCCGCAAGCGCTCACCGTTGCGGTACGTGTTGGGAATATTCAGGACAGTCAGAGTAGCACTCAGCAGGGTCAGGTCATCATTACCAATCGCGGTATCCAAGGGTCAGGGATTATCAACCAGCGTCGCAGCCAGCAGCAAAGCAATAATCTATACCAAGTACAAACGCTATCTGGCAGCGCGGCCAGTATCAGTACAGGCACGCTCTACTCACTCTACAATACTAATATTTATTCAAGCCATACCCGACCCTCAAGACAAATCATTATCCAGAATCAAGTATTGCTACCGACTAGCAGAGGCATCGCTGTTTTACCAAGGCTACTGTCAAACGGACAGGTTGAGGTCACACTATCTCAAGTTGAAGAAACATTAGCTAAAAACGGAGTTGCACAATCCCATTCGCCTTATCGTCAAAATAGTTATGACAATAATATGGTCGATGCTCAAAGATTGAACAGTACGCTCATTGTGCCACGTGGACAATGGGTGACGATTGGTCAAATCTCACAAACCTCAATCAGTAGCGGCAGTCGAACGTCTAGTAGCAATAATAACGCACCGATTGCTTTATTGGTTCAATAGCTTCTAAATCAAACAGCCAACCACAAAAAAAGCGCGGTGCTGTGATTGATCTATAATCAATAGCGCCGCGCTTTTTTATGGACAACAGGTTTGAAGGCTAGTCAATATAAACCACTTCGAGCGGCGGAAAACCGTTGAACTCTACTGATGAGTAAGAGTTGGTATAAGCACCAGTGGTGAGCCAGTAGATTTTGTCACCAATCTCAAGCTCTTGAGGCAGCTGATAACCAGCTTCTTCGTACATAATGTCGGTTGAGTCACAGGTTGGGCCTGCCAGTACGACGGTACCTTCGCTGGTTGAAGTTTCCATCTTAGGCGTATAGACAGGATACTTGATGGCTTCGCCTAGCGTCTCGATCAAACCTTGGAATAGACCGACATCCGTGTATACCCAGCGGGTCAAATCGGTATCTGATTTGCGCGAGATAAGCACGACATCACTGACCAGCACACCTGAGCCACCAACCAATGAACGACCTGGCTCCAAGATGATTTCAGGCATCTCTTCAGCGTTGTAGTCATCGGTTAAGTAACTGGTAATCTCTTCGGCATAAACCTTGATCGGGTTGACTTCACTGATATAGTTGGTTGGGAAACCGCCGCCCAGATTGATCATCTGTAGCTTGATGTCTTCTTCGTTTTTCATCCAATCAAACATATATTTGACCTTGGCCAATGCATCATCCCATGCAGCCACGTCTTTTTGTTGACTGCCTACATGGAATGAGATGCCATACGGTACCAAACCCAGCTCGCGTGCTTGAACCAACAAATCAATGGCCATATTAGGGTGACAGCCAAACTTGCGCGATAGTGGCCACTCTGCGGTCTCTGAACCCTGAACCAAAATACGAACAAACACTCTAGAGCCTGGGGCATGTTTGGCAATATTTTTGAGATCAGCTTCTGAGTCGGTAGCGTATAGATCGATACCCTTTTCAAAAGCGTATTTGACGTGTTCGGCTTTTTTGATGGTATTACCATAAGAGATGCGAGAAGGCTCAACACCGCAGTCTAGCACTCGATCAAGCTCATAGATTGACGCGCAGTCAAAGTTTGAACCAAGCTTTGCTAATAAGTTGATGACTTCTACCGCAGGGCTGGCCTTCATTGCATAGTGCAATTTGGCAGTCGGAAATAGACTGACCATTTCGTGGTACTTTGTTTCTATGCGACTAAGGTCTACCACCAGAAATGGGGTCTCACGACCTTCGGCAGCTTTGGTAAATTTCTGCCAGCTGGCAGGTTCAAAATATTGGTCGATTTTGATCATTGTCATAGTAATAAACCTTTAGTAAAAACAATACCCAACAAAAAACGTCGCCACACCGTGAATGTTATAGAGTCACAGTTACGTTAGGCGAGACGATATTAAGGATAAGAAATTTAAGAGTTGAGGGTTTGTGCTTGCTTGTCAGCCGCCTGAGCTTCTTGTTTTTCACGTATTTTGACGACTTTACGAACTTTATCACGCGCACGAGTTTGCTTTAGACGAGAGAGGTAATCGACGAATATCACACCATTTAGATGATCCATTTCATGCTGGATACAGACAGCAAGTAAGCCTTCTACTTCTTCATCAATGACGTTACCCTCACCATCCAAAGCCTCGATGCGTACCTTGGTAGGACGTTCTACTTTGTCATAGACGTCGGGCACAGATAGGCAGCCTTCTTCATAGGGTTTTTTGTCATCTACCAAGGGCGTGACTTTTGGATTGATGAATACTCTAGGAGCAGTTTTGTCTTCAGACAAGTCCATGACGATAAGCTGAATGTGACGATCGACTTGGCTAGCAGCAAGGCCAATACCTTGAGCATCATACATCGTCTCGATCATGTCAGCGATTAAGGTTTTGATTTCAGCTGTCACTTCCTTGACAGGTTTGGCAATCGTGCGCAAACGCGGGTCTGGGTAACTTAAGATAGGGAGTAGTGCCATAACGCTCACCTCAATGATAGGGACAAAATAGGGTTGATATTATAAGATAAATGGGGACAAAAGTAATGCTTATCAATACTTTCCCGTTCATATTAGGTTCTATGAGTCTATAGAATAGAGAGGTTGATGTTTGGTGATACAAAAAAACCTCGCTTGTTGCGAGGCTTCTTTGAGTGTTTCGTGTGACTGCTAACTATGTGCAGCAATTATGCACGGCGTTTGTTTACAATCATTTCATACAAGAATAGCAAGATAATGGCACCGATTACTGAGAAGATAAGACCAGTGAAGCCACCATCCGCATTAATACCAATCAAGCCTGCAATGAAGCCACCTAGCATAGCACCGACGATACCTAATACAATCGTCATGATCCAACCCATAGGGTCACTACCTGGCTTGATAGCACGTGCCAATAAACCTGCGACTAGACCTACGATAATCATCCAAATAAAGCTCATGTTATTCTCCTAAATTATTAATATTTATAATATGTCGTTAATTTGATGACTCCATTGTAAACAGTCCTCAGACACAAAAGTAAGCACGAAATGTTACCTGTGTAGGGGCTATGTGAGAAAAAAGTCTGATTTGCTATTACGTACGGGTAATAAGTAAACGAAAGGTTACAAAGGTAGCCGTGGTGCTAACAGAAAGAAATAATGGCAAGTTACGAGAGAGAAGTGTGTTCAAAAAAGCTTACTTAGAGGCAATTTGTTTAGAATAGCTCATTTAGAAAGGCTCATATAAGTGAACCGGGATAAGTGAACCGGAATAAAAAAACGCAGCTCGTCTACTAAACGGCTGCGCTTTTTATAATAAATACGGGGTCTAATCTTTGGGTAATCGTCTAGTCATTACGCAGTGCAGTGAGCAGACGCTGATGAATGCCCTCAAAACCACCATTGGACATGACGACAATGGCATCGCCTGCCTGTGCATGGGTAGTGATATGTTCGATGATGGTATCGATGCTAGACATCACTTGCTGGTTACCAATAGAGTCACTTTCAGTGCAGGACTGTTCGATGACTTCTTTTAGACCCCATTCTAGTCCCGTAGGCTCGTACCATAACGTATAGTCAGCGAGAGCAGCTGACTCAGCCAAGCTGTCTTGGTGAATACCCATTTTCATCGTATTACTACGCGGTTCGATAATCGCCCAAAGTCGTCTGTCAGCCAGTTTCTTTTTGGCGCCGTCCAAGGTCATTGTAATAGCGGTTGGGTGATGGGCGAAGTCATCAAAAACGAGAATATCGTTTACATCACCGATTAGCTCCATCCGGCGTTTGATACCAGCAAAGGCGGATAATGCAGCGCAAGCAGTAGAAACGCTCACGCCAACGTTGTAGGCTGCTGCAATAGCAACCAAGGCATTGTTGACATTATGAATACCGCTCATCGACCAATTTACGATAGCAGTTGCTTCTTTGTCAGCTGCAAAGCTTACTTGGAACTGACTGCCATCCTCGCGAATAAGCTCAGCTTGCCATTCGCTATTGTCTTTTAGGGTGTCGTCTGTGCTTGAAATAGACGTAGTAGAGTCGATAACCGCCGTACGCCAGATAGGCGTCCAGACCCCTTTTGCTAAGGTGTCCTCTAAACTGATAGTCGCGGCAGGCATGATGATTTTACCTGTGCTTGGAATCATGCGCACCATGTGGTGAAACTGGGTCTGAATAGCATCAAGGTCTGCAAAAATATCAGCATGATCAAACTCTAGGTTGTTCAAGATAGCGGTACGCGGGCGGTAATGGACGAACTTTGAACGTTTATCAAAAAACGCAGAGTCGTACTCGTCGGCTTCAATAACAAAATAACCAGAAGGAACGGTAGTGTCATCGTTTGTTGTTTCTGCGCCCAGATAGCTACTATGCGCAAACACCTTCTGCAAGTGCTCATCAGTCGTATCGACCAATGGCACACCGCCGATCAAAAACCCTGCATCGATACCAGCATAATGCAGTATCCAAGCGAGCATAGTGGTCGTGGTGGTTTTGCCATGAGTACCTGCGACGGCTATCACATGACGGGACTGTAACACTTGCTCGGACAAAAACTGTGGACCTGAGGTATAGCGCAGACCACTATCTAGCATGTACTCGATCACATCCATACCACGTTTCATTGCATTACCAACAACGACTAAGTCTGGCGCTGGTTGCAGATGCTCTACGAGATAACCTTCTTCGATAGTGACGCCAGCATTTTCAAGTTGGGTAGACATAGGAGGGTATACATTGGCATCTGAACCAGTAACAGTATGCCCAAGTTCACGCGCTAACAACGCTAGCGAGCCCATAAAAGTACCACAAATACCAAGGATATGAATATGCATAGACGTTCCGTACGAGCTTGAATAAAGGAGATAGACAGCTAATGAATAATAAGGTTTGGAGTGCTTAGCCGCTATCAGTAAGGATTAGTGCTTTGATCAGGCGTTGCCACTATAGCAGTGTGGCAGAGCAGCAATCATTGTAAAGTAAACGTTGTTCGATGACCAATAAAAAACGCCCAACAAGTAGGCGTTATGTGGCTGAAAAAATATGACTCGTTCAAAAAGATGTTGAATAGGGCTTACCTATTTAAAAAGATAGGTTGTTGATATTGAGTCTATTGATGACTGCTTACGTCGCTTTATTAGTGACTATTTGCGTTGATGATTATTTACGTGACAACGTATAGTCGTTATTGAGATTCTTTTGCTCATCTATCAAAATCAAATGGTTGTCTTGGATGTGATAGGACTCGATGTTCTTATCTTCGTATACGATGGTGATTTTGTCATTGTCTTGACGATAAACGCCAGATTCAAGCAGAGGGGGTCGCGGTCGTTCTGGATTGTGATAGGTACTGGCTTTCAGTACAGAACCGTCAGCAAATAAGTTCAATGTGACATCAATACTGTCGCAGTCTGCGCAAGGCACCATACCGCCATAATCGCCCATTAATGTTGCTTGCAGTGTACTGCTGTTCGATTTTGAATACAGTGTCGATGGTTTTATCTTTGCATCATTATTTGATTGGGCAGCGGCAATAAGCGATTGCCCTTCGGTAGACTCGCTCAAGTTACTATTGGCATCTGATAGGGAGGTGCCGTCACTCTCTTCTGGCTCGTTTTGCGGTTCAGTCGTATCCGATGTATTGACAGAGCCAATTTTGGTCATCATGTCTTGGTCAGCATTAGATGAGGCGCTATCACAACTGGCCAACAACGCACACAGCGGTATCGCCAACAAAGGTAGACGCCAGCGTTTGATAATAGTAAGTGTAGTAGAGCGAATGGGTGCAAGAGATATCATTGTCATACCAAAAACAGTTTTTAAATAGTGTTTCTAAAAAATCACCCTTACTATCGAAACCCCAAACCATTGACAATATAATGCCGTTATCGAAACTAATCGACATTGGGGAATACAAGTTTAACGATAAAATAAACTTAGGAACTTGAGAACGTCATCTGCTCATCGAGATGCAGATAGCCTGTCGTTCTAAAGCAATTGAGCTATAAGGGCTAACGACTAATGGAATAAGCTGTATAAAGATATCAAAGGGTTAGGAATATCTCTGTAGACTTTTTGTTGTGCTTATTATATGTGCTAGATAAAAGAATATAGTTTTGCATCTGTCGATCGCTCTAATAGAGCTAATAAGAGATATTTAACAATGACATAAGTTAAAACAGACATTGCATAACAAAGTATGAATGTCTGTTTAGAAAAAACATTAGCTATAAAGTAGTAGAGTGCTTTGATGAATTACTAAGCGATACGAGCGTTATGGGTAGGTCGTACGATACGCCATAGGATCAACCCGTGTACCACTAGGAGTACACTAAACAAAATCAAGGACTGCTCAGGAATACTCAACCCCATAAATGTCCAATCGACAGAGGCGCATTCACCAGAGCCTGCAAACACCTCTTTGAATACTTGCAAGATAGGCAGGGTATCAAGCCAATAGTCCAAACCCGGACCACATGAAGGAACTTGGTCGGCAGGCAAATGTTGTAACCATACATGGCGCGCGGCAACAGCAGTCGCCCAGCCAATACCTGCCAAGCTACCAAGCCATAACAGCAGCCTGACAACTTTAGACTTAGGATTGAACAACGCTGATAGTAAGGCAAAACCGCCCATGACCATCAGACCAATACGTTGAAAAATACAGAGTGGACAAGGGGATAGTCCAAGATGCCGCTGCAAGTAAAACAGCGCAAAACTCATGCCTGTTATGGCCATTATCACCAAAAATACTTGCAAGTTACGGTAAGTGGTCAGGTGTCGCATAGTGCGTTACTCTTATATAGTCATCTACAATAGATGTTGGATAGCAGTCAGAACCTAGTAATCAGAGCTCAGTAATCAGAACCTATCAATCAGAACTCAGTCATAAAGACTCAGTAATCAAAACTTAGCGATACTGCTGCAAAAATTCCATAAAGTCTTCTGTTTCAGACTTTTCAATATCAGCTTGTTGTAGAACAGATTTTTCTGCCAATACTTCATACTTTGCTTGGGTATTCGGACTGAGTGTTTGTTGCAACAGAGAGTCACGATGCTGCTGAGCCAAAGTAAAGCCAAGCTGCCATAGGCTACCCAAACGTTTGCTATCTGAGTTTACTTGCGCAGATATGGTCGACTCAGAGTGTCCTGCCTTGCCTTGCATCAATGCTACTGCTGCGCGGTAGTCATTACCACCGTAGTGAGCATCTAACAATGCGGCAAGGGGCTGCATACGCTCCAAATGCGTGAGCATCCAACGCTCTAGTGACTGCTCTTGACCATTATTGATAATGTGTAAATCATCGCGGCGACCTTCATTGACCACACGCTCAAGATTGATAGCGAGTGTCTCTTCTTCTTCAGGAAGCAAGTCTGGCGACTCACTGAATAGACAGTAGAGCGCCATCACTTCTAAGAAGCAAGCACTGGATAGACGGATACCGACATCGCTATAAGGATCAAGGTCAATCGCACGAAACTCAACATAAGCGATACCGCGACGTTCAAGCGCTTCGGTCGGTGTCTCACCACTCAACGCAATCTGTTTAGGACGAATAGGGCTGTAATATTCGTTTTCTATCTGGAGGATATGATTGTTGATTTGGACAGGATTACCATCAGCGTCTTCTAAACCAAGTTTAGAAAAGCTGTCATGCGGCGTTTGAATCGCACGGCGTAGCCCAGCGACATATTCTGGCAGATAGTTATAACGAATATCTAGCTGTTCTTGCACGCTATTGGTGTAGCCAAGCTTACCCATGCGCAGGCTCGTCGCAGCAGGCTTGTAGTAGGTCGAGTCATTGAGCAACTCGAGATCATGCTCACGCCCTGCTACAAAACAAGGACACACGCTTGGGCTAGCGCCCAGTAAATATAGCACAAGGCTGGTTAGGCGCTTGAAGTTACGAATCAGTCCTAAGTACTTCTCGTTTTTGAACTCTGTCAGTGTCTGGTCTTGTGCCGTTGGGGTTTGCGCTTGCCACGTTTCAAAGAGCGTATCACCAAAAGACAAGTTGTAATGTAGACCTGCGATGGTCTGCATGCGGCGACCATAACGAATACCCAAACCACTACGATATAAGGTTTTTAGCTTGCCTGTGTTAGAGCTGCCATAATCAGCCAATGGAATGTCTTCATCTTTCGATGACAACATACAGGGCATAGATAGAGGCCACATTAGCTCACCTTCAGGCATCCCCTGATATACCAACACGTGCAGCTGGCGCAACATGTTTAGGGTCTCTTTTGGCGAGGTTTTTGGTTCGGTGATGAGCTCGAGTAGGCTCTCTGAATAGTCAGTGGTAATAAAAGGATGGGTCAGTTTTGATCCCAATTTGGCTGGATGCGGTGTCTGGGCCAAAAAACCATCGGGCTTTACGCGCAGACCTTCTTTTTCGATACCACGAAGCATACCTGTTAGGTGCTGGCTATCGAACCAGTTGGGAATGTCAAAGTTAACAAAGCTACTCGTAAAATTACTCATAATAGTCATCTATTGTTATTTATTATGGCGGATCAAAACACGATGGGCGTTTGTCCATAAAATAGGTAAATGTTAGGTCAATAATCCCGTCAGTTTAGCTCAAAGCCGTATTGAAAACCACGGACAATTACAAATACGATAAGCTTTAGGAGAGATGATTTATCGAAGTTTTTCTCAGTATTTAGAGCCAAATTCGCTCATACTCATACTAGCCAGTTTTATCAGATAGACTTGGGAGTGATAAAAAAAGCATCTACCGTGTAGATAGATGCTTTGACCGTTATGCTCTAAATCACCCCATACTGTTTTAGCGCGCCCACTAAGGATCTTAGGCCATAGTGCTAAAACGACAGGCAGTTTAAATAGAGAATGACGAGCCGCAGCCGCAAGTAGTGGTTGCGTTTGGGTTGGTCACCACAAAACGAGCACCCTCTAATCCTTCGGTATAGTCAACAGTAGACCCTTGCAAGTACTGATAGCTTAGTGAGTCGACAACCAAGGTCACATCACCATTATCAAAATTGGCATCGTCTTCGTTTAGATCATTGGCAAAGTTGAACCCATAGGAAAAACCAGAGCAACCGCCACCAGTCACATAGACGCGTAGCATCAGATCGCTATCACCTTCTTCTTCGCGCAGACGGCGTACTTTTTGGGCAGCACTATCAGTTAGACTCAATACGGTTGGGTCTACTGGCTGACTTGAGCTTGGGCTAAATTGGTTGGCTGATTCGTTCATATCTACCTCAGTTGCTAGGATCAAATGCGGTCGTCCTGTTTGGGTTTGCAATAAAATGATTGCAAAAAAAGATACGCACGGCGTTTGATTTGATTGGGTGCTGTCGTTATGTCAAAACTAGTAATGCATTATAAGCTGCTTTAAAAGGGTATTTGCGCTGCCACAATGCGTTATAGATACTGGGCGCTTATATCCTGCACTGGTGCTATATACCTATATTAAGCGCTTATTTTTTAGCAGTATATCATAATGGGGGTACGGATTCGTTTGTCAAGAGTGACACGATTCACTGTGTGCTAATCACATCATTGGTCACCATAAATAATGGATTAATATACTGATATTGTCTGTGCTATTTTCCTTGTTGGGCTTCTATCTATCGTGTCTTCATCGTTGTTTTTAGAGTGAGGACATGCTCTAGTATAAAGCACTATTAGACAGTACTAGAATGTATAACGCTTACTAGGCAGTATTGATGCTCGCTGTCTGTGTATAGGCGCATTGTGTTCATAACCTTTATAATAGCAATCTTTATAATGCTACTCGGTATTTGAGCGATCAATAGTTGGTTATCGAACCTCAAGCTATTAGCATAATAAATGCTTAGTTTTGAAATAGTTATTTAATTGTTTGCCTATGGGGCAAGCGTTTGAAATAATAGCCGCCAGTTGGCATACCCTATGTGTGTTTATTATTGCCCTATATTTATATTATTGCTGAGATGAAGAAATTATATGATCGAATTTAAAGACGTTGGTGTTCGCCGTGATGGTCGTGAATTGTTTGCAGGTGCAAGCTTTCAGCTCCATCCAGGTCACAAAGTTGGCTTAACGGGCAACAACGGCACCGGCAAGTCGACCTTGTTTGCACTATTACTGACGCAGATGGGCAAAGGTGATACCGAAGTCACGCTGGATAGAGGCGAAGTCAGTATTCCTGATAGCTGGCAAGTGGCGCATATGGCGCAGGAAGTGGGCGCGACGACGCAGTCTGCGGTTGATTATGTACTCAGCGGTGATGAGCAGTGGTATGAAATCAATGCGGCACTTAATGACTTAAGCAGCGTCAGTGATGAGCAAATTGGCGTATTGCATCAGCAGTTTGATGAAATTGATGGCTATCGTACGCCGACCAAAGCCGCTCAAATTATGGCAGGTCTTGGCTTTAATACCAGCCAGCATGAGCTGCCTGTAGAAGGGTTTTCTGGTGGTTGGCGTATGCGCTTGAATCTCGCCAAAACCTTGATGAGCCGCGCTGATCTGATGTTACTCGATGAGCCAACCAACCATTTGGACTTAGACGCTATCTTGTGGCTTGAGACATGGATCAATGCTTACATGGGTCTGGTTATTGTCATCTCGCATGACCAAGCTTTCTTGGATGCGACAGTTGGTCATATCCTGCATGTCGAGCAGCAAAAAATCACCCTTTATACCGGTAATTATCAGCAGTTCATTCGTACCCGTCATGAGCGTATGGCGCAGCAGCAGCAAGCGTTTGAGAAGCAAGAAGCGACCAAGGCGCATTTAGATGATTTCATTCGTCGTTTCCGTGCCAAAGCCAGTAAAGCGAAGCAGGCACAGAGCCGTATCAAACAGCTAGAGCGTATGTCAGAGCTGTCACCAATGATGGCGGACAATCCATTCTCATTTCAGTTTTATGAGCCAGCAAATATGAGCTCACCACTGATTGAGCTGACTCATGCAGACATTGGCTATAGCGAGACGCCACTGCTACACAATGCCAGCATGCAAGTGACGCCAGACACGCGTATTGGCTTGCTGGGTATGAATGGCGCGGGCAAATCAACATTGATTAAGGCGTTAGTCGGTGAGCTTGGCGTATTGACAGGGACTTACCGCGTTTCAGATACTCTAAAGCTCGGCTATTTCAACCAGCATCAAATGGATATCTTGGACGCCAAAGCCACGCCTATAGAGATGCTGCGTCGCCTAGCAGGTAAAACCTCCGATGCATTGTTACGCTCATTTTTGGGCAGTTTTGATTTTCGCGGTGAGCGTATTGATACCCCAAGTGAGCTGTTCTCTGGTGGTGAGCGTGCGCGTCTGACATTGGCGTTGATCGTTTGGCAGCGTCCCAACGTTCTCGTACTTGATGAGCCAACCAACCATTTGGACTTACAGATGCGCCAAGCATTGACCATTGCACTGCAAGGGTTCCAAGGTGCCGTGGTACTGGTATCGCATGATCGTGAGCTGATTGCCAATGTCTGTGACGAGCTGTATCTGGTACATGATGGCAAAATCGATGAGTTCGATGGTGATATCAGCGACTATGGTAAATGGCTGGCTGAAAAGCGTAAGCAAGAAAGCACACAAGAGAAGAGTAACCATAAAAAGAAAAGCAAAAAAGAGAGTAAGAAGTTTGTTTCACGTGAAACAGATAATAGCCAAGTCAGTAATAAAGCAGCTGACAACTCCTCAAAAAGCAAAACGATAGCGCCCGCACTTAGTAAAGAAGAACAGCGTAAGCTCGCTGCTGAACAACGCAAATTGACAGCGCCTATTCGCCGTGAGATAGAGGACACAGAGAAGTTGCTAGCTAAAATTGACGGGCAGCTCGTGACGCTTGAGGAAAAGCTGGCTGATACGACTCTATATGAAGAGAGCCGTAAGTCTGACTTGCTGGTTTTGTTAAATGAGCAAACGGCGCTACAACAGCAGCATAGTGATAATGAAGAAAAACTGTTGCTATCGATGACGACATTAGAAGAAATGGAAAGTAGGTTTGCATAAACCGCTTTGAATACTTAACAGTGAACAATAAAAAAGGGAGGGCGTTAGCCCTCCCTTTTTTTTAGACTATGACATCATTCTTTACGGTATTTACCATCACCGTAAGACAGTACTTCCATTGTGGTCGTACAAAGTTTACAGTTTATTTGACCAGCAGCGGCTTTCGATAAATCAAGGATGCGTCCACGAATGAATGGACCTCTATCAGTGATTTTTACGACCACGCTCTGCTTTGTCTTTTGGTTAGTTACTTGAACCTTCGTACCGAACGGTAACGTGCGATGTGCAGCGGTTAAAGAGTTCATATTAAAGATACTACCACTCGCTGTACGCTTCCCATGAAACTTACTACCGTAGTAACTGGTATTACCAGCAAAAACCGTAGTGCTCAGCAATAGTGATAACGCGACAACCAAAGACTTGATTAAATAAGACATTTAATACCTATAAGCAATTAATAAAATAGACAGATGCTCTTGCCTACGCTATCTATACTCCCTATGAGTATGAATAATGAGGGGATTCTACAAGAGATAGCTTGTCATATTATTACTACTGTGTAAAAAACTCATCAGGTCAAATGATTGTTTTTTAAGGAGAAAAATACGTTTTTAGCAAGAAAAATTGATATGAAAAAGACTTAATATGACGCAATAGAGATTGGTTCTCATAAACAAGCTGACAAAATACTGGAGACTGGATAATACAATGCAAATAGGTAATATATAAATACAAGTACTATCGATATAGCATTATTAAAGTGGCTTATACCTATCAAAACACTGACCATTAATTGTAACTAAACCTTTCTATAATGTTTCTAGGCCACTAATATAAAAAATTAAATACTCTTCCGAACGCTTTATAAAAAATATTTATCAATTAAAAAGTATCGAGCCCAGAGTAAAAATACTTATTTATCTGCATCATAAAGTTTCAGCATCACTTTGCGCCATGACTGGTAATATTTATATAACGGTGTTTGTCTTTATTATTATTACCATAAAAGGTAAGTTAGAAAGAGACAATATACCAATATTAAGTGGTCATTTATGACCTATCGTTCAAAACTGGTAAACCGATATCACTAATATGCTTTTATTTTGAGGGAAATAACATGGCAGAGAAAAACTACTATGACATTTTAGGGGTCAAAAAAGATGCTTCAGATGCTGATATCAAAAAGAAATACCGTAAGCTCGTTCGTCAATATCATCCTGATGTCAGCGATCATCCCGATGCGGACAATAAAATTGCAGAAATAAACAACGCTTACGAGACCATCAGAGACAAAGACAAACGCGCTGAGTATGACGCGATGCTAAACAATCCATTTGCAAATCAAAGCCGCGCAAGTGGCTTTGGTGGACAGAGTAGTGGGGGGCAAGGCGGGTTTCGTTGGGAAGATATCAAAAGCCAGTTTGGTGATGGTGAGGCTTTTGGTGATGGTGGTTTTCGCTTTGATGATATTTTTTCAGCGTTCGGTCGCGGCGCGCGTGGATCAGCTGGTGGGCAAACGGGTAGTCGCTCTCAAAGCAGTGGATTTGATCAGTTTGGTGGTGATTTTGGTACGCAAGATAGCAAAGGCCAAGATCAACATGCCGAGATTACGGTTGATTTATCCTCAGTATATAGTGGTGACGACTACAGCATCAAGCTAAATGTCCCTGTGCGCCAAGCTAATGGCAACGTCGACTATGACAACAAAACCCTAAAAATAAAAATTCCAAAGGGTATCACGGATGGTAAGCAGATCAGGTTGGCTGGACAAGGCGCTGCTGGTAGCAGTCATGGTAAAAATGGCGACTTGTTTTTAAAGGTTAAAATTCGCCACGATGCCAATATCCGAATAGAAGGCGCGGATGTCTACCAGACCGTAAATATCGCACCGTGGGAAGCGGCACTGGGCGAAAAAATTAACGTCAGTACGCCAGCGGGTACGCTTGGGGTAACGGTGCCCAAAAATAGCAAATCAGGTAGTAATTTACGTCTAAAGGGTAAGGGTATTCCTGCCAAACAATCAGGCGATTTGTACTTAACTTTAAATATTGTCAATCCTGATATCAGTAGCGAAGAGGCCATCGATGCGTATGAACAGCTCAAGCAAGCCTTTGCTGATACCAGTATCAACCGTTAGACGACGCCCTTGATAAGAGTCATCTACCACGACAATGATAAGCTATCCGTAGAGATGACTAGGATAACGATGAAATAGAGCAAACGAGGATAATAGCTATGAAACACTCGACTGAATTTACTGACATTATCATGAGTTTAGATGAGCTAGTCACGGCCTGTGGTCAAGAGCGCCAATGGGTCATTGAATTAATCGAGGAAAATATCATTGAATATGATGTGCCAGAGCGCGAACAGTTCACTGGCTATCAGTTGACGACCGTACGCCGCGCCTCACGGTTGAGTCGTGATTTTGAAGCCAGTGTACCTGCTATTGGTTTAATTATTGAGTTATTAGATGAAGTTGAGCAGCTACGCCAACTCAAACGTCAAACAGAGCTGCAATCCCCAGTTATAGAGATTGATATAGACAGTATAAAGTAGTTATTTACTGGTAATACTCAATAAAAAAGGGCCCTTCAAAGGCCCTTTTTTATGTTTATAGAGATGCTGCGCCAAACATTAGCGCGAGTAAGTAGGATCAGCGGCAGCGGTAAATAGTACATCCGTTGAAGAGTTCAAGGCTGTCTCTGCTGAGTCCTGAATGACGCCGATAATAAAGCCGATGGCCACCACTTGCATGGCGATATCATTTGGAATACTAAATAAGCTTGCCGCCAATGGAATGAGCAATAACGAACCACCAGCCACACCAGAGGCACCGCACGCACTGACCGTCGCAACGAGGCTTAACAATAGTGCTGATGCAAATGTAACTTCGATACCTAGCGTATGAGCGGCCGCAAGCGTTAATACGTTAATTGTGATTGCAGCACCCGCCATGTTGATTGTGGCACCCAGTGGAATGGTTACTGAATACGTGTCCTCATGTAAACCCAGCTTGCGTGCCAGGTTCATATTGACTGGAATGTTGGCGGCTGAACTACGGGTAAAGAAGGCCGTAATACCTGACTCACGCAAGCAAGTAAACACAAGGGGATAAGGGTTTTTGCCAGTCTTCACAAGGACAATTAATGGATTAGCAACCAAAGCAATAAATAGCATACAGCTGATGAGTACCATCAAGATACGCGCATAACCTGCCAAAGAAGCAAAACCTGTCTCAGCGACAGTACTGGCGACCAGTCCCAAAATACCAAATGGTGCCAACGCAATAATCCACTTAACGACCTGTGAGATGGCATCAGCAAAATCACCAACGACATTGCGCGCACTATCACTGGCCTGACGCAAGGCAAAACCAATGATAATCGCCCATGCTAATATACCGATGTAGTTGGCTTCAGCGATGGCATTGATCGGGTTTGCGACCAGATTCATTAACAAGTTCGTTAATACTTCTTTTAAATCAGCAGGTGGTACTTGCGCGATATCGGCGTTTACCAAGACCAAATTCGTCGGGAATAAAAAGCTGGCACCGACTGCGGTTAGTGCGGCCAAAAAAGTGCCGAACATATACATGATCAGCACCGGCTTTACGTAGACCTCATTGCCGCTACGGTGCTGACTAATCGCTGCCATGACCAAAATAAATACCAAGATGGGAGCAACTGCCTTTAAAGCACCGACAAATAGTGTACCGAGTAAGCCTATGGCAGTACCCACACTTGGTGCAAGCCAACCGATCAGTACGCCTAACACCAAACCAATAATAATGAGCGGCACCAGTCCTATACGCTGATACATCGCAGTCAATGAACGCATGTGTATATCCTCGACGTCTGTCAAAAGTAAGTGAATTGTTTAGGGGGAAATTTATCGAGGGATGGTAGCATTTTTTGGCATATTCGCATACCGCTCATAGCAGCGAGTGCTGTATGCAAAGTGGAGCGTAGTAGGTCAGCATCGCGAATAGGATAAAATATGACGCTGAGATGGGTTAACTCTAGATAATGCTGAGCTAAGTCTAGACAATAAAAATGCCTCAATAATGAGGCATCGAAAACCGTGATATATAAGGTAACAGGTAGATTTTATGACAGTAAATTCGATAAAAAGCGACAAAGTGACAAAGTGACAAAGTGACAAGGCAAAGCTAAACCTTAAAGTGGGTCAACTCATAGCCTGATTGCTGATACGCTTTATACTTATCACGGCCCGCTTGAGTACTCGCCGTATCTGGTTTGATCAGCTCAAGGACTCGGGAGGGTTTGGCATTACTAGTAGCCGCCATGAAATCATTAACAGGATGTGAAGTGGTATTGAGCACAATACCGTTGAAGTCTGTCGGCATGTGATTACCAAGCAATACAGGTGTCACAGACTTACTAGCCGCCATATCGACATCAGTCTGATTATCTAAAAGACACTGATGCGGTATAAAGCTCGTGGCATCTTGCGCCCAAAGTGCCGTATCTAGGCCTGATAGCAATGCTTTATCTTCAACTAAAATAAGCAAAGACTGAGCGCTTTTGTTGAGCGCCGTCTGAGTCAACTGACAAATAAAGCCCAAGAAATCTTGGGCCTTACTCTCACTTAATACATAAAAGCTGATCTTCATAGAACGCTTATACTCTGTCTGCGCTGTTTTTTAGATATTGCATGAATAGTGGCACAGGACGACCAGTCGCTGCTTTGTCTTTACCTGAATTCCAAGCCGTACCAGCGATGTCTAAGTGCGCCCATGCTTGACCTTCTTCAACGAAGCGAGATAAGAAGCAGGCGGCAGTAACAGCACCAGCACCTTTGCCGCCAATGTTTTGCATATCAGCGATTGGGGAGTCGAGCTGAGCCTGATACTCGTCATCTAATGGCATATGCCAGACAAGATCGCCTGATAGGTTGCTTGCGTTTTCTAAGTCAAACAATACGTCTTCATCGTTACTAAATACCGCTGAGCGCACATGACCTAAAGCAACCACACAAGCACCAGTCAGGGTTGCTACATCGATAATGGCTTTTGGGTTGTAGCGCTGTACATAACATAAGGTATCCGCGAGCACTAAGCGACCTTCGGCATCCGTATTCAAGATTTCAACTGACTTACCATTCATCGCTTTTACGATATCGCCTGGACGTGTGGCATCACCTGATGGCATGTTTTCAGCGCAAGCGAGTGCGCCAACGACATTGATAGGTAGACGCGCTTCACACAAAGCTTTGATGGTACCAAGTACTGACGCTGAGCCGCCCATATCGAACTTCATCTCATCCATTGCTGCGCCCGGCTTGATTGAAATACCACCTGAATCAAAAGTGACACCTTTACCGACCAATACGATTGGGGCATCATCGCTAGCGTTGTCTGCTTTCTTAGCTGATTTTTTGGTTGGTAGCTTATCAGCCAGTGCTTTTAGACCAGATACTTTTGCATTGCTACTGGTTGACTCAGTGGTTCCTGCCTCTGTACCAAATGCTGATTTGCCGCGATACTCCATCAGTACCAGCTTGCCTTCTTTGGTAGAGCCTTGTGCAACGGCTAAGAAACAATGCATACCTAGCGCAGTCATTTCATCTTCGCCAAGTACCTTGACGGTCAACAAATCAGGATAAGTGGTTGCAAGCTCTTGAGCTTGTTCTGCCATATAAGCTGGGAAGCAAATATTACCTGGTTCATTGGCCACGTCACGAGTGAGGCTCTGACCGGCGAATACTGACTGAGCGAAGGCAAGTGCAGGCTGTAATGACTCATCAGCTACTAGGTAGACATCGGTCAATACAGGCGTCGCTTGCTCAGATTTGTATTTATCAAAACGATAGCTGGCAGCTAGTAGATTGAGCGCAAATTGACCGAAGTGATTCTCTTCTAGCGCGTCGCCCAATGCAACTGTAATAGAAGACACACGCTTTTGTGTGCTGCTATAGATGGTCTTAGCAATTTTTTGCAGTACAGTGTTATTGAACTTATCCATGTTGCCCACACCGACTAGCAGTAACTGTACAGGATTCTGTTTGGTTGTCTTTTTATCACCTGCCAACGCATAGTCAGCAACGGTCTCACAGGTAGTGCCTTTGAAATGTGACACGTCTATCAACTGCTCAATACGAGCGGTATATTCGCTCAGCACAGTTTCTGCAAGAATGTTTTTCTTATCATCGACCAATACAACCAGACAAGCGTCGTCTTTGCTTTTGGCTTCTTTTTTTAGCATTTTTTGCGTATGGGTCTTTGGTAGGTGCTGAGATAATTTGATATTCATATCGTTATCCTTATTAGAGTTATGAAAAATACAGCGTTCGTATGATTGCGTATGCCTGTTAAATTATTAGAGTATTTGGCCTATTGAGCAATCACAGTAGTGTAGCATATTGCGATGATAGTGCGCAGTTAGCAAGGCTTAGGTAATAAGTTCGTACAATTTTACTGCGCCAATTTACACGATCATTTTAAGACTTAGCCATTAACCAATTCTTCTGTTGTCATTAGGGCACTGAATCTATCTTGCAATGCTGCCATCGCCGTATCATGCATAACTTCAGCACTGATGGTTTCTTTTTTGGCACTAGGTAGGTCGCGAGTTGCACAAGCGTCATAACAGACAAAGCTATCAAAGCCCAAATCAAATGCGGCGCGAACGCTTGAGCTAACACACATATGACTCATAAAGCCTGCAAAAATAACTTGCTGCTTTGATGCAGATGAAATCATTGATTGTAGCTGAGTATCGTGAAACGCATTGGGATGTTTTTTGGCAATGACTGCTTCGCCATCCTGCGGCTGGAGCTGCTCAACAATCTCAACATTGGCTGATAAAGGGTCAAAGACATTACCGTTTTCTGGTCCGTGATGCGTAATATGAAAGACAGGGACAGCTTGTTGGCGGGCTTTATCAAGTAATCGCTGCGCGTTTCCAATCGCTTTGGTGCCAGCGTCCCCTAATGGCATCGCGCCATCGACATATTCATTCTGATAATCGATAAGCACGAGCGCGCAATTTGACCAGTCAAGTGCATCAAACGTGCCGCCAGCGAGTTCGAGTAGGGTAGAGGGGGTAGAAGTTGTGTTATTCATTAATCTTATTCTCCATTTGATGATATAAAAATAATTTTTGTTTTTACTTAGCTTTATTTAGCAATGTCACTCAGTCTAGCAATTAATATTAGCCATACGCACTCAGTGATACGAACGACAAACAAACCTTTCTAAAATAAATAAAGTAAAAATATGATGGAAGAGACGTGTTTCATTTAATCTCATCTAAGACTGGGTTACTGCTTCATTCAATATTTGCTATATTTCTCTCTTACTGTCAATAATGCGCTGTCAGCAAGGTGTAGGTAATGTTTTCAAACACATTTCACAGCCATTTTTAGGCAAAACATGCTAGCATTAGCGGTTATATTTGCCGCTTGCATTTATTTAGTGTGACTAATTAATTGTTCAGCAGTATTTACTGTAATCTGCGGGTCTGTTTGACTCTATATCTTGCCTATGCTGCATTATCGTCGCCCTCAAATCCGATGATGACTGCTCAATCAACCACGCGCCTATCAACTGTTTAAGAGTACCCATTGTGATATTACGCCGCTATATGACTCAACAAGTTGCCTCGACCACAGCTCTGGTGTTGGGGTTTTTAGTGGTAATGATGCTTGGTGGACGTTTGATACGTTATTTTGGCATTGCTGCCGAAGGGCGTTTGGACGTTAGCCTATTGTTCACGATCATTGGGTACAATCTGCCGTACTTTTTAGAATTGATATTGCCGTTAGCTTTTTTTATTGCCTTGATGTTGGTGTTCGGTCGCTTATACGTCGATCAAGAAATGGCAGTTATTAATGCTAGCGGCGTGTCTCGTGGTAGATTGGCGCGATTGATGACGCCATTGATACTAGCATTGTTTGTTGGTGAAGCGGCGTTATCTATTGTTGGTAAACCATGGGGCGTACGCTCATCTGAGGCGGTCTGGCAGCAGCAAGCACTGACCAGTGCGTTTGATTTGATTCGACCGAATGAGTTTATCAGTAGCGGTAACTATCACTTATATGTAGGCAGTCTCAGCGATGATAAGAAAAAACTGCAAGATGTGATATTGATCCAGTCTGAGCCTACGTCAAAAGGCAGTGATACTAAAGATGCTGCCGATATGAACAACACCATTGATAAAAAGACAGCAGATCAGGTCGGCATCTCTGATATGCCAAAAGACATTGTAAATAGTAGTGCACAAAATATCAGTAAGGATACGATTACGCTTGCCAAGCGTGCTGAGCAAGTAAACACGGGTAATAGCGGCGTGACACAATTGGACTTGTTCCAAGGTCGTCGTTACGAAGTGGGCGCAGGCAGCTTAAAATACAATCAAGTGGCTTTTGATCGTTATCGCATCACACTCACCGAATCCTCACAAGACATTATCACCGAGGACAATATAGAAACCCAAGCGATTGGACCTCTATGGCGCGCTGCAACGGGTGACGCACGGACCAGTACTAATAACGCGCTGCGTGCTGCCCAAGGTGAGCTGGGTTATCGTCTCGCATTACCATGGCTGATGATTATCGCACCGATGCTAGCAGTACCGCTTGCACAGGTACGTCCACGCCAAGGACGTTGGTTGCGTCTGTTTCCCTCTATCTTGTTATTTGTCAGCTGTGCGTTGGGTATTATCTCGCTCAAAAATGCGGTGAGTAAAGGCAGCGTCAGCGTGTGGGCATATGCATGGTTAGTGCTAGGATTTATGGCATTGGCGCTCTATTTGAATTGGGGTAGCCGTGTGCAGCATCGCCTGCGTTTTCGCAAACAAGAAAATAGACTGGCTGCAGCCACTGCACATAGTGATATCGATAATAACAACAACCGCTCATCAGGAGGGCAGTCTTAATGCGCTCTTTATTTGCTAAGTCTGTAAGCACTGACCAACTGGCCAAAAAACCAGGTAGCCTAAAAGTGCTGGGTCGCTACGTCAAACTTAATGCCTTGCTTGCTATTATCGCTGCTGTTATGGGTCTGTGGGCATTGCAGCTGGTATTTTCTTATTTGTCAGAGCTTGATTCTTTGGACGATAGCTATACGATGGGTGAGGCGCTCAAATATATCTTTTATCGTTCGCCGTACTTTTTAGAGCAGTTTATCCCCACGGGTGCTTTATTGGGCGCTGTTATCGGACTGGGTTTACTCGCTAATAAAAGCGAGCTGGTCGTCATGCGTGCAGCTGGAGTTAGCATCTATCGTATCGTTGGCTGGGTCTTACAGCCCGCTTTGATTTTTGTGCTACTGGCACTGGCGATCAATCAGTTCGTGCTACCGCATTCCAATCAATTGGCAAAGCAAATCAACGATGAGGACAATATTTCATTAGTCACTTCGGTGCGCGGCTATTGGACGATACAGCCACGATTTGATAGCGCAGAGGATGGTAGTGCCATACCTGATGGTAGCGATATTTTGTACATCGATTACGCGGATGTCGAAGGTAATATTGGCGAGGTCAAACGTTGGCATTTAGACAATAATGGCAATCTGCAAACGGCAGTTCATGCTGAAGGTGGCAACTATACAGGGCGTGAGCCGATTGATCTTAGCAGTGACAAGCCAAGCGAGCAGTATCGCTACGAGTGGCAACTGAATGATATGGTCAAGCTCAGCATCAATCAGGGTTTTGAGAGTAGTCAAGCAGTCTCGGCCTCAGATACCCTCAGTTTACCTTTTGCCCCAGAGTCGGTGTACTTGCTAACGCGCAAAGCAGAAGACTTGTCATTGACGCAGCTGTACGAGCATCGCACGTTTATGCGTCAACAGGGCAATCGCTCCTTAGAGCATGAAGTGGCGTTCTGGCAAAAACTATTGTCACCCTTGTCGATATTGTCATTGGTCATCGTTGCTTGCTCGTTTGTCTTTGGCTCGCTACGGACACACAGCTTAGGCTTGCGTATCGTCGTAGCCTTGCTGTTTGGATTGCTATTCAGCTATATACAAGACTTGGTTGGGTTTGTATCGCTTGCCACAGGATTCTCGCCCATGCTTATGGTGCTGTTACCGATTATCGGCAGTGCAGCGCTCGGTGGTTATTTGATAAAACGTCAAATGTAGCAGACAACCTATACCCTTGAATAAACCAATAAAAAGCACGTTACATCAGATGTAGCGTGCTTTTTTTATGACGATCTTTTGTGACTCAATGCTAAATATTATTCTTTGATCGCCATGGTAATCGTATAGGTTTTACCTTGTTTGATTTTATCGCTATTGCCAAACACTTCGGTAAACGAGCGCTTCACAAATTGACGTAGGCCATTGATGGTCACCACATAAAAACGTCCACCTTTACGCATGCGCGCATAAGCATCGAGGAAATACAGATAATGCTGTTCTTTACCTACTTTGGCGGGCAAGTTTGACATCACAAGGCTAAAGTCTTTGTCGGCTGCCACATGGTTGAAGCCATTTGATAAATGCACATCGACGTTTTTTAGACCGTTTTTCTCACAGTTAAGGCGCGCATACTCTACCGCCATAAAGTCTTTATCAATGAGCGTATGCTGACCATTCGGACACTCGCGTGCTGCCGTCATACCCAGCACACCATAGCCACAGCCCAAATCGATCGAATCATCATCGTCTTGAAAATCTACATAATCAAGCAGCATCAGGCTACCATCATCGAGCTTTTGCGGTGAAAAAATGCCCCACGTGGTCGCAAAATCAAACGGCTTGCCTAGCACGTCTTGGCGAAAATTAATGTCTTCGCGCCAGTGTTCAGCGTTTTTGAGTAGGTCAGCAGGTGGTCTATGGCTCATGGGATTCTCAATTGATAAGTATGGTGAGTATTGTAGCGACAACCGAATAAAATTTCAGCTTACTTTTTGGTTTGCTTCTCTGTTTTAAATGGACTAGAGAACTGCAATATCAAAAAACTAACAACAGATAAAATAATAGCGATCTCGTAGCGGCTGTAAGCGACTGAGATGCCAATAGCACCCGTATTCCATAAACTTGCTGCTGTCGCTGTACCCTGCCGCCACTTTTAAAAATAGCGCCACCACCGATAAAGCCCATACCAGTGATAATACCGTACATAATACGTGCTTCGGCATCACCATCTGAATAAATATCTCGACCCACCAACATAAAAGCACAGGAGGCAATCGTCACTAGCGGAAAGGTTCTGAGCCCAGCACCACTGTCTTTCATCTCCCGATTGAGAGCAATGGGCAACGACAATATAAAAGCAATGCACAACTGAAAAAAATGATAACCCATTAACTGTAAGTCGATATCAAACCCAAACACAGCGTACCCCGCTATTCACAAGCCAGTAGACAATAATTCATGATACAGGGTTATGGCTCATTTAAAAAACAGCGATGTTTTTTTACTGGTTTCTGCACTATCGTCATCGCTTCAGGGTATAGGTTTGTGTCATCAAGACTTTTTAATACTACTGTACCAGCCGCTTCTTCAATAAGTGATCAAACACAAACGGTCCAAAGGGTAGAAACGAGCCAAGCACACCAGCGGGTAGCGCCCATAGGGGCAGTTTTATTCTACCCGCTGTGATGATTAGCACCATGATATAGGCAACGAATAACACCCCATGCACTGGGCCGACATAGCTTACCGCTTCAGGCATGCCCAACATATATTTGAGGGGCATGGCGATACCAAGTAACAGCAAAAAAGACGTGCCTTCCAAATAACCCATAATAGTAAGATTTCGAAGAGCAGCATTTTGCTTTTTGGTTAGGGTAGATAAGGTAGACGGCTGAGCTTGCGACACTATGTATTCCTCTGACGATCATGAATCAATGTTGAATGATAATTTTGCTCACCACGCTACCCAAAAGTTACCCACGCGGATGATGCGTAGCATGTAACTGCTGCAATCTTGCGGTCGCCACATGGGTATAGATTTGCGTGGTGGATAAATCACTATGCCCAAGCAATAACTGCACGCTACGCAGATCAGCACCATGATTGAGTAGATGGGTAGCAAAGGCGTGACGCAGGGTATGCGGTGATAGTTCTTTATCGATACTGGCAACTTTGGCATACTTTTTAAGTAGATACCAAAAGTTCTGACGCGTCATATAACCACCTTGCGCAGTCAAAAACACTGCTTGGCAATTACCAGATTTCAAATGCGCAATCAAATCCCCGCGTCCATGAGACAGATAGTCTTCTAGCGCGTCACTGGCATATTCACCGAGTGGCACCAGCCTCGTTTTATTTCCTTTACCTGTGATTTGTAGCCAGCCAGCATTTAGGTTCACTTGTTCTAGTGCTAGGTTTATCAGCTCACTGACGCGCAGACCGCAGGCGTAGAGTACTTCTAGCATGGCTTTGTCGCGCAGTCCGAGAGCAGTGCTGGTATCAGGCGCGGCTAAGAGGTTATCAATATCAGCCTCGCTCAAGTCTTTTGGCAGTGGGCGACCAAGCTTTGGACTTTTGATACGTTCACAAGGATTGTCTTCACGTAGGTTGCTCGCGATCATCCACAGATAGAATTGACGTAGGCTTGAGAGCATACGCGCTTGGGTACGCGGGGTTTTGCCATCTTGAGTGAGTAGTGACAGACAGTGCAGCACATCATCAGGCTGCCAGCGAGTCAGGGCAATAGGATTGGTTAATTCACAAGCACGTAAATCGCGCACATACGCATTACGAGTACGCGTTGCCAGGCCACGTGCCAGCATAGCTTGACGAAATTCCGTCATATAAGCTGGCTCATCATCGACTGCCAGTGCTTTGGGTTGCCTTTGCTGTACGGCGCGCTCACGGCTCATAAGACAATCTCAGATAAGGGGTAGGTTAGCAGTGACAGGTAATTATTAGGAAAAAACCAGACCTATTACGCCTCTTTTTTCTTAACCACATAACGATACAGCGTCACGCTTGCAGGTGTAGTATCGTCACTATCGATGGTAATTTCGTCAGGGTCAGTGTCTAAGCTTACGTTTTCAGCCAGCGTTTCTTGACCAATTAGCTCATGACCCAAATGACGACAGAAATTTGGAATATCGCGAGTGGTAGCAGGGTCGGTTGCCAGTATTTCGATCATATCCCCACTGTCTGCTCTGCGGATGACTCGGTGTAGCATCATCACAGGCTCAGGGCAGATCAGCCCCTGCGTGTCTAGATGATGGTTGATCGGGGTATCTGGTATAGAAGTGGTCATAGTCATTATCGTAAAGCTAAATAGGTGGGTTGAATAACAGTTGGTTTGCGTGATTTATTGATGCGTGCTGTCTGAATCGTCTACCATATCTGTCTCTGGCGTTTCGTCGTTATCAGGTAAGTCAGCCACTTCTAAAAAGTTGAAAAAGCGCTTAAAACTTACTTTAAATAAAAAAGCCACACCGAGCCAACAGGACAATCCCAACCAGACAGTATCTGCAAATATTAACCCACCAACGAGTATGATAGTCGAGACACCAATGCTCATCGCGATCATCGAGGGCTGGTTCAAACGGTAGCGATACACCACCAGCGCATCATAAATAGTAATAGGAATGGTGAGAGCAACTAGAGCATAGGGTAGGTTATAAAACAATCGATAAAGAAGCTGGTTGTCATGGAACATCTTGATGCTAGCGATGGTGCCAAAGACCACAAATGCGAGAATAGCCGCATAAATAAGATAAATCGCTACTTGGTTTGCACGCTGCGCACCTCTAATACGGGCAATAGCAAGTGGTGCAAAACCATGTTGCGACTTAGTATGCAAATCTTGGTCTGAAGCGGTGGTCATAGTAATCAGTCATTTATCTGTGGAAAGAGACGATATAGCGAAGTCGCCTCATAAGGCAACTATGTATTTTAGGTATTTTTTTAACTAGTCGGCTTTGATCGCGTCAATAGCCATACTGCTGCTTGGATCCGAAAAGTAAGTCGACATCAGGATACAGGCAGAGATATCATCAATCGGGTCGCGCTCGTTTTTTATCCAACCATTATCCCATGCGATTTCTCTTGCTTCGATTGAGGTTAGGCGCTCATCACATAGTGACACGGTTACGGGCAGATGTTGCTCCATAACCCTATGTGCTAGACGTCGCGCGAATTTATGTGCCCGCTTTGAGAGCATAGAGCTGCTGCCATCCATATTAAGTGGTAGACCGACGATAACTTGTGCCACGCCCCAGACCTTGATAATACCGATTAGATTGTCCCAGTCAGGCTGACCATTGTTCATCGCCAAAATGTCAAATGCACGGGCGGTCTGAGTCATGGTATTACCAAGCGCCATACCCATTTTTTTGACACCATAATCTAGTGCCAAAATAAGATGCGGCTTTACCGTTGGTTCAGCACTCTCAGTAATGCCGGTCTCAGCAGTACTGTCATTGTTACTATCAATGGTACTAAGGTCGCTGGTATTCAGGTCATTATGACTGACACCAGGGGCATTGAGACTATCAATGGCACTATTTATAGCGTCTTTGCTAGTGGCTGTAAAAGGGCTATCTACCATAGTCACGACTATCCTTTGGTTCTCTATCTGTATTTATAAGACGCAATGCATAAAACATATGATATCAAGCGTGACCAATGTCACTGCTGAGATAATCAAAATTGACACCGATTTTGTCCGCAGCGATTTGCCAACGTTCTTCAAATGGCGTATCAAACAGTAAATTAAGGTCGGCAGGGCACACCAGCCAATCACCATTACTCAGTTCTTGGTCTAACTGTTTTTTGCCCCAACTGGCATGACCCAGACACAGCTGATAATGACCGACACCTTGTCCTGCAGCGATACGCTTTAGGATATCTTGACTGGTTGTGATACAGACGTTTTCCGAAATCGCAAAAGAGGACGCCCACTCTGGTTGACCAGTATGCAGCACAAAACCAACCTCAGGATACATGGGACCACCTTCTAGTGCCACATCTTCCATGACTTGTGGATTGGTCACTTCGATATCTAAATCTTCTAATAACTTACCGACTCGAGATTGCTCAAGTGGACGATTAACCATCAGACCTAGCGCACCATGCTTGTCATGACGGCAGATGTAGATGAGCGCCTGCTCAAACCTGGGGTCTGACAGCTCCGGTGCTGCAATCAAGAAGTGATGGGTCAAATTGGTTTTAGACATAGAAACAAACGCAACCGAATAAAAAGGGTGAGAGACCACTATATGGTGATAACGGATAGAAAAGCAAGATTCACGCCACATGCTACTGACGGTTATAATTGTCTAGTAAACACTGTTATCTAGTAAACACTGTTTTGCTGACAAACAATAAAAGATTTGGCGATAGTGGGCGTGCTATTTGATAGTAGGCTATTTGACATCAGACAATAAGCTGCGAGCATGATCACGAGTGACCTCTGTAATAGTCACCCCGCCAGACATACGTGCCAGCTCATCTACTTGTGCACTATTAGTCAATATGAGTAGCTCGCTTTCAGTTTGCTCTTGATGATGCTTTTGTACCAATATATGCTGATGCGCCTGCGCTGCGACTTGGGCTTGGTGAGTAATGGCAAGCAATTGCTGCGTTTGCCCTAGTGTGCGTAGCAGCTCACCAACGACTTGTGCCGTACCGCCACTGATACCGACATCGACTTCATCAAATACGAGCATGGGCTTGGCAGCATTATTATCAGCATTGGTCGCTTGTAGTACTTGCATGACCAGCGCCATGCGCGATAGCTCACCACCTGAGGCGATTTTGTGTAGTGGCTGCATCGGCATACCGACATTGGCACTGAACAGTAAGTCGACATCGAAGCACCCCTGCGCGTTATAGTGACTCGGCTCTGCCTTTTCGGTAAATACAAACTCGCAGCGAGCATTGGGTAGTGCAAGCGGCTGTAACTGCTCAATAAGCTGTTTACTGATTGAGGGCGCCGCTTTTGTACGCGCTTTATTTAGCTGAGCTGCCAATGCTAAATAGTCTTGCCAAGCTTGCTCGATTTGCGCGGCCATCACATCACTGCTCGGCTCATTTTCTAATTGCTCTAATTGCTCTTGCCATCCTTTTGCTTCATCGATCAAATCACTCGCTGGCAAGTTGTGCTTGCGAGATAGGCGATGACCCAAACTGATGAGATTGTCTAATGATTGCAAACGCTCAGGGTCAGGCAGTTGCTGCTCAGCATAGTCCGACAGTAGGGTCGTGGCTTCAGTGATTTGTTGCTGTGCCAAATGCAGCTGTTCAGAGGCTTGCTCAAATGTTTGGCTGACACTTACTTGATGATCACAGAGTTTTATAGCCTGACCAAGCAACGTCATAACGTCTGGTTCGTCGGTATCATTATCGAGCAGATGCAAGCCATGACTGGCTTCTTGCATGAGCGCTTCGATATTGGATAACTCTTCATGCTCAGATTCAACGTCTGTATAATCGACAGCCAATAAAGGGGTGACATCCGCCAGTTGGCTTTGTAATAATTGAATACGGTCTTGACGCTGTGCTTCACGGCTAGCGAGGTCATCAGCGCGGCGCTTTAGCTGCTGATACTCCTGATAGCTACTGGCAGTTTGTTCAGCTAGTGGCGTGATTTGTGCCATCTCATCTAACCATTGCACCACAAACTGTGGTTTCAGCAAGGCTTGCTGAGCATGTTGACTGTGTATATTGACCAGTAACGTACCCAAGCTTTTTAGCTCAGCCAAGCTGACGGGCGAACCATTTAACCACGCTTTTGAGCGTCCTGTATCACTGAGCTGGCGACGAATAAGCACTTCAGGCTCTTCTAGCGCTCGATCATTTTTGGTAAACCACTCAGTGATAACAGGGTTATTCGCTATATCGAACTGAGCATAGACATCTGCATGTGCTGCGCCGTGTCTGACCATCGCACTGTCTGCACGCGCGCCGACACATAAAGACAGTGCATCGAGTAATAACGACTTGCCAGCCCCTGTCTCACCAGTGATGACATTGAAACCTTCAGCCACACTCAGCTCATGCTTAGCGATCAATGCAAACTGATGTAAAGTTAATGATACTAGCATCAACGCCTCTCGTGACAGACAATGGACTTCATATAAAACTCAAGGAGCCATCTATGAAATGGGATGAATAATGAGATGATTTTATCTATTTAACCGTATTAAGTAGATAGATATTGTAGGCAAATAGTATGGTGCTAAATAGGCTTAAATACAAACTTTAAGACGATGTATAATAGACTTTCTTCTAGGAAGAGTATCATATAACTATCGAAAATAGACCGCAAGTCATTACTATAATGTCTACAATATCAACTATTAGGATAGTTTGATGTCTCAAAACCAAGTAGGTATATAAACAGCCAATATATAAAATAACTCAGGCAGTGCTCATGACAGCCTATCCCTTATACTGATTAAATAGTCATACGAAAAAACACTAATTAAGTCGATGGATAATCAGTACTAAGCAGTATTTTCCCAGTCGCTTTAACAAACTTTATGGATATAATGTGGTAGCATAATCTCACACAATGATAAAATGTAATACATGACAACAAGTCATGATTTTGTAAAATTATAGGCGTATAGTGGGAAGCACAATGTCCCGATCAGTTGTTGTTCCAAAGCGTTTTCATAGAAGCTGCGATTACTTGTAGTGCGCAGACATCTAGTATAAAAGGATACAGTACGTCGAGCAGAAGTGTCTGGTCATGACGCTATGCTGGGACGACTGTAACCCGTTACTTATTTTTTAGTTTTACCATAATTATTTGATAAGGAAGCCACGATGACAGCGGCGCAATTTACTAACGTAACAGTCAATGCACAAGCGACAATATCTTATGACGGTCGATGCTCGAGCCATACCATCATGTTTGAAGATGGTCGCCATAAGACATTGGGTGTTATCCTACCCTGTGATAATCTGGTAGAGCACTATCACTTTAGCACCAATACCTCCGAGCGTATCGAAATTACCAGTGGCGAATGTGAAGTGAAAATCAACGGCGATGAGGAATTTAGCTACTACCGTGCAGGTCAATCATTTGTCGTCGAAGGCAACAGTGGTTTCAATCTTCGTACCGAAGAGATCGTTCAGTATGTCTGCCACCTAGAGGGCTGATCATATTAGAAGGCTGATAGTGTTAGCAGTACGATAAAAATACCGTTACGCTAATATCATTAATGATTGGCTAATAATGTCAACAACCAAAAAATAAACAATATCAGATTGGTATTGTTTATTTCTGTTTTTAAGTCTTGTTCAATTGGCAATGAATAGTCATAGCTACATCTATTATCAGTGCTAACGACATCCTTTTTTACTCCATCGCTTATCGCGATACCCACCTAATATTTAATAGGCCTACTATGGCAAAACCCATTTATTTTTATGGCATCCATGCAATTGATGCGCTACTTGAACATCGTCCTCTTGATGGTCTTAGCTTATTTGTGCAGCAAGGGCGCGAGACTGACAGTCATGTACAAGCCATCATAGCCCAAGCTGAGGCTAATGGTATTAGTATTCAGCCAACCCAAAAAGACAAGCTAACGCAGTTATGCGGTAGTCCGCAGCATCAGGGCGTGGTCCTCAATGCTCGTCCACTAGGTTTCGCCGATGAGGGCTTACTCGATACCATTATTGGTCGTGAGCAGTGCTTGTTATTGGTACTGGACCAAATCACAGACGCGCATAACTTTGGTGCATGCTTGCGTACGGCAGTTGCCATGGGTGTAGATGCGGTCGTTTGTCCCAAGCACCATGCAGCAAGCCTAACGCCCACAGTAGCCAAAGTATCGGTTGGTGCAGCAGAGATGATGCCGATTATCAGTGTCACCAATTTGGCACGCACGTTGTCACAAATTAAAAGTGCTGGTGTATTTGTATTTGGTACGGCGCTTAATGCCGATGCCAAACCAATACATGCTGCTGATCTGACTGGGAAAACTGCTATTATTATGGGTTCAGAAGGAGAGGGAATGCGTCGCCTAACAATGGAAAGCTGTGATGAGCTTGTATATATCCCAATGTCAGGAAACGAGCATGGCAATTTACAGAGTCTAAATGTGAGTGTTGCAACTGGTATGGCATTGTATGAAGTTAATCGACAGCGAACTTTAGCTGCTGGGCAAGCATAAGATACTCTTGATGTAAGGGTTCTAGCTGTAGGTATAAGGATGCCAGATCACTTTCATTGAGTATGACGTTGTCCGCATGACGATTACGCTCTTCACGACTGAGCTGATTGGTCATAATGGCTTTGATTTTTTGTATACTTTGATCATCACGCTGACTGGCACGTGCAAGCTGCGTGTCCTCAGTGGCGTCCATGACTAGAATACGTTGACATAAATTAGCAAGTCCTGCTTCCGCAGCCTCAATCAGTAGCGGTGCGGACAATATCACATAGGGGGAGGTGCTAGCCTCTAGCTGTGCTTTTGCCGTCTCACGTATCGCTGGGTGAGTGATAGCTTCAAGCTCAATAAGGGCTTCGGGGTTTGTAAACACATGAGTGCGCACAGCAGCTCTATTCATTGACCCATCACCGTTCAACACCCAATCACCAAACTTTTTCTGGATTTTGCGTAACGTGTCGCTGCCTTTGGCAACAGTTTCATGTGCAATCACATCTGCATCGATGATATCGATACCTTGTTCAGCAAACCAAGCGCTAGCAGCGGATTTACCACTACCAATACCACCTGTCAAACCGATTACAAGTGTTTTATTGCTCGTTTGGGGACTTTGTGATTGGTGCGAATAAGGGTGAGGCGTGTTTTTTAACATAGTAGTAGCTTGTCTAGTATATATAATAAGGAATGCAGCGATAAACCAACCATTAGATTTCAAAAAATCTTGTTTATTCGTTTATGGTGTCTGCTGAAAAGTTATGAGAATCATTTAGTAAGTATACATGCCAAGATACCAACTGACGATATCTGAACCATACAACAACGCCACGATACCTGCGATAGCAATGTAAGGACCAAAGGCAAAAGGCTTGCTCTCACCTTGTTTTTTCATCAAGATTAACCCGACAATCGACCCAAGTAGAGATGATAATAGAATGATTAAGGGTAACATCATGGGCCCAAGCCAAGCGCCCAGTACTGCCAATAATTTAAAATCGCCTTGTCCCATTCCATGTTTTTTGGTGATCAAGTAAAACACCTTCACGACGATCCATAGCGATAAAAACCCGAGCAGTAATCCCCAAATCGACTGTGTTGGTGACACAAACCAACTTTGTGAATTCACCGCCAGTCCTAAACCTGCCAATGGAAACGTCAAACGGTCAGGTAGTAGCTGCGTATCAAAATCAATCCCTGTCAAAGCCACTAATGTCCATACCAAAACCAGAGCAGACAGCCCCGTAGCATTTACACCGAATTTATAGATCACTAACACTGATAGTAGGGCAGTTATCAGCTCGACTAAAGGATAACGTATGCCGATCGAGGCTTTACAATTAGAGCAACGTCCGCGCAGCACTAGCCAACTTATTAACGGTATATTTTCATACCACCTGATTTTATGGGCACAGTGAGGGCAACGTGACGCTGGACGACTCAAAGTGATTGGCTGGTCTTTCGCTACAATGTTTGCTATCGGTAGCGTGTGCTCGCGCGGCATGTCTGCTTGTTCAGTCATGAATTGACTGCATTCTTGTCGCCATCCATGCAGCATCATGAGCGGAGTACGATGAATAACCACATTCAAAAAACTACCAATACAAAGACCCAATAGACCGAATATAACCAAAGCTAAGGCAGTATGTTCTTGTAGTAACTGTATAAATTGCATCGATTTATTATCCTACCACAGCGCCCATCTGGAAGATTGGCAAATACATTGCAATGACTAATCCACCGACCAACACCCCTAACACTGCCATAATCATTGGTTCCATCAAACTGGTCAAACCGTCGACAGCATTGTCGACCTCATTCTCGTAATAGACGGCGACTTTATCTAGCATTTCTTCCAAGCTACCAGACTCTTCACCGATACCAACCATCTGAATGACCAGACTTGGAAACAAGTTGGTAGATCGTATGGAGAATTGCAGTTGCTGACCAGTAGATACGTCATTCTTGACCTGCTGCGTAGCATTGTAAAAAACAACATTGTTGGTTGCGCCAGCAGTAGAATCTAAAGCATCGATAAGTGGCACACCAGCAGCAAAAGTTGTAGATAACGTACGAGCGAAACGAGCGATAATTGCCTGATAGGCAATATTGCCAAAAATTGGTGCTTTTAAGACAGCACGGTCTAAAAAATCACGGAATTTTTTAGACCGTTTTTTTGCTTCTGAAAAACCAACAATTGCAGAACCAATGATAAGTATTAAAATGAACCACCATGATTGCATCCACTCGGACATACTAACAACCATTTGAGTAAACGCAGGTAGTTCTGCACCAAAGGAACTAAAAAGATCAGAGAATACGGGGACTACCTTTATTAAGAGAATCATAGTAACGATAATGGCAACTACGATAACGGCAATAGGATATTTCATTGCTTTTTTGATTTTTGCTTTTAATAGCTCACTTTTTTCTTTATAGGTAGCTACGCGCTCGAGCATGGTCTCGAGTGCACCGGATTGCTCACCTGATTCAACAAGCGAACAGAATAAGTCATCAAAGTAGCGAGGATGTTTGCGTAGAGCAGAAGCAAAGGTGCCACCCGCTTCAACATCCGTTTTAATTTGTAGTACTAGGTCTTTCATGCTTGGATTATCAAGTGAGTCAGCGACAATCTCGAAAGACTGAGTGAGTGGAACGCCTGCTTTCATCATCGTTGCTAGCTGACGAGCAAAGATAGCAATATCAATGGCTTTAATCGGTTTTTTGAAGGTATACAAGGGTTTTGGTTTTTTCTTGATACCTTTAACCGTGATACCCTGTTTGCGTAGGGTCGCTTTGGCTAATTCTAAGCTGCGACTGGTCGTTTCGCCCTTTACTTTCTGCCCGCGTCTGTTCGTACCCTCATAGGTAAAGTCCAACAACATATCGGTCTTAGCTTTTGCCATGTTACTACCCTCAAAATGATCCAGTATAGATATTACAAATGTATAGGAGGATGCCGAACGCGTAATATTGGCTAGGCATACTTTATTTTAGCGTAAAAAACCAGTGTTTATCTGTTTTATTTTTAATTACTAGCTACAAACTTATGAGAGACCGATATCAACACTTAAGTGTCTATTCAGAAGTAACCCGCATCATTTCTTGTATACTAGTGACACCTTGTAGGACTTTTAAAATACCCGAACGGCGTAGATCGCGGAAACCATTTTTGAGAGCAGCATCTTTAATATCTATGGCATTACCGTCTTCCATAATAATACGTGAGATATCAGGGCTTACCTTCATCACTTCGTAAATACCGACACGACCTTTATAACCTTCACGGCATTCATTGCAGCCTACTGGCTCATAAATAACATTATCTTGATTGTCTAAGTCGGCATCGGTAAAACCAATCTCTAACAGGCTTTGCCGCGGAATACTGATCGATTTTTTACAGTTTTTACATAGTCGCCGTGCCAAGCGCTGTGCAATGACTAGGTTGACCGAAGTCGCAATGTTAAAAGAAGCGACGCCCATATTACGTAAACGCGTCAATGTCTCAGGTGCAGAGTTAGTATGCAAAGTTGAAAGTACCATATGTCCAGTCTGAGCTGCTTTTATAGCAATCTCGGCAGTCTCTAAGTCACGAATCTCACCAACCATGACAATATCAGGATCTTGGCGTAAGAAAGACTTGAGCGCATTGGCGAAGGTTAAACCGACTTTAGGGTTGACGTTAACCTGGTTAATCCCTTCAAGGTTAATCTCGACAGGGTCTTCGGCAGTTGAAATATTGGTGGCGCCCGTATTTAAGATATTGATACCAGTGTAAAGTGATACCGTCTTACCAGAACCAGTAGGACCAGTGATGAGGAGCATGCCCTGGGGCTTGTGTAGTGCTTCTAAGAACATTTCTTGTTGATCAGGCTCATAGCCTAATGCGTCAATACCAAGCATTGCTGATGAAGGATCCAAGATACGCAAAACGATTTTTTCACCAAATAAGGTTGGTAAAGAGTTTACCCGGAAGTCGATCGCTTTATTTTTAGAGAGTTTGAGTTTAATGCGTCCATCTTGCGGTACTCTGCGTTCAGAGATATCCATCTGTGACATAACTTTCAAACGGGCTGCAATTTTATTGGCAAGTTGCACAGGTGGGTTTGCCATTTTTTGCATGACTCCGTCGACGCGAAAACGTACTCGAAAAGATTTCTCATAGGGTTCAAAATGTAAATCAGAAGCTCCCATACGTATAGCATCAACCAGCATTTTATTGACGAACTTTACGACAGGTGCTTCATCAACGCCATCGCTAAGCTTGGTTTCCCCATCATCCTTATCTTCATCGCCATCTTCAAAGCCAACGTTCAGATCACTATCAGAAAAGCTATCAAAGCTCTGCATCGTATCAGCGTAAACATCCTCAATTCGTTTCTTGAGTTTGTTTTCTTCAACAACGATGGTCTCAATCGACAAGCGAGAGTTAAAAGCGATGGCATCAATGGCATCAACACGAGTTGGGTCACTGAGTGCCACAAACAGGCGTTGACCTCGTTTGAATAGTGGCAGAGCATTAAACTTACGAACGATCTTTTCATCTACCAGATCTTTTGGAATAACATCAGTGCTTAGTGCATCTAGATCAAATAATGGGTCACCAAAAGCTTGCGATAGCATTTGGGCGAGGTGATAAGCATCAGCCAGTTTATTGTCTACAAGGTAAGGTACCAAACCTATTTGCTGTTGTTGCGATTCCATTTGCGCTGTTTTCATATTTGCTTCGCTAACAACACCATCACTGATGAGTTGCTGGGCTAGACCAGCATACTTACTGGTTGCAATAGACATTATGACCTCTCCTTAATACCAAATATTTTGCATACGTCTTCGGTACGTACGTACTAATTATTTACAATTTAAAATATTTGCGGTGATTGATACATTGTTTTCTCAGTAAATTTCTTTAACACTTTATGATCTTGCTTAATCTGTCATTCTTGGCATATTTACGTAAAGAGAAGCCAATAACGGCATTTAATATTGTTATGCTTAATAATATACGACTTTACTTTAGTTTGAAGGCTTTATATTAACAATCAAATCGTCATAGTATAAAAGTATGGCTGACAACCTTGACGCTTGCATGCAGTGATCAAAACGCTCAGCGCTTCTTGATAGAACCCTACTATAGCACTTGCGAATTATTTGTTATACTGGCGCGCATATTAGCCGAATTGGCATCAATACATGAGACAAGGTAAATGAGTATGCAAGCTTGGGTGATCGGTAATTGGAAGCAAAATCCAGCAACTAGCAATGATGTTAATGTGTTGTTAGATGAGTTGCTGTCTAAAATGGGCACCCAAAAACAAACCGGAACGACAACTTCTAATAGCCAATGTAAGTTAATGGTAGCACCAAGCTGTATTCATTTATCCGCGGTCAGCGAACGCTTAGCAAGCAGCACAATACTCAGTGCCGCTCAAGATATTAGCACCTATAGCGCGAATGTTGGCGCGTATACTGGTGACTGTTCAGCACAGCAAGTCGCCGATGCGGGTGCTACTTGGACAATACTTGGTCATTCGGAGCGTCGCCAATACCATAAAGAATCTCACGACTGCCTGTTGAACAAGTTATCTCATGCATTTTCGGAGAACTTAGGTGTGGTGTTTTGTATTGGGGAAACACAAGAGCAGTATGATGACCATCAAACACTGGATGTTATTGATAAACAGCTCTCAGTAATAAAAGACTTACTTATCCAGCAGCCAAATCTTATCTCGCTGCTCTCTGAGAAACTGATTATTGCTTACGAACCTGTATGGGCTATCGGTACGGGTAAAGTGCCGACGGTAGAGGAAGTCAGTAAGACGCATCAGTATATCAAGCAAGCTATTGCAGGCTTTGCTAGCACCATAGACAATATCACCGTGCTCTATGGTGGTAGTGTCAATGCCAGTAATGCTGAAAGCTTTGCTGCAGATCCTATGATTGATGGTGCTTTGGTTGGTGGTGCTTCATTAAAGGCAGAGAGCTTTTTAGCAATTGCGAATGCTTTTAATCAAGCTAATGCTCAATTAGATAAATAATTCCCATATATCAAGATTATAGCCTATAGAGACTATTAGGTGCTGTGGCTTTATCAGTGGGTAAAAGTAGGTTTAACAGTGCCCTTGCAATCGTGTACAATGCGCCTTATTTATAGAATCGACCCAGCATCATTAGATGCTACTCCCATTAACCCTAAGTTTTATTTTTCGTTATCAGTCGTCATTACGCGGCAAAAGAGGCCACCATGTTTACGTTTATATTAGCCCTGCATATTATTGTGGCCATTGCCATGATCGGCTTGATTTTGATACAGCATGGTAAAGGGGCAGATGCTGGGGCTTCTTTTGGTGCTGGCTCGTCAGGTACGGTGTTTGGCGCAGCAGGTACGGCCAATTTCTTGACGCGCGCGACAGCGGCACTAACCGTGGTGTTTTTTATTACGAGTATGACGCTTGCGGTTCATGCTCGTAAGCAGGCTGAAGATCAGTTCCGTTTGGACGCGCCAGTGTCAGTACCGCAAACACCGCGTCCGTTAACAGAAAACCCTGAATAAGTGTCTTTTGAGCAGGCAACGCTTGCTATTTTGGCACGTTAGATTTACAATGCTTTCCTGTTTTCGCAATGCCTATTTCTACCGATGCCTACCTTAAGCATTATTTACCGTAGATTAGATGCTAGAGAACAGCGTAGTAAAATGCGATTGTGGTGGAATTGGTAGACACGCCATCTTGAGGGGGTGGTGGCGCAAGCTGTGGGGGTTCAAGTCCCCCCAATCGCACCAAGTTTTATAGACGTAGCATATCGTCAGGTTAGATATTTTAGTAGAAAATACTTAATTTATAATTTATTTAAAATAAGTATTGACACTTCCATAAAGTATCCCTATAATATGCGTTCTAGATTGATGCGGGGTGGAGCAGTCTGGTAGCTCGTCGGGCTCATAACCCGAAGGTCGTTGGTTCAAATCCAGCCCCCGCTACCACTTTTTATACTGATGTTTTGTACACTAAATTTGTCAGTACCGATTAGCCCACCATTATGCTTGTGGGTTTTTTTGTATCTGAAGGTCGGTGTTATCGCGGTATCTATCCTACTTGTGCTAAGCTCTAGGTCAATAGAGTATGATGTTACTCGTCACTGGTCATCATCGGCCGCTACTGGCACGATGCTCCTTAAGCAACACTATCTTTTATTCCCCACGCTTTTATCGATAGTAGTGCTTTATGAATAATAAAAGCATTGTTTGGCTGAGCTTGACGTTTTTTATGCTCATCCCTATATAAAGGCACAACACATCTCATATGTTTGTGATTTATAATTATATAATGACCGTGACTCTTCTTACTAAACTAAAAAATTTATATAGACAGAAGAGCAAGACTTCAATACGGTTTACTAAGTACGACAGATAAGTGAATAGGAAAAGACAAAGAGATTATGAAGCTTTCGACTAAAGTTGCAGAACTGACTAATATTATCGCCCCTGCTGTGGCTGCTTGTGATGTGTCACTATGGGGTATCGAGTTTGCGCCCCAAGGTCGCCGCTCTTTACTGCGCATTTATATTGAGGCATTGCCAGAAGAGCAAGCCCAAGATAAGCATGTGACAATCGAAGACTGTGCAGCGGTGAATCATCAGGTTAGTGGTATTTTAGAGGTACATGACCCTATCGCTGGCGAATATATTTTAGAAGTGTCTTCACCAGGTTTTGATCGTGCGTTTTTCTCAGATGAGCAGATGCATGCGTATGTCGGTCAAACTGTGAGCTTGCGTCTGATTCAAGCCATTGGGACTGGTGATCAAAAACGTCGTAAAGCTACAGGTACTTTAGATAGTATTGATGAAAACTCTTTAAAACTGACATCAAGTGATGGTGAACAGTTTGAGATTGCACTAAGTAATATTGATAAAGCCAATTTAGTTTATGAAGATGCCTAAATTCATACTATAACGTAACTGCTAAGAACCATAAAGTGACCTATAAGAGAGTAGTGGTGTCATCTTTCAATAGTTTACGCGGCTTATAGTAACGATATAATAGCAACACCCAAATTATAAAATTTAAGTCAATTAAAAAATGATAGGACAGGTATAGCATGAGTCGTGAAATCTTAACGGTAGTAGAAACTGTCAGTAATGAAAAGGGCTTAAATCCTGAAGATATCTTTGAAGCAATAGAAGATGCTTTGGTGGTATCGACTAAGAAAAAAGTATATACCGAACAGCCAGAAGTAGAAGTACGCGTATCAATCGACCGTGCCACTGGCGACTACGATACTTATCGTTACTGGACCGTGGTTGCAGATGAAGACCATGAAATGCCAGCTTGTCAGCTTGCGATCACAGATCTAGACCAAGAAGAATGGTCAATTGGTGATATCAAAGAAGAGCAGATCGAATCGATCGAATTTGGCCGTATTGCGGCTACTCAAGCAAAACAGGTCATCATCCAAAAAATCCGTGAAGCTGAGCGCGCGCTTGTTGCTGATGCTTTTGAGCCACGTGTCGGTGAAATGATGTATGGCGAAGTCAAAAAACAGACACGTGATGGCTATATTATTGACTTGGGCGATAACGCCGAAGGCTATTTGTCACGCGATCAGATGTTGCCACGTGAGCAACTACGTGCCAAATCTCGTATCAACGCTATCTTATACCATGTGAACCGTGAAAACCGCGGTGCACAGCTATTATTATCTCGCACGCACCCAGAAATGCTATCAGCATTGATGCAAAAAGAAGTGCCTGAGATTGCAGAACAAATTATCGAAATTCGCAACGTTGCTCGTCTGCCGGGTACCCGTGCTAAAATAGCGGTTAAGACTAACGATCATCGTATTGATCCAGTGGGTGCTTGTATCGGTATGCGTGGTACACGTATTCAAGCGGTACAACAAGAATTGGATGGCGAGCGTATCGATGTTGTGGTCTGGTCAGATGATCCAGCCCAATTTATCATCAGCTCTTTAGAGCCTGCTGACGTTAGCAGTATTATTCTAGATGAAGATGCACAGACAGCAGACATTATCTTTAGTACCAATGATCAGCTAGCGCGCGCAATTGGCTCACAAGGTCAAAATGTACGTTTGGCTTCTGAATTGACTGGTTATAAGCTGAATATGATGCTCGAAGAAGAGTATAAACAGCGTCAAGAAAATGAATCAAAAGCGTTCATCGAGTTGTTTTATGAGCGCCTAGAAGTTGATCAAGACTTAGCACAGGCATTGGTCGATATCGGTTTTACCAGTATTGAAGAAGTGGCTTACGTACCTGTTGAGACCTTCTATGACATTGAAGGCTTAGATGATGAAGCCATTGATATGATTCAAGAACGTGCCAAAGAAGTTGTCATCGCAGACGAATTGGTCAAGCAACAGAACATGAAAGAGCCAAGTCAAGAGCTTCAAGAGCTTGAAGGTATGACAGTCAGCTGGGCTTATAAAATGGCACAAAAAGACATCATTACCGTTGATGACTTGGCAGAACAAGCCGTCTTCGACTTAGAAGACATCGAAGGATTAGACTCTGAAACTGCAGGAAAACTCATCATGAAAGCTCGGGAATCTTGGTTCGATGAATAAGCGGTAACTGCATATCGCTGTCTTTTGGTGATATGCTATTGAGAATAAAGTGCTAATACTTACATGTTGTAGGTACTGGCCTTAACCCAATCATTTGTAGCCAACAACTGAATTGAACATATAGCAAATAATAGACAGTAGGTGATAATAAATGGCAGATAAGACCGTCAAAGAACTGGCAGAAATGGTAGGCAAAACTACAAATGCTGTACAGCAGCAACTAGTAGATGCTGGCCTACCTGCTCGCGCAGAGGATGACCTAGTCACCGAGCTTGAGCAAGAGAAGCTAGTGACGTATTTAAAGCAAAGTCATGGTCAACAAGAAAAGCGCCGTATCAGTCTTAAATCTAAGACGACCAGTACCGCGCGTGTGACCGGCTCTTCAGGTAAGTCTAAGAGCGTCAATGTTGAAGTACGTAAAAAGAAAGTATTCGAGAAGCCTGACCCAGAGAAAATGGCTGAAGAATTGGCAGCCCGTGAACAGGCCTTAGCTGAGTCTCAAGAGCGCGCCGCTAAAGAGGCTGAAGAACGTGCAGCCACTAAGAAAAAAGCTGAAGAACGCCAAGCAGCCACATTAGCTGCAATGCGTGCAAGTCTAGGTTCTAGCAAAAAATCAGATGACAAGAACGATGATGTTTCTACATCAGTTGTTGTAAAAAAAGGTGGTAAAGCCACTGCTGAAGTTAAGCCGAAAGAGCAGCCGAAGAAAAAAGTGGCTGCAACCAAGCCTAAAGTAGAAACAGCTGCTGAGCGTAAAGCTCGCGAAACGCGTGAGAAAGAAGAAGCGCGTTTACGTGAAATCGAATTAGAAACCCGCCGTACTCAAGCTGAAGAAGCGCAAAAGCGTACGCTTGAGCAAATGCGTAAAATGGCCGGTAAATATACAGATCGCGAGCCAGTTACTGAAGTGCGTAAAGATGAACCATTGGCCGAAGGTTTGGTTGGTGATGCCCTAGAAGAATCATTTGAAAAAGAGCGTCGCGAAATCAAACGCGGTTCAAACAGTACTGGCACACGTGGCCGTCGTCGCAAAAATCAAGATGAGCGTGAAATTAAGAACCGTAAAAACGGTTTGCGTTCAACTCAGGCGTCACAGCACAAGTTTGAAAAACCAGTTGAAAAGATCGTCTACGATGTTGAGATTAGTGAGCAGATTTCAGTTGCTGATCTTGCGCAGCGTATGGCAGTTAAAGCTCGCGAAGTTACTAAATTGCTCATGAAAATGGGTGAAATGGCTCGTGAGTCAGACACGATTGACCAAGCTACAGCAAGTTTACTTGTTGAAGAGATGGGTCATAACCCCGTGCCAGTCAGCGATACAAAAGTTGAAGATGATCTACAGTACGCTGTTGATGAGCGCAGTAGTAACATTCAAACGCGTCCACCAGTAGTAACTATCATGGGTCACGTTGATCATGGTAAAACGTCATTGCTCGACAAAATTCGTGAAACGAAAGTTGCGAATGGTGAAGCGGGCGGTATCACTCAGCACATTGGTGCTTATCATGTAAATACCGATCGCGGCGTTATTACTTTCCTAGATACGCCGGGTCACGCCGCCTTTAGTGCTATGCGTTCACGTGGTGCTCAAGCGACTGATATCGTGGTACTTGTTGTTGCAGCTGATGATGGTATGATGCCGCAAACAGCAGAAGCTATTGATCATGCACGTGCTGCTGGTACGCCAATCATTGTTGCTATTAACAAAATGGATAAACCAGGTGCTGATCCTGACCGTGTTCTTAACGAGTTGACTACCAAAGAAGTTATCTCAGAAGAATGGGGTGGCGATACGCCGATGGCTCGTATCTCAGCCAAAACTGGCGAAGGTATAGAGGACTTATTAGAATTCATTAGCTTGCAAGCTGAGCTAATGGAACTAGAAGCGCCTCTAGACGGTGCTGCGCAGGGCGTTGTTATCGAATCAAGACTTGAAAAAGGTCGTGGTCCTGTTGTTAGCGTATTGGTCAAAAAGGGTACATTGAAGCAAGGCGATTTGGTCTTGGCTGGTGAGCACTATGGCAAGGTTCGTGCACTAACTGACGAGCATGGTCAGCGTATCAAATCAGCTGGTCCTTCTATTCCTGTAGAAATCCTAGGTCTACCTGAGACGCCTGCTGCTGGTAGCGAGTTCTTGGTGGTTACGGATGAGAAGAAAGCCCGCGAAGTTGCAGATTTCAGAACCAATCGTGAGCGTGAGCGTCAACTCGAACGTCAGAATGCTATGCGTTTAGAGAGTATGTTCGATCAGATGGGTCAAGGCGATGTGTCATTCTTGAACATTGTGCTAAAAACAGATGTACGTGGTTCACTTGAAGCATTATTAGCTGCCCTAAATGAGTTGTCTACTGAAGAAGTGAAAGTCAGAGTCATCAGCTCAGGTGTTGGTCCGATTTCTGAATCTGACGTAACGCTTGCAGAATCAAGCGAGGCGGTACTGTTAGGCTTCAACGTTCGTGCAGATGCGACAGCACGACGCAAAGCAGATACTGCTAATATGGATATTCGCTACTACAGCGTAATCTATGGTTTGATTGACGATGTAAAATCAGCAATGAGCGGTATGCTTGCTCCTGAACATCGTGAGAAAATCCTTGGTGTGGCAGACGTTCGTGAAGTATTCCGCTCTAGTAAATTCGGTGCGGCTGCTGGTTGTATGGTCGTTGAAGGTACAATCTACCGTAACAAACCTATCCGTGTACTACGTGACGACCAAGTTATCTTTACTGGTCAATTGCAGTCATTGCGTCGCTATAAAGAAGACGTCAATGAAGTACGTACTGGCATAGAATGTGGTCTAGCGGTTCGTGGCTATGATGTCGAAGCTGGTGACAAAATCGAAGTCTTTGAAATCCAAGAGTTCGCACGTACTATCTAAAGCCACTGTTCGATAGCAGAGTATTCAGCAATGCAATAGGCGACATTCGCTAAGCATGTCGAATACTCCGTAAATATCTAGCGGTACATAGGCCTAACAGGTACACCCTGCTAGGCCTTTTTTGACAAGTATTCGTACTAAATTGATTGATAAGTCTATTAATAAAAATAAGTATCATTAAAGTAAGGTAATAACATGAACCAACGTCTACAACGCTTGTCCGATCAGATTCAGCGTGAGCTTGCTGTTCTTATCCGTGATGAAGTCAATGATCCTCGTCTAACAGGTTTTGTCACAATCTCTAGTGTCAAAGTCAGCCCAGATCTAGGCTATGCTGATGTCTATGTCACCATCATGGAGCCTGAGCTCAACGATGCCATGACTAAGACCAATCATGAAGATAGTATCAAAGTGCTCAACAAAGCAGCAGGGTTTTTGCGTACTGAGCTGAGCCATAGCCTCAAGACACGTACTACCCCGCGTCTACGTTTTCATTATGATGAAGTGACAGCTCGTGGTAATTACATGATGGACTTGATCAGTAAAGCCGTCACTCAAACTGAGCAAAACGAGAATGATGAGTAAATTATAATTATGTCTATAGCGTCCAAACAAGTGGATAAAAAAACGAATAAAACGCCTGATAAAATAAAAGTGTCGGGTGTTATTTTGGTGGACAAACCTCATGGCATGACTTCACAGCAAGTCGTCTCTAAAGTGAAGTATTTGTTTAAGTCACCTATGCATGACAGCAAAAAAGCAGGTCATACAGGGACGCTTGATCCAATGGCAACAGGCTTATTACCCATTTGCTTGGGTGAAGCCACCAAGTTCAGTCATTATCAATTGGATGCCGATAAATCTTACCAAGCAACTATTCTGCTTGGTAGCCAAACGGATACTGGTGATACTGATGGACAAATCATCGAACAAGCCTCTATTCCAGAGTTTGACGAAGACTTATTAGCGAGTATCGCACAGCAATTTTTGGGTGCGCAGCAGCAAATACCACCAATGTATTCAGCACTGAAAAAAGATGGCAAAAAACTTTACGAATACGCCCGTGCTGGTATTGAGGTTGATAGGCCACCGAGAGATATTACCATTAAAGCGATCGATCTGAATGTGATTGATGATCAGCAGATCCGCTTAACAGTAACGTGTACTAAAGGTACGTATGTGCGTGTACTCGCGGAAGATATTGCAAAGGGTCTAGGTACGCTTGGGCATCTGACTGCTCTGCGCCGTACAAAGGTAGGTAAGTTTATTATTGATGAATCTATCGCCTTATCATCGTTAGAAGAGTGTCGTTTAGAAGAACGTCAGTCTTGGTTACTACCTATCGATGCCTGTATCAATATCGATGCTGAGCTAACGCTCACAGAAGAGCAGTGTGCTCGTGTACATATGGGCCAACGTTTGAATGTATTTGATGAGCTAAACGGAGAACTCAGGGACTACATTTCTAATAAGGTTTCTTATCAAATAACTAATGATAATGCTATTAGCACTAATGACGCTGATCTAGAAATCGATAAAGAAGGCGACGCTGACCTCGAGTCTTATCAGCCCTTAGCACATGAGATACCTGTTGATATACGTCTACTCAATGAACAAGGAGAGTTTCTTGGGTTGGGAGCTGTCAGTCTTAATGGGCGCTTACAACCAAAAAAACTTATCCAGCGCTAATACTGATATCACTTTGTATACAAACCATTAGCCAGAACTCATTCGCTTTACTAATAGTTTACACTAATCACATACCGTCACATTTTATTGCAGGTTTCACCTATGGTGAAACCTGTTTTTTTTGTACATTATATACACCAGCTAGGGAAAGCTGAGCAGAAAAATAAAACGAAAAAACCATAATAATAGAAAATAATAACTAAAATAAACAGCATTATAAAAACACGAACCAAAAGATTTTATAACAATAGACAATAAGAACGAACAATAACACAGCGCAATAATCAGCTGGATCATAAAATCAAAATAATTATAGAAAACAAATAACTATAGATAGTAAGGACTATTATGAAAACGATTGCTTTTCTACTACATAACAATTTTGAGCAAGCAGAGTACGAAGAAGTTAATAATAAACTAAAAGACAAAGGCTATAAGACGCTTCTTATCACTACCAACAAAGACAAAGAAGTTCAAGCCATGCAGCAGGACGTAGATAAAGGCGATACCTTTACGGCTGATATCTTTGCGAGAGAAGCGAACGTTGAAGATTACGACGCATTGGTATTACCAGGCGGTACAGTGAACGCAGACACAATACGTGGCAACGAAGAAGCTCATCGTATCATTAATGCTATCAATGATGCAGGTAAGCCATTGGCAGCAATATGTCATGCTCCTTGGGTACTTATTAATACAGGCATTGCAAAAGGCAAAACGCTTACTTCTTACCAATCATTGCAAACTGATTTAGAAAACGCAGGTGCTAATTACGTAGACAAAACAGTACAAATCGATGGCAATTTGATCAGTTCACGTAATCCGGATGATATTGGCAACTTTGCGGATGCGATCGATAAAGCATTGTCTTAATTTGGTCAAGGATCAATCTATTTCAACTATTTATAACTACAATTAAGGAAATACTATGTCAAACTCTAACCCAAACGATACCAAACTTGAGCAACAGCGTTCTGACTCAGCGAATGCTGCTCTTAAAAGCCAAACTGAAAATAATCATACTGAAGATAGCGATGCTGCAGCAGACCGTATTGCAGATAATCTAGAGAACGCTAAAGAACATAAGTAGTATATTTAATGCGTCATTCATATCTGAATGGCGCTGTTTTTTTGATACTCATTTAGTTATCAAACAAGTAGACATTAGCAATCACGAAATTTAAAAACAATAATTTAGGAGTTAATATGAGTAATTCAGTAGATAACATGGACGAGCAAGAAAAAGAAATTGCAAAGCTCTCAGAAGATATCAATCCTAGAGAAGATAAGACGCCTGATAGTTTGGCTGAGGCAACTACGGCACCACTCGAAGATGACGAGTTGGGCGGTAACGCTAAGGAAAACGACGTTAAGTAGCAAATGAATGGTAACTTTGCTAGATAGACGATTAGACTTACAAGTATTATTAAAAACTGCTGCTAGTTCAGCGGTTTTTTGTTATAATCATCCTCACATTTAAATTAGGTTCTAGACAGTACATTGTATCTTGCCCAGCACTAAAACTAGGTAGGAAGTCAATATGCAGGAGTTTAGGCTTATTAAATGATTGTTATCTGTAACTGAGCTTGTCGTACACTAGGTCAACTCTAGTAATGCAGGGTTGTCCTGAATGGCGTACAAGTTATTTTATTTATTATTCTATTGCTTTAAAGCCGACTTAAATTGTAGTCCGTTCTAAAGCTCTTAGCATTGCCGGAGATATTTATGCTAACTAATACCGATCGTGAACAAATCATCGCTCAATACCAACGTGGCGAAAATGACACTGGTTCTCCAGAAGTTCAAGTAGCTTTGTTGAGTGCTCGTATCAATGATTTGCAGAACCATTTCAAAGCACACAAAGCTGATCACCATAGCCGTCGTGGTCTTATCCGTATGGTTAACACACGTCGCAAATTGCTTGATTACCTAAAAGGTAAAGATCTTGGTCGTTACACGACTCTTATCAGCCAGTTGGGTCTACGTCGTTAACCTGACAGGTACATCACGAGGGGCCACCAAAACTAAAGACACCATTATATGGCACAATCTTGAAGTTTTCGTTAGACCATTCGGGACTTGTTTGTTGTTATCGATAATATAGATTTTTATAAAACGGTGTGGAATAGTTTCACGCCGTTTTTTTATGCTTATTCATTTTATAAGACAGGTTCAGATAATCTCGTAAATCATTAGGTAAGACGCGCAGTGTAGACAGCAGCTTTAGTAAAAACAGCACGAAATGTATATACGATCGAATTTTTTCTATTGATAGTCGCTGTGTTTTGCAATTAATTGGTCAATGGCTCCAAATCACTGTAAAATAATGCTTTGTGACTTTTACAACATATCTACTTCATACATGGCGATTATCTAAAAGTAGTAGTCTCTTAACTTATAAGTTGATTAACTGAGCAAATACCTGACAATTGATATCCGATAACTGTGAGTGCAAGAGTAACCTGTATGATTTTTAGCACCAAAGTCTTTTGACTTGACGCCTTTTTGATAGTATTTATAGTAAAGTCAAAATTGCACGACCGAATATATATGATAGTACGATGTCTAACACAGACAGATATAAGAGATAACCAATTAACGTTATTGGCAGTGATTGAGATGAGTTTTTAGAAAAAGAGTGTCAATCAGTAGTAGCCATATACATAGAATTTTAATGACAGATATCAGCTTATTAGGTTGCTGATATCACTTTTGTCGGTCAACATTAGGAAGATTATATGACAATGTTTAACACCATTAAGCGTGAATTTCAGTACGGTAACCAGCAAGTTGTTATCGAGACAGGCCGTATGGCTCGTCAAGCAAACTCTATTTTAGTACACATGGGTGGCGTAACAGTATTAGTTGCAGCAGTCGTAAAGTCAGAGGCTAAAGAGGGTCAAAACTTTTTTCCGCTCACCGTAAACTATCAAGAAAAAATGTATGCAGCGGGTAAAATTCCAGGTGCTTACGGCAAACGTGAAGGCCGTGCAAGCGAATTTGAAACTTTAACCTCGCGCTTGATTGACCGTCCGATTCGTCCGCTATTCCCAGAAGGCTACGTAAACGAAATCCAAATCACAGCGACTGTTGTATCATCAGATAAAACTCAGTCTGCAGATATCGCTGCACTAATCGGTGCTTCAGCGGCATTAGCTATCTCTGATGCGCCATTCAATGGTCCTGTTGCTGCTGCTCGTGTTGGCTTTATCAATGGTGAATACGTTCTAAACCCAACGTCTGAGCAGCTTGAGAGTAGTGATCTAGACTTGGTTGTCGCTGGTACGAAATCTGCGGTATTGATGGTTGAGTCTGAAGCAGCAGAGCTATCAGAAGACCAGATGCTAGGTGCGGTACTATATGGCCATCAGCAACAACAAATCGTTATTGATAATATCGCGTCAATGGCTGAAGAAATTGGTACTACTAAGCAGCAGTATTCTGCACCTGAGCGTGACCAGGCGCTTACTAGCAGCATGAAAGAGCAGTTCGGCGAGCAAGTTGCTGACGCTTATACCATTACTGATAAGCAAGCGCGTTACACTAAGCTTGACGAAATTAAGCAATCAATTATTGATGCACTTGCTGGTGATGCTGAGTCAGAAGGCTATGCTGATACCGTATCTGAGCTAAAAGAAATCTATAATGACCTTAAATATCGTACCGTTCGTGACAATATCTTGTCAGGTAAACCGCGTATCGATGGTCGTGATCCTGAGACAGTTCGGGCGCTTGACGTACAAGTTGGTGTGTTGCCATACACGCATGGTTCAGCACTGTTTACTCGCGGTGAGACGCAGGCATTGGTTACGACTACGCTCGGCAACAGCCGTGATGTCAATATGATTGACTCATTAGGTGGCACGATTCGTGACCATTTCATGCTGCATTACAACTTCCCGCATTTCTCAGTTGGTGAAACGGGCCGTGAAGGTATTCCAAAACGTCGTGAAATCGGTCATGGCCGCCTTGCACGTCGCGGTGTACAAGCAATGCTACCAGATAGCGAACGCTTCCCATATGTGATCCGTGTAGTATCAGAGATTACTGAATCTAATGGTTCATCTTCTATGGCGTCTGTTTGCGGCGCAAGCTTGGCATTGATGGACGCAGGCGTACCATTAAAAGCACCAGTTGCTGGTATCGCGATGGGTCTGGTTAAAGAAGGCGAGCGTTTTGCTGTCTTATCAGATATCTTGGGTGATGAAGATCATCTAGGCGATATGGACTTTAAAGTAGCTGGTTCTAAAGACGGTATCACAGCGTTACAGATGGATATCAAAATCGAAGGTATCACTCCTGACATCATGGAGCAGGCGCTTAAGCAAGCACATGCTGGTCGTATCCACATCTTGGACGCAATGAATCAAGTACTGCCTGAGAGCCGTACTGAAATCAACGCTCATGCACCGAACTACGCGGTTATCGAAATCAATCCAGATAAGATTCGTGATGTTATCGGTAAAGGCGGCGCAACTATCCGTCAGTTGACTGAAGAGACTGGCGCAGTTATCGACATTGATGATGCCGGTACTATTCGTATCTTTGGTGAAAACAAAGCAGCTACCAAAGCCGCTATTGGTAAAATTGAAGCATTAACTGCTGAAGTTGAAGTTGGTAAAACTTATGAAGGTACGGTTGCTCGTATCGTAGACTTTGGTGCATTTGTTAACGTATTACCAAACACCGATGGTCTAGTGCATATCTCACAAATCGCAGAAGAGCGCGTAGAAAATGTATCAGACTATCTAAAAGAAGGCCAAGTCGTTAAAGTACTCGTACAAGACGTTGACAACCGTGGTCGTATCAAACTTACTATGAAAGGTGTTGAGCAAAACTAAGGCTCAGTATTTGATGTAGTTTGACCCAAAAAAACCGCCTTGAGTACTCATAAAGAGTATTTCAAGGCGGTTTTTTTTATCTTTAAAAACGATAACTGAGCAATTCATAATCAGTTTATAAGTAACAGTCAGTTTATAAGTAATAGTCTGTTTATAAGCTGATGCTTTTTGGGACGTGCACATCGATACGTAGCTTTGGTAGGTCTTGTAAATAGGTAGTCAGTAATGGCAATGTATCAGTCTGCCAATCTAGAGGCAGAGAATTTGCTTCAGTACTTTGGTGAGTTGCAGTATCACGTGGATTATCAAAAATAAGTGGACGTGCCAATAGTGCAACTCTGCGTATGCCTTTATAACGTATGAGCGGCATCATCTGCTGTTGTAGATCAATCAAGGCAGTGGTGAACCAACGCGTACGCGCAGGATGGTATGGATGATTTGATACTACAAGGTTAGCGATATAGCTTGGCTGATTGCCATTACTACTGATACCCAGACCTGCTTGCTCACGCATGCGCTTATGCAGTAAGCAACTGCCAACATTTAAGCTACCATCACGGCAAGCACGATGATAGCGATGATAGTTATCAGGGTACAAGGTTTTGGCTCGTGCAAGGACAGGGTCCAAAAGAACGCCAGCGTTATTGACAGGTAATATGAGCAGTTGTGCTCTACTATTCAATATAGACGCATGCGTAAGTCGCAGGTTCGCCATCCTAAGCCTCTTTATCAGAAATGCTGTTTTTATTGTGGCTCTGTTTGACCAGCGCCATCTGCTTCTAGCTGTGCTATTTGCTGTTCGAGTAGGGCGATCTCTTCTGCTTTCATATCGGTGAGTTTTTTGCTCATGGCTAATTGCTCAGCAGCCAGCTTTTCTTGTTCAGCTAAGCGCTTACGCTCATCTTCTAAACGATCAATCTCTTCTTTTGCTAGGCTGTCAGTCTTTGGTATAGGCGCGTTTAAGATAGCGGCGGGGCTGGGTAGTTCAGTGCTTGCACTCCCATCTAAAATGACACTTTCATTCATGTCTTCGCTATCGTCAATGATAATATCGTGCTCATCATTGGTCATGTCTTTTGAATTTGAAGCGGCTTTAGCGGCCTCAGTTTGCTCAGCCATTGTTGGTGATTTGCTAATAGGTAAGACAGGATCTGGTTGAGGCTTTGCCCAAATAAAGTAAGCCACAGCGACAAGTAGTAACGCAAAAATAAGGGTAATCCAAACTCGTCGGCCAGCTTTTGCAGAGGTTGCTCTAGAAGACTTGGTAGATAAAGGACGCATTTGTTTACGGTTCATATTATGATCGATTTATGTCAAGACTATAAGTAGACATACTATAGCAAACTCAAAATAAAAAGCCTATCTATTGATAGATAGGCTTAATAGACCATGAAACAATGAGTGAGTAATACATAGGTACGCTGTTTGAAACAATTGCTGAGTAGTTAGCACTAAGCGACCAGTTTTCAACAATTAAGGTTTGAACTTTACGGTACCGCTAGTACCTGTAGTCATGGCATCACGAGTAAGCTTATCCTCCAAATGGTTTTTGGCACTGATCGCATCAGGATCAGGACGATGCTCCGAATGTCCACATTGGGTACACTCAATGTACTCATCTGGCGCTGGCGTGACAATATTGACTTGTACTACCGCGTCCATCTCCTGGCATTTTGGACAACGCACTCCTGCCAAAAATCGACGCTTGGGTTTAGATGACTGATAGCGCATTTAGATAACCTCGTGCGTCGTCTGGTCGTTTGTAGCGTCGATGTTCTTAGTATCGACAAAGCCATTGTGACGTAGTAGAGCATCAATACTGGCACTACGACCACGGAAGTTTTCAAAGTTGGTCTTGGCTGGGAAACTACCACCAACGGATAAGACAGACTCACGAAAAGCTTTACCAGTTGCTGGGTTAAAAATACCCTCTTCCTCAAACTTACTAAAAGCATCCGCTGATAATAGCTCTGCCCATTTATAAGAGTAATAACCCGCCGCATAACCACCCGCGAAGATATGACTGAAGCCATTAGCAAAACGGTTATAGTCAGGCGTCTGCATGATAGCGATATCGCTACGTACTGCATTGAGTGTTGCTAAGATACCATCGTAATCAAGGGCTGGGGTATGAGCGTGAATCAGTAAATCAAACAATGCAAACTCGATTTGACGCAGTGTCTGTAGACCGCTTTGGAAGTTTTTTACCGCCAATAGCGCATCCAATTTATCTTTAGGCAATGGCTCACCAGACTCGACATGGCTACTGATAAGCGCAATGCCTTCAGCATCCCACGCCCAGTTTTCCATAAACTGACTAGGCAGCTCGACGGCATCCCACTCGACACCATTGACACCTGCGACATCACCGACGGTAACTTGGGTCAATAAGTGATGCAGGCCGTGACCGAACTCGTGGAACAGAGTCAATACTTCATCATGGGTTAACAAGCTTGGTTTGCCATCAAGCGCTGGTGTGAAATTGCCTACCATGAAGCAGACAGGCAGTTGTGTGTGGTTTTGCTCTTCATAGCTATAGCGAGACTGAAAACCACTCATCCATGCCCCGCCACGCTTGCCACTGCGAGCAAATAAGTCGAAGTAAAAGCCGCCAATCAAGCGATCATCGGCATCAAACAGCTGATAAAAGCGCACATCATCGTGCCAGCGTGAGACAGAGGGAACATCAGTATCAGTATTATCAAAGTCTTGCTCTTGTACCGTAATACCGTATAGACGTTCAACAATAGCAAACAAACCACTAATTACTTTTGGCAATGGGAAATAAGGACGGATCTCTTCTTGCGATAAACTAAACGCGCTTTGCTTTACTTTTTCGGCGATATAAGCGCTATCCCACGGTTGTAATTCATCAATACCATAATCCTGCGCACATTTTTGTAGCTGTGCCAAATCAGCCTTGGCAGCTGGAGTCGCTTTGGCAGCCAAATCACGTAAGAAGGTTTCCACCTCCAAGACGCTATCTGCCATCTTGGTCGATAGGGATACTTCAGCATAGTTGTCAAAGCCCAATAATTTGGCCTTTTGCTCACGTAATGTCAAAATTTGACTCATGATGTCGGCATTATTTAGCGACTCACCTTTAGTATTGGTATGAGTATCAAACTCAGAAGCACGCGTGACGTAGGCGTGATACAGCGTCTCACGTAAGCTGCGATCATCAGCATGGGTCATAACTGCCAAATATACTGGGATATTTAGCGTTGCCACGTAATAAGGAGTAGGGAGCGCATCCACATCAGCTCGGCTGAGGTTATCGCTGTCAAGCTCACGTGCCTTATACTGCTCGCCTGCATCTGCCAATAGTGCCAACCCACTTTCTGTTAGACCCTTCAGCTGTGAGTCTGCTAGAGGCAATACAAATGCTTGGGTCGCATCTAAGATATGATCTGAGAATGTTGCAGACAAGGTAGATAGCTCACTTTGGATAGCAGCAAATTTTTCTTGCTCTACCTTAGGCAGTGCTACCCCTGATAGCTCAAAACTGCGCAGTGCCAGTTCGATCGCGCGCGTACGTGCAGGCTCAAGTGTCGCAAAGAAATCTGTGTCATTTACGATAGTCTGGTAACGACTAAAGAGCGTCTGATGCTGACCAACTCGCGTGCCATAAGCGGAGAGCTTGGGCAGTAGCTCATGATGGACATGACGAATCTCGTCGTTACTCATCACGCCATTGAGGTGTGACAAGATACCCCAGCTGCGATCTAGCGCCAGATTGATATGATCAAAACGCATGACGTCTGCCAATGCCTGTTCAGCACTTACGCTGGTAGCGTCCGTCACTGCCGAAAGGTTATCTAGAAAATTATTGGCTTCATCGATAGCATCAACGACTTGGTTCTGTAGTGTGTGCGGCGCGGCATCGGCAAAGTCGACAAGGCGCAAGTCTGAAGAAGGAATAGTCATAAAAGTATCCAATATTAATGGTTGTTATAGAGCAAACTGTCGTATCAGATCGCACTCGTTACGGTTTCAATCTGTAATGCACGGCTATTTTTATAGTCTACGATTTATAGATAAGTTATATAAAAGATGGGTTCGTTTCATAAAAATACAACCTGAGTGTGCACAAACTGAGCGCGCGCTCAATGTATGAGTACATGATATGGTCAGTAGAGTTCAGAAGACAGTTGGTTGAGACGATGTCTGTCTTTAACAATACAGATTGCTCTATTTACAAAGCGCTATCATTTGCTTGCATTTTAACCCTACAGAGAGTGAGGAGCAGCTGCTAGGATTAAGACAAAGGAATTCAAAAATTATGCACATATAAAGTGTGTACAACATGGAAAAGCAGAAGATGATCAGCAAATGGCTTTAGCAGTTTTTTATGAGCAGTCTATATTTTGTGATTATACTGATAAAACCATCGCTAAGTATGGCATAGAGTAAAACAACATAACGCTGTACTAATAAGAAAATATATAAAATCGAAAGTAAATGATAATAAAACAAGGAGCACTATATGAAAGCGACTCTCAAAAGTTTACGTGAAACCAAAGCGAACCCAGCAGTGAGTATTTTTGTGAAGACTCACCGAGCACATCCTGCTAACGAACAAGATCCTATTGCCCTCAAAAATCAGTTAAAAGTCGTAGAAGATCGTCTGAATAAAGAGTATGACAAGAGCACAGCGACAATTATCTTGGATAACATTCATGCCAAGACCAACGACTTAAATCATAATTACAACCTCGATACCCTAGCTATATTTGCCAGTACTGATGATGTACAAGTTATCCGTATGCCAATTGACACAACAGAACGCGTGGTAATCTCAGATAGCTTCGCGACGCGCGATTTGGTACGTGACATGGCAAGCGCTGTCCATTATTACACAGTAATTCTAACCCGTGACAAAGCACGTTTAATCGAAGCTTCTAATGACCGTGTCATCAGAGAGTTTGACAAAGATGACGATGCGCAAAACAATATGGAAAATATTCAGTTCCCTGTAGAGAACAACGGACTGTATACAACGGGTGATGGTAGCTCGGATCGTTCATCAAATAACGAAAGCAGCCATCTTAAAGAGTACTTCAACCAAGTTGATAAAAGTGTGCAAGAGCTGTGGGGCGAGCACAAAATGCCACTCGTAATTGTTGGCGACGCAAAAAACATCGGTTACTATAAAGAAGTGTGTGATCGTCCAGACAACATCATTGCCACGGTATCGAACGCTACTAATTTAGAAGATGGTAGTGCCCAGCATATCGTGGACAGTGTACAAGACGCTGTAGAAGATTACCGTACATCATTGCATAAAGCAGCATTGGGTGAAATCGATAAAGCTCGCGGTGCCAATATGTTGCAAACTGACTTGCAGGAAGTATATCGTAGCGCGTTCCAAGGTGCTGGCGAGACTCTTTATGTGCGCCGTGGTTATATACAATCTGCCAAGATCGATGAAAAAGCTCAAACCCTAAGTCTTGCAAGCGATGTCACTGCAGAAGGTGTCACTGACGATGCAGTTGGTGAAATTATCGAGCACGTCATTCATAATGGTGGTGAAGCGGTGTTTATGCCACAAGATATCATGGGTGAAGATCAGCCTATTGCTTTGGTAACTCGTTACTAATTAAACAGGTCATTAATCAAACAGGCATATTTTATTAACGATGCTTATCCATAGATAAGCTATCGGGAATAAGCAATTACGATACAAGAGCGTTGGTTCTATATGGACCAGCGCTCTTTTTTATCATGCTTATTACTCATGTCCATGAGTACACACTATATTGGTTACGGATTCGAAGCACTGGTTCATATTGAGTCAGTGCTTTTTGCTATTTTTCACTTTCTAACAGTCAAATTATCGCAGATAAAGCTAAGTATCGATGCATACTTAGCATGGTTCAGAATAGAGCGATATTTCTCATTATGGTGCACGATGTTCTATGATAGTGCGTTTTTTAATTTACCTAGTAACTAACTTCTATCTTTTATGAACTGCTACTGCCAATCATATCAGAGCCCTATTTTTAGGAGAGTATCGAATTTGCTATTATGTACTCAGCCTATATGTATTAGGCTATAAGCGTCCCTAGAAGTAAATTTATCTTGGAGAAATACGACTAATATAGCGAATTTTTTAGTGAGCTAATTTTAAGTTGTGCGAAAAATAAGAGCCAAATCGATAGTGATGGATAATGACTGGCATACCGCTTGCAGAGTTAATAGTACACGGTTAACTACCGTATGCTATTAATCTAAGAGCTAAAAAAATGCCGTCTAGGGTTCCGATATAGTAGAGGAAGGCTTTCTAAAACTATATGACTGGTCCGAGAGATGGCGGTTCGAAAGAACTACACGGAGGGATAAAAGCCCGGGAGACTCTAAGTGACACTGTTCACTTAAGCTCATAACTGTGGAGTTTTTTATGTCATCCGTTTCAATCACTACTTCCGATAGTTCATATTCAGACCGTTTCACCATGCCTCTACCAGGTGGCCACCATTGGTGTGGACGTATCAACAAAAACACTGTATTAACGCTCAAATCAATGGCAGCCAATGCCAATGCTAGCCTATATGTGGTTAATGCTGATGAGAAGCTTGAACGCTTCAACATGCCAGATAGTCTAAAAGCACAACACACCTTATACCTATCTGAAGGTCACGTACTCTACTCCGATATGGGCCGAGTGCTGGCCTCTATTATCAGCGATGACCATGGCTGGAACGATGCTATTTGTGGCCCTAGCACCGCTGCTATGATCAGCTCACAATATGGCAAAAAAACCTTCCAAGATGCTCGTAACGAGCGCTATCAAAATGGTCTTGACGGACTACTAACAGAGATGTCGAAGTTTGCGCTAAATGAGAGCGATCTTACGGCAACGGTCAATTTATTCTCCAAAGTCATCCCCGATCTACAAGGGCAGCTGTCCTATATCGCTGCTGACAACACCAACCAATCTATCGCCCTACGGTTTGAGATGAATTGCTTAGTATTCATCTGTAACGCCCCGCATCCACTTGATCCATCAGACATCTATGATCCAGCTGATATTGAACTAACCATTCAGCAGGCAGCGCCTATCGTGTCGAAGGCAGAGTTTGATATTTGTCGTGACTCCTGCTCGCAAAACCAACGTGGGTTTGAAAACAATGCACGCTATTTTGGCGACTATACGAACGCCTAACGACAGGCAGTGTTCGATAGTCGAAGGCATTTATTAAGTAAGTGGTTATCAATTTCTAATTTTTGACTGGTAAAACGACTCTATAGGTTCGTGAGCACCATACCTACGTCCATAACCATTCATAGTAACTATTTATAATAACTAAGAGAGCAGACTCATGACAATTAATAATGATATTAAAAATAACGATGAATATACGCAAAATCCAGCCACAACAACTTTAGAGTCAATGGATCTAAAGCAGATCAAGCTGCGTGAAACGTGTGCTGCTGGAGAGGGGTGGATGGCCGAGGTTAAGAAAGACCAGACCTTGCGCATTATAGATGCCGAAGGCAATCAGGCAGTCGATACCTTGTTTATCAGCTGTGCTGATACGGCTGAACGTTATAGTGCCACGGATACCTTGGCACAAAATCAAAAGCTGTTTTTGGAGATGGGCAGTCAGCTATTCACTAATAGAGGGAAAGTTATTGCCACTATCACAGATGACACTTGTGGTCGTCATGATACGTTGGGCGGTGCATGCTCATGTGAGAGCAATACCGTGCGTTACGCTCATGATACTTATCCCATGCATAGCTGCCGTAACAACTTTATGCATACTCTAGCAACGCATTCAGTTGCTCAAAAATATGATCTGAACCTACGTCATGTCGGACCAAACATCAATTTCTTTATGAACGTACCTATTACGCCTGACGGTAGTTTGGCGTTTGATGATGGTATCTCAGCCCCTGGTAAATACGTCGATATCACCGCTCAAATGGACATGATTGTCCTGATATCGAACTGTCCTCAGCTCAACAATCCCTGCAACGGCTATAACCCCACGCCCATTGAGCTGGTGATTTATGAGTAAGTAAGCGATTTTCGAACAAGACGATACTGCCTATTAATGAGAATGCTGAGGAAGTTGTGATGTTTAAAAAAGTATTGATTGCCAATCGCGGTGCTATTGCTTGCCGAATTATACGTACCTTAAAGCAAATGGGTGTCGGCTCAGTCGTTGTCTATACCGATGTAGATCGAGGCTCACTACATGTCAGTCAGGCTGATGAAGCCATAAACATCGGCTCGGGTCCTGCCAGTGATAGCTATCTGAATATGGATAAAGTATTGCAAGCAGCGATAGATTCAGGCGCAGAAGCCATTCATCCTGGCTATGGGTTTTTATCAGAAAACGCTGCATTCTGTGATCGCTGCAGTGATGCTGGAATCGCTTTTATTGGGCCAACCTCTGAGCAGCTGCTGAGCTTTGGGCTCAAGCATACAGCTCGTAAGCTCGCCATTGACAGCCAAGTGCCATTGTTACCCGGTAGCGAGCTGCTACAAGATGTGGACGAAGCATTACGTGAGGCCGAGCGTATTGGTTACCCTGTCATGCTCAAAAGCACTGCAGGCGGCGGCGGTATCGGCATGCGTCTGGTATGGAATGAGGTCGAACTAAAAGATGCTTATGAGTCTGTGCATCATTTGGCACAAAGCAACTTCAGTGATGCTGGGCTATATCTCGAAAAATTTGTAGAGCATGCTCGCCATATCGAAGTGCAAGTATTTGGTGACGGGGCAGGTAATATCATCACCTTAGGAGAGCGTGATTGTTCTATTCAGCGTCGTAATCAAAAAGTGATTGAAGAAACGCCAGCGCCCTTACTATCAGACGTACAAAGACAAAACCTACAAGCGGTGGCGACTAAGCTCATGCAACAGGTCAACTATCGCTCTGCTGGTACCGTGGAGTTTGTGATGGATGTGTCGACGCAAGACTTCTATTTCTTGGAAGTGAACACACGCTTGCAAGTTGAGCATGGTGTCACAGAAGAAATCTATCAAGTGGATTTAGTACGCTGGATGATTGAGCTGGCTGCAGGCGAGTTCGTGTTGCCAGAGTTGCCACTGCGCGCATTAGGACATTCGATTCAGGTGCGTCTGTATGCCGAAGACCCTGTCAAAAGCTTTCAACCAAGCACGGGGATTTTAACGGATGCTTATTTTGACCCAGCCGCTCGAGTTGAAACTTGGATAGAAACAGGCAGTGAAATATCAGCCTTTTATGACCCGATGCTAGCAAAAATAATAGTTACGGCACCTGATCGCAAGCAAGCACTGGAGAAAATGAGCCAAAGTTTGGCCGTGTCACGTATGGCAGGTCTTGAAACCAATCTTGAGTATTTGCAGCAGATAGTGGCTTCAGAGACATTTTATGCAGGCGAGCAGACTACAAGGTTTTTGAACACTTTTACATGGCTCAGTCAAAAAATCGAAGTGTTGCAGTCGGGCGTACAGACGGCCGTACAAGATGTACTCGGCCGAGAAGGTTACTGGGATGTGGGCGTACCTCCATCAGGTGCGATAGATGGTCTGAGTCTCAATACGGGCAATCAGCTGTTGGGTAACCCATTTAACACTGCAGGTCTTGAGTGCGTGGTTACTGGACCGACTTTATTGTTCCATTGCGACAGTCAGATTGCTATTACTGGCGGTAACATGGCCTGTACCTTGGATGGTGTAGAGCAACCAATGTGGCAAACCATTCCTGTACGTAAAGGTCAAAAACTCATTTGTGGCAATATCACCTCAGGTTGCCGAAGCTATATCGCTATCAAAGGTGGCATAGATGTCCCTGAGTATCTAGGCAGTCAAGCGACCTTTAGTTTAGGTCAGTTTGGTGGTCATGCAGGTCGTAACTTACTTATCGGCGACATGCTACCCGTTGTACAGTGCGATACGTCCATTGCTACTAAAGCCTTACCTGCTGCCCAGCAACCGGCGTTTAATGGACTATGGCAAATCGCGGTTATGTATGGACCACATGGCGCGCCAGATTTCTTTACGGATGCTGATGTGACGCAGTTCTTTGAGCATGAATGGGATGTCCATCACAACTCTAGCCGTACTGGTATCCGTCTGGTCGGACCTAAACCTGAATGGGCGCGTGAAGATGGCGGCGAGGCAGGGCTACACCCCTCAAATATCCATGACAATGCCTATGCTGTTGGTGCGATTGACTTCACAGGTGACATGCCGATCATTCTAGGACCTGATGGACCAAGCCTCGGTGGCTTTGTGTGTTTAAGCGTCATTGTCGCAGGTGAGCGCTGGAAAATGGGACAGCTCAAAGCAGGTGATCGAGTGCAGTTTGTCCCTGTCAGCTACGATCAAGCTGCACAACTACATCAGCGTTACGATGACATGCTACGGGCTGATCACTGTGATTTGGTGGATTATGATTTACCTATTCATACAGAAAAAGTAACATTGCAAACAGCCATATTAGACACTTTACCCATCAATAATGACCAACCAAAAGTGGTGTATCGTCCTGCTGGAGACAGCTATATATTGATTGAGTACGGCGAGCAGGTGCTTGATTTGCAACTGCGCTTCCGCGTCCAGGCATTGATGGAGTGCCTACAAGCACAGCATATCGATGCCATTATCGATATGACGCCAGGTATTCGCTCACTATTAGTGCATTACCATTCATTGAAATTGCCACAGGCAGCACTGCTGGCAATCCTCAAGCAAGCAGAAAGCGCGTTACCCGATATTAAACATATGCAAGTACCGTCCAGAATTGTCCATCTTCCCATGGCGTGGGCTGACTCTCAGACTAAGCTAGCAACGGAGAAGTATCAGCAACTTGTCTATCCTGACGCACCTTGGTGCCCCGATAATATCGAGTTTATCAGACGTATCAATGGCTTGGCCTCTGCCCAAGCGGTCAAAGATATTGTCTATGATGCCAGCTATTTGGTTATGGGTCTTGGTGATGTCTATTTGGGTGCGCCTGTTGCCACACCGCTCGATCCCAGACATCGTTTGGTCACTACCAAATACAATCCTGCCAGAACATGGACACCAGAGAATGCGGTGGGTATCGGTGGCGCTTATATGTGCATCTACGGTATGGAAGGCCCAGGCGGCTATCAGTTCGTCGGTAGGACGCTACAAATCTGGAACCGCTATCGCTCACATCCAAGCTTTGAAGCCGAAAAACCATGGCTGCTACGATTCTTTGATCAAATTCGCTTTTATGAAGTTAGTGAAGAAGAACTGTTATTAATGCGAACTGCCTTTAAAGCAGGTGAACTATCTATTGAGGTTGAGGATAGTGTGTTAAACCTCGCTGAGTATTACGAGATGTTGAGTGAAAACAAGGATAGTATTCAGACGTTCAAAGATCAGCAGCAAGCCAACTTTGATGCAGAGCGACAACGCTGGAAGCAGCAAGGACTTGATCAGTATGTTGGCGAAGATATCGACGCGGTAGAAGTATCATCAGAGGTCTCTGTACCTGAGGGCGGAGTAGTCGTTAAAGCTCATATGATGGGCAGTGTCTGGAAGATTTCTTGCGCGGTAGGTGATGTAGTCGATGAGGGGCAGACTCTAGCAATCATAGAGGCTATGAAAATTGAGATACCAATTGTCTCACCCGTTGCGATGCAGGTGGTGAGTATTGAAATTGAGATTGGTACTACAGTGAAACCCGAGCAGCCTTTATTTGTACTTGCACCCATTACTGCTCACGAGACATTGGTGGCAGACTCAGACATACACGAAGAAAGCTGATGCTGTACGGACTCATCTAGCCGATAGTGAGATAGCAAAACAACGATAAAAATGGCGAAGAATAATAGAGAGAGCAACTATGCAAAAGAATTGGACGATCAAAGATTGGCAAAGCGCTTATGCCGAAGGAACGACCCAGCTAAGTGATCTATTAGATTATGTGGCGGGTATTAGTAATGATAATAATGCTTGGATTGAGATTGCGACTCCTGAGCAGCTGACCGCTCAGATTGACAGTATCGCCACGCAAAACTCCCAAGACTTACCGCTATACGGCATACCGTTTGCGGTAAAAGACAACATCGATGTGGCAGGGTTTCATACCACGGCAGGATGTACAGATCCTTTGTATTTGGCTGACAAAGACGCACATGTGATTGCCAAGCTCAAGTCGGCAGGCGCTATCGTCATCGGCAAAACCAATCTTGACCAGTTCGCGACAGGACTGGTAGGTACGCGCTCACCTTATGGGGCGGTGGCCAACAGTTTCAATCCTGACTATATCAGTGGTGGCTCAAGCTCAGGCTCTGCGGTCAGTGTGGCAAATGGCATCGTGGCTTTTGCATTAGGAACGGACACGGCAGGCTCTGGACGTGTACCTGCGGGTCACAACAACATAGTGGGTTTGAAGCCTACAAAAGGCTGGTTCTCCAGTACGGGTCTCATTCCAGCGTGTCGATTACATGATGTGATTTCTATTTTTGCGCTGGGTGTTGATGATGCGTGGCAAGTAGCTCAGCTAATGAAAGGCTACGATAAAGAGGATGATTACAGTCGTACCCATCCTGCCACTGCGCCAGTCGCCTTTAGTCTTGGCAAAATTGCTATCCCTGATACCTTAGAGTTTTACGGCGATACCGAGTCAGAGCAGGCTTTTGAGATAGCCATCTCGCAGCTACAGACGATGGGTTATGAGATCACACCGATAGACTTTACCGTCTTCAATGAGTTAGCAGATGCACTTTATAACGACAGCTGGGTTAGTGAACGCACCTTTGCCATTGATCAGCTCGTCGAGCGCGATGCGCTACTACCTGTCACTCGCCAAATCATCAGTCAAGCTGAGAACTACAATGCGGTTGATGCGATGAGTGCTGAGTATTCTCGTGCTGCATTAAGTCGCCGTATTCAACAAACGCTATCTAAATTTGATGCCTTAATGGTGCCAACCGCACCAACCATCTATACCATCGATGCGGTCAATGCTGACCCGTTAACGAAAAATAGTCACATGGGTGCTTATACTAATTTTGTGAATCTAGCGGACTTGTCGGCGTTGGCGTTGCCGAATCTAATCGCTAGAGATGGCCTGCCACGCGGTGTGACCTTTATCGCTATGGGCTGGCATGATGAAGCCTTAGCCAACTTTGGGCATCAATGGCAAACCGCTCTGGATATACCAATGGGAACCTCTCACCATCATTATCACTCCGGCACCTCTCAAACCCAAACCGCTCAATCTAATCAACCACAATCGCTTATTCCACTGAGCACAGATGATAGTGATAGTAGTGTAGCACTAGCAGTGGTTGGTGCGCATTTGAGTGGTATGCCACTCAACTATCAGCTGACCGATAGAGGCGGTGTATTGTCTGAGCAAACCCAAACGGCACATGCCTATCAGCTCTTTGCATTGGCAGGATCGACACCTGCCAAACCGGGACTGAGACGCCATGACGAAGGACGCTCGATTGCAGTAGAAGTCTGGCGAATCCCCAAAGCAAAATTTGGTGACATCGTCAACGAAGTGCCTGCACCATTAGGCATCGGCAATGTCGAATTGGCAGATGGACGCTGGGTCAAAAGCTTTATTTGTGAAGAGTACGGATTTGAAGGTGGTACGAATGTGACCGAGTTTGGTGGTTGGAAATCTTATATAGCTGAACAATCAGAGTCCGTAACTTATATCAAATAACTCTAATCATTATCCGAAAACAGTAACGCAAGCAATGCCGATATCTCTCATGGTATTGCATAACAATAATCAACGGACATTCCCATAATGGGCCTGTCTTTATTCAAGGAGCAAGACTCATGAATCGACGCTTATTTACTTTTGCGGTTTTCTCAAGCTTTATGCTATTTGGTTGTGACAACACGGCTACCGTATCAGCACCTGAAGGGGAGGCAGCACCAGAAAAAGTCACTGCCTCAAATGACGAACCAATCTCTATCGGTTACAGTGATTGGCCTGGCTGGGTAGCGTGGCAGATTGCAATTGATAAAGGCTGGTTTGATGAAGCTGGCGTCAATGTTGAATTTAAATGGTTTGATTATTCTGCTTCGTTATCTGCTTTTGCCTCTAATCAGCTGGACGCCATTTCTGTGACCAATGGCGACAATTTAGTCAACGCTGCGAGTGGTAGTGAGGGCATTATTATCTTGGTTAACGACTATTCAGCAGGTAATGACCAGATCATTGCTAAACCGTCGGTCACTAGCATAGCGGACCTAAAAGGCAAATCAATCGGTGTTGAAAAAGGCTTGGTAGATCATTTGCTGCTCAATAGCGCGCTGGCCGATAACGGGTTGACAGAGGCTGATGTGACACTGGTCAATGCCACCACAAACGAGTTACCACAAGTCTTCACAAATGAGAGTATTGACGCCGTCTCCATCTGGCAACCCAATGCCAATCAAGCCCTAAAAAATGTGCCAAGTGCAAAGGCTATCTATACCTCAGCGGATAAGCCGGGTCTTATTTATGACACGTTAGCCGTCAGTCCCGCCAGCCTATCTGAGCACAAGGCAGAGTACGCCAAAATCATCCAAGTGTGGGGCAAGGTCGTCAACTATATCAATGATCCAGCGACTAGAGATGATGCGATTAGCATTATGTCTAACAAGGTCAACGTGCCTGCTGATCAATATAGTGCCTTCTTGAATGGGACAAAACTGATGGGTCTTGAAGATAACAAGAGAATCTTTGCAAAATCTGATGAGCTCAGCTCTATCTATGGATCTAGCTATCATGTCAATCAGTTCAATATTGACAATCAGATTTATGATCAAAAGCTTGATATCGATAAATTGATCTATCCTGACTTGATTAATCAGTAAGGATAAGTGCCGTTTTATCTATTGCAAAGGCAGTGGTTGTTGAGTCTTCATCATCGTTTTAGAGGGTAGCCCATGAGTCATATCAACACATATCTAACCAAGAAAACCACTCTTGGGCTCAATGTACTCTCATTTTTGATTCCGATCTTACTATGGTGTGCGGTCAGCTACCTTCCTTTTATCTGGCATCCACAAGTTGAGATTACCGATGCTGGCGCGAGTACTTATCTACAAGAGGGTAGCCGCATTGATAAAGAGGTATTTTACCGCGAAGCACAAGATGCGATGGCCTCTGATGCAGCACCACCGCAAGGAAAACTGGTCAATCCTGTCTACTTGCCAGCACCGGATGAGGTAGCCACAGCGATGGTCACTGCCTTCGTCAACCCGCCTGCGCAAGCGGATGGGCCGTGGTTACATGAGAGTCTCTGGCAGAGTATCCGTACGGTATTTATCGCTTTTTTTATCTCATCTATCGTCGGTATTCCGTTAGGGCTGCTGTGCGGATTTTCTCAAAAAATTGCACAAATTACTCAGCCCTTCGTAGAGTTCTTTCGCTATCTACCAGCACCCGCATTTGGACCTTTGGCCGTGGCAGTGCTTGGTATCTACGATGGACCAAAAATTGCCATCATCGTGATTGGGACTCTATTTCAACAGATTCTAATCATTGCAAATACCACGCGTACCATGGATCTTGGTTTGATTGAGGCAGGCTACACGCTAGGCACGACCAAACTAAAAAGTTTCTTTTATGTACTGCTGCCTGCCGTCTTGCCCGACGTCTATCGAGACCTGCGTGTTCTACTCGGCTGGGCATGGACATATTTGATTGTTGCTGAACTGATAGGGACGACATCAGGTATTACTTGGTTTATTGTGCAACAAGCCCGCTACCAGCATTTTGATAACGTCTATGCAGGTATTCTACTCATTGGGTTTATCGGTTTAGGTACAGATATCTTGTTGTACCAGCTCGGTAAAAAACTCTTCAAATGGAAAGCGAGTATTTAAATGATAAATAACGATATGGTCTCTTCCGTCCCTACACATAGTGCTCGCACCACCCATAGCGGTGCCACTGACTATTTCAAAGCTTTGTATCAGAGAAATGTAGTGTTGCAAGTTGAGCAATTGACACAGTCGTTCGATCAAGGTGGTAGCCAAAAAGTAATATTGAAAGATGTCAGCCTAAAAATCTATGAGCGTGAGTTTGTATGTGTGATTGGTCCTTCTGGTTGCGGCAAGTCAACACTGGGGCGTATCGTTGCAGGCTTAGATGCGTATCCTAGCGGCGAGGTAGTCGTTGATAAAGAAAAAGTCAAAGGCCCAAGTGCTAGCCGTGGCATGGTTTTTCAAGGCTATACGTTATTTCCTTGGAAAACAGTCAAAGAAAATGTGATGTTTGGTCCTATCATGGGTGGCCGTAGTAAGTCGAGCGCAGAGCGTAGTGCCCGTGAGTGGCTAGATGTGGTCGGACTGACTAAGTACGAAAACCACTATCCACACCAGCTGTCTGGCGGTATGAAGCAGCGTGTTGCGATTGCGCGCGCACTGGTCAACGAGCCAAAGGTGTTGATCATGGATGAGCCATTTGGTGCACTTGATCCTTATACACGTCAAAAAATGCAAAAGCATCTACTAGATCTATGGCGTAATATTGATATTACCATCGTATTTATTACGCATGATATGGATGAGGCGGTGTTACTGTCAGATCGTATCGTGGTACTCAAGGCAAATCCAGGAGAGGTTCAAGAGATTATTGAAGTACCGCTCGCACGGCCTCGTTCTCCCGATATTGTGACAGACAGTCGTTTTTTACAACTAAAAGCACGTATCAATAGCATCGTTCATAACCCACAACCTGTCATTGACCCTGCATTGACAGATATGCCAGATATCCCGCGCATGACCCCTTTGGACAAACACAAATCCGTAACATAGCTATTTGTCTTAAGTTGAAAAAGGCAGTGTTCGGTCTCCGTTCTAACCTGCACAATCGTTGCTAGCCATATAGCGCAGCGGTTGTGCTCTATTATCATTAGTCACAAAAGCTGTGATGGGTTTATCGGTTTTGCTTAGCAATACTACTACGAGTTATCTCTGATTAACTGCTGCTGATAAATACGACTGCTGTTATACTCAGTAGCGTATTCATCTGCTTGCTGATCTATTTATGACGAACAAATTTATGACTACCAACTCTTTTGTGTTGACCAGCTACAATATTCACAAAGGCATGTCACCACTAAACCGCCAAGTAAAAATGCAAGGTATTGCCAAAGCGCTAGAGGCTGTCGGTGCAGATATACTGTGTCTGCAAGAAGTGCAGGGACAGAACCTAAAGCGCAACATGCAATACAACGAATACCCAAATCAGTCGCAGCATGAATGGTTTGGTGAGTTTTTAGATCTAGAAAACAGCTACGGTAAAAACTCAGAATACGAGAATGGTCATCATGGCAATGCCGTATTAAGCCGATTCCCGTTAGATCCAAAACACAACGTCAATATTACCGTCAATAAACTTGAGCAACGCGGCGTCTTACACTGTGAAGTACAGCCTAATGGTTGGGAGCGACCGGTCGTTGTATTATGCGCGCATCTCAATTTGTTTGAGCGTGATCGTATCAAACAGTATCAAGCGATCAGCGACTATGTGCGACATGAGATCGCGCCTGATCAGCCGCTTATATTGGCAGGTGATTTTAATGACTGGAAAAAGATGTCTTGTGACAAGCTTGCGACCGAGCTGGGTATGATAGAAGCGTTTAAGGATTGTCACGGTAAACTATTACCGACGTTTCCAGCAAAACTGCCAGTACTCAGCCTAGATCGTATCTATGTGCGTAATTTGATAGTCAAAGATGCGTGGGTACACACTGGTAAGCCTTGGTCGGCACTATCAGACCATCTACCGATTAGCGCAGAATTGGCCTTGCCATAAAACAGCATTACCGTACCAAAAAAACAATGAGAAACGCGCTATCAAACAAAGCTTCTGTAAGAAAAGCTCGATTACATAAAGTGCTAGTCAATAAATGGGTAAAAAATAAATTGCCCGATAATATATAAGGATATATAACGATGTCTAATAATCAAATACCGAACACTCAGCATGCAGTACTCATACGCGAATTTGGTGAGCCTGAAGTCATGCAATATCAAGATGGTGTGGCAGTACCAGAGCTGGCCGATGAGCAAGTATTGATAAAAATTGCCTATGCTGGTATCAACCCTGTGGACTATAAGACGCGGCAAGGTAAAGGGTGGGGAGCGACTGCTATCCAAACAGAAAAATTCGACAATGACCAGCCTGCAATTTTAGGATTTGATGTAGCAGGCGAGGTCGTCAGCAGTAATAGCGACCAGTTTGCTATCGGTGATAGAGTGGCTGCTTTGAGCTTTAGTGGTTGTGGCTATGCACAATATGCCGCAGTAGATGCCAAGTTGCTTGCAAAAGTACCAGAAAGTGTCACGCTGGAGCAAGCGGGGGGGTTGCCTTGTATTGGTCAAACCGCATTACAGTTTGTAGATTTTGCGGATATAAAAGCAGGCGAGCACGTGGTAATTAATGCACCAGCAGGCGGCGTTGGTCATTTATTGATTCAATTACTTATGAACAAAGTGGCGCAAGATAATATCAAAGTAACAGTTATTTGCTCACCAGAAAAGTACGCTAAGCTTGATGAGTTGATAGAGGTATCTAAGCTGGCAGGCTGGATTGATTACACCAAGGATGAGGATTTTCCTGAGCTGCAAGCGGATGTGCTGTTAGATTTGGTCGGCGGTGATGCAGGGATACGCGCACTTAGCGTGATGAAGCCTGAAGGTCATGTCTATGTATTACCCACCATTTGGGTAGATAAGCTCAAAGAAGCCGGCAGTCAAAAAAACCTAAACGTGGCAGGTTATAAGTCGCAACGTAACGGTGAAGATATGGCACGTGTTTTACAGCAAGTTGCTGATGGTAAGCTGATTTTGAAGATTCAAAAGATCTATCCATTATCTGAAGTCGTTGCCGCTCACCATGAGCTACAAAAAGGCGATTCTTTTGGCAAAATTGTCTTGTCAGCTGCTGATTGAATGTCAAGATCGCTCGAGTATTAGGCAGTATTTAGTCAGGTTTATTAGTAATGGGATTTCTGTTGAAACCTAATAAAACCAACTGATGACTTAATAAATCATACGAAAGTTTTATGTTGGACAACAGAACACCCCTGTAGTCGCCCCTTGTTTATCATAAGATAGAAAGTGAACGATACTAATAAAGGGACTAATATGACTACTAACGAAAAAACAAATGATCACATTGCTTATGAAGCCAAAGTCCGTGAAGACATAGAAGCGTGGAAAAACCCTGATAAAAGCGTACTTGATAAAGCGCTGTCCGTTATCAACAAACCTATTGTTGAAGCAGGTGACGCGCTTATGAGTATGCCGCAATTCGGTGATGCGCTGACAAAAGCCACAGAGCAGTCTATCACCGCTTTGAGTAATGCCGCAAACTGGACATTGAATACCCAGGACGTCATCAATACTTATCAAAACGAGTCTGATATCGCAGGCTCTTCTATCACTACATTCTCTGATATTGAACGCTTACCGATTGCTGTCGTTGATAAACAGGTTGAATTGTTTAAAAGTAAATATGTGGCTTTAACGAGTGCTCAGGGGGTGACCACTGGAGTCGCCGGGTGGGTAGGTATACCTGCTGACGTGGTCGGTCTCATTACGGCAAATCTACGTGCGATTGGTGAGTATGCGACTTACTATGGTTTTGATATTAATAATAAAGGCGAGCAGTTGTTTGCCATGTCTTTGTTAGCGGTGGCGACGTCTGCATCTGCCGAGGAGCGCAAAGCTGCTTTGGATAATACTGATGCAATGGTCAAAGATCCGCAGACGCAGGCATTTAACCAAGTTAATGAAGAGGTAATGTCGCGGGTAGTACGTCAAACGGCAACCAAAGTGGCGACCAATATGGTCAAAACAAAAGCAGCACAGATTATCCCAACAGTGGGTGCGGTGGTCGCAGGCGGTGTCAACGCCAGCTATACTGCCAGTGTTTGTGAGGCGGCGCACCAATGCTACAGAGAGCGTTTTTTGGATCGCCGTGTATAGTTAGTATTTGCGCATAACTACTAACCCTACATAAAACTAGACTACTTAACGAATACATCGCTCAGTATGACGCTGTTACTAACGGGTGAGCATTTGCCGAAATGTTAGGCTGATCCGCCCAGTAGAGACTGCTTTTGTTTTAGTGACAGTATGCTTCCAAAAGTTTTGCGTCGCGCCATGCATGACAATTAATTGACCAGACTCAAGATGAAGTTCAACTTTGTCTTGAGTTTTTTTATGCTTAAAAACAAATTTGCGTGTGGCACCTAGAGATAGAGAGGCAATAATTGGCTGATGACCAAGCTCTTTTTCGTCATCGGCATGGTAGCGCATACCGTCAACCCCAGAAGGATAATAGTTGAGCAAGCAGGTATTAAAATCGACCACAATACCGACATCTACCAAAGCCTGTTCAACCTGTTGTTTCACGTGGAACACTATACTTGACCACGGTACCGTCTGCCGTTTATGCCCTGAATACTGATAATCGGCATCCGTCTCTCCCATCCAGACAATTTGACGAGTCGTCACATGGGTCTTACCAAACAATCTCACGATGTCTGGCTGCCACGGTAACTCATCTAATAAAGTGTCATAGAGAGTATGAGCGTCGTCGATAATTATGCCCAAATCATTAACTTTACCATCATAAGGCAATAAATTATCGGTAGGAGCAGGGGCAAAGAGATCAGTCATAGATTAGTGGTCGCTATTTGCTGTTTTGATGATGATCATTGATGACTCGGGCACAGAGTGTAGGCGCCTCAATCGGCAGTAGATGACCATAATCTGGTAATGAGATCAGACTGCCATCAGGTACAAACTTGCGCCACTTTTTACGTACTTTATCACTGATAAACAAGGTAGGCTTACCGGTGATTAACGTATAAGGGCAGCTCAATTTTTTGAGCGCAGCATCAATATGAGGCGCACCAAAATAGTTTGCCAGCTCTTGTCCAGGTGCAAACATAAGCGTGTAGCTGCCATCAGTATTTTTGCTTAGACTTTGCTCAGCAAAGATCTGCAAGTGTGTATCACTGATGCGCTTATAAGCACGCTGCGCGCGTAGGCTCTGATAGTAGTCATCAGTACTTGACCAAGTCGATTGCTTAGTTGATGTGCTTTTAAATGGTTCTTGGCTAAGAAGTACAGAGCGAGGCAATAGATTATATAAAGTGGCTTGGCTTTTGGTAAATGTGACAGGTTCTATGAGATACAGCTGCGAAAACAGCTCTGGACGCTTGGCAGCAGCGATTGCCGTAGCTGTTGCGCCTTGGGAATGTCCAATACCCACGACAGGCTTATCTTGCGTTTGTTCTAAAAACTCAATCAGCATATCAGCATCTTGCTCACGTGTGAGGCGACGGCTTTGCGGTTTATCGTACCAGTAACCGCGCAAGGCAAGTGATCTCATATCAAATTCATTTGCTAGCTCACTCAGTAGCGGCATATACGTACCAACCGTAAAGCTGTTACCACCATAAAAGTGTGCTGGTGCACGCTGAGTCGTCGTTGACTCTGCTGGCTGATTGAACTGGCTCAGGTTATAGTAGCGTGCTTTTTTTTTGCTAAGGGTGATACTGCGTGTGAATGCGTCCATAAAATAAACACTTCCTTGTGACTTATTTATTATGATTTATTTTTTGTGATCTATTTGCTTATCGTTTTAGTGAGTCTTAGTTGTCTTCACCTAAGAAGCCACCGCTTTGGCGCTGCCACAATCTGGCATAGACGCCGTTTAACGCTAGTAGCTCATTGTGGCTACCTTGCTCGATGATACGTCCTTGATGCATGACGACCAGTCTATCTAACGCAGCAATGGTAGAGAGTCGATGGGCGATAGCGATAACCGTTTTGCCTGTCATGATGTCATTTAGACTCTCAGTAATCGCATACTCAATCTCAGAATCTAGCGCACTTGTTGCTTCATCCAAGAGCAGAATTGGTGCGTTTTTTAGCATAACACGTGAGATAGCGATACGCTGACGTTGACCGCCAGAGAGTTTGACTCCGCGTTCACCTACTTGCGTATCGAGACCTGTATTGCCTTTATCATCATATAAGTCTTTGATAAAGTCCCATGCTTGCGCTTGTTTTGCTGCAAACATAATCTCCGCGTCAGTAGCATCAGGGCGACCATAAGCGATGTTTTCACGCACAGTACGATGCAGCAAAGAGGTATCTTGAGTTACCATACCTATTTGTTGACGCAAGGATTCTTGAGTGACGGCGTCAATAGCCTGACCATCGATCAAGATTTTTCCGCTATCGACGTCAAAGAAGCGCAGCAATAAATTGACCAAGGTTGATTTGCCAGCGCCTGAGCGCCCGACCAGACCAATTTTTTCCCCTGGTTTGATGTCTAGATGAAAGTTATCTAGCAGTTTGGTATATGAGTTAGGTGTGTGCGTAGTGCCATCATGAGACTCGCTGTCTTGCGCGCGCTCATCTTCTTCAGATTCATAACTGAAATCAACATGCTCAAATACAATACGACCATCAGTGACAGTAAGCGCGCTTGCATCAGGTTTGTCTATGATCGTTTGCGGTGCTGATAGTGTACGCATACCGTCTTGCACGGTACCGATGCTCTCAAATAAACTGGCCGTCTGCCACATGATCCAGCGCGTCAGACCATTTAGACGTAACGCCATAGCGGTCGCCGCCGCAATTGCCCCGACACCCACAGCGCCTTGTTGCCATAAGTACAGACCAATACCTGCGGTACTACTGACCAAGATGACACTGATGAGGTGGGTTGATACTTCTAGATAGCTGACCCAGCGCATTTGTGCATGTACCGTACCCAAGAACTGTCCCATGGCGTTTTTAGCATAACCCAGCTCCCGGCGTGAATGGCTAAAGAGCTTGACGGTCATGATATTGGCATAAGCATCTGTGATACGCCCCGTCATCAGAGCACGAGCATCAGCTTGAACGATGGCAGTGTCCTTGAGCTTAGGAATAAAGTACCAAATCGTTAGTGCTACTAACACCAACCAAATAATAAAAGGTATGAGCAGCAGACTGTCTAGGTTAAATAAAATCACCCCTGAGGTGATAAAGTAGACAGAGACATACATAAACATATCAGTGACAGTCATGACCGTATCGCGGACAGCGAGTGCGGTCTGCATGACTTTAGCGGAGACACGCCCTGAGAACTCATCTTGATAAAACTGCATCGACTGACCAAGCATACGCTGATGAAAACGCCAGCGCATTTGCATAGGGAAAACACCCTGCAAGGTTTGAAAATGGACGAACGATGACAACGCAATCCACAACGGGCTGACAATCATCACCGCAAGCATAAGCAGTAGCATATCGCCTTTTTCTGCCCATAAGTTTTGCGGTGTATAGATACCTAGCCAGTCGACGATATCACCAATCCACGCAAACAGCATAGCCTCATAGATACCGATACCAGCGGACAAAACCATAAAGAGCAACAGCCAGCCACGCAGACCGTTGGTACATACCCATAAGAACTTTAGCATACCATCGCGAGGTGATGGCAGCGGCATAGGGGTGTCTGGAAAGGCGGGTAGACGGTTTTCAAAAAAGCGAAATAGAGCATTCATAGGCAGCAGTAAAACATCAATAGCAGTACGTCGAGATGAACGAGAAGTCTCGTTATCTCAAATCTTTACTTTTGTGATTGGGGTTAGGTGCTATTTTAGCAAAATTACCCATCATACCTGCATGCTAATTGTAATTTGATCACCCATGATGCTCATTGCCAGAGCTTTGGTATGGGCAATAATAAATGGATTGCTGCAAAAAATATATTTTGCTACCTTTTACAGCGCGCTTATCTAACTCACTATTCATGTGCTTAAGTATAGCGTTGGCAGTTATGATGTGATCAGGCGCCCGTTGGATAGATAAAGTGGCTTAAGTCAGGTACTACTGGTATACAAACAAGCACCCAATATAGAGGTCAAACAAGGTAGAAGTGAATGATGTATTTAACAATCGCGGTGCTATGCAGCGTTGCTGTCTCTGTACTCTTAAAAGTATTGCGTCAAAAAAACATAGATATACGTCAGACTATCGTGGCAGGGTATCCGGTGGCATTTTTACTGACATGGGTATTATTACAGCCTGATATTGGTGCCATACATGCGCTTGATAGTGCTTGGGGTATTATCATCGCGCTTGGGGTATTGTTGCCCGCGATATTTATCATTCTGGGCCGTGCTATTGAAGCAGTCGGCATGGTAGCAACGGATGCGTCTCAGCGCTTATCACTGATTATCCCCATTGTCGCTGCTTTTCTATTGTTTGGTGAAGTGTTGACGGGTACTCGTATACTTGGGTTGGCATTAGGATTTTTGGCACTAGGTGCGCTTGTCTATCGACCACAGCATAATGATATCACTCGGCAAGCAAAGCATACGCCACTATGGTTATTCGGGGTATGGGCAGGCTACGGCATTATTGATATCTTGTTCAAACAGGTCGCCAAACAAGGCGCCGCTTTTCCGTTGACGCTGTTTGTGAGCTTCGGTATGGCAGGTATGCTGCTTTTTATCTATCTACTTATCAGCCGGGTACGCTGGCAAAAAGACGCACTCATAGCAGGTCTGCTGCTTGGAGCGCTAAACATGGGTAATATCTATGCCTACGTACGTGCCCATCAAGTGTTATCTGATTCACCCAGTATCGTCTTTACGGGTATGAATGTCGGTGTTATTGCGGTGGCAACATTAATTGGCGTAGGCGTATTCAAAGAGCAACTTAACCGTATCAATATAGTGGGGTTACTACTCGCTGTATGCTGTGTGGGCGTGCTCTTTTTAGCATAGTTTTTACCCAAAATAGTTGTATAAAAGTAATTTTAGACACGCTGTCACGTATCCTATATAGGCAGACAATCCATCCTATGATAAGGTTGTTTGCAAATAACATGGTTTATATAAGCCATATACCGTCTCGTTATGATATTTGACCTCAACCAATAAAAACAGGATGCATCCTCAATGGAATACGATAAGCAATTACAGCACATAAAAAATGGCTCAGGTTTCATCGCGGCGCTTGATCAAAGCGGCGGTAGTACACCAAAAGCACTAGAAAACTATGGTGTTAGCGGTGAAGCGTACGATAGTGATGAGGCGATGTTTGATTTGGTGCACGAAATGCGTGCGCGTATCATGACATGTGACTGTTTTGACAAGGAACGTGTGCTTGGCGCTATTCTATTTGAAGACACCATGGAGCGCGACGTCAATGGTAAGTCGACTGCCAATTATCTATGGGAAGACAAACACATCGTACCATTTTTGAAGGTAGATAAAGGGCTGGCTGACCAGATGGATGGCGTACAAGTGATGAAGCCGATGCCCAATCTAGACCTGCTATTGGATAAAGCAAAAAACTATCCAGTATTTGGCACCAAGATGCGTTCAGTGATCTATGAGCCAAGCGCTGATGGTATTGAGCTGGTGGTACAGCAGCAATTTGATGTGGCCAAGCAAATCATCTCAAAGGGTCTCATGCCGATCGTCGAGCCTGAGGTCAATATAGACAGCGCGCAAAAGCATGATTGTGAGCTATTATTAAAAGCCGATATCTTGCGTAATCTTGAGCGCTTGGGTGACGAACATCAAGTGATGCTTAAGCTGACATTGCCTGAAGAAGCAGGATTTTATCAAGAGCTGATTGATCATCCAAAAGTGCTCAAAGTAGTCGCACTATCTGGTGGTTATAGCCGTACCGATGCGTGTGCTAAGCTCAAGCAAAACCCCGGTATGATTGCGAGCTTCTCTCGTGCCTTTACCGAAGGGTTGAGTAAGCAACAAAGCGATAGCGAGTTTGCTGACACCATCAATAATTCTATCGAAGAGATTTATCAGGCGTCGAAGGTTTAATAGTACTGGTTTAATGAGATGGGTGTAATAGGTACTGGCTTGATAGTCATACATAGACCAAAGAAAAGCCCGAACCTGACTATCAGGTTCGGGCTTTTCTTTGGTAGGACTATTATTTGATAGAGCTAAAAAACTTACACCTCTTTATATAACTGACGCCCTTCCTTATTGTATTTCTCCATCATTTCAGCCATGCCTTGACGGACTTCCTCAGCACTGGCTTCGCCAACTTGTCCCACCAGTTCAGTATCAACTTTTTTAATCAAATGATCAGCATCGCTTAAGTCGCCTGATTGCGGTGTGACTTTTTTATTCGCGGCATCTTTATCAAGTCCAGCTGCATACTCACGTACGTTTTGGGTGATTTTCATGGAGCAAAACTTCGGACCACACATCGAGCAGAAATGGGCTGATTTATGTGCGTCTTTTGGTAAGGTCTCGTCGTGATATTCGCGCGCGGTATCAGGATCGAGCGCCAGATTGAACTGATCATCCCAGCGGAATTCGAAACGTGCTTTGGATAAGGCATTATCACGTGCCTGCGCACCAGGGTGACCTTTGGCCAAATCAGCAGCGTGAGCGGCAATCTTGTAAGTGATAATACCGTCTTTGACGTCTTTTTTGTTTGGTAAGCCCAAGTGCTCTTTCGGTGTCACATAGCACAGCATCGCTGTACCAAACCAGCCAATCATCGCTGCACCAATCGCACTGGTGATATGGTCATAACCCGGTGCGATGTCGGTGGTTAATGGCCCTAAGGTATAAAAAGGCGCATCCGCACACAGCTCAAGTTGCAAGTCCATGTTTTCTTTGATACGGTTCATCGCCACATGTCCAGGGCCTTCGATCATGACCTGTACATCATGTTCCCATGCGACTTTGGTCAATTCCCCAAGCGTACGTAGTTCACCGAACTGCGCCTCATCATTGGCATCTTGTAGACAGCCAGGACGTAAGCCATCACCTAGACTAAACGCCACATCGTACTGCTTCATAATCTCGCAGATGTCTTCGAAATGCGTGTACAAGAAACTTTCTTTGTGATGCGCCAGACACCACTGCGCCATGATAGAGCCACCACGCGACACGATACCCGTTAAGCGTTTTGCAGTGAGTGGTACATAGCGAAGTAGGACGCCGGCATGAATGGTGAAATAATCCACGCCTTGCTCTGCTTGCTCAATCAAAGTGTCGCGGAAGATTTCCCATGTTAGGTCTTCTGCGACGCCATCGACTTTTTCCAGCGCTTGATAAATCGGTACGGTACCAATTGGCACAGGCGAGTTACGGATTAACCATTCACGGGTTTCATGAATATGATTACCCGTTGATAAATCCATAATGGTATCCGCACCCCAACGTGTGGCCCACGTCATTTTGGATACTTCTTCATCGATAGACGAACCCAGCGCGGAGTTACCGATATTGGCATTGATTTTCACCAAGAAATTGCGCCCGATGATCATCGGCTCAGATTCAGGGTGATTGATGTTGTTTGGGATGATTGCACGTCCAGCTGCCACTTCGTCACGGACAAACTCAGGCGTTATGATAGTAGGCGTATTGGCGCCGAAGCTCTCGCCGTCATGTTGACGCATATCGGTCAGCGCGTGCTGTTTTTGCGTCTCACGTATGGCGATATATTCCATCTCAGGGGTGATGATGCCGCGACGCGCGTAGTACATCTGCGTGACATTCCCTGGTTTTTCATCAATATCTTTAGCACGGCGTGGCTTGTCAATATGAGCAAATCTAAGGTTGGCAGTGCTGATATCGCGAGCACGTGCTTGACCGTATGAGCTAGATAGACCGCTTAATTGCTCCGTATCGTCACGCTCGGCGATCCAGTTTTCACGCAGTTTTGGTAGACCTTTCGTCAAGTCAATCTCGACATTGGGGTCAGTGTAGACGCCTGAAGTATCGTAAACATAAAATGGCGGATTATGCTCACCGTTTTTATCACCCGTACCGCCGACTGGTGTATCCGCCAAGCTGATTTCGCGCATCGGTACTTGGATGTCAGGTCTTGAACCTTGGATATAGACTTTGCGAGAGGCGGGTAGAATACGGTGCAGGTCGCGTGCATCTTCTTCAAAGCGCGCATCACTGGCAGCACGGTGGGCAGGTGTTTTTAGGGCGTCTGCTTTTTTATCTGCTTTGACGGTGTCAGTAGAGTCTGAGGTAAGAGGTATGTTGTTGGCTGGGTTATGCGTTTGTGCAGATGAGGCACTGTCTAAAGAGGTGTTGTCTAAAATGCTGTCTAAAGTAGTCATATGCTGTCCTAGCGTGTTGGTTTTTGAATAAAATCAACACCGCCAGTATCTGCGGGTGCAGCACCTATCATTGAGACAAGTTTGGACTATCGACACCTAACAGCGATCAAAAAATTGCCGCGGTAAATGGTCATCAAATAGTGGACGCAGATTTGTATCTTCGCTCGTTGTCTGCTCATGCGGCACGCATACTCAGACAATGATGATAAAAATGTATTTCTACGCGTCCTTTGTCATCAATAACAAAGTGCTTAAGACTTCCCTGCGTCGGTACTAACCGCATCAGGTTCGGCGGGTGATCTCTCAGCGAATGTAGATAGGCGGCTACTGTTATTAATGTTTAACTATAAACGCTTAATAAAGTAGGCCAATACTACACCGCACCCCGAGTCTGTCAGTGTTGTAAATCAGATTTCATACTAGCAAAATTCTGCACTAACAGCTAATAGTATTTGAACGTAAGTATCAGACTCCAAATGCGATGTTTAATATATTTATCCAATAGGCCACTCAGTATCAGTAACGACTATCGCTTGGTATCACTGGGCTAGGCAGAGGTTGTCTAAATATTATGTAAAGCGAATAAAAGATTGCGACGGTTGTCATTAAATTGTCATAAAGATTTGGCAAGATATCACGCATATCACAAACAATGCTTTTTTATATCGTCGTTAAACTTCAGGAGTTCTACATGCGTTATTCGTTATTAGCAGTAGCCGTCAGTTGCACCTTAATGCTTACGGCATGTAATAAGTCAACAGATACGACAGAAACCGCTGCCGCTGATACTAGTAGCGCTACGACCACTACTCAGACTCAGGAAACGACTGCTGCTGATGCTGGTTTTAAATCTGCTGAAAACATCGCAATGAACATCACGGGTGCAGGTGCCTCATTCCCGCAGCCTATCTATGCCAAATGGTCTTATGACTACAATGGCGCGACTGGCGGGCAAGTTAACTACCAGTCAATTGGTTCATCTGGCGGTATCAAACAAATTCAATCAAAAACTGTCGATTTTGGTGCTTCTGATGCGCCATTGACACCTGAAGAGCTAGCAGAATCTGATCTTATCCAGTTCCCAACGGTCATCGGCGGCGTCGTACCTATCGTTAATATTGATGGTATTGAGCCAGGTGCCTTGAAGCTAGATGGTACGACTTTGGCAGACATCTATCTAGGTAAAATTAGCAACTGGAATGACCCGGCTATCGCAGCTATGAACCCAGATTTGACCTTGCCAGATGCGGCAATCACAACGGTATTCCGCTCAGACGGTTCAGGTACGACGTTTAACTTTACTGACTATCTAGCAAAAGTATCACCAGATTGGAAAGATACGGTTGGTGTTGATAAAACGGTTAAGTGGCCAACCTCTGCGACTGGCGCAGGTGGTAAAGGTAACGAAGGCGTCTCAAGCTATGTAAACCGTATGAAAAACTCTATCGGTTATGTTGAGTATGCATACGCTAAGCAAAACAACATGTCACATACTGCACTGAAGAACGCCGCGGGCAACATCGTTCAGCCATCTGCTGAGACATTTGCCGCAGCAGGTGACATCGATTGGTCACAACAAGAAGGCTTTTATAAAGTCATCACTAACTCTGAGACTGAGCAAGCATGGCCTATCGCTGCTGCAACCTTTATCTTAGTACACAAGCAGCCAGAGAATCCTCAGCAAGTTGCTGGCGTGTTGAACTTCTTTGACTGGGCGTATACCCAAGGTGATGACAGCGCTATGAGCCTAGATTATGTCCCATTCTCTGATACGGCAGTGGCTCTATTCAAAGCAAAATGGAACGACGTAAAAGGTAGCGACGGTCAGCCAGTTTATAAGCCAGCGCAGTAAGTTGCTACTCTTGATTTTGACATAGTTAGACTCTCAAACAACCACTCTATAGAGAGCCTGGTTGTTTGAGAGGTTTTATCACAGCAATTTTGACCGTAACACTGACTGCAGTACTGATGGATATATTGAGCAGTTGCCATTGGTACACAGGATCGTCAATGATTATGCGGGCGGGCTTGTTGTGATAAAGCTGAACAAACACACTGGTTTTTTGAATTCACTCTATTCAATGCTGAGACACTTATGACAGACTTAAGGTCCCAACTGGCTAAACAAAAACGTTACGACGCTTTATTTGTCAACTCTACCAAAGCGTTTGCCATACTGGTCCTCCTATCTTTAGGGGGCATTTTAGTTTCTCTCATCGTTGGTGCTTGGCCGAGTATTCAAGAGTTCGGGCTTGGGTTTTATACCAGCAACAATTGGGACACGGTCGCCAATGAGTACGGCGCGCTTGCGCCTATTTACGGTACGCTAGTTACCTCACTCATCGCTATCGTGATTGCCGTACCCGTCAGTTTTGGTATTGCGATATTTCTGACTGAGATGTGCCCTAAGTTCCTCAAAAAACCACTGGGTATTGCCATTGAGCTATTGGCCGGCATCCCTTCTATCATTTATGGTATGTGGGGTTTGTTTGTTTTTGCGCCATTCTTTGGCGATCATATCCAGCCATGGTTTATTGAGCACATCGGTCCTCTACCTATCATCGGTAAATTGTTTGTAGGTGCTCCCATGGGACTGGGGATGTTCACGGCATCTCTAGTGCTGGCTATCATGATTATTCCTTTTATCGCAGCCACCATGCGTGACGTCTTCTCTGTTGTACCAGATTTACTCAAAGAGTCTGCCTACGGTATGGGCGCGACGACGTGGGAAGTTATGTTCAAGATTATCCTCCCTTATACCAAAGCAGGGGTTGTTGGCGGCGTTATTTTGGGTCTGGGGCGCGCACTTGGCGAGACCATGGCGGTGACTTTCTTGATAGGTAATGCTTTCAATATCAGTCCAAGTCTGTTTACTTCTGGTGTGACGATTACCTCTGCCTTAGCCAACGAGTTTGCCGAAGCCTCTAGTGAGCTGCATTTGGCCTCGCTACTACATTTGGGCTTAATACTGTTTGTCATTACCTTCATTGTGCTGTCTTTGGCCAAACTCATGCTTATGCGTATGGATCATAAAGCGGGCAACCGATAAATCATGTATCAGACTTTGATATTGATAAAAGATATGGGAAATAAAGACTATGCCTTCTAACAATGCGCTCAACGCACCACTACCAGTCAAGACAAGCTCTAAAGCACGTTATAACAAGAGTCTTTATAACAAGCGCCGTTGGACCAATAAGCTTGGGCTAGGGTTTGCCATGTCAGCCATGGTTTTTGGTTTGTTTTGGTTGTCGTGGATTCTAGTGACATTATTTGTTGAAGGTTTTCAGGGAATGATGGAGTTACCCATCTTTACCGCTGATACGCCGCCCCCTATGAGTGCTGGTGGTTTGCGTAACGCCATTGTTGGTTCGGTAATGCTCGCATTTTCAGGATTGTTCATTGGTGCGCCCATTGGTCTTATGACCGGTATTTATTTGTCTGAGTTTTCTAAAGGGAGTATGCTGGGTAAGGTCACTCGTTTTTTGAATGATATCTTATTGTCAGCGCCTTCGATTGTTATTGGTCTATTTATCTACGCTCTGATGGTAAAAGGTCAAAGCTTCTCTGGTTGGGCAGGTGCATTAGCATTGGCATTGATTGTTATTCCAGTGGTCGTGCGTACGACTGAGAGCATGCTCAATTTGGTGCCCAATAGTTTGCGCGAAGCAGCATACGCACTCGGTACGCCAAAGTGGAAAATGGTAACGCAGGTCACGGTCAAAGCGGCTAAAGCTGGACTGACCACAGGTGTACTATTAGCCTTTGCTCGTATCACAGGCGAGACGGCACCGTTGCTATTTACAGCACTTAACAACCAGTACTTCAGTACCGATATGGGTCAGCCGATTGCCAACTTACCCAACACCATCTATCAATTTGCTATGAGCCCGTATGATAACTGGCACATGTTGGCTTGGGCAGCCGCGCTGCTTATCACGGCGTCTGTCTTGGTACTAAACGTATTGGCACGGTTTATTGGTAATAGAGGTCAGGTTAAATAAGTCTTGATTCCCTGTAGTATCGCAGCAGATACTCACTCAAATTTATATGAAATCAATTAAGATAGGTTGAATAATATTATGAATGATGTCATAAGCAAAGCCCGTACAAAAACCACAACGAATGATTTTGATACGGCAACCGACAGCCTATTGAGTAGACCTATGTCAAATAACCAAAAGTCACAGCAACCCGTTGCTACTGATTTCAACAAACAAACCCGTCACGATATCCCTAAAAACATGCCTGCCGCAAAAATGGAAGTGCGAGATCTAAACTTCTATTATGATGATTTTCAGGCACTAAAGAATATCAATATTGATATCGCTGATAAAAAAGTCACTGCCTTTATCGGTCCTTCAGGTTGCGGTAAATCTACACTACTGCGTACCTTTAACCGCATGTATGACTTATACCCAGGTATGCGTGCAGAAGGTACGATCAATCTCGATGGCAATAACATCTTGGGCAAAGACGTCGATGTCAACTTGCTAAGAGCACAGGTCGGTATGGTTTTTCAGAAACCAACACCGTTCCCTATGTCTATCTATGACAATGTCGCCTTTGGGGTACGACTCTACGAAAAGCTGAGCAAAGACGAGCTCGATCACCGCGTGGAGTGGGCGCTGAAAAAGTCAGCCCTATGGCCAGAAGTGAAAGACAAACTAAAAGCATCAGGTCTGTCACTATCGGGCGGTCAGCAGCAGCGTCTATGTATCGCCCGTAGCGTCGCGACCAAACCCGAAGTCCTACTGCTCGATGAGCCAACATCTGCACTTGATCCTATCTCAACTGGCGCGATTGAGGCGTTGATTGAAGATCTAAAAAACGACTATACGATTGCTATTGTCACGCATAACATGCAGCAGGCTGCCCGTGTGTCTGACTACACGGTGTATATGTATTTGGGCGATATGATTGAGATGGGTGAGACCGATCAGATATTTACTAAGCCTGCCCAAACAGCTACAGAAGACTATATCACTGGTCGTTATGGTTGATATTGAGTGACACCAAAGGTAAGTAGTAATGCGTTAAAACTGAAGCTGGATCAAACATCAAGTGCTCAACAGGACATTGTGAGTCGAACTGTTTTATCTAGCCAGCACACACTGAGCTCATAAAATATAGATTTCAGGGAATACCTCTCATGCAAAGTGATAAGCATATCTCCAAAAGTTTTGACCAAGATCTTGATGAAGCCATTCGTTTGTTTTTGTACATGGGTGATAGCGCTGCCAACCAAGTGGCGAAAGCGATCCATGCACTGATTGACAAAGATGAGATACTGGCGCAAGAGGTCATCGAGATGGACTTTGATATCAACCGAATGGAGGTTGAGCTCGATGAACACATCTTGCTATTGGTTGCGAAGCGTCAACCTGCAGCAGGAGACTTGCGCCTAGTCATGTCTATCAGTAAAGGTGTGGTAGATCTTGAGCGTATTGGCGATGAAGCGGTAAAAATTGCAAAAATGGCAAGCAAAATTGCAGCACAAGGCAAATCGTCTTATGGCTATGCTGAGGTACAGCACTTAAGCAATCAAGTAAGGTTGATGCTTAATAACGCGTTAGAAGCCTTTAGCCAATCAAATGCTGAGCAGGCGTTTGAAGTGATGCGCAATGACAGTGTGGTCAATAACGAATATCAATCTGCTATCCGAGCATTGATGACCTATATCATGGAAGACTCTAGACAAGTCTCAAAGGTCATTAATATCATGTGGATTTTGCGTTCGCTTGAACGTATCGGTGATCATGCACAAAACGTAGCAGAGCTAGTTATCAATTATATCAGTGGTCAAGATGTACGCCACTCAGACTACGCCATGGTCGAAAAAGCAGTACAAGAAGCCAATGACCGTCTGGCTGCTCGTCAAGTCAGTACCATGTCAGTCGACGACTACGAATCGTTAGAAAGTAATGACGACTGATAATGCAGTCAGCATAGTTTGCTCATAATAAAAAACGCGCTATAGCTAGCGCGTTTTTTTGTGGTCGTTACCAATACATAGAAAGCTCAGATTAGCTTTCTGGTGTCCAGCCTTGGGCGCGTTCGTAGTCTTCATTGTCCAAGAACTTATCACGTTGCTCGGTCAGGAATTTTTTGGCTTCAGGGTCCATCATGCTCAAATGATTTTCGTTGATGAGCATGGTTTGATGTTCAAGCCATTCTTTCCATGCCTTTTCAGATACCGTTTCTTGTAGTTCTTGACCTTTTTTATTTGGGAAAGGTGGATGCGGCATTTTTGGCAGATCTTGCTTGTATTTACGGCAAAAGACGGTATTGGCTTGAGGGTTAAAAGTCTCAGTCATAAGGCATTCCTTATTTATTATATTGGGTAAAATCACATGATCTTATGAGACCATGATAACGGTCTTGGTAGATTTAGCAAAGGATATCTGGTGTATCGTTTGCAATTACTAGCTTAGTAGCATAAGTCTTAGCATCTTAAATTTTAGTGTCACAAGTTTCAGCATCACAAACTTTAGTACGATAAATAAAAACACCCGCTACAGATGCGGGTGTTGGGTGTAGATATTACGAATATTGATCGTCAACCATAGCTTAGCCGCTATTTTGAATCAGCTATCTCGTCAGTTGACTAGACAAAGGCCTTTAAGCGTGCGCGTCCATTAACCACAGCTTTCTTAACTTGGTTTGGCGCAGTACCACCTAAATGGTCACGAGCGGCAAGCGAGCCCTCTAGAGTTAGATAATCAAAAACATCTTCGCCAATAGCGTCGCTGAATTGCTGCAACTGTGCTAATGATAAATCACTGAGATCGACACCTTCTTTGATACCTAGCGCAACCGCATTACCGACCACTTCATGCGCATCGCGGAAGGCAACGCCCTGGCGTACCAGATAATCTGCCAAATCAGTTGCCGTAGCATAGCCTTTCATTGTCGCCGCGCGCATACTTTCTTTATTCGGGACGATGTTTGGTAGCATATCAGCGAATGCCAAAAGCGACCCTGTCAGGGTGTCGACACAATCAAACAAAGGTTCTTTGTCTTCTTGATTGTCTTTATTGTAGGCGAGCGGTTGGCTCTTCATCAAGCTGAGCAATGTCATGAGCTGACCAAAGACTCTTGCCGCCTTACCGCGTACCAGTTCAGGCACGTCAGGGTTTTTCTTTTGTGGCATGATCGATGAGCCAGTACAGAAGCGATCTGGTATCTGTACAAAGTTGAACTGTGCTGACATCCAAAGAATAATCTCTTCGCTCATACGTGACATGTGCATCATCAGGATAGAGGCAGCTGAGGTAAACTCAATTGCAAAGTCACGATCTGAGACCGCATCAAGTGAGTTTTGACAAATACCTTCGAACCCTAATAGTTCGGCGGTGATGGTGCGGTCGATAGGGAAAGTCGTGCCAGCGAGGGCTGCGCTGCCCAGTGGCATCTGGTTGATACGGCGGCGGGCATCAACCAAGCGCTCAGTATCACGATACAGCATCTCAAACCAAGCCATCACGTGATGACCAAAGCTGACAGGCTGGGCGGTTTGTAGGTGTGTAAAACCAGGCATAATGGTATCGGTATGTTGATCAGCCAGATCAAGTAAGCCGCTTTGTAAACGCACGAGCAGGGCAATAATATTATCAGTCTCTTCACGTAACCATAAACGGATATCAGTGGCTACCTGATCATTACGGCTACGACCAGTATGTAGTTTTTTACCGACTGCGCCTATAATGTCAGTTAGGCGTGATTCGACATTCATGTGGACATCTTCAAGAGCGATTGACCAGTTAAACTCGCCTGCTTCGATCTCGCGTAATACCTGGTGCAGTCCATCAATAATCGTGGCCGTTTCATCAGCGGTTAGAATATCGCATTCTTTGAGCATCGTTGCGTGGGCAATTGAGCCTTGAATATCGTGACGAGCAAAACGTTGATCAAAGCCGACAGAAGCAGTAAAAGCGGCAACGAAGCTGTCCGTCGCTTCGCTAAATCGTCCGCCCCACATTTGCTGGCCCTGACTGTTTTGTGTCGCATCAGTTGTTGTAGAGACATCTGTGCTAGAATCAGAGACAGATGAACTTTTACTTGATTCGGGATTACTAAGGTTTGAAGAATTGGCGTTCATATCGGTACAAGACAAGTCAAGAGAATAAGAACTCGAGTATAGCAAATGATGAGGTTGCCTTACTAGCCGAACGTTTAGAGTTTTTTATTCCCAAACTCATGAAGCTCATGAGACCTTGGCAGTGGCTGACATATATCGTTTTTTGGTCACTGTTTCTGACAGTGATTGAGCGTCATGGTCTGTCAGGTTGGTCTGATTTTATTATCAAGTTCTTTTCTCGAGTGCTACAGAATTCACTAACCGTCATTCCAGCGCTATATTTGGTCGATTATCTGCGTCCTGCCTTCAAAAATGCGAGCATTCCTAGTGTGAGTGTGCGTATTGTCATGCTCATGATGTTTTCTGCTACGGTATCCATGGCGTTAGTGGTGTTGGTCATGATTAATCTAGGATTGATGGCATACGACCGTCAAGCTTTTGTGATCAATTTGCTATTCAATACAGTACTGACTGGTGGTTTTACCATTGTGTTTTTATTATATTTTTTGCGTAATCATCGTGAGCTCAACGCACTCAAAATATCTTTTGAGTATAAGTTAACCGCCCAAAACGATTTGATTAAAGCCCGTACTGCTCCGCATTTTTTCTTTAATACGATCAACACACTTGTATCACTTATTGAATCCAATCCGCCAAGAGCTGCTGCCTTACTACAGCATGTCTCTGCTTTGTTCCGTGCCAGTTTTAGCGGTGCGCGTGAGATCAGTTTTGAAGAGGAAGTCGCGCTTTGTGAGCATTACTTAGCGATTGAGTCTAGTCGCTTAGCAGATAAGCTCGAGGTAAGCTGGCAGCTGCCTGATGAAGACATCATGTACGATATGGTCATCACGGCTTTAACCTTACAAAGTGTTTTAGAAAAGATGCTGCTCAATGTTGTAGAGATGACCACCGAAACGATTCATATTGATATCAAAGTCACTTGGCAGCAGCACCGTGTGGCAATTCAGATTGAGGTAGAACTGCCCAAAAAAACCTTGATCATCAATCATGATTTGCGTCAGCACATGAATTTTTATATTCAAACGGATCGTTTACGTGCCCATTTTGGTCAAAGTGCTGATATCCAAAGTCTCGTAACCAGTAACCAAGTTACCACCATTATTGACTATCCCTTACAAGATGTCAGTTTATAATATTTGCACCTTTTAGGTGCTTTTGAGTGCTACTGTTCACGTATTATGAAGTGTGGCATATTTATTGCATCATCTTTTATATCTATATGGTTATTGCGATTTATATCTGGTGAATAATGGTTAATATAAAATAGGATGCGACGAAACGTCATCATATCGAACCGATCAATATATTCGTAATACCATCAAAAACATTAAGTATGTCTTTAGGTGGGAGTTTTCATGCGTATCGTAGTTTGTGATGATGAGCCTTTGGCACGTGAGCGCTTAGTCAGAATCGTACAGGAGTCAGGTCACGAGGTCGTCGCTCAAGCCACAACAGGTGGAGAGGCCATCGTCGCTGTAAAAATTCAGCAGCCTGATATTATATTGTTAGACATTCGGATGCCTGAGATGGACGGGGTACGCTGTGCCCAAGAGCTTGCCAAACTTGAGCATCCACCTGCTATTATTTTTGTTACCGCTTATGATCATTACGCGATAGCTGCACTAAAAGCCAATGCAATCGGGTATCTGTTAAAGCCTGCAAACAAAGATGAGCTGTTAGAGGCACTGAACAAAGCAAAAAACCTAAACGCGGCGCAGCTCAACGAAATTCGTAAGCTAGAAGATCCAACCGCGCGTCCAGTACGCGAGCATATTGCTGCCCGTACTCACCGCGGTGTAGAACTGATTAAGCTAAAAGACATTTATTACTTTGCAGCAGACCAAAAGTACGTCAAGGTACGTCACAAAGATGGCATGGTACTGATTGATGAAACGCTAAAAGAACTAGAGCAAGAGTTTGATGACCGTTTATTTCGCGTGCATCGCAATGCGATCATTAACCTTAATTTCTTGGATTATTTAGAAACCTTAGATGCGGGTCAGTATCAGATACGGTTTAAAGACATTGATGAGACGTTAGCCGTGAGCCGGCGTCACCTGCCAGCCTTACGCGACAAAATTCAGAGCATGTAATGAGGTGTTCTTGTTTCGACATAATCCTCCCATATCATCCAACCCTTATTTATGCTTAAATAGGGGTATTTTTTTGCGTCAGCCTCTACTATTAATGATTTGAGTCACCACTTTTCTGTGGCAAGTTTGCCCTATTGTTTGGTGATGACATCATAGTATTGAGCGGATAGCAATGAGTTTATTGAGGCCATTTATGAGCAACCAACAGCAATCTGCTTTGACTACATTAACCATCGCCACGCGTCAGAGTCCTTTGGCTCTATGGCAAGCGGAGCACATTCGCGATCGCTTATTGGCGCTTTATCCTGAGCTGACAATCAAGTTACTAAAAATTGTCACTAAGGGTGACAAGATTTTGGACACCCCTTTAGCCAAAATCGGTGGTAAAGGTTTGTTCGTAAAAGAGCTAGAACAGGCACTGTATGACAAACAAGCAGATATTGCCGTACATTCACTAAAAGACGTACCGATGCAGCTTCCTGAAGGTTTGATGCTAGGCGTTTATTGCAAACGTGCTTCACCAACGGATGCTTTTGTCTCAAACACTTATAATAGTATTGACGAGTTGCCGCAAGGTGCCGTCGTTGGGACGTCGAGTCTGCGTCGTCAGTGCCAAATCAAAGCGTACCGCCCAGATCTACAAATCAAAACCCTGCGCGGCAACGTAGGTACGCGTTTGGGTAAACTAGATGCTGGTGAGTATGATGCCATTATTTTAGCGACCAGCGGATTACAGCGTATTGAATTAGATGCGCGTATACGCGGAGAGTTAGATATTGCTGCTTGTTTACCTGCAGTTGGTCAAGGTGCCTTAGCTATCGAATGCCGTGAGGGTGACGATGAAGTACTACAGCTGCTGGCACCGCTAAACGATGACAAAGCTCGCATTCGTCTCATCGCTGAGCGTGCACTAAACCGTCATTTAGAAGGCGGCTGTCAGGTGCCGATTGCTGCTTATGCTGTGTTGCAAATGGCGGACGAGACCAGTGCCAATAATGATGACAATGGCGAAAACGGCAATAACGATGATGGTAATGTGTTGTGGTTACGTGGGCGAGTGGGTCAAGCTGATGGTAGCGAGCTGTTAAAGGCAGAAAAGCGAGCGACGTTGGTCGGTACGCAAGATGAGCAAGAAGTGCAGGCCAATCAGCTAGGTATCGATGTTGCAGACATGCTACTCGCTGATGGGGCTGGAGATATATTATCAGCCATTTATGAGCCTGAATAACCGATAGATTGCATTGTGATTTTGTTATAGACCAGCATTTCAAATGGCTGGTCTATAGTGGAGCTAACTTTATAGGTCTTTTGCCATGGTACAGCTATGTCATCAACGTCAACCCAAGTGACATTCAGTCGTGATAGTCACAATAGTCACCCGGATGACTCATCATCAGTGCCGCAAATTGTCATCAATACGCGTCCAACAGAACGTGCTGCGCCGCTGACACACCATCTGCAAGCAGCAGGGTTTACAGTAGTCGAGATACCAATGTTGGTATTGCAATCACGTTCAACGACTGACGATGATATGACACTGATGCGTGCATGGCTCGCTGGTGAATATAAGGCTCTGGTAGTTATCAGCCCAACTGCGGCTACGTTAGGATTGAATGCTTGGCGTGCACTTGTGCACAACGAGCATAGTGACTGTAGTCATTCGGGAGAAGCGCTCAAGCGGCTAGTATCTGAACAGCCAGAGACTAGGCAAGCTGAGATACTCTATGAACTTCTTGTCGCGCCAAGTCAAATCATTGCAGTCGGTCAAGCCACTGCTACGGTACTGAATCAGGCAACAATAGAGGCGACAAGCTACCAAGTATTGCAGCCTGAGGTTGCCAATAACGAAGGTATGCTGGCAATGCCTGAGATTGAAAGTTTGCAGCCTGGTGATAAGCTACTGATATGGCGTGGTCTTGGCGGGCGACGATTATTGGTCGATACATTACAGGCCCGCGGTGTGCATATTGATAGTATTGCGTGGTACGAGCGCACGATGCCTATTGATGCACGATCTCAATATCAGCAATATCAACAAGATTTTCTTGCACATAACAAAGAAAAGAACGCACGATCGAATCAATCAAAACCAATCGTAGTTGTGAGTAGTGGGGTCGCCTTTGAGCACTGGAAACATATCATTAAAGGTGCACAGGTAGAGACTTTGGTATCAAAACCAGATACATATGCGGTGAGTCATACCGAGGAAAGTGTGCCACTCGCGTTATCAGACTTTGCTTATGTTGTACTGGGTGAGCGTTTAGCAAAGATGGTGGCAGCAGAACACTTGAGCTATTGGCGTGTAGAAGACTTAGCACCAGATACGATTCTCTCAGCCATCAACGCTACCAATTAGTATTATAATCTTTTATTTGCTTTAAACATAGTCACACCTATAAATAGTGGTACAGCCTTATGTCAATGAATCCTGAGTCTTTACCCGAAGGTCCTTCTGCTGTACAGCAGCGCCGCCAAGCAAACATTTTGCTGCTGCGGATGCAGTGGCTAGTTATTCTGCTACTTATCGCAGCGCTGCTTTGGTTATATATCAGCCAGCAACGCTTTCAACATAGTGTCAATGAGCGCTTACAAAGTAATGAACAGGTCGTCAGCCGTTTAAACGAAATGGACGATCGCTTATTTGCTATGAGCCAACAGACACTGCCTGAACCGAGAGTGGAGGCCAGCAGTCAAGCGCAAAACCAGCTGGATCTATTACGTATCCAAATAAAGGCTGCCGATAGACTACTAGCAGATAATAATGATAGTGCAGCGATAGAGCTACTGCGAGGGTTGCATTGGCAGTTGGCACAAAGCAGTAATGAGATTGCACCTGCGTTGACTGTGGTCATCAAGCAAAGCTTGCTCCAAGATATCGAACGCTTACAAGCGCAAAGCTCACAACCGAGTCCATGGCAAATCCAAAACCTTGCGATTCAAAATATCCAAGAGTTTTTGCACAGTCATGAGCGTCTTGGAAGCTACGAGCGTACGGATATTCAGCGCCGAGAGCTTGTCGATGCTGCAACAAACAAGCCTGCTAACAGACCGGTGAACAATGAGGCAAGTCTCTCTCGCAGACAGCTCGTCATTCACGAAGTCATCATGACCTTAAATCTTGCAAGCCAATCTAGCAATATGCGTGAACAGGACCAATTGAGTAGTTATTTGACCCAAGCGCGCAAACAGCTAAAAACGTTAATTCCTAAGTCATCAGTTAGCAAAAAGTCTACTCAAAGTGATGCGATTGGCATTGTTCCAGCGGACAAAAAACCGATAGGTGCACAAGCTAATTCGGACACGGCTTTAGACACCAATTTAAAAACCAACGTAGACACTAATTTAGAAATTATGAAAGCCCCTAGCGATATACCAGAAGTTATCGCTTGGCTAGATCAACTGATTGCCAATACACCCAAACCAACCCCTTTATTGACCACACAAATCTTAGACAAACCTCAGAGCCAGTAGAGGTTGTTTAGCAGCGCGACAAATACTGAATATAAAGAAAAAGGTAAGTTATGACTGATTTTAACGAAAAATATGATTTTTTGGCTGACGTGATTACCGAGCGTCCTGACGTACTGGCTAATTATCCAATCATTCATCCCCAGCCAATTCATTGGGGTGAGATGGATGCATTTAACCACCTCAATAATGTGGTTTATTATCGTTACTCTGAGTCAGCGCGTATTGGTTATTTACATGCGTTAGATATGTTTGATGGCAGTATGGTTACCGTACTGGCGCAATCGAGCTGCCAATACTTACGCCCAGTAACGTATCCTGATACCTTGCTGCTAGGTGTGCGCTGCCAGCGTCTGGGTAATACCAGTATAACAATGGAATATAGCTACTATAGTACAGCGCAAAACATCATCGTGGCGACGGCCGAGGCAGTGGTGGTACGTCTCGATAGTGATGGGAAAGGTAAGTTGCCATGGACAGCGGAAGAGCGCGCGCGGCTGTTAGCACTAGAAGCGAAATTTGATCACACTCCCGAGCTTTAGAGTGATATTAACCTGACGCTTTTTTGAGAGGTCTCGCTGGTTAAAGTTGAAGGGTATCGTCGGTTAAGCGTTGATTATTGAAAACAAAAAAAGGGCACGCTAACATGATATTAGCGTGCCCTTTTCGCGACTTATGTTTTAGTCCACTTTTAAACAGGCTTTAGCTTTGTTGCGGGGCGCTGACAAAATCAACCACATTTAAGTCAAAGCCTGATAAGGCATAAAACTTCATCGGTGATGACAGTAAACGCATATCACGTACACCCAAGTGACGCAGTATTTGTGCACCAACGCCGATACTACGATAAGGCTGCTGGGCGATGGTCGATAGTGACTGATTGTCTGAAGCTTTATCTAACGCATCTCCTAGATCGACTGGCTGATGATTACCTACCCAAACCATGACGCCACGATCTGAAGCACTGATTTCTTCTAGTGCTGACTGTACGCTCCAGCCGCTACGACCCGTCGTATCATTTTTGGCAGCAAATAGATCACGTAGTGGATGGAAGCCATGGACACGTACGGTACTCACGCCTTCGCTCACATCACCTTTTACCAATGCTAAATGTGTTTCTTCAGCACCAAACTCACGGAAACGATGCAAGGTAAAAGTGCCATGTTCAGTTTCAAAAGGACGCGACTCGATTTCTTCTACCGTTTGCTCATTGGCGATGCGGTAGTTGATGAGATCGGCGATTGTACCCATTTTGATGTCGTGTTCTTTTGCAAATATCTCAAGATCATCTCGACGTGCCATCGTACCATCAGCATTGATGATCTCTACAATGACTGCTGCAGGCTCTAATCCTGCTAATCTTGATAAGTCGCAACCGGCTTCTGTGTGGCCTGCACGGTGTAGAACACCGCCGTTTTGTGCCATGATTGGAAAAATATGCCCAGGTTGGACGATGTCTTCTGGCTTTGCAGCAGACGAGACCGCAGCTTGAATCGTACGAGCGCGGTCCGCTGCAGAGATACCAGTGGTAACACCTTCAGAAGCCTCAATAGACACCGTGAAGTTTGTGCTAAATTTTGCTTCATTGCGATCTGACATAAGCGGCAGGGCTAATTGCTGGCAACGCGCCTGTGATAGGGTTAAGCATACCAAGCCGCGCGCGTGAGTAATCATAAAGTTGATATCTTCAGGGCGAACGTGCGTCGCTGCCATGATGATATCACCTTCGTTTTCGCGGTCTTCATCATCCATCAAGATGACCATTTTTCCGGCACGAATGTCTTCGATAATCTCAGGAATCGTATGTAAACTCATAGTAAGTCTCAATATTTTATTATTAATAAATATGTGTGGTTTGGAATATAAAGCGTTATCTGCCTATTGTAGCAGTAGATGGTAAAACGCGCTGTTGCTGTTGAGCAAAGCGCGTGATAATCATAGTAATTAAATAACAGTAATCAAATATAGAAGTAACTCATGACTCTTATATATCATTATGGATACATTTTAACGGTTTTTGTCCACGCGTGCTGCCTCAAAGCTGAACTATCACGCTTAGTCTTTTAAAAATGGGGTTAAATATTACTAATGGCTCATACGTATAATGACTAATCCCTAAACCAACGATAGCTCAAAATTTTCCGATACATCAGATGGTATTCTCAATCATTACTTGCTGCTTGGGTTTTTAGCCATTCTATAAACTGTTTACTATGCTGCTCGCGCTGATTATCAGCAAACTCGTAAAAACTGGTACCCAACAAGTTTTCTGGCAAATAGCTTTGAAGATAGTAGTGGTTAGGGTAGTTATGAGGATACGCGTAACCTTGTCCGTAGCCCTGATTACGCATTAGTTTTGTCACCCCATTACGTAGGTGTAATGGTACAGGGGAGGCATCCTTTTCTGCCAAAGCCATTGCCGCATTTATCGCTTTATAAGTGCTATTGCTTTTGGCACTGGTAGCTAGATAGACCACGACTTGCCCCAATATGATGCGTGCCTCTGGCATACCGATTGATTGCACACTGCGCAATGCTGTATCAGCAAGGAGTAGGGCATTGGGGTTGGCATTACCGATATCCTCACTGGCGAGTATCACCAATCGACGCGCAATAAAATCTGCAGGCTCTCCGCCAACCAGCATCCGAGCCATCCAATATAGCGCTGCGTCAGGATCTGAGCCACGTACTGATTTAATCATGGCTGAAATAATATCGTAATGCTGCTCACCATCTTTATCGTAACGTACCAACGCCGTTTGCGCCACTTGGCCAACCAGCTCATCATCAATGACTGTTGGTGATTGCTTGGTGTCGGCTGTTTGGATCGCGAGCTCTAATAAGTTTAGCGCCTTTCTTGCGTCGCCATGTGCCAATTGACTGATGGTATCTTGCGCTTGCAAGTCGATAGTCAGCTTTTTAAGGACAGCGTCTTCTGTTAGTGCTCGCTGTAATACGACACCAATCTGCTCAGGCGTCAACGGCTCTAAACGATATACTTGGCAACGCGATAATAGAGCATTATTGACGCTAAATGATGGGTTCTCTGTGGTTGCACCAATTAAGGTAATATCCCCAGATTCCACAGCGCCCAAGAGCGCGTCTTGCTGCGCTTTATTAAAACGATGTATCTCATCGATAAATACCACAGGTGACTCAAGGCTTAATGAGTCTCTATTGTCTAGTACTTCACGCAGCTGCTTGACCCCGGTATTCAAGGCAGAGAGCGCATGAAAGGGTCTACCAACGGCATCAGCCAATAGCATCGCGATGGTTGTTTTTCCGATACCTGCTTCACCATGTAAGATAATAGATGGCAAGTGTCCTTGCTCTACCAAACGTCGTAGCGGTGCACCTATAGCTAAGAGGTGCTCTTGACCAATAATGGCAGCAAGTGAGGCAGGGCGCATACGCTGGGCAAGGGGGGTGTCGGCGTGAAAGTTGGTCGGCATAGAACTCTCTATCAAATAATTAAAAAACCATCAATGGATCATAATGGCAGTTATCAATGGGCGTTATCGCTAAATACAGAACGTTGAGTACAGAGCACCGCATTCTATTCTATATTTACTATTCTGAGTTCATCTAAATACACTCAGTTGTTTGGCATGATTCTCGCAGCAACTTTATAATGACACTCAATATTGGACATGAGCCATAAAAGTAGGCTAGGTTATAAACCTAATGTTACCTGTAAGTATGGGTCATACACGCTAGGCTAACGCAAAAACATGTTAATGAAAGCTCACTAAGCGTATAGCTTATGTCCTTGATACTTTAGTTCTCACAATTCATCTATATTAACGGTTCAACCATTTCAGTAACGGACTTGGTAAAAATGGATAACCAAACATAATCTATTAGAAGTAGCCTATCAAATATAAGGTAATACATTGACGATGTCTAAACCCACACTCAAGCGCTTATTTAATCGATATCTACGTAACCGTAACCACAGCCAGCGGTCGCGTGGTTTGACGGCAGGCGAGATAGCGCTGGCGAGATCCGTATTTGGTGAGAGTATCAGACTTGATGAGGTTCGGCTAAAGACCGCTTGGTGGGTACTAAAAAACTATGCCGTCAGTCCCAATGGTAATATCTATTTTAACCCAGCTGATTGGATTATAGATTTTAGTGACGCGCCTTTGGCGAAACAGAGCTGGCTAATACATGAGTTGACTCACATATGGCAATTGCAGCAAGGTTTAAAAGTCGTACGCGGTGCCCTTATCGATCGGCGCTATGACTATGTATTAGAAACGGGTAAATCCTTTTTTAAGTATGGTATAGAGCAGCAGGCACGTATGGTACAAGATTATTTTGTACGTCGTCAGCGCGGACAAGACTGCCAAGCTTTGGAGGCTTGCATACCATTTTTGACCGTAAATCCTATTACTAACATTAAAAGCACTGGTAGCTCTTTTATCAGCTAGGTTTTGCCTGTCATATGATAATTAGGTTTCTAACTGCTTGGGGTAATTAGAGATAGTGCTATGATTAGTAATAGTATGACTAATGAATAAGATAAAAATAATTATATGCCTATTAAATTGGGTTTGTTCAATGACTAATAAGTCAGTGATGGCTCGAAGAATAAATGAACAGAGAATGACAAACGTTAGTTATCGTCATCACTTTAGCTTTTTATACGTTTGCTTTATTAAAGGATATGTACTCTTATGCTTAGATTTTTATCAGTGAAGCCTAATACTGACACTCATTATCAATCGCCACTGCTTGCAGCAGCGTTGACGAGTGTACTGTTTCTGACGGGTTGCCAACAGCAAGCAGATACCCAGCCTGTACCAAGCGATACCGAGACAAGCGAAAAAACAACTGAAGAAGACAGTCAGCCTATGCCACAAAGCGATTCGGCTGCAGCGCGTATAGAACAGTTTCAACCTATATATGTTGCACAAGCGCAAGGGTTGCAGCGCCGTCTTCAAGCAGAGTATGAGTCACTGCAAGCGGCAGATGCATCAGACAGCGATGAGTCCTTACTACTAGACGGTGCAGCTGACAATGCTAACGATAACGTGACTGACAGCACAGGTGAAAACACTACTAGCAACAACAGCAACGATGAGACAATAGAGAATGCGTCAGAGGGCTCTGGTGTTGATAGTGCTGAGCAGACAACAGCATCGAACAGCCCAGTGGCTATAGGTAGCAATACAGATTCGGATGCAGCGGTCGATATCAATACTAGTACCGAAGTTGGTGAGCGTGACTTGACGGTGTTAAAGCGTATTAGTCTGGAGCCACGTAAACCTGTGATACTGACCGAAGCGCAGATAATAGAGCGCTATCAACAAACGATGGATACGCTATATCAGCCTGTGACGACGCCACTCAGTGCAGAGGATTCTGACACACTGATTAACATCGCGACTTTAGTGCCGCAATTGTTTGAACATGCAGAGATTGCCGGAAGGTTAAGTGCAAAAAGCCCAGCGCTGGCTCGTTTGATTATTCAGCATCAAGTATGGGAGCAGATAGAAGCGCAGCAGGTAGTCGATATGCAGCAGATGAAACAACAGCAGCAGCAAGAGTTTGAGATGCTCATGACTAAGTTTAATGATACGATTAAAGGCTATGATGAGCAGATTGCAAAGTATGAACAGACTTTGAAAGAATTTCAGTAAATAACCATGTCATGTTCGTAGTATCAAATATACATACTAGAGCCAATAGTACCTATCAAAGAGCAATAAAAAATCCCGCATGATAGCGGGATTTTTTATTGCTCAAACACGGCTCAGCTTACTTGCGATCTTCAACTTTTACAAAATCACGGCGCGTTTCACCAGTATACAACTGACGCGGGCGACCGATTTTGAATGGTGCACTATGCATTTCTAACCAGTGGCTGATCCAGCCTGAAGTGCGAGCCAATGCGAAGATAACTGTAAACATTGACGTTGGGATACCGATGGCTTTCAAGATGATACCAGAGTAAAAATCAACGTTTGGATATAGGTTACGCTCGATGAAGAACGGGTCTTCTAGCGCGATTTTCTCTAGTGCCATCGCTAACTCAAGCTTAGGGTCGTTGATACCTAGTGCTTCTAGTACTTCATCACAAGTCTCTTTCATTACTTGAGCGCGTGGATCGAAGTTTTTGTAAACACGGTGACCAAAGCCCATGAGCTTCACTTCACGGCTTTTTACTTTTTCCATGAACTCAGGCACGTTTTCGACAGTACCGATTTCATCTAGCATCTCAAGAACAGCTTCGTTGGCGCCGCCATGTGATGGTCCCCATAACGCAGCAATACCTGCAGCGATACATGCATAAGGGTTTGCACCGGTAGAGCCAGCTAGACGTACTGTTGACGTAGAAGCGTTTTGCTCATGGTCAGCGTGCAAGGTAAAGATCTTGTCCATGGCGCGAGTGATAACGTCATTGGTTTCGTAATCTACATCAGCAGGCGTTGCAAACATCATGTACAAGAAGTTTTCTGCGTAGTTAAAGTCATTACGCGGATACATGAACGGTTCGCCTTGTGAATACTTATAACTCATCGCAGCAAGCGTAGGCATCTTAGCAATTAGACGAATAGCTGTGATTTCGCGATGTTCTTCATTGCTCACGTCTAGGTCTTCATGATAGAACGCTGATAAGGCACCAACGACACCAACCATAATAGCCATTGGATGCGCGTCACGGCGGAAGCCTTCAAAGAACTTACGCAATTGATCATGGACAGGAGTATGCTCGCGGATTTTTTCAAAAAAGTCTGCTTTTTGCTCAGCAGTAGGTAGGTCACCATGAATCAATGCATAAGCGACTTCTAGGTATTCAGCGTTGTTCGCTAACTCGTCGATAGGGTAGCCACGATGCAATAACTCGCCTTTACCGCCGTCGATGTAAGTAATCTTTGATTCAACAGGAGCAGTAACTTTAAAGCCAGGGTCATAAGACCAGAAGCCTGATTCTTGTAGAGCAGCAACATCGATAACTGGGCGCCCTAAAGTACCTTTAATAATAGGAAGTTCGTATTCTTCACCATTCACGGTTAGTTTGGCATTATTATCAGCCATAAATTGCTCTCCATTGGTTTTAGCTTGTTAGAATAAAATTACTACAGACGTACACCTCACGTCATCATCGGTCAAACGGTAAAATGAATTTAACTCATTTAATACGCAGGGTATATTAGCAGCAATCACTTGTGATTTGAAAAAACTTTTATTGACTACCATCCCAATTGGCATGGGTTAGCGGTGGTTATTCGCTGTAATTTTTGTATCAAAATATGTCTGTTTGGTTATTTTGCTTAAATTTATCCATTTTTCAGCCATATTTATGATGTCAAAATCGGTACAACATTGTTCGAATATTGGCAAAAATCTAGACACATATGCATAAAAATTGAGCTTAAAATCTTCTAGGTCATGAGTAGCAAACCAATCGAATTCGACTTAAGTTTGATATAGATCAATGCTTTTCAGATTGAGTATTACATATCTCTATTTATTTGTTAAATAACTGTGTTTTACTATTGCTTCAGGGATAAGTTTGTAATTATCGCTCAGTCATTTTATAATTGTAGTAATTAACTAGCACTAGCTTGTGCAAATTGATAAGTGGTCATAACATAGTGTCGTTTATAGCTTGCTTTATATATGCCTATTTACGATTGTCTAGTGTTTTGATAGACCAAACCGAATTCTATGGTTTGAGTGTTCCTATTAACCATTCTGTTTTTGAGTGCTGAGCACAAGTATCTGTTGCTTAGTATGCGGCTCGCTCTGAAGTAGAGGACATATTAACGTTGTCTTGCGCTTCATACGACCAATAAAAATAGACTGGTTAGTCGATCTTACTCATGTTTATTCTCTTTGTTGTATAATAGATGGGTTGTTTGATAGGCCTGTCATCTCGACAAGCGATGTTGAACAGTCTATTACTACCTTTATATACATGATCCTTTCTTCATATTTAGCGCAAACTAAAAGAAGTCAGCTAGCTCTTCCTTACTTTATTCGTCTCGTGTGTTGCTCGACGCTCATCTGACACTATCCATGTCAAGCCTCGATAGCAGATACAGGAGTATAACCGCAAAAAGGATGCCCGCTGTGAAAAGCAACCGACCTATTGATCTGCCTTTAAGCCAAGTGATTAGTGTTAATCGCTCACCGATTGCGATCGCCTCTATCTTGCATCGTATCTCTGGCATTATTTTATTTTTATTAATTCCTGTCATGCTATGGTTATTACAGAACTCACTGGCGTCGCCTGAGAGTTTTGCAACTGTATTTGACAACGTACTTGTGCGCTTTTTAGCATGGATATTTGTTGCCGCTATTGCCTATCATTTCGTAATGGGTATGAAACATTTATTTGCTGATATGGGCATGAACGAAGAGCTAAAATCTGGTCGCACTGCCTCTATGGTCAGTTTTGTGATCGCCGCGATTTTGGTTGTCGCGTCATTTGTATGGGTGATGTTCTAATGATAAAAAATGATTCAGGAATCAAAAGTGCTACTGGTCTGACAGGTTCAGGCTCACGTGATTGGATTATTCAGCGTATTAGTGCTGTTGTTTTAGCCGTTTATAGCGTGATATTGCTGGGCTTCTTTTTGACCCATGGTGATGTCACTTTCATTGAATGGTCATCATTTATGACCAGTTTACCGATGCGTTTATTCAGTTTGGTTGCAGTACTTGCACTGGCTGGCCATGCTTGGGTCGGTATGTGGACAGTATTTACTGACTATATTACGACAGGCAAGCTAGGCTCAAGCGCAGCAGGTTTACGTTTAGTACTACAGTCATTGATGATTATCGCTATTTTAGTATTTCTATTTTGGGGCATTATGATTTTTTGGGGTAACGGTTTCGGTATCGCTGCTGTTTAACCATTGAACAAATACCTCTTATATCTATATATAACAGCAGGTATATCCAACTGATAAACTGGTTGGAAAGATAATCGCAATTATCTGCTGATAGCCAAGAATAGTCATAGCATTGGACTAGCATTGATGACCAGCTAATCTGATTATAGCTGAGTAGGCTTAGTCCAGTATAACGATAGATATGCACATGAAGTGGTTGCAGACTGTTTAGATTGTTATGTTACAAGTTTATGAAATAGCCAAATAGTGAGCTTTCATAAATGTGATACAAGCTTTTTAAAGAGTTTTAATTAACTTCTGAGCATTAACAGGCATTAGGAAAACCGTAATGGCAACTAGACAAGACAATACCATTAGTAATATCAAGACCCTAAACTACGATGCAGTCATCGTTGGTGGCGGCGGCTCAGGTATGCGTGCTTCATTGCATTTAGCGGAAGCGGGCATGAAGGTTGCAGTCCTTACCAAAGTATTCCCAACGCGTTCGCACACGGTTGCCGCTCAGGGTGGTATCGGTGCAAGTTTGGGTAACATGAGCAATGACAACTGGCACTTCCACTTCTATGATACCGTAAAAGGATCAGATTGGTTGGGTGACCAAGATGCTATCGAGTATATGTGCCGTGAAGCGCCAAAAGTAGTCTATGAGCTTGAGCACATGGGCATGCCATTTGACCGTAACGAAGATGGTACGATTTATCAGCGTCCGTTCGGTGGTCATACGTCTAACTATGGCGAAAAAGCTGTACAACGTGCTTGTGCTGCTGCTGACCGTACAGGTCACGCGCTGCTACATACGCTATATCAAAAGAATTTAGAGCAAGGCACTGAGTTCTTTATCGAGTGGATTGCCCTTGATTTGATCAAAGACGAAGCGGGTAACATCAACGGTGTCGTTGCGCTTGAGCAAGAGACGGGTACGGTTGCGGTATTCCAGTCACCAATTACTGTCCTAGCGACAGGCGGTGCGGGTCGTATCTTTGCAGCGTCTACCAATGCTTATATCAATACTGGCGACGGTATTGGCATGGCAGTACGTGCTGGTATCCCATTGCAGGATATGGAATTCTGGCAGTTCCATCCAACTGGTGTTCATGGTGCAGGTGTACTACTGACTGAAGGTTGTCGCGGTGAAGGCGCTATCTTGCGTAATAAAGATGGTGAAGCGTTCATGGAGCGTTATGCACCAACCGTGAAAGACTTGGCACCACGTGACCTCGTATCACGTTCAATGGACCAAGAAATCAAAGAAGGCCGTGGTTGTGGTCCTAATGCTGATCATATCGTTATGGATATGACGCATCTAGGCGTTGAAACCATCATGAAGCGTTTGCCATCAGTATTTGAGATTGGTAAAAACTTCGCCAACGTCGACATCACAAAAGAACCAATTCCAGTAATCCCAACCATTCATTACATGATGGGCGGTATTCCAACCACTATTCATGGTCAGGTTGTTGTGCCAGATCTAGAAGCAGGTACTGATGAAGACGGCCTATATGCTAAAGGCAATGTGGTTAAGGGTCTTTATGCAATCGGTGAATGTGCTTGTGTGAGTGTTCATGGTGCCAACCGTTTAGGTACGAATTCACTACTTGATCTACTCGTATTTGGCCGTGCAGCGGGTAAACATATCGTTGATGAGTTCCATCACGCTGATCACAACTACAAGCCGCTTGATCCACGTGTGCTTGATTTTACAGTGAAGCGTTTAGACAAGTTGCAACAGTCTACTGAAGGCTACAATGCGCAAGACGTGGCTGATGAGATTCGGGCAACTATGCAAAAGCATGCTAGTGTATTCCGTACCCAAGCAATGATGGATGAAGGCGTTGAGAAAATCCTAGCGCTAGGCGATAAGATCGAAAAAATTCATCTTGGCGATAAATCACAGGTGTTCAACACAGCACGCATCGAAGCTTTTGAAGTGGCAAATCTGTACGAAGTAGCAAAAGCCACTATGATATCAGCGGCTACACGTCACGAAAGCCGCGGCGCACACAGTGTATCTGACTATGACCGTCCAGAAGATGATGATTACGCACCAAATGGTCGTAACGACCACGATTGGATGAAGCATACTTTATGGTATTCTGAAGGCAACCGTATTATTTATAAGCCCGTTCGCAAAGTACCATTGACTGTTGACTACATTGAACCAAAAGTTCGCGTCTATTAACTCTAGATTGCATGCTTGGTTCATAGCCAACATGCAACAGCAGTCTCAACGTTTTATCCCTTATTAATTTATTAAAAAGGTGACCGCCAGCTACATGCTCATGCCAGCGTTACTGGGCTATTGATTGATATTCGATATTTAATTATCAGTACTAATCAATAGCCAGCGCTAATATGTTGCAGTCTTTGTATGCCCGCCATCACCTACGTGTGGAGTTTAGCATTATGAGCCGAGGTACTCGCACCATCGAAATCTATCGCTACGATCCTGATGTGGACGCAGCGCCGCGCATGCAAACCTATACGATTGAATTACTTGATTCAGATCGTATGTTGCTTGACGTATTATTACGCCTAAAGAAAGAAGATGAGACAATTACTTTCCGTCGCTCTTGTCGCGAAGGTATTTGTGGTTCTGACGGCATGAACATCAACGGCAAAAATGGTCTAGCATGTTTAATCAACATGAATACCCTACCAGAAAAAGTAACGGTTCGCCCGTTACCTGGTTTGCCAGTGGTTCGTGATTTGGTTGTTGATATGAACCAATTCTACGAGCAATATGAGAAAGTACACCCGTACTTGATCAATGATCAGCCAGCACCGCCGACGGAACGTCTACAGTCACCTGAACAGCGTGAAAAGCTAAACGGTCTGTATGAGTGTATCTTGTGTGCGTGCTGTTCAACCAGTTGCCCATCATTCTGGTGGAACCCTGATAAGTTCCTAGGTCCATCAGCGTTACTGCACGCTTATCGCTTTGTTGCTGATAGTCGTGATGGTGATACCCAAGCACGTTTGGCCCGTCTAGACGATCCGTTTAGCTTGTTCCGTTGCCGTGGTATCATGAACTGTGTATCGGTTTGTCCTAAAGGCTTGAACCCAACCAAAGCCATTGGCCATCTACGTAATATGTTGATTGATCAAGCCGGTTAGTAGTTTGCAAGCGCATCAGTTATAATAGATACAGTACGAAAAACACCACCTATTCGTTAGGTGGTGTTTTTGTTAGTTAGACTGGCTTAGATATATTTGCGTGCATACTCTACTGGCTCTATACCAAGCAGGCTTACCTATAGAGTCTTAGATCACAGCAGCAGGAAACTAAAGCAGTAAGTTTGACTCGCAAATGGTCAATATTCAGCCATTGAGCTGGCAAAACACCATACGCAATACATTGGTTGTGTGTAAGAAGACATAATATATAGACAATCAATCTATATAATCGGATATAGACACGAGAAAAGTTTGGTATAATTACGTTTTTGACGATACTAAATGCTAATTGAGTGGTTCAGTAATACGTATCAATTAATAGAATAAAACGTTATGTATACAATTATTGTGCTTGTATAATTGATAATAGATATTCATTACGTAAATACTTAGTATTGAACAAACAAACTATGTCGCAAAAAATGGTCGTGATAGGCTATACAGCAATGTATTTCTGTCTTGATGGACAACATTTCTAGTAGACATAGGATGTTTTAGCGTTAACAGCCATTATAAATGGTTAGCTAAAAGTTTGATTGATTGTTAATAACTTATAACTTACCAATCGGTTATAGCTACAAGAAGTATATATAAATTAATGTTGTGAAACGAGTCAGTTAACAAAACTGAGCGTTCACAAATAATTTTATTTTTAATATAGGTATTGCAATAAGACTTGTTATCACTATTTAGCATCCCTTGCTTCTTTAGACAATGACGGCAATATTCTATAGTGACGGCAATACTTAGGGATAGAAGTGTTTTATCAAATAGTATTTAACGGGATATGACAAATTGTCTATATGCCTAGCATCTAGCGATTGACACCATAATAAGCACGACTCCATTCATTTATCTATCAAATAGACGATTATTATGAATAGTATAACTAAAGAAAAAGCGGACCAAGGACATACTGAACTGGCCGCTGATAATGCCAGCTATATAGAAGCTCTTTACGAGCAGTACCTAACAGACCCTGATAGTGTTGACACAGATTGGCAAGCGTACTTTGAACAGTACAAATCGTCAGACGATGCCAAGCATAACGCGATTAAGGACCAATTTTTATTACTTGCTCGCAATCAGACCGCGAATAAAGTAAGTGATGAAAACACTGACCAAAGCAGTGGTACCTCAAATAACTGTACTGATCCAAAGCAAATGGGTGTGCAGCAATTAATCTCCGCATATCGTCGCCGTGGCCATCGCCGTGCCAAACTTGATCCTTTAGATTTGCATCCACGTGCCGAAGTAGAAGATCTAACGCTTGCTTATCATAATTTATCAGAAGCAGATCTTGATACTGTATTCCCAACCAATGATTTAGTAATCGGTAAAAATGAAGCGCCATTGCGTGAAATTATCGAAATCATGGAGCGTGTGTACTGCCGTCATATTGGTATCGAGTACATGCACGTCACCACCAGCACAGAAAAGCGCTGGATGGAAGAATACTTAGAAACCAACTTGGGCTATATCCAATTTGATAAAGAAAAGCGCTTATCTATTCTTGAGCGCCTGACTGCTGCCGAAGGTTTAGAAAAGTACTTAGCACGTAAATATACGGGCGTTAAACGTTTCGGTCTAGAGGGCGGTGAAAGCTTCATTCCTGCTATCAATGAAATTATTCAACGTGCTGGTGGCTATGGCACAAAAGAGATGGTCATTGGTATGGCTCACCGTGGACGCCTTAACCTACTAGTCAATATCCTAGGTAAAAATCCTGCGGATCTGTTTGACGAATTTGATGGCAAAGTACAACCAGAAAAAGGCTCAGGTGACGTTAAATACCACAATGGTTTTTCATCAAATGTGATGACGCCAGGTGGTGAGGCGCATTTGGCACTAGCGTTTAACCCATCTCATCTTGAAATCGTTGCACCAGTATTACAAGGCTCAGTACGTGCCCGCCAAGTGCGCCGTAATGATCAGCCGTCATTAGACAATACTGGTGGTAATTCAGTATTGCCGATCGTTATCCATGGCGACGCGGCTTTTGCTGGTCAAGGTGTGGTTCAAGAAACCTTCCAAATGTCACAGACCCGTGCTTATACCACTGGTGGTACTGTACATATTGTCATCAATAACCAAGTTGGTTTTACCACCAGCCGTCAAGAAGATGTTCGTTCAACCGAATACTGTACTGACGTCGCTAAGATGGTACATGCGCCCATCTTGCACGTGAATGGTGACGATCCTGAATCAGTCGTATTTGCAGCTCAGTTGGCATTAGATTATCGTCATCAGTTTGATAAAGACATCATCATTGATCTTTTTTGCTATCGCCGTAACGGACATAATGAAGCAGATGAGCCTTCAGCTACGCAGCCATTGATGTATGCAGTTATTAAAAAATTGCCTACAACGCGTACCATCTATGCACAGAAGCTTATCGCTGATGGGCTTTTAAATAGCGAAGAAGAAAAGCAATACGAAGACGACTATCGTGAATCTTTAGACCGTGGTGATTATGTTGCCAGCTCACTAGTAAAAGAACCTAACGAGCAGTTATTTGTAGACTGGAAGCCTTATTTAGGTCACGAATTGGTTGACGACTGGGACACTAGTGTCGATATCGAAAAGCTAAAAGCTTATGGACGCCGTATGGCTGAAATGCCAGAGGGCTACAAGCTACAACGCCAAGTTCAAAAAGTAGTTGAGCAGCGTCTAGCGATGCAGACTGGTGAAGAGCCTCTCAACTGGGGTGCAGCTGAGACATTGGCTTATGCATCATTGGTCGATAACGATGATGTATTGGTACGCATTACGGGCGAAGATGTAGGACGTGGTACGTTCTCGCATCGTCACAGTGAAATCTATAATGTCAATGACGGCAGCATGTATGTGCCACTCGCTCACATGAGTAAAACGCAAGCACGCTTTGCCACCTATAACTCATTGCTATCAGAGGAAGCAGTATTAGCCTTTGAATATGGTTATGCTACGACAGTACCAAATGCATTGATTGTTTGGGAAGCGCAGTTTGGTGACTTCGTGAACGGTGCGCAGGTCGTTATTGATCAGTTCATCTCAAGTGGCGAGACCAAGTGGCAGCGTGTTTGTGGTTTGACCATGTTATTGCCACATGGTTTTGAAGGTCAAGGTCCAGAGCATTCTTCTGCGCGTCTTGAGCGCTTCTTACAGCTATGTGCTGAAGACAATATGCAAGTTATTACGCCAACGACTCCTGCACAGATTTATCACGCCTTGCGTCGTCAAGCAGTACGCCCGATTCGTAAGCCTTTGATCGTTATGTCACCAAAGAGTTTGTTACGTCATAAGCTGGCAACGTCTAATCTAGAAGAGCTTGCCAATGGTAAGTTTGAAACCGTAATTTCAGAGATGGACGACCACAACGCAGACAAAGTTACTCGCATGGTGCTATGTGGCGGTAAGGTCTATTACGATCTACTAGAGCAGCGCCGCGCATTGGGTCTTGATCATGTTGCTATCGTACGTATTGAACAACTTTATCCATTACCAGAGCAACGTTTGGTTGCTGAGATTGAAAAATACAGCAATCTAGCTGAGATTGTATGGACGCAAGAAGAACCACTGAACCAAGGCGCTTGGTACTATCTGGCCCCGCATATGTTCCGTATTGTTGTACCACATCCAACTAAGGCAAAAGTCATGGAGCCGGTGGCACGTCCTCCTAGTGCAGCACCTGCAACAGGTTCGCCAAAACTGCATGCTCAGCAGCAGCAAGCATTGATTGCTGGCGGTCTTGGTATAAGTGTCGATGAGCTATCTAAGTAACAGGTTATCTAATCGAAAGACTATAGCAGATAAATGAATCAGGCGATGACAGTTAGTATTTTTTAATACAATCTAAGCGTTACTTTTAACGAATACTGACTGCCTATCACGACTTAATAATAAGTATGAATATCCACATCTAAGGAGTATATCGATGGCTGACATCAAAGCCCCCGTTTTTCCAGAATCGGTTGCCGATGGCACAATCGTTGAATGGCATGTCACTGAAGGTCAACAAGTTAATCGTGATGACCTACTAGCTGAGATCGAGACTGACAAAGTAGTACTAGAAGTTGTTGCACCTGATGATGGTGTAGTAACTAAAATCGTCAAGCAAGTTGATGACACAGTATTGTCTGATGAGTTGATTGCACAGTTCGAAGCCGGTGCAAGTGCAGGCGAAGCACCAGCTGCAGAGACAACAGAGCAGCCAGCTGCATCAGAAAAGCAAGCTGCAGACGGCGGTGAGCCAGTACAAGCGACTGACAAAAAAGACGAAGCAGATCACAAAGATCAAAGCCCAGCAGTCCGTAAAGCAGCAAAAGAGTCTGGCGTTGATCCTAAAGAAGTTGAAGGTAGTGGTCGCGGCGGTCGTGTCACCAAAACGGACATGGCAAATCCAACGCTAAAATCAGACAGCAGCATCAAATCTGATAGTGGCCGTCCCGTTGCTGAGTCAATGGGCGAACGTACAGAAAAACGCGTTCCAATGACTCGTCTGCGCAAGCGTGTTGCAGAGCGTCTATTGTCAGCATCACAAGACACAGCGATGTTGACGACGTTTAACGAAGTTAACATGAAGCCATTGATGGACATGCGCGCTAAGTACAAAGAAAAATTTGAGAAGCGTCATGGCGTACGTCTAGGCTTTATGTCATTGTTTATCAAAGCCGCAACAGAAGCACTCAAACGCTTCCCAGCAGTAAATGCGTCACTAGATGGCGACGACATTGTTTATCATGGTTTTTATGATATCGGTGTAGCCGTATCATCAGACCGTGGTCTAGTAGTACCAGTATTACGTGACACTGACCGTATGAGCATGGCTGATGTTGAAAGTACCATCCGTGAGTTTGGTAGTAAAGCACAGCAAGGTAAGCTTGGTCTAGAAGATATGACTGGTGGTACTTTTACCATCTCTAACGGCGGTGTGTTCGGTTCATTGATGTCAACGCCTATCTTAAATCCACCACAAACCGCTATCTTGGGTATGCATGCTATCAATGACCGCCCAATGGCTGTTGATGGTAAGGTTGAAATTCTACCGATGATGTACCTAGCGCTATCTTATGACCATCGTATGATTGATGGTAAAGAGGCCGTACAGTTCCTAGTAACTATCAAAGAGTTGGTCGAAGACCCAGCCATGTTGTTACTAGACTTGTAAGCTTCTAAGCTTGTATTGGCAATAGCCGATACAAGCTTTTTCACTTTAGTACAGATTATAGTTTTGCTCAGTCAGCAATCAGTTAATCCGCTGACATATACGAAAATGATTTTAAAAACGGTGACTTACTATCGACTAGAGATAAGTGAGTCTTTCTCACTGATATGGTGTATTAACCATAGAGTGTAGACCGTACTGATTTATCATTAAGATAACAATCTATTTAAATGACACATACAATTAAAAATAGGAACGTACTATGAAAGACAATTATGATTTAGTCGTCATCGGCGGCGGTCCTGGTGGTTACGAAGCGGCTATTCGTGCAGGTCAACTCGGTATGAGCGTTGCCTGTATCGAAAAGCGCGTTTATAAAGGTGAGCCAGCACTTGGTGGCACTTGCTTAAACGTTGGTTGTATCCCATCAAAAGCCTTGCTTGACAGCTCACATCGTTATGAAGCCACTAAGCATGATCTTGACGAGCACGGTATCAGTACTGGTGACGTTGCTATCAATATCGAAAAAATGATAGAACGTAAAGAAGGTATCGTCAAGCAATTGACTGGCGGTGTTGCAGCGTTGCTAAAAGGCAATGGTGTTGACTGGCTACAGGGTTGGGGTACGCTAGTTGATGGTACGGGCACTGACAAAAAAGTCAAATTTACTGCTCTAGAAGACGACAGCGAAACGACGATCACTGCTAAGAACGTTATTCTTGCGGCAGGTTCTGTGCCTATCGAGATTCCTGTTGCCAAAACTGATGGTGACCGTATTGTTGATTCAACTGGCGCACTTGATTTCACTGAAGTACCTAAGCGTCTAGGCGTTATTGGTGCTGGTGTTATCGGTCTTGAGCTTGGTTCAGTATGGCGTCGCCTAGGTGCAGAAGTAGTTGTGTATGAAGCGCTTCCTAGTTTCCTAGCTGCTGCTGACAAAGATATCTCAAAAGAAGCTGGCAAAATGCTGAAGAAGCAAGGTCTTGATATTCGTGTCGATACCAAAGTAACCAACGCTGAAGTTCAAGGTGACCAAGTTGTCGTCACTAGCGAAAACAAAGGCGAGTCGAGCGAGGAAAGCTTTGATAAGCTAATCGTTTGTGTTGGTCGCCGTGCTTATTCTGAAAAACTGCTTGGCGATGACAGCGGTATCACGTTGACTGAACGTGGCCTTATCGATGTCAATGACCAGTGTAAAACCAACCTTGATGGCGTGTATGCTATCGGTGATTTGGTCCGTGGTCCAATGCTTGCGCATAAAGCTATGGAAGAGGGCATGATGGCTGTTGAGCGTATTCATGGCGAAAAACCTCAAGTTAACTATGACACTATCATCAATGTCATTTATACTCACCCAGAAATTGCATGGGTAGGTTTGACTGAGCAAGAAGCTGAAGAAGCTGGCTATGAAGTGAAGACCGGTTCGTTCAACTTAGCTGCTAACGGCCGTGCACTTGCTCAAAGTGAAGCTCAAGGCTCTGTGAAAGTAGTCGCTGATGCGAAAACAGATCGTCTATTAGGTATGCATGCGATCTCTGCTGGTGCTGGTGATATTGTCCATCAAGGTATGATTGCGATGGAATTTGTCTCTAGCATTGAAGATTTGCAGCTAATGACCTTCGCACATCCAACTATTTCAGAAGCAGTGCATGAAGCTGCTCTATCTGCAGACGGCCGTGCTATCCATGCTATCCAGCGCAAAAAACGTAAAAAATAAGTAGTTAATTTAGTTATTGTCGATTTACAACCTGATTGTGGTATCGCTATGTTGGCGATAGCCACGATCATGAGTGCGTTATATGTATGCTTAATATATGTGCGTACTTGATTTCACTTTTTATTAATTGTAAAAAATAAAGGATACAATCAATGAATTTACATGAGTATCAAGCAAAAGAGCTATTAAAAAGCTACGGTTTGCCAATTCAAGAAGGCATCATCGCCCATAACGGCGAAGAAGCTGCTGCAGCTTTTGATAAAACCCCAACTGATATTGCGGTAATTAAAGCGCAAGTACATGCTGGTGGTCGCGGTAAAGCGGGTGGCGTAAAGCTGGTTAAAACTCGTGAAGAAGCGAAGCAAGTTGCTGAAGAGCTGATCGGTACTAACCTAGTAACATTCCAAACTGACGCTGACGGTCAGCCAGTAAACTTCGTATTGGTTGCAGAAGATATGTACCCAGTACAGACTGAGCTATATCTTGGTGCAGTTGTAGATCGTGCAACTCGTCGTGTAACGTTCATGGCATCTACCGAAGGTGGCGTAGATATCGAAGAAGTAGCACACAGCACCCCAGAAAAAATCTTCAAAGTAAACGTTGATCCTTTAGTTGGTTTGATGCCTTTCCAAGCGCGTGACGTTGCGTTCAAACTTGGTCTAGAGGGCAAGCAAATCAACCAGTTCGTTAAATTGATGACTGGCGCTTATAAAGCATTTGTTGAAAATGACTTTGCTCTAATGGAAATCAACCCATTAGCTGTTCGCGAAAACGGCGAAATCGTTTGTGTTGATGGCAAAATCGGTATCGACTCAAACGCACTATATCGTCTGCCTAAAATTGCAGCGCTACAAGACAAGACGCAAGAAAATGAGCGTGAGCTTAAAGCCGCTGAGTTTGACCTAAACTATGTTGCACTAGAAGGTAACATCGGTTGTATGGTTAATGGTGCTGGTCTTGCAATGGCGACCATGGATATCATCAAGTTGTATGGCGGCAAGCCTGCTAACTTCTTGGACGTTGGCGGTGGCGCAACCAAAGATCGCGTTGTTGAAGCGTTCAAAATCATTCTAGAAGACAGCAGTGTTGAAGGCGTTCTAATCAACATCTTTGGCGGTATCGTACGTTGTGACATGATTGCAGAAGCTATCATCGCTGCTATCAAAGAAGTTGATGTACAAGTACCTGTGGTCGTGCGTTTAGAAGGTAACAACGCTGAGAAAGGCGCACAAATCCTAGAAGAGTCTGGTCTAAAACTGATTTCAGCTCAAGGTCTATCTGACGCGGCTCAAAAAATTGTCGATGCTGTTAAAGCCTAAGTCTTTAAGCATAGTAGTCAAATCGTAATAGTGGTTTTTATAACAAAGATTGGTTATCAATATCTGATAATAAGAGTTATAAAGACCACTGTTGCAAGACAACCGAATACAAGGAAAATATAATGAGTGTATTAATCGATAAAGATACCAAAGTATTGGTACAGGGTTTTACTGGTAAAAATGGTACGTTCCATTCTGAGCAAGCCATCGAATATGGTACTAAAGTTGTTGGTGGTGTGACTCCAGGTAAAGGCGGTCAAACGCACCTAGGCTTACCAGTATTTAACACTATGAGCGAAGCGATGGAAGCGACTCAAGCTGACGCTTCTGTCATCTATGTACCAGCACCATTTGTACTAGACTCTATCGTTGAAGCAATCGATGCTGGCGTTAAGTTGATCGTTGTGATCACTGAAGGCGTACCGACTATCGACATGCTAAAAGCAAAACGCTATCTTGAAGAAGCGGGCGACGTACGTTTGGTTGGTCCTAACTGCCCAGGCGTTATCACTCCAGGCCAGTGCAAAATCGGCATCATGCCAGGCCATATCCATCAGCCAGGTAAAGTGGGTATCATCTCACGCTCTGGTACGTTAACTTATGAAGCGGTTGCTCAAACAACTAAGCTCGGTTTTGGTCAGTCAACCTGTATCGGTATCGGTGGTGATCCTATCCCTGGTATGAACCAGATTGATGCATTGAAACTATTCGAAGCTGATCCACAAACTGAAGCGATTATCCTAATCGGTGAGATTGGTGGTACTGCTGAAGAAGAAGCTGCTGCTTACATCAAAGACCATGTAACCAAGCCAGTTGTTGGTTATATCGCTGGTGTTACCGCTCCAGAAGGCAAGCGCATGGGTCATGCTGGCGCTATCATTTCTGGTGGTCAAGGTACTGCTGAAGAGAAATTCAAAGCGTTTGAAGATGCTGGTATCGCGTATACGCGTGACCCATCTAAGCTTGGTGACAAGCTAAAAGAAGTTACTGGTTGGTAAGATAGGCAAAAGCCTACTAACTACCAAAACTTTGTTGAAATGTTGAGAGGGCACCCCTACAATGGGGTGTCTTTTTTATGTCTGAAAACTTTATGAAAAACAAAATATTAGTCACTGGCGGTGCTGGATATATCGGTTCGCACACTTGTATAGCTTTACATGAAGCCGGTTATGATATTGTCGTGTACGATAACTTATCTAATAGTAGCCGTGAAGCAATTAACCGTGTCTCTACTCTTATTGGAGAGACGATTGAGTTTGTCGAAGGTGATATTCGAGATAATGAGTTGCTTAGAGAAGTTTTTGCTTTGCATGAGTTCTTTGGGGTGATTCACTTCGCTGGGTTAAAAGCCGTTGGCGAATCAGTCGTCAAACCATTGTTGTACTATAATAACAATGTTAGCGGTACCATTACTTTGCTAGAGGTTATGTCAGAGTATAATGTGAAAAACTTAGTTTTCTCATCGTCTGCAACTGTATATGGCGACCCCGATACCTTACCTATCGAGGAGAGCTCGAAACGTTCCTGTGCCAATCCATACGGACAAAGTAAGCTTGCTGTAGAGTACATACTAGAAGACCTAGCGGTATCAGATGACAGTTGGAATCTTATTTCTTTAAGGTATTTTAATCCTGTAGGTGCACACGCATCAGGGCAGATCGGTGAAGATCCAAATGATATTCCAAACAACCTCATGCCTTATGTTTCTCAAGTTGCTATCGGTAAGCTTGAAAAGCTAAGTATTTTTGGTAATGATTACTCCACTATTGATGGGACTGGTGTCAGGGACTTCATACATGTGACTGACTTGGCTCAAGGTCATGTAGCAGCGCTTGACTATTTAGAGCAGCAAACTAGTTCAGAAATCTATTCAAATACAGCCAGTCCAATTGGGTTTTTACCTATCAATTTAGGAACTGGCAAAGGTACTTCTGTATTAGAGCTAATATCCACATTCTCTGACGTGTCTGGACAAGCTATTCCTTACCAGTTTGCGTCTCGACGTGCAGGCGATATTGCCAGTTGCTATGCCAGTTCGGAGAAAGCGAAGAATTTATTAGGTTGGCAAGCAGAACTATCAATTGCCGATATGTGTAAAGATACATGGCACTGGCAGAGTATGAATCCAAACGGATATACTATGTCTTAAGATTTATTAAATCCTATTACTTATTTAATATTCTTCTCTAAACTCATCTTTTTAATATAGCTAAAAAACTATGAATAAAATAACGCATGCTGTTATTCCCGTCGCAGGCTTTGGTACTCGTATGTTGCCATTGTCTAAATCTGTACCTAAAGAGTTGTTACCTTTGGGTAATCGTCCAGCTATTCATTACGTGGTAGAAGAGGCCATCGCTGCAGGTATTAAGCATATCGTCTTGGTCGGTCATGCACAAAAAAGCGCAATTGAAAACTACTTTGATGTCAATGCTGAGCTTGATAATCAACTGCGCCATAAAGGTAAAGATGAGCTGGCTGACAGCTTGAACTGGCTACCAGAAGACGTCACAGTATCGATGATACGTCAAGGTAAAGCTTTGGGCTTAGGACATGCGGTATTGGCAGCGCGTCCAATCATCGGTGAGCATGATTTTGCGGTATTGCTTCCAGACGTTGTGCTTGATCCGTTTACTAATGACATGTCGGCTGATAATTTGGCTTTTATGATCGATGCATTTGCTAAAGATGGTCATTCACAGATATTGGTTGATCAAGTGGCAGATGAGGATGTGCATAAATATGGTATCGCTAAACTGAGTAATAATAGTAAAGTGAACGACCACGTAGATGTTAATACTAGCTTTAAAGTTGCAGGTTTTGTGGAAAAGCCAAGCTTAGCAGAAGCGCCTTCGAAACTGGCGGTTGTAGGCCGTTATATTTTTAGTAATCATATTTTTGACTATCTGGCCGATACCAAAGCTTCAGTCGGTGGTGAAATTCAACTAACGGATGCGATTGATGCTTTGATTAGTAAGTACGGCGTGCATGTCACCACTATGCGCGGTGATAGTTATGACGCAGGTGATATGCGCTCATATATGCAGGCTTTTATCTACTTTGCCGAGCAGCAACTAGCGGACGATAAATAATCAATGGAAGAGATAAAAGGCAACAAAAAACATAAGCGTGCTCGTGGCTCTGAGCATTGGGAGCACTTACAATCGCTTGCATCGCGCTCATGGTCGCTGGCAGATTTATTTGCGCAAGATGGTAGCCGTACGACACGCTTTAGTACCCAAGCGGGTGCATTGTATATGGACTATAGCAAACAGTGCATAGATGAGCAGGTAGTAGACAGTCTGTTACAGCTAGCAGGCAGCTGTGAGTTGTCCTCTCGAATTGATGCGCTTATGCAAGGTGCGATGGTCAATAACAGTGAAGAACGTGCGGCGTTACATACGGCCTTGCGTCTACCTGAGACGGCAAAGCTACAAGCAGGTGAGCAAAATATTGTTGCTGATGTACATCACAGCCTAGGGCAGGTGGCGAGACTATCCGAGCGTGTTCGTAGCGGAACGTGGCGTGGGTTCTCAGGAAAAGCCATCACCGATGTTGTTAATATTGGAGTCGGTGGTTCCGACCTTGGACCACTGATGGCAACTACTGCGCTTGATGAGTGGGCAGATACTAGTATCGAGGTACATTTCGTCTCCAATATGGATGGTACTCAGCTCGATAATTTGCTCAAGCACTTAAATCCTGAAACCACTTTATTTATTATTTCCTCTAAATCTTTTGGCACCGTTGATACTTTGTCAAATGCTAAGACAGCGTTATCTTGGTTGCTTGCTACAGCGAAACTGCGTGCCGGTACAGAAGATAGTGTGCTACGCCGGCATTTTATAGGTATCTCGGCCAATAGTACAAAGATGGATACATGGGGGATTCACCCTGAGCACCAGTTAGAGCTTTGGGATTGGGTAGGCGGGCGCTTTTCTCTATGGTCGGCGATTGGGCTTGCCATTGCTATCCGTATTGGCATGGCTGGGTTCAGAGCGCTGTTAAGCGGTGCACATAGTATGGATGAGCACTTTGCACAAGCTGATTTTTCGGACAACCTACCAGTATTGTTAGGATTACTAGCAGTATGGAACAGTACGTTTTTGAAAGTAAGTGCCCATACGGTATTGCCTTATGATGGCAGGCTAGGTTATTTACCGAGCTATCTTACCCAGCTTGAGATGGAAAGCAATGGTAAGTCGGTCACTCAGTACGGCGATCATATTGACTATGATACTTGTCCGATTCTGTGGGGAGAAATTGGTTCAAACGCCCAGCATGCCTTTTATCAACTCCTACATCAAGGCACGCAGCAAGTCTCTTGTGATTTTATCGCTTGCGTACGTCGCTATAGTGATCAAGCGCAAAATACTTCATTACAGCAGCAGCATGAACTGTCTTTAGCCAATTGTCTGGCGCAAAGTCGGGTACTGGCTTTTGGTAATGCTGCCGTGACAGAACTGGTCGATCAAACAACAGTATCTCGTGTAGATAAATACAAGTACTACCGTGGTAATCAACCATCAACCACATTACTTATTGATGAGCTGACACCGCATAGTTTAGGGGCGCTGATCGCGCTCTACGAACACAAAGTCTATGTGATGGCCAGTATTTGGGATATCAACCCGTTTGACCAGTGGGGCGTTGAGATGGGTAAACAAATGGCAGAGTCTGTCCATGATGCCATGCAAGAAGAGTCTCAAGGTCAATTTGATACGTCTACTGACCAATTATTACAACATATTAAAAAGTTGTCCTAATAACGGTTATGGGTCAACAATACAGGAAAGTACGCTCATGGAGACTGCCACAAATGACAGTTATATGCCTAAATATAAAAACATATCTGGAACCAAGCAAATGAGTGAGCCTGCAGTCAGTGTGCTCATTGGTCACAGTATAGAAGCGATTACCAGTGCGGTCGTGCTGGCAAGTCTTGGTCAGCGTGTGCATCTTTATGCAGATATAGATCTATTGACTGAGCAGATACAACAGTATGGTTTTGAACATCATTTGCAAGCATTGTGGCAGATGTATGAGCAACAGCAAGTCATCATTAGTAAAGCATTGCCAGCCAATGCGGAGACAGTAATAGCACACTATGAGTCTGCAAGTCACAATGAAGTCGATACGCAAAGTCTTGCAGCACTATATTGGTTGTTCCTTGATAGCGCTCAGTCAGTATGGACAGAGGACAGCTGGATTACCGCTTTTAATCAAAGCCATCAGCAGAAGATACCTGTCATCATGAGCGGCATTGAGCAATTGGGCCATATATCGGAGTTAGCTCAGCGTTTGCAGCGTGCATGGGTGTACTACGTGCCCTTTGTATTCTTACAAGATGGAGATGCCTATAGCTCGATGTTGAACCCTTCGCTATGGCTATTGGGTGAAAAAACAGCGAGTAGTAGTCAACAACTACATTTGTTAAAACCTTTGATGCAGCATGCGCGTGCTGCTCATTATGCTGATATCGCAACGATTGAGTTTGCTCGTAGTAGTATCATGGCGATGCTGGCAACACGAGTGAGTTTTATGAATGAAATGTCACGCTTGGCTGATAGTCAGAACGTTGATATCAGTCAGGTCAGTCGTATAATGGGGTTAGATGAGCGTGTAGGCAGCAGCTATCTACAAGCAGGATGGGGATTCGGTGGTAACACCCTACCTACCGAGCTGACCAAGTTGCAGCAGTCGAGCAAAATAAACAGTCTGGATATGCCTTTATTAGATTCTGTCGTACATATTAATACAGATCAAAAAGAATTGATATTTCGTAAGTTTTGGCAATATTTTGATGGGTTTATTGATAATAAAACCGTCATGGTTTGGGGCGGCAGTTACAAGTCAGGTTCAGGACGTACTGCAGGGTCAGCCATTCATCCGCTATTGGCATTGTTATGGTCTTATAATATACGTACGTTGGTGTATGGTGATAAGGCGCAGGCTGAACTTGCCGAACGCTACCAACAGCAGCCATTACTCAAATTGACTACTAACCCTTACGAAGGCTTGGACGATGCCAACGCTATTTTTATTATCAGTTGGTCACCGCGAGATCAGTTGGATATTGCCAACATAAATCAGCAAGCGATGCCTATATTTGATGCACAAAATGCTCTCACTCGAACGCAAATCAATGATTTGGTAGGGGACTATATGGGTATTGGCCGATCCAAATAGCTTGTTTTCATAGTTTTCACAATACATATTAATCAAAAAACGCTCACTAAATAGCATTAGTGAGCGTTTTTTGAATGTCTAATCAGCACTAAACGATGAGGCTATGCGGGCACAGCTCCTTGATCTGCTAGCCATTGCTGAATAGTTTGAGTTTTAGTGGTCAGCAGTTCTTTATCACCACGACTCTCGATATTCAATCTAATAAGTGGTTCGGTATTCGATGCACGTAAATTAAAGCGCCAGTCACCAAAGTTCAGACTTAAACCATCTAGAGTTGATTTGGTAGGATTATCCAAACTGAATTTTTCTTCAATGGCATCAATAATGGTTGGTGCCTCGAGGGTGGTTAGGCGAAAGTTTAATTCACCTGAGCTTGGGTAATTTTCAATATAACCTGTGACTAATTCTGATAAGGTCTTGCCAGTGACAGACAGAAGCTCAATCGTCAATAGCCACGGAATCATACCGCTATCGCAATAGAAAAAATCACGGAAATAGTGATGAGCAGACATCTCGCCACCATACACGGCACCCGAGCTGCGCATGACTTGCTTGATAAATGAGTGGCCAGATTTACTAATGACAGCCTTACCGTTGTGCTTTTCTATCACCGCTTCAGTATTATAAATGACACGTGGATCATAGACGATTGATTCGCTTTGTTCTTGATGTTTATTCAAAAACGCTTGGGCGAGCATGCCAACGACGTAGCTACCATCGATAAACTCACCTCGCTCATCAAATAAGAAGCAGCGATCAAAATCCCCATCAAAAGCAATACCAAGGTCGGCGTTGTTTTCTAAAACCGCTTGCTGAGTGGCTACTCTATTGGCTTCAATCATTGGATTAGGGATGCCATTAGGGAAGCTACCATCAGGGGTATGGTGCAGCTTAATCACTTCAATAGGTGCACCAGCTTGGGACAGTTGATCGATTAATAAATCGACCACGGGACCTGCGCTACCATTGCCTGAGTTGATCACCAGCTTGAGTGGCTTGAGCTTATCAACATCAATAAAAGTCATAACATGATCGATGTACGCGCTTTTATCGGTCAATAACTGCAATTTACCTGATTGGTTGTCTGTAGTGAATTGTCCCGATTCTGCCAATGCCTGAATCTCTGCCAATCCATCATCAGCACTGATTGGTTTTGAATGCTCTTTGACCAGTTTTAGGCCATTGTAGTTGATAGGGTTGTGGCTGGCAGTGACTTCGATACCGCCAAGCGTGTCGTAATGGCTGGTAGCAAAATACACTTCTTCAGTACCGCTCATACCCAAATCAATAACGTCGACACCGGCATCCATTATTCCTTGAATGGCGGCTTGTTTTAATTGTTCACTAGAATGACGAATATCGCTACCAATAGTGATAGCTGGCTTCAGAGCTGTCATATCATTATTCTGAGCCTTCACTGCTGCCTGATAACGCTGATACAAAATCTGTGCGAATGCTCGTCCGATACGATAGGCTATGTCTTCATCTAAACTGACGCCCAGCTCGCCGCGAATATCGTACGCTTTAAACGAATCAATAGTAATAGGAGTAAATTCCGTTGCAGGTTGATAGCTGGTGGCAGCAGAGGTTGACATAATGATAAAGTTCCTTGGGAATGAGCGGTGATAGAGTTAAAACGCGCGTAGCACGATTATAAATCAAGTTGTGTTCAATGATACACTAACTACTAAAGGTGTGAGGCGTGTGTCGAGAGGTAGGGTCAAAATATATGCCCATCAACCATTCAAATCAAATATACGCTACATTGAGTTATAAAATAATAAGCGACACGTTCTGTTAAGTAGATAATTAACCCATAAAATTATAAGAGTTACCATCATGAGTATTATGAATACTACTACCGAGCCGAAGCCGGCACAAGGAACACCAGCCCCTAGCGGATCGCTCGATGATCTTTTAGCGTTGATGGCACGATTAAGAGTAGACTGTCCATGGGACAAAAAGCAAACCAATCACAGCCTTATTCCTTATGCTATCGAAGAGGCTTATGAGCTAGGCGAAGCGGTACAAAGTGACGATGACGAAGATATCAAGGGCGAGCTTGGCGATGTGCTACTGCAGGTGGTTTTTCATTGTCAGATGTATGCGGAGCAAGGGCGCTTTGATATGAGCGATGTCATCAGTACTTTGCAAGAGAAGTTAGTTCGCCGTCATCCACATGTGTTTGAGGCTGAAACGCTCAAAGACGACGCTGCGGTAAAAGAGCGCTGGGATGAAATCAAGTTGGAAGAACAGCAAGCTCGCGAGGCACGTGGTAAATCAAAACGTCGTTTAGATCAGGTTAAGGCGGGTAGTGCTTTGATGCAGGCACAAGATGTACAAAAGCAAGCGTCAAAGTTAGGTTTTGATTGGGAAGGCATTGCAGGTGCGGTAGATAAGCTAGACGAAGAGATTGCTGAACTCAAGCATGAGCTAACAAATAAACCCACAGCTGAGGTCAAAGCCAATATCAGAGAGGTCGAAAAAGAATTAGGCGACTGCATGTTTGCGCTCGTCAATGTCGCACGTAAGCTAAACCTCGATGCAGAAGCAGCGACTTTAACCTGCGTGCACAAATTCAAATCTCGCTTTGGCTATATCGAAGAGCAATTGGCAGCGAGTGGCAAGCGTGTCGAGGACAGCGATATATCAGAGATGGATGCACTATGGGAAGCGGCGAAACAACATGAACGCTCAGCATAAAACGTCATTTACCAGAATGATTATGATAGCGGCCTTTAGTCTCGTATCGACTGTCGGTACAACTATTGAGGCTAATGCCTCTGAGCCCTGTTTTGATGATCCTAAACGCGCCTATGAGTATTTGATCGCAAAAGAGCAATCTGTGATACAAGCGCGTGAGCAAAAATTAATCAATATTAATAGAGCCAGTGAAGGTGAGCTGGTGTCATTAGATGGCATTGGCAGTAGTAAGGCGCAGGCTATTATTCTATATCGTGAGATGTTTGGTGGTTTTAGGACTGTTGACGAGTTAGAAAAAGTAAAAGGGATTGGGGCAAAAACAGTTGAGAAAAATCAAAAGCGTTTAAGCGTAGTGGATTAATAGCTGCGTTTTGCATTAATTAATCCTAATATTGACAAAATAGCATGTAAGTAAATGTCATAACACCCCCAGTACGTCCAAAATTTGTTAAACTAGCGGGTACATCCGCCTGATAAACGCTGTGTTATTCAGGGGTAGTTAAAGAATACCGGCGAGGAGTAGATGCATGGCCGAGCGTGCCGCCAAGCAGTTAGAACTGAACAAATCTGAATTACCCAATTCCATTACTGAAGTGATTGCCACATTGACCCGAGCTGGGTTTGATGCCTATATCGTCGGTGGTGGTGTGCGCGATACTTTATTGGGCTTGCGCCCGAAAGACTTTGACGCTGTTACTGATGCCAAACCACATGAGATCAAAGATGTCTTTGGTAAGCGTTGCCGTATTATCGGTCGTCGCTTTCAGTTAGCGCATGTATATTCAGGTCGCGAGTTGATTGAAGTGGCTACTTTTCGCGGTCCGCCAACCAGCGATGCCAATACCAATCGTGATGGTATGATCCTGCGTGACAATGTTTGGGGCGATATTCAACAAGATTTTTCTCGCCGTGATTTTTCTATCAATGCGCTCTATTATCAACCGCTCAAAGGCATCGTCCATGATTTTTGTGGTGCGCTGGAAGACATCGATAATAGAGTCATTCGCCTGTTAGGTAATGCGCCAGTGCGTATTGAAGAAGATCCTGTGCGCTTGCTCCGTGCCCTGCGTTTTAAGGCAAAATTAGGCTTTGAGTTTGATGACGCATTGGCTGAGCAATTCCATGATGGTAATTGGGCACTGCTTGAGCAGATATCACCGCATCGACTCTATGATGAAACGCAAAAAATGTTTACTGGTGGTTATCTAGTGCCACTGTTGCCGTTACTTTTTGAGTCAGGTGCCATTGATAGTCTTGTTATTTATCCACCAGCCGAGCCAAGCGCCTTGGTCAACCAAGTAGCGATCAATACTGATAAGCGTATCGCTGCTGGCAAAAGTATTAATCCAGCATTTTTCTATGCTGCGCTGCTGTGGGAAAACTATTTACATCAACTGGCAAAAGCCAAAAAGCGCAATATGCCGTTTGCGGAAGCACAAATGCATGCGGCTGGCAAAGTTATTGACCGTCAACGTATCAAGACAGCAATTCCAAAATTTGCTGAGCAGTTTATCCGTGATATTTGGATATTGCAGCCAAAACTTGCCGCTCCTCGTAGCAAACAAATTGTTCAGCTCTCTGAGCATCCACGCTTTCGTGCAGGTTTTGACTTTTTGTTATTGCGCGAACAGTGCGGTGATGCTGAGCACCCGCTATCAGAGTCGACCAATGATATGGGTGACTGGTGGCAGACATATCAGACATTGTCTGAGCGCGAGCAACAACAGGCGATTGATGAGTTTGACGAAAACATTCGCCGCGGTGCCTACAAAAAAGGACAACGTGGTCGCGGACGCAATCGTCAAAAGCCAGAAGCCAATACCATTGATAATGCATCATCTAATCAAAACAGCGCTAAACAAAGCAAAGCCAGTAATAGTGCTGGGCAGGGAAGGAATGATCAGACAATGGTAAACGATCCATCGAATATTCCAGCACGTCGTCGCCGCGCTACCAGCCAAGCTAAAACAGGTCGAAATGGTAGTAAGCATCACGATACGCAGCAGGTGAAACAAGATAGCAGCGAGCTTGCACAGCTACAGCAGTTATCGCTCAGTAGCAACGATCAATCAGCAAACAAACGCCATCAGACTAAACCTGCGCCACTGTTTGTAATAGAGCATGATAATGTCGTGCCGCCATTACGGAAGCAGCTATCAGATGATAAAGCGTCAAAGCGCAGTAAGGCGCCTGTAAACAAGCAAGAAGCTACGCAGAAGCGAGCATCTATTGATAGCGATGCACCGCAGCAAACAGCCAAAGCTGATCGTCAGAATAGGAATCAGCCTACTAAAACTGATCTGCCAGAGACTAATTCGACTAATTCGTCATCTAGTCAGGCAAGACCAACGCGCTCGATCGCAAGGTCACCTGCATTGGTAAGTATGAATAACGAGCCAATTCCGCATAAGCGTCGCCGCCGCGAGCCTACTGTTGACAGCATAGACAGTACTCAAGTACAAGCTGATGATAAGGCGCCAGCAACAGCAACAGCAAAGTATGCGAAAAAAGCACCTAAACAAGTCGCTCAATCGACTGGTAAAGCTGATGTCAAAGAAGCGACAAATACCGAAGCAAAGAAAGTCGCTACACCTGCAAGAGCTAAAAGACCAGCTAAAACGACTACTGATAAACCTGCTCAACCCAGTCAAATGGCGAGTGACCAACTCTCTGCTATCAAAGTGACTGAGAGTAAAGGCCCTGTACCATCAAAGCGTCGCCGTCGTCAGCCTAGTACCGATAACGCTTAATGTTCTCAGGATGATTTGTAAATGGTGGTAGGATGAGTAAAAGTAGTTTTGATAGTGGCAACGTATCGGGTAGCAACACATCTATATCGGCAACTAATAGCGTTGACGAGACCATTTGGTTCACTTGCTATGTGGGCTTAGGTAGCAATCTGACTAACGAGCTAGGATCACCTATAGAGCATTTGCAGCAAGCGCTTAAAAATATGCAGAATCATGAGAAGATACGTAAAGTGACGGTATCTTCTTTTTATGCATCAGTGCCAATGGGACCACAGGATCAGCCAGACTTTGTTAACGCAGTTGCTGGTTTTGAGACAATAATGAGTCCTTTCGATTTGCTTGGCTTTTGTCAGCAGTTAGAAATGTCGGCCAAGCGAGCACGTTTACGTCATTGGGGTGAACGCAGCCTGGATGTCGATATTTTGTTGTATGGAGATATACAAGTCGCTGAACCGCAGCTAACGATTCCACATGAAGGCCTAGGCGAGCGTAATTTTGTCCTGATACCATTACGAGAGTTGGCACCACATTTGACTATACTAGACAAACCAATAGGTGACTATTCACAAAGCTGCGATTGGACAGGCTTAAAGCTACTATCAGATGCTTGATATCAAATAAACCATAGTCAATGCTCAAAGTTATGCGATGAGAGCGTAATCAATTGCCAGCAAAATTACAGCTAGCGATATCAATAATTAAAGGTACTACAAGTTAATTGAGGGTCATATGACAACGTTATCTACTTTAAATAAATTTAAAAAAGACGGTACTAAGTTTACGTGTTTGACGTGCTATGACTCAATGTTTGCACGGATGATGGATAAGGCGCAGATCGATACGATTTTGATTGGTGATAGCTTAGGAATGGTCGTGCAAGGCCATGATTCAACAATACCTGTGACAACCAACGATATGGCTTATCATACCGCCAATATTGCCCGTAGCAACAAACATGCTCTGATACTGGCTGATCTACCGTTCATGAGCTATGCGACATTGCCAGAAGCCATTGCCAATAGTCGCCAACTGATGCAGGCAGGCGCGCATGTAATCAAAATTGAAGGCGGCAATGAGCTGTGTGAACTGGTCACTACCTTAGCACAAGCAGGGACACCAACTTGTGTACATCTCGGTTTGACGCCGCAATCAGTTAATGTCTTTGGGGGTTATAAAATCCAAGGTCGCGGTGATGAAGCGGCTGACAAATTACTCGCTGATGCTAAAGCGGTCGTTGATGCAGGTGCGGCGCTATTAGTGTTGGAATGTGTTCCAGCAGCACTGGCAAAGGCAGTCACAGAAGCGGTCGCGGTACCTGTTATCGGTATCGGAGCAGGCGCAGATACCGACGGTCAGGTACTCGTTATGCATGACATGCTTGGTATGGTACATGGGCGTGTGCCACGCTTTGTACATGATTTTCTGACCGATGAGCGCAATGATGCAAACAGCATCGAGGGTGCTTTTGCTTTGTATCAACAGTCAGTACGCGAAGGCAGCTTTCCAACTGAACAACATCAATTCGATTAATCTCGTTGACGCTTTTACATAACAGAACGCTTTAATAAAAGAAAAAATTACCATGTCTCCTATCATTCATCATCATATCTCGTCGTTACGTGAGGTTTTGCAGTCTTGCCGTGGTCAGCAGCATACCAAGGAAAAAGGTGTGCAGCGTATTGCTCTAGTACCAACGATGGGCAATCTGCATGACGGTCATCTTGAGCTGGTAAAAATTGCCAAGCAGCATGCGGATGTGGTTGTCGTGAGCATTTTTGTGAATCCTACTCAGTTTGGCGTGGGTGAAGATTTTGACAGTTATCCGCGTACGTTAGACGAAGACGTGGCTAAGCTTGCGACAGTGGGTACAGATTACGTGTTTGCCCCTAGTATCGAAGAGATGTATCCCGTATTGCCACCACCCACCAGCGTGTTGGCTGGTGAGATTGCCAATCAATTATGCGGTCAATCACGTCCCGGTCATTTTGATGGTGTGGGTATTGTGGTCTCCAAGCTATTCAATATTGTACAACCAGATATCGCCGTCTTTGGACAAAAAGATTACCAGCAGCTGGCTATCATTAAGCAGTTAGTGCGTGATTTGAGCTATCCCATCGAGATCATCGGCGCCCCTATTGTTCGTTCTGATGATGGGCTAGCACTGTCATCACGCAATCAGTACTTAAGCACATCTGAAAGAAATACGGCGCCTATATTGCATCAAGCATTACAAGATTTAGCCGAAAAATTAACAAATAGCAGGATTAGTCAGCAAGCGTTTGAAACATTGCTAGCAGACGCACGTAAGCGTATTAGCGACGCAGGTTTTGTGATTGACTATTTAGAAGTAAAAACTGAAGATCTAGACGCTATGACTAATGATTCAATAATCTTCAATGCAGAAAATAAAAACCTCGTTATTTTGGTCGCAGCTTGGTTAGGGCGTGCACGGTTATTGGACAATCAGTTAGTGGCTATTAATTAGTGATTATCAGTTAATGACAATGGGTTAGCTTTTTTATACCGTAATGTACTAGATGGGATGAATAGAGCATGGATACACGTCAGGATCAAAGCGATAATAATACAGCATCGACAACGCCTCAAGTATCAACCGATAAGCTCAGCATCTTGGTGGTATCAGGTCGTTCAGGATCGGGGAAAACCTCGGTGTTGAACATTCTAGAAGATCTGGGATATTATTCTATTGATAATCTACCCTTGTCATTGTTACCCAATGCGGCACACAAGCTGATTGGTGAGAGCGGTATCAATCGTATTGCCCTTGGGGTTGATATTCGCACGCCGCGCGCTGATCTGTCTAACTTTGCAGCAACACATGAGTTATTACGAAAAACTTATGGGGCGCAGGCAGTACAAGTCCTATATGTGACAGCGCAAGAGAGTACGCTAATTGCACGTTTTAATGCGACGCGCCGCGTCCATCCGCTAATGTCTCAAGATGTCGATAGCGACAACGCCAGACACATTGCATTTAATTTGCCTGCTGCACTCAAAAAAGAAGTAGAGCTGTTGGAGCCAATTTCTGCTCATGCAGATATCACCATCGATACCAGTAGTTTAAACATCCATCAGCTAAAAGACAGCTTGCGCGAACATGTTGGTGTGGACAATCAAATCGTCATTAATTTGCTATCTTTTGGTTTTAAATATGGCAGTCCCATTGATGCGGACTTTGTATTTGACGTTAGGATCTTACCCAATCCGCATTGGAATCCTAAGCTGCGCGCATCGACTGGTCTTGACGTTGAAGTGGATGCCTTTTTTAGCGACTATCCTGAAGTGACAGAGATGCTCAATGACATTGATAAGTTTTTGACGCGCTGGCTGCCCGAGTTCTTGCACAATAATCGTCATACGGTAACCGTTGCCATTGGCTGTACAGGCGGTAAACATCGTTCAGTATTTATTACTGATCACCTGCAGCGCCGCCTCACTGATACCATGCCACAAGGCGTCAAAGTATTGGCAAAGCACCGCGAAAAAAGCCGTTGGTAATCCATTTCGACCCTATTCATTTTATTACTTATTATTTTGGAACGCTTTTATGATCGACTGGAAAGAACAGGACATGCGCGTCTCGCGCACAGAACTCAAAAAAGCCCATGAGCGTTTACAGCAATTGTCTATACCGCTCGCAAGCTTATCAAAAAAGCAGCTAAAGACTCTACCTGCCAGTGATTACTTTATGGCTGAGCTCATGGCATTGGCTGACATTACCAGTGCTAATGCTCGCAACCGTCAGACTAAGCGCGTTGGCAAACTTATCAGTGAAGAAAACCGTCACGAACTTGTCAAAGCATTGTTTGATGCATTCTTTCCAAAAGAGCAAGTCTCTAAAATAGAAAGCTGGTACGATCGTTTAAATATCAATGATGAAGGAACGCTCAAGCAATTCGTCAAGCAATACAAAGCTTCTGAGCACAACAGTATGTATCAATTACTGCTATGGATTGAGTATGCCAAGCATATGCAAGACGATGAGCTACTGGCAGAATCGAAAGAAGATTTGGCAAGCTATATACGCGAAGTAGCGATTTTGTCGCAGTTGAAAAAATAGACACACATAATAATATCGATTATATTTTAGAGCATAAAAAAGCCAATCAATTATGATTGGCTTTTTTTTATCACCTAGTGATTCATATTGTATGTATCACTAGGTTCACTAGGTTGTTTCGATTTGCACTTGCTTCAATTATTTTTTCTCAGCACGCGCTTTATCGACTAAATATTCAACAACTTTAGGTACTTTAGCATCTTCACCAGTTACCACATATTTGCCTTGTACAACGACGGCTGGTACGCCAGACAGTTGATAACGTTTAGCACCTGCTTGTGAGCGACCAATTTTTGTACCCACTGCAAATGAGTTATAAAGACTGTTGAATTTCTTCTCGTTCACCCCTTTTGATGCATACCATTTGCTCAATGATGATTGATCAAACAGTTTTTTGCCGTCTTTATGGATGGCATCAAACAACGCAGCATGAGTTTTGTCTTCAAAGCCCAAAAGCTGAGCGGAGTAAAAACCACGTGCATTGGCTTCCCAAACAGGGTTGAGCGCTGCTGGTGTTCTAAAAAACACGACATCTTTGTCTTTGGTTTTTGCCCATTTTTCCATATGCGGATCAAGAACATTACAATGCGGGCAGCCATACCAGAAAAACTCACGAACAATGATAGCATCACCGCTGATGGTTTCTGGATTGTCTAGTACGCGATAATCTTTTCCAGCGACATAGTCCGCAGCTTGTGCGCCCATAGAAGCAAGCCCAATGGCCATCGCTAGACCAGTCAGTGTCATGACACGTTTCATACTTTATCCTTGAGGTGTAGGGATTTGGAGTTCGTTAAGAGGTTTATGCACTGGTGGCTTTCAAACGCATGATATTTGCAATATGCAGTTTTCACCGTGTTTGAATGATGCAGCGCCAAGTATAGTCGAACGATACAGCAGTATTAAGGTATCGACTATGATAACGCAAAATGCATACACTTGTGAATCGGATTCTTAACCGACAGTTGTAAAGCTGTTAGCTATTATTGAAGACATATTGCTTAGCGCTTTTCAGTCTTAGCTTGTTTGGCCTTGTCTCGCCAACACTTATCATGATCCTTGCTCCGTGATGATTACGAATAATGCGAACAAATAATGCCTGCGACAAGGTGATAACTCATAAAAAATGTGTATTTACCAAACCTATTCACAATCAGTGACGATGTACTTACGACAAATTCGCAGCTGCCATGCTAATATTGAACACATAATCGTGCACTGCATACGATAACAACTATAATAGTAATCAAGGACAATCCTATGAGCTCAGCCTTACCTGCTTCGTCATCTTCAAACGACGAAAACATAAATAATAAATCGGCTAATACTGTCAATGTAGATCCTAGCGAAGTCGAGAAATTCAATAATTTGGCAAGCGAATGGTGGAGCAATACAGGTGCCTTTGCCACTCTGCATGAGATCAATCCATTACGTTTGAACTGGATAGAAGAAAACATCAAACGTGGCTATCAGGGTGATACTAGTAATAATGGTACGCCTGCCAAAACAGCTGAACAAGGACTTGCTGGAAAAAAAGTACTTGATGTTGGCTGCGGCGGTGGCATATTGGCAGAGTCTATGGCACGTCGCAATGCTGATGTGACAGGAATCGACCTAGGTACCGAAAACTTGAAAGCGGCGGCGTTGCACGCAGAACAAAGTGGATTAGAAAGCACTTTACGCTACCAGCATATCCCAGTAGAAGCGCTGGCAAAGACGCATGCGGGTCAGTTCGATGTCGTAACCTGTATGGAAATGCTTGAGCACGTTCCTGATCCCAGCTCGATTGTGCAGGCTTGTTATGAGCTGCTAGCCCCTGGCGGTGTCTGTGTGCTGTCGACAATCAACCGAAACCCCAAGTCGTATCTGTTTGCTATCGTGGGGGCGGAGTACGTACTACGATTGCTTGATCGCGGTACCCATGACTATGCCAAGTTCATCACGCCAGCTGAATTAGACAAGATGGCAATAGACACGGGGTTTGTCCGTCAAGATATTATTGGCTTGCATTACAATCCATTGACTAAGCGTTATTGGCTTGCCCAAAACGTCGATGTTAATTATATGATGGCAGTCCAAAAGCCATTGGCTTGATACTGGCGTCAATTACCTCTATTCACTGTAATTCACTAAATACATGATCAATCTCAAGAGCATTCACTATGACCCAATTCGTAAAAGCTGTTTTATTCGACCTTGATGGGACGTTAATCGATACTGCTGCTGATTTTGTTCGTATCATTGGCAAAATGAGTTTGGAGAATAACTGGCAAGCGCCGCCTGAGGCAGCAATCCGTGAGCAAGTCTCGGCGGGTGCGTCAGCTATGGTGCAATTGATGCTCAGACACAATGATCAACTTGAGGTTAGCGATGACGCATTGCTTGATTTTCGTCAGCAGTTTTTAGACGACTATGAAGCAGATATTTGTGTGGACAGCTGTGTGTTTCATGAGCTCGAAGCGGTACTGACTGATTTGGAAGAAAAAGGTGTTCCATGGGGAATTGTCACTAACAAGCCCCGTTATCTGGCAGAAAAGCTATTAAGCGAAATGCAACTAGATGATCGCTGTGCCGCTCTGGTATGCCCTGATGATGTGTCCCGATCAAAGCCTGATCCAGAGCCGATGTATATGGCATTAGAGAAGCTAGGGATTCCTCGCGGCGCAGCTGGTTGTGTCCTATACGTCGGTGACCATATACGTGATATAGAAGCAGGCAATGCGGCTGGTATGCCAACGATTTTGGCCGCTTATGGTTATATTCCGCCTGAAGATCAGAAGTCTTTGAAAAAGTGGGGTGCTGATTATATTGCTGATACCCCTGAGCAATTAAACAAACTGCTGTTGTCTTCTGGCAAATTTGATTATTTATAAATTTTTAGTTTTTAGTTTTTAGTTTTTAGTTTTATAGCTATCAGCTATTGGTATATTTCAGTCTATAAAGACAAGCACATATTTTAACGATTCCATGATAATAAATGATAAGTAGTGAGCAACGCTATGAGTGACCATATTGACCAGCCAGCCAATCAACAAAACAGTCAGCAAGACAACCAAAAAACCGTCCACAGTCGTCTCCAGCCTTTGACTCATGATGATATTCGTAGTTTTGTGCCACTTAGCAATTGCCTAGATGGTAAGACTATCTTGGTGACTGGCGCAGGTGATGGTATCGGCCGTGTTGCCGCTTTGACCTATGCTCGTTATGGTGCCACAGTCCTATTGCTAGGACGGACCAGTAGCAAGCTTGAATATGTCTATGATGAGATCGAAAGTCTGGGTGGTAAGCAGCCTGCAATGTTGCCTATGAATCTAGAAGGGGCGACTTATGCTGAGATGCAGCAGTTAGAAGGATTGATCGACAAAGAAGTGGGTCAGCTGGATGGCATATTGCATAATGCTGGTGTGCTTGGGCAACTGACCCCGCTTGAGATGTACGACGTCGATACGTTTGCTGAAGTGATGAAGGTTAACTTTACGGCGACCTTTATGCTCACCCAAGCCCTGCTTCCCTTATTGAAAGATGCTGATCACGGCTCTATCGTCTTTACCTCTAGTACAGTAGGTACGCATCCTCGCGCATTTTGGGGCGCTTATGCGCTCTCAAAACAAGCAGTAGAGGGTATGAGCGATATATTTACGCAGGAGACGCAAAACACCACAAACTTACGTTTTAATTGCGTGAATCCTGGCGGTACGCGCACTAATATGCGTGCTCATGCTTATCCAGGTGAAAACCCTATGAGTTTAAAAACACCTGAGGATATTATGGCAGGTTATGTCTGTCTGATGAGTGACGACAGCATTGGCGTGCGCGGGCAAGTTGTTGAGCTACAGCCTAAAAACTAACAGCGAAATATTTTAATTAATATTGCCGAGTTATATTTACGATACAGTGGTTGTTATCAGGTTGCAATCCAGTAAAACCAGCCCCATCTATCTGTTATTAAAGACTTTTGTATTGTCTAATTATGACAAATAAATAGGATGAGATTATGGCAGGTGGTTGGTCAAGAGATGGTGCTGAGCACGAGCAGATGGACGCAACGGTCAACGATGCGTTAGAGCGAGCACGACGTTCGCTGCCTACAGGTATCAGTGCTGAGCTATGTGATGAATGTGGTAACCCTATTCCAGAAGCGCGGCGATTAGCGGTTCCTGGTATTCAACACTGTGTCAGCTGTCAGACCGAGCTTGAACAAGAAGCAAAAGCTGCGGAACTGTTCAATCGCCGTGGTAGTAAAGACAGTCAATTGCGTTAATTGAATGGTTTTAGCAAGAGCTAAGCAACTTTGGGTAAGAGAAGTCAGAATGAGCACAAAAGAACGACCCCTGTTCTACATAGCAGAGGTCGCTTTTTTATGTTCATTTTTTTGTGTTAATGCTTTTATTCTAGAGCGACTGTATAACCATCGCCATCAACTCTCGATCAAAAGCTTCCCAATCTACAGAGTCTGATGAGGATTTAGTATGGGATGCGGTCTCTATTTTTTCTATATTTGTATCGACAGTATTGCCTAACTGTAAGATAACCTCCAACCGACTGTCAGTCTGTGCATCAATTGTCTTGGTAGTTATACTGCCAGGATTGAAGTTGAGTTGCAGCCAGCCATCTGAAGTATGTACGACGCCTTTGATACGCTGCCAGTTTGGCAGTGCTAATAGCCAGTTTTGTAATTCATCAGCGTCTAGCACGTAGTGTGTAGGCAATCGCCATCCAGCCAGCTGAAAATCTTGCTGCTCTTCATGATATCGATAGGGTAATTCGGTATCAGTATTAGCTTGAGTCTCATCCTCATCCCCAATACCGTTCGAAGATGATGAAACTCCCAAAGTGCTTGGCTGTGACAGTGAGCCAAGCGTAGGTTTTTGATTATGAGCGATGTTGACTTTGCGTTGGTTTGAAATGATAGCGCTGGGCTTATGCAGTTGCTCGTTTAGCGTTGCTAAGTAGTTATGTGCTAAAGGGGTATTTGACGAGCCTGCTATATCAGGCACTACTTGTTCAGATACTGCCCAAACAATTTTTACTTGTGAATTGAGCTTGGCTATCCACTCTACCAAGGATTGTTTTTCGTTACTACTCAATTGAGCATAGCGATTGATGATCAGTACATCGGCATCACGGATATGCGCTTGAAAGCCATCATGATGACGGTATTTAGTTTGTTGCCACTGCTCAGCGCTCAGTACAGTGATCACGGCGCTCATTTTCAAAGCTGTCTGCCAGTGCGGGGCACTGAGCTGTAATATAAGCTCGCGCGGATGAGCTAACCCTGTAGGCTCGATAAGGAGTCGCTGTGGATGATGGTCACTGAGTAGACGACTGATCGCTATTTGTAAGGGCAACTGACTGGTACAGCAAATACAGCCGCCACTGACTTCACGAATGGCAATGTTCTTTTGCTCAAGCGTGCTGTCTTGTGAGCTTGCTAAGAGTGCACCATCAATACCGATACGACCAAACTCATTGATCAGTAAAGCCCAGCGTTCGTTATCAGGCTTTGCGGCAAGCAACTGATTAATCACTGTGGTTTTGCCAGCACCTAAAAACCCTGTCACTAACGTGCAGGGTATATTTTGAAAAATAACAGAGTTCTTCACACAAATACTCATTATATAGACCGTATTTGTGAGTTACCGAACACGGCCCTTACTAAAAGAAAATGATAGTAGTCAGAAGCTACTCGCTTTTGACGGTGTCTGCCTCAGCCTCGTCAGGGACGAACACATAGCCGACACCCCATACCGTTTGAATATAACGCGCTTGTGAAGGATTATCCTCAATCAGACGACGTAGACGTGATACCTGTACGTCAATAGATCGCTCCATCGCACCCCATTCGCGCCCGCGAGCAAGATTCATCAGCTTATCGCGTGTCAACGGCTCACGTGGATGTTGTACCAAGGCTTTGAGCACTGAGAACTCACCTGTGGTAAGCGTCACTACATTGCCGTCGCGCTTGAGCGTACGAGTTGATAAGTCTAGGGTCCATGGACCAAACTCAACCACTTCTAATTGATGACTTGGTGCGCCTGGGAGCTCACGATTCTGACGACGTAATACTGCTTTGATACGCGCCAATAGCTCTTTTGGATTAAAAGGCTTTGGCAGATAGTCATCTGCACCTGCTTCTAGACCTGCGATGCGATCTGCATCGCCACCTTTGGCGGTCAGCATGATAATTGGGATGTCAGCATTGTCTTCGCGTAAGCGTTTACAGATACTGATACCGTCTTCACCTGGCAACATCAAATCTAGTACGACCAGAGAGAAAAGCTCGCGCTGCATGAGTTTGTCCATTTGACTGCCATCGTGAGCAGTACGAACCACAAACCCGTCGTCTTCTAGAAAGCGCTGCAGCAAAGAGCGCAGACGGGCATCGTCATCGACGACTAAAATACGCTGAGTCAAAGTATCTGGGCTGTTATTATCAGTCATACAGGCATCCTTTTATAAAAATTATTGTTAGCAGAAACTACGAGTCAAAAGCGATGAGTAAAACATTGCTATTGGTTGCCATTATTTAATTATTGGGCAAAATAGATACGTCACAAAATCAAAAACTATTGTTCAATATGTCAACGCATATCGATATTTGTGTCATTGATACTTTAGTGTATAAGATTGCACCGCCAATTGCATCACTCATAAGGACAAATGCTGTATGCGTTTGTTTAACGAAGCCATGGAACGTTTGATACAAAACGATTTGCGCCACAAAATAGACGATAAATAACGAAAAGATAAAAAGGATTTTTATTCATGCAGCTTTTGCTATAATGCAAAACTACATTTCTCAACGATTGATACGTATATGAGTAGCACTGATACCTTAACGTCATCTCAAGCCTCGACAAATGCACAGGTTTTGGATGCAACCACACACGCGAATATTCACGACAAGCTTGCTCGCGCGCTTGGCATTAAGACTGCTCAAGTCAATGCGTTTGTGAAACTTTATGATGAAGGCGCGACTGTTCCTTTTATTGCGCGTTACCGCAAAGAAAAGACGCAAAATCTGGACGATGCACAGCTGCGTGCACTAGAGAAGTCTTTGAACTATGAGCGTGATATGGCTACACGTCGCCTCAAGATCTTGGAGCTACTCAGTACACAGGGCAATCTGACTGATGAGCTACAGGCGCGTATCGATAATGCGACCTCTAAGCTTGAGCTTGAAGATATCTATCTGCCATATCGTCCACGTCGTCGTTCACCTGCTGCCAAAGCGCGTGCCGCAGGTCTCGATGTTGCTGCACAAGCAGTATTGACGCAAGAAATCACTCCGACTGACGCATTGACTGATTATCAAGTCCAATCAAGTATTACTGATGATAGTGGTAATGAGATTGAAGTTGATTTTAGCGATATTGAAAAACAGCTCGCGGGCGTACAGGCAATTATCGTTGATGAATGGACACAGGCACTAGGCTTGCTAGATAACTTGCGTAGTGGTTTTGCCAAAACTGCCAGTATCGTATCGAGTGTTGCGAGCGAAGAAAAGCGCGAAGTGGGCGAGAAGTTCAAAGACTATTTTGAACATAGCGAAAGCCTAGCTCGTCTCCCAAATCATCGTCTACTCGCAATGCTACGTGGTCGTCAAGAGAACGTCTTGGGTCTAAAGATTGAAGGCGAGGATGCCCCCTTTATCGAAAAAATCATTAGCAATTTTGATATTGATGCCAAAGCACCGGCTGCACGTCGTGAATTTTTGACGGAAGCGGCCAGTAGCTTGTGGAAAGACAAATGGCGTCCGCATATCGAGCATCGCTTGTTGACTGAAAAGCGTCTAGCCGCAGAAGCGGATGCGATTGATGTATTCGCTAGCAACTTACAGCATCTACTCATGTCTGCACCAGCAGGCCCCAAAGTGATTTTGGGCGTTGATCCTGGTATCCGTCATGGCGTAAAGATGGCTATCGTGAACGCTCAAGGTCACGTGATGCTAGACAGCGAAGAAAAGCCTGTCATCGCGACGGTTTATCCATTTGCACCTGATAACAAAATGACTGAAGCCAAAACAGTCATTGATGAGCTATTAGGCACTTATAATGTAGACCTAGTGGCTATCGGTAATGGTACGGCAAGCCGCGAAACCGATGCGATGATTAAAGAGATTCTAGCGGCAAATGATGCACTGAAAGCTAAAGCTGTTATCGTTAATGAGTCAGGCGCGTCTGTCTATTCAGCGAGCGAGCTTGCCAGTGATGAGCTTGCTAACTTAGATGTCTCTGTACGCGGTGCCGTTTCTATCGCACGTCGCCTGCAAGATCCGTTATCAGAGCTTGTCAAAGTCGATCCGAAAGCTATCGGTGTTGGTCAGTATCAGCATGACGTGAACCAGAACCAGCTAGCGGATAGTCTCGACAAAGTCACTCAAGACAGCGTGAATGCGGTTGGTGTGGACGTCAATACGGCGAGCCCTGCTATCTTAGCTCACATAGCAGGTCTTAACCGCAATGTGGCACAGCAAATCGTCACGTATCGCCGTGAGCATGGCGCCTTTGATAGTCGTGAAGCACTCAAAAATGTCCCACGCCTAGGTGCTAAAACTTTTGAGCAAGCAGCAGGCTTCTTGCGTATCCATAATGGTAGCAATCCACTAGATGCGACTGGCGTACATCCAGAAAGTTATGCCTTGGTCGATAGCTTATTGGCACAAGCGGGTAAGCCGTTGCCAGAAGTTATCGGTAATGATGGTGTGCTGAATGCCATCGATACGACCACACTAGCGGCTAACGATGATAATGTCAGCGTAAAAGCGATTATCGAAGAGCTTGCTAAACCTGCTCGTGATCCTCGTCCTGAGTTTAAAACGGCTAACTTCCGTGATGATGTAAATGGTATCAAAGATCTTAGCGAAGGCATGGTCTTAGAAGGTGTTGTCACCAATGTAACGGCCTTTGGTTGTTTCGTTGATGTAGGGGTACATCAGGATGGTCTGGTACATATCTCACAGATGGCCAATGACTTTGTCGCAGATCCTATGAACCGCGTCAAGCCAGGTGATATCGTATCGGTACGTGTTATTTCTATCGATGAAAAACGTGGGCGTATCGGTTTTAGTATGAAACCTGAATCTGAGAAACCTGCACGTACAGCGACTACAGATACGGATGGCGAAAAAACCAGTCGTCCACGTAGCAATCCTGCAAATAGCAACCGTCCAAATAATAGTCGCCCAGCTACTGATAAGCGTTCCGCTAAACCACGCGGCAAGCGTCCGGACAATGCAAACAGTAACCGCAGTAGTAAACCAGTCAAAAATGACAAAGCTGAATCACCGAGCAAGATGGGTACGCTTGGTGCCTTGTTACAAGAAGCTGGCGTGACTAAGACAAAGAAATAAGTACGCTACGGTATAGGTAATATACCAATCGCAATACATAAAAAGGCAGCCATATGGCTGCCTTTTTATGTTCGGTAAATCAGTGATAAAACATTGATTAACTCAAGAAATCGTTAGTCTTAACGCGATACCGCAATACGGCGGTTTTCTTTGAACTGTACATTGGCTGGCTGTGTGGCTAGTAATTCACCGCGCTTGTCTTTTTTCTTTTCTTGTAAAGTACTAGCGGTATCTGCCATCTTGTTATCGGAAGCAGCTTCGCCTGCAATCAATGGTTGATAGTTTGCATTGCTGTGCTGCATGTTAGGTGTCTGGACGTTACGTGCAGGAACTTGAGCAGTTGGCGCCGCAGTCATTGCTGCAGCATTGGTAGATACCTGGGCGTTGTTTCTCAAAGCGGCATTATTGTTGGCCTTATTACGCATCATATCATCGGCTTCGTCACCCATGTCATCGGTTTCGTCGTCCATATCGTCGGCATCAGACTCATCGATATCAACAGCGCCAGGTTGGGTAGCCAGTAGCTCACCATCAGGACCTTTTATTTCAGCTCGTAAAGTATTGTCAACGGCCGTGCTACGCATATCTGCTGGCATAATGTCACTGTTTCCCATAGGGGCAGCCATTGCTACAGCTGGTAACATAAGAGTAGTTCCTACGATTAAAGATAAAACGTTCTTTTTCATTGTAAAGCTCCAAAACCTATAAATTAATAATTGAAAACTGATCTATATACCCAAGTCCTAACATCTATATCCAAATACAATCACTCAGCTAAAGTGTTTTAAACAAAGTAACTTATATGAGGTAACTTATAATAAATAGCTTAGATATTAATAAGTAATTTAGATATAAACTGCTTTGAATATAAAGTGACCTATATATGAAACGAATTAAATATAAACCGACTTAAATCAGGGCATATATAAATGTGATCAGCTTTTGATTTAACCTTGTTCTAATTGGTAAAAACAAAATACCAGCTATATAGCTGGTATTTCAGTAGTAAACTCATTAAAGTTCTAACAGCTTGGTATATTCTTGTGATGTTATGAAATCAAGCTCTATGATTATTGGTACATGCATCACCGTTTTTATTGGATAATCATGTATTCAGTATCATCAGAATTCATTGAGCGTTGCTGATTGTCACTATCAGCATCATCAGATAGGTCTATCACAGGATAGCTCTGAGTCACTGCTATATTATTAATAACATCAGCATCTGCTTTTTTCCCAACGATAACCGTGTCATTGGCACTGTTTTCAATGGCAATGGCATCTCCTCTGGCTGTATTAATACTTTTGACTTGGTTTTCTGGCACGAGGATAACTTCTTTAACTCTGTAACTTGTAGGGCGGATGACACGGGTGGTCTCAATCATCACTGGTTCTACGCTACGTGCTTCAGCGATAGCGAGTTGTGCTTCTGGCGCTGCTACCTCACCTACGATAGGAGTAGGGAACTTGCCGCCAAAATGGTTATCACATTGTTGCATGCTCAGGCGTACAGGGTTTCCTGCACTGTCCATGTAGACGTTGACAGGCATGTCAGCTGCAATAGGGATGTACTTGCCGACCAAATCTCCTGATACACCATAGCGACCGTTTGCTTGACCAACACCTAAGTCACAAGCACCAGCTGAATAGTTACTAGTAGGCAAATTATTGTTATTGACGACGCTCTGAGGGATCATAACTTCAGACAATCGCATTTTGCCGACAGTTGCTTCACCAGCTTGGCGTTTTGGGTTTTGATACGTATATGGGGTATAGAATTTGGCTGAGCCATCTCGAACGGCAGTTACGCACTCTTCATAGCTGTCGTAACCAACGTTGCCATGACCGTCCGTCACCATGGCGGCATTAGCCGAACTGGCAAAAAAAGCAAAACCTGAACTTAATATGGCTGCTGTTAATACATTGTATTTCATCGTTATTTCCTTTTTAGTTAATATTAGCAATCCTGCTGTTTCTCTATCTTATAAGAAGCTAGAACTATTCTTATGTCTAGTATCACTTCTTTAAGCAATACTTAATCCTTTAACCAATACGTTTACTTATTTTTTCGTTTTCTTTTTTCTTAAATAATTAGCGTGTCAAAACTGTTTTTAAATTTCCGCTATAAGTTTGATACGCCTTTTTGTATGTCTCTTTCTTATTTTCTATAGAACGGACTTTATGACCTGTTTCATCCTAGCGTACTGCCCCAGTCATGGCTGTGACATTACGCTAGGAATGTGTAGCATAATGTATTAAAAAATCGAAAAGCCGCAACATTGTTTACTAAAAAAGTACGGTATTAGTATTTGTTAACATGCACTGCAAGATTGATAGATGTACAGCCATCAAAAAACCGTACCTTGTTACCAAGATACGGTCATAAAAGTAATAAGCGTTAACCCATCGCTATTTAAAAATTGTTCGAGCGACTAGCCGTCGACAACCTCAAAGCTCAGACCTGAGTGTTCTTCTAGACGAGATATCAAATTATCCCCCATTGCAGAAGCTGGTGTCCAAAATCCACCGCCGACGTCCTCTTTACTCACATCTTGTGCAAGACACAATGCTGCTTGTGCAATCATACGAGAGGTACTGCCATAACCAGGGTCTTTATCACCTGTGACTTTGACAGTGATGGTGTCTTTTTTAGCCGTTTCTCCAAAATGACGAATATCGAAATAGCCGTTTTCTTGCTCATCTTTAGACGGGCCTGACCCTGCCTTAGGAAGGACATGTTTAGACAACAACTCACGGCTTGGCTTGATCATCATGGCGGTAGCGAAACCCAGCAACCCTGCACTCATAGCATAACTTGATAGTTTACCCTTAACGCCGTCTTGCATCCACATGGCTTCGTCATATTTGAAATCGCGACCATATTCATAACTGAGTAGTTGGTTGCTGCGATGGACAATACGCGTATTAATGGTCGCCATCACAAAAGGCGCTAACCAACGTTTATGGTTGCTATCGTACTTTGGTTTGCTGACATTGTCTTGACGTACATTGGGTGCCTCTGCGTCGTCATTCAGCAAGTAAGGGTTGGCGACTTGTTTACGGCGTGATTTATCTTCTCCAGCTTCTTCAAAGATCGATGCCATCGAGGCAATCGTTCCACCAGAAATGCCACCTTTCGCCGCTTTTACGCGCATATTGATCACATTACAAGTTTCGCCAAACTTCTCTTCCGCCTTTTCTTGTAAGAAATAAACGCCCAAGTCTGACGGGATAGAATCAAATCCACAAGAGTTTACGATACGTGCGCCGCTTTGTTTGGCAGTATCTTGATACTTGTCCATCATATCTTTAATAAAAATCGCCTCACCGGTAAGGTCGACATAATCAGTGCCGTTTTCAGCACAAGATTTTATCAGTGGCTCACCATATTTTAGATAGGGACCAACGGTTGAGATGATAACTTGTGTCTGCTTTGTCATGTCATCGAGACTGGCAGAATCTTTGCTGTTGGCAATGATAATGTCTACTTTACTCTCAAGCTTTGACTGTAGTTTATTTAGCTTGTCTTCGTCGCGCCCTGCAATCGCCCAAGTGATATTAGAACCGTCTTTGTTTTTGGCATTAGACAAAAAGTTGGTTAGGTAGTGAGCAGTGATTTGACCAACAAAGCTCGTTGCGCCATACAAGATAACGGCATAAGGGCGGTTATCAGTGTTGCTTTGTTTTGATGGTTTTGCGGTGTCCGTTTCGGTATTCATGGGTATTATCCTTAATAGAGTGAATGATCATGTGACCTTAAACTATAAACCAAGTGGTTTAAATAGGTTAGGAGTTTATAGAGTCGCTACAGTTTTCATTGCCAAACATCTGTTTCAGAAAACAGTTAGGTCATCTATCCTAATGCTACTTATCTATATTTCTAATAGGTACATAGTTCTAATAGGCATAGCTATAAAGTACACAGTTATAAATCAATAAGTAGATTATCAAAAGATATTAGATAATCCCAAATAGCGTAATTATTAAGACAATAAAAAATAAAAGATACCAGGAGTTGCTACAAAGTTTACATAACCTACCGATATCATTACCAAAGTGTACGCTCTTTAGAAAAAAATATTGCTAATCTATGTTTGTAAGCAGATATGACTGGTATTAAAAAAACAAGAAGTTAAATGAATACCATATAAAGTTTACTATCTGGTTTTTAATAATTATTTTAGGAGAATATTATGTTTCGTTGGGCTATTATTTTCGCAGTAGTTGCACTATTAGCAAGCTTACTAGGTTTTGGCGGTGTTGCAGGACTATCTGCTAATCTGGCATACATTTTCTTAGCCGTTGCGGTCATCTTATTTATCGTCGCATTCGTTAGTCGTAAAATGTAAAAAAATCTTATCGTTCTAAGAAATTCATAATTATAAAAAAGACCCTAATATTAGGGTCTTTTTTATGTCTAACTCAAAAAATTACTTATTAATGCATTTAGCGTAATACTATAGACGTTTGGGCTGAACGATATGTTCCATTCGTTTTGCTAAGCGAATATCCAAACTAGAAATACCACCTGTATCCTGATTGGTCAAACGTACTTCTACTATGTTGTATGTATTGCGCCATTCAGGGTGGTGTTCGAGTGCTTCAGCATGAAATGCTGCTTGATTCATAAAGCTCATAGCTTCGATGAAATCAGCAAAGTGGTAGGTCTTGACGATGCTATTACCATCACGCTGCCAACCAGCAAGGTCTTCTAGCTGTAGATTGATTTGTTTGTCAGATAAACTACTCATATTAATAACCTTTATTGTTGTATCGGATTGGTTGATTAACAGTTATGTGCGGGCAGGTCTCCTAAGGTATGTCCCTATTTTAAAAATGATGATAAAAATGAGATAAATCGCAGACAAATAAGGAAAGTCGCACAGATAATATCGAAATATTGACCAGCTATTTGCCGCCATTTGTCAAAGATTTAGCCATTTTTATTCTATTTAGTGATAAACGTTTGAATTAGGGATATGCCCTAATCTCTCATTGTCAAAACCATGGTTTAACAAAAACTGCCGCGCTGATAGACAACAGGCTAGATCAAATCTTGATACTCAGGGTGTTTGCTGATGTATGAGGCTACAAATGAACACTGCGGTATGACTTTCTTATCTTGCGCACGTGCATAGTCCAACGCATGTACAACCAATGCAGACCCAACACCTTGGCCGCCTAACTGCTGAGGGACAATGGTGTGATCGTAGACAAGCGTATCATCACGCTCTTGATAACTGATATAGCCAGTTTGACCATCAATAGTTGTCTCAAAACGTTTTGCTGCCTGATTATGCGTAATATCTAATTCTGATTTAGAAACTTGGTTGCTCATTGATAAACTCCATTTATTATTATCGGATTTTTATTGTAAATTAAAGGTCTTTTGAGTGTTAAGGCGCTAGCAGTAGGGACCTATCGAGTCCTATTTTGCTAATTGAGTATATAACTATGCAACATTGATACTAAATACTCTAGACGCTTACCGTAAGGGTCGATAGGGTGATTGTTAACGTTATTAATGTCTTGTCTCTGCTAGGCATTTCTCAATCACTTAAGTATTCAGTTATCTAAGCACTTAAACATATAAACGTTTAAATATCTAAGCGCGTAAACATCTGGCATCGATTTATCAGAGTAACAATCTAAATATATTACCGTGCGTATGAGATGGCTTTACGAACCACAGGAGGCAAGAACCGACTGAGTCCACCTTCGTCCTCGATCTCTGATTTAGCATCATTGGTGGCAGTATTGTCCGTACGTGATACCGACTGCTGGTACGCTTGCCATTCTTGTTCGCTAGGTTTGCTAAAGTGGTGAATGCGTCCTAAGACTTGTCGAAGCTGTGTGCTAAAGCGCCCAGTGTTGTATGCCAGATTATATTTGTGGCATATGGCTTGTACTTGCGGCGCAATTCTAGCGTAGTGGCGGGCTGGCATATCAGGAAAGATGTGATGCTCAATCTGATGGGATAGATTGCCTGTCAAAATATGAAACCACTTGCTGCCCTTGATATTGCTAGAACCAAGGATCTGCCGCACGTACCAGTCGCCTTTGCTTTCATCAGCATCGAGGCGGGTGTAGATATGTGCTTGCTCAGTGAAGTGACCACAAAAAATCACCGCCCATGTCCATAGGTTACGGACAATATTAGCTGTGACATTACCACTCAGTGTACTCACAGCGCTACGGCGTCCTAGTGTTATTGCTGCTATCGTTGGCAATACAACATAGTCCTTACCCATTTGCCGTCCGATTTTGGCAAATAGGGCACAAGATTTTTGCTGCATGATTTGGTGCAGCTCAGGAGAATCCGCATACTCATCTGCGCTAATCTGAATATCATGAAAAGCAACCGCCCACTCAAACCCAAGTGCCAACCCTGCCGTACTGAGTAAATTATAACGGTCTTCTGGTACCCATGGCTGCTCATCAGTGACCCTGATCAGATGGTAACCGACATCATGATCACGACCAACAATATTGGTAAATGTGTGATGCAGGTAGTTGTGAGAGTGCTGCCATAATGGCGCAGGACAGACAATATCCCAGTCAAATTTTTGACTGTTGAGATGCGGGTGCTGCATCCAGTCGTATTGCCCATGCATGACATTGTGCCCAAGCTCCATATTGTTTAATATCTTGCTAAAGCTCAGTAAGGATGTGCCCAGTAGCCAAGTCGCTACTTGTGAGCGCCGCGACGGCATATGTCCTACTGCGGCAAGAAGGCCACGTGCGGCAACCTCACTGTAGGCCACAGTGGCATATATTCGCTGAATGTAACGAGCATCATCACTGCCCAGTGAATCCATCACGTTCTTATAGATAGTATCTAGCTCTGCTCCTAAAGCCTCACTTTGTGTTTTTGTGAGTGGTGCACTACTCAGTGTTGGATAGCGAGCTGACTGTGATGGCAAGTTTGTCGGGTTATCACTGCCAGTTATTTTATCGTCGCTATGAGCGTCAGACATCTCTGGGGCTAATGCTAGCTGCCCTTGAGCTGCACGTTGTGTATCGGATAGTGGCGTCAAGGTAGGTACGGCAGATTGTGCTGGAGTAATAGGTGGTAATAAGCGCATAAATAATCCTTAACCGAAACGGCACGAATAAGCAGCACTGGATCCGGTTTAATAAGTCATCTGAGTTTTAGCATACAATATGAGTTAACATCAGTCTATTTTTTAGTTTTAAGAGGTCAATAGTTAGGGGTCAGTGGTCGTATTTTCATTTCAATACTACTGAGGTATGTCATCAACTAGCGTATCTTTAAATTTTGTCGGCTTAAAATGGCCAGATCTTAAGTCTGACACCATCAATAATGACACGCCTTAAACGTCTAATACCACGTCAGTCATCGCGATATTGATACAAGTCTGGATAGACTCGTAGCCGTCACTGCTGAGCTTACCTGTTTGGATGTTTTTGACCACGCCGCTGACTTTATTGCAGCGGCACAACTGGCAAATACCTTGCCGACAACCATAGGCTAGGCGTAGATCTGCGCTCTCAGCAGCAAGTAGTAAAGTCGTGTTACTGCTAAACTGTCGCTGACGTGCACGTAGATAAACGGTGTGCGCTTCTGTCTGTGGCTGTCGATCTATCTGGTCACTATCACCCTCAAAATCAGGTAACGCACTACCGAAGTTTTCTACAATAATATTGTCGCGTAGCTGGATACCCTCGAGTAAGCTGATCTCTGCTACCGCTTTGTACAGGCCAGCTAAGAGAGTTTGTGAGCCACATGCAAATATTATTGTGTCTGCTAGAGGCAGATTTAGTGCCGTCAGGCTATCTGCACTCAAGTAGCGCTCACCAGCCAAGTATGTCGCAGGAGTGTCAGTACGAATCAGATGATAGTTAAAGGTCGAGTGTACATCGCCTAGTTGTTGCCACTGGTGCTCAAGCTGTGACAGTTCAGAACGACTATAATGCAGCAGAGTCACTGGATGTCCGATCTCTAGCGCTTGGGTAATGAGCCCTAACATGGGCGTAATACCGCTGCCACCAGCGATAAACAACAAAGGATTAAGTCTTTTATTATCTAGGCTTGTTTTCGCTAAAGTAAAACCACCCAGTGGCACACTCGTATCAACGACGCTAGCCATCGGCATTTGCTTGGCGAGGTAATTGGATATCAATCCTTGCGGTTTGATGGCGATAGTCACTGTATGGCGACGGCTTTTTGCTGCTTTTGTATTGGTATCATCTGACCACCATAATGGCTGGTTTGCCAATCCTACTATTGAATAGCTGCGCTGATGATAAACGCCATCGATGAGCACGCGTAAATCAAGATACTGACCGCCTTGCCAACTCTCTGTCTCTTTAAAAGATTGCTGTCTAAAGGCGCCATTGGTCTCAAATCTGAGTGCAATCAAATCATCGCTCAATGGATACCGCGCAACAAGTCTGAGCTTCGGCGTCGTCAGCGACCAAAATGGATGGATGCGCGATCCGATAAAATCGACAAACGCACGTTGAATAACTTCAGGGCGATAGCCGGTGGTCATATTACCAGTACCTTTATGATTGTGGTTAAAATGAATGTTGCACATTCTATGTCAGCTTGTCAGTCATGCGGTAGCTTACTAGTCATGTTGTAGACAATAACCCCAAACTATCTGTCCAACGCTATTAAGCTATCCTAACATGCTAACGGCTATTGATTAAATTTGCGAAAGTTTTGATGCTACTTTTTGTGGTTTTTATAAAACACTAATGAATCAGAATGTTAGGTTTGCGTATTGAGTCGAACTTTTAAGTGACTCTTTTAGAACACTTATATCACTAAAGTAGATGGCTTAATACCAAAAGTAGCAAAACAAAGGGGAAAACAACCTGTTAGCTTGCAGGGTATGCGTCACAATGCGATAATAACCTATAATTTGTAACCCTGATTTTGAGGTACAGCACGCTTGGCATCATTGCTGAGTGGTATTTGCTGTTCTCTTCTATGCAGTCTATCGGAGTGTTAATGGCTCAATATATCTACACGATGAACAACGTGTCAAAACTTGTTCCCCCTAAGCGTGAAATTCTAAAGAACATCAACCTGTCGTTTTTCCCTGGTGCCAAAATTGGTGTCCTAGGTATCAATGGTTCAGGTAAATCAACGTTGCTACGTATCATGGCTGGTGTCGACACTGAATTTAGTGGTGAAGCGCGCGCGCAAGCAGGTACCAAAGTTGGCTATTTGCCACAGGAACCACAGCTTGATGACAGCAAAGATGTACGCGGCAATGTCGAAGACGGTATGCGCGAAGCACTAGACGCGCTCGCTCGTCTAGATGCCATTTATGCTGAATACGCTGAGCCTGATGCTGATTTTGACAAACTTGCTGAAGAGCAAGGCAAGATGGAAGATATCATCCAGTCTTGGGATGCGCACAACTTAAATAACCAGCTAGAAAAAGCCGCTGATGCACTACGTCTGCCACCATGGGATGCTGATGTGAGCAAACTGTCAGGTGGTGAAAAACGCCGTGTGGCACTATGCCGTCTGCTATTGTCACGCCCTGATATGCTATTACTTGACGAACCGACCAACCATTTGGATGCCGAGTCTGTCGCATGGCTAGAGCAGTTCTTGCAAAACTACAGCGGTACTATCGTTGCCATTACCCATGATCGCTATTTCTTGGATAATGTTGCTCAGTGGATCTTAGAGCTGGATCGTGGCCATGGTTATCCGTATGAAGGCAACTATACTGAGTGGCTAGAGCAAAAGAACACGCGTCTAGAGCAGCAGAATAAGCAAGAAGAATCATTTGCTAAAGCGCTGAAAAAAGAGCTTGAGTGGATTCGTAAAAACCAAAAAGGCCAACAAGCCAAATCTAAATCTCGTGTACAGCGTTTTGAAGAATTGAACTCAACTGAGTTCCAAAAACGTAATGAGACCTCTGAGATTTATATTCCACCAGGCCCACGTTTGGGTAACAAAGTTATTGAGATCAACGATATCTCTAAATCATTTGGCGATCGTCTACTGTATGAAAACCTAAGTTTTAACGTACCAGCGGGTGCGATCGTTGGTATCGTCGGTCCTAATGGTGCGGGTAAGACCACACTGTTTAACATGATTACTGAGCGTGATACGCCAGATACTGGTTCAGTTGATTTGGGTGAAAGTGTCAAGGTTGCCTATGTCGGTCAGGTACGTGATCATCTAGATGATAACAAAACCGTGTGGGAAGAAGTCTCTGATGGTCTTGATATTATTACGGTTGGTGACTACACCACGCCAAGCCGTGCGTATATTGGGCGCTTTAATTTCAAAGGCTCAGACCAGCAAAAACACGTCGGTCAACTATCCGGTGGTGAGCGTAACCGTCTGCAATTAGCGAAGACGCTAAAGCAGGGTGCCAACGTATTGCTACTCGATGAACCATCAAACGATTTGGATATCGAAACCTTACGTGCGCTAGAAGATGCGATTCAAGTATTCCCAGGTACCGTCATGGTGGTCTCGCATGATCGCTGGTTCCTTGATCGTATCGCGACTCACATCTTGGCATTCGAAGAAGAAGGCCCTGTGTGGTTCGACGGTAACTATACTGAGTTTGAAGCGTATCGCAAGAAAACAATGGGCGATGATGCGACTCCTAAACGTGCTAAGTATAAGAAGATTACCAACTAATATGGCTGTTTAGTATAGTTAAGTACAATAAAAAAGACCGCTAATAATTAGCGGTCTTTTTTTATAGCTATTTAGTCAGTATGAGTTATTAAATCAACACTAACGTTTACGCCCGAATTTACGCTGCTTTTTATTACTAATCTCAGTAATCGCATGGGTAATCTCTTCTTCGTCTAGACTCGCCACTTGCTGTAAGATTTGCATCATATCAGGCGTTAGGACGTACTTAGCGTGACTGGCGATGTCATTGATACGATGATCAAAGGTCAGTATGCCTGTCTCGTCATCCTTTTGTAGATAGTCTAAGCGAGTCAATGCACTGATAAAGCTGGTGAATAAGGCGCGATCAAAGAAGTCTGGAATATCATCGGCGTATAGTACAGATAGTCGCTGTCCAAGCAGATGACATAGGTCAACGACTTCGTTCTCAGTCAAATTACCAGAACCCTGCTGAGCGAGTAGGGCAAGCGTCATGAAATAACGCTCAAGACTCTGTCCAACGGGTGTCGCCAGTACTTGCAGCTGCTGATAATGCTTGCTATTAGACTCAGGAACGCTAAGCGTGTCATCACCCAGCTCAACAATCAGCCCATGAGAGAGTAAGCTGTCGACTTTTTTGTTGAGGGTCTCAGCCAAGCCATGTGCGGGATAATATAAGAATAGCTCACCTTGCAAGAATGGGTATAGCTGCTCAGCGATACTATCTAGGCGACTGCGTTTGATACGGCCGTTGCGAGCGACTAGCGCGGACAAGAACGACAATAGAATAAACACATGCAAAATATTGTTGCGGAAGTAACTGAGCAGGGCAGCTTGCTTGCCTGCAACCTGAATAATATCACCTAAGATATGCGGTGTACGTTCGATCAATTTCAGCTTGATACCATAATCGATGATTTGCTGCGGTGTCATATCGGTGATCACCGTATCCTCTGCGTAGACCAGTTGCTGAGCGAGGCCTTGGTATAAAGCGATCTGCTCACGGCAGCTATTTTCATCCAATGCAGCTTTCGGTGCGGACAGCAAAACCAATGATAATAGCGAGACAGGCGTCACCACTGCTGCTTTATTGATATGCTGCATGACTTTGACACCGATGTTATCAACCATAGCGCTGGTTTTTTCATCGAGCGGTGAGTCAGTACGATCGGATGGCAAGCTGTCAGCAGGAACATCAAACTTGGTCATAAAGTCGCTAAGATGCAGTGGTGTACCAAAGCTTAAATGTACATTGCCAAAGATGCGCTCAATCTTACGACCAACTTTGAGTAATCCAATCAAAGACTCTGACTCTTTTGGTTTACCTTTTAGCTCACCAACATAAGTACCGCCTTCCATGATACGCTCGTAACCAATATAAGTTGGAATAAAGACTACAGGTTTATTGGTTTTGCGCAATTGGCTATGCACTGTCATCGCAAGCATACCCATCTTTGGAGGTAGTAGGCGACCTGAGCGTGAGCGACCACCTTCTATAAAGTACTCAATCGGGGTATTACGCGTAATGAGTGTGTGCATGTATTCACGTAGTACCGCAGTATACAGGGCGTTCCCGCGGAAACTACGACGAATATAAAAAGCGACGGCACCGCGTAATAATGGTCCCAATACAGGTACATCTAAGTTATCACCTGCCGCCACATACGGAATACTTAGACCGCGTTTGTAAATGACATAAGACAGCAATAGGTAATCGACATGGCTGCGATGGCAAGGCACATAAATCAGCTCATAATCGGTCGCTAGATCGCGCACTCGCTCGAAGTGATGAACTTCCACGCCGTCATACAACTGCGTCCATAGCCATGTCAAAAACTTATAGAATCCGCGGATAATAGAATGAGAGTAGTCATTGACCATCTCATTGGCATAGCCGCGGGCTTGGCTACGAGCGTCTCGAACGCTAGTGCCTGTCTCTGCTGCTTCCATCTCGATGGCATGTTTGATGGCAGGCGAGTACACCAGCTTGTCCACTAGGTTACGTTTGTCTGACAAGTCCGGTCCCAGCATGCTAGCGCGTTGCTTATCTAGATAGATCGTCAACTGCTGCTGTAGCATACGTACGAGCTCGCGATTGCCGTCCGCGGCTGCAACCAGAGTATAGCTAGGTGCTACCTCGGCATCAGTTTTTGCATCATCGTTTGTAGAGGTGTCTTCAGCACTTTTGGTGTTAGTTGGTGTTAGTTCTGCCATAGCCAAGTCTGTAGAAACCGAATCAAAAACAGCAGGTCCTTCTACATCACCTTTGAGGCTGTCGTTGATAATGGTGCGTAAGTCTTGCGGTGGATGAAACTGTACAAAGGTATCGCGGCCCATCACACCGATATTAAATAACTGCCTAGTGATACTAGGATCCTGCCAATTATCAGCAGTTAGCAGCTTAAACAGCGAGTCTTCTTTTTCAGGTGCGCGTCCCCATAAAATAGACACCGGCACTAGGCGGACCTTTAGTTCTGGATGTTGCAAGACCGCAGACACTAAGCGCGAAAGACGAGGGGATAAGGGATTATCTTTGGCATGTGGGTGGTTCAAAAATATGATAGCAGCGTTTTCTTTAATGCCGTGGGCCGTATCATTTACCCCAACCAATGCAGGCGGCAAGTTGTGCTCTTGTGTCTGCAAGTCAATTAAAATACTATTGGAGCGAGAATAGTCCTGTAGCACATAAAACCTGAGTATCTGATCGTCGTTATCAAACTCAGGCAATTCTCCAAGTAGCTTGGGTTTGACCGCGACATCGAGTAGCTGACCCGATAGCTTGCGATACAACTGATTGATCGGTGCATTCGAGTATGGCTTAGTGGCGACTGGACCGGCGTCAGTTTCAGAAGTGTCAGTTTCAGATGTACGATCAGTCGCGACTGGCGCTTTAAAAATCCGTTTTTTTAGGAACTTCGGTATCATAATCAGTATCAAAAATAGTCAAATATGTTGCGCTTATGATGCCATAAAAGCCATTAAAGCGATATATCGTGTCTGCATATACTGCGAATATTAATACGGTCTGGTCACGCTATAGTAAGTGATAGATGATATAAAAAATCCAAATATTTGAAATATGACGGTGTTTGGCGTAATAATACAGTGGTGACAGATATGATAAACATATGTGTCTTCTACTTTTTAACTTCACTATACTAAGCCTAAATCCTATGACGCCAGCTATCGACCTTGCCAAAAAACGTGGTCTTGATTATCAAGTACACGAATATACTCACGACAGCCATGCCCCATCGTTTGGACTAGAAGCTGCAGAAAAGCTTGGCGTGGATGCGACACAAGTGTTTAAGACATTGGTTGTATCAACGGATAGCGATGTGCTTGCTGTCGCGATACTGCCAGTAGACAAAACGCTTAATTTTAAAAAAATGGCCAAGGCGTTATCTGCCAATAAATTGCTGTCCTGCAAAAAAGTACAGATGGCTGACCCAAAACAAGTCGAGCGCAGCACGGGCTATGTACTGGGCGGCGTCAGTCCTTTAGGACAAAAAAAGCGCCTGAAGACAGTGATAGATAGCACGGCTCAAGATCAGTTAACCATCTATGTCAGCGGTGGTCGTCGCGGTTTAGAGATTGAGCTGCCACCCGTACAATTGGCTCAGACACTTGATGCCTGTTTTAGTGCGATTACTGATGAATAATATCAATAAATATTTTACGGTAGTCAGGCAGAACGCGTAAACTGATGAGCCAATTTATTTATTAATTTCTCTATATCTAAGGATGTACTCATGCCGCATTTAACCCTTCAAGTCACGCCAAACGTTCGTATCGCTCACGAAGAGTCATTGCTCAAATCGCTAAACAAAGCGCTGTGGGACAGTGGACAGTTCAAACAACCTGCTGATATCAAGGCACGTATCATACCCATGGAAACATTTTTGGTAGGTATTGAAGATGATGAGCAGGCCAATGGATTTATTTATGCGCACCTAAAGTTGATGAGCGGACGTCATATGGCCACTCGTGACCAGTTGGCTGAGCTATTGGTTGCAGCCATTGAGGACAAGATAGGGCACGAGCAGTCAGGACGTGCAGCCCTGCAGATATGTGTGGAAGTCGAAGAGATTAGTGCGGTGTATCACAAGAAGATGCTAGGCAGCTAACAGCGGTTATACTTTTCAAGTCTATTGTATTGAATACGATGTACTAGCGTATTTTTAATTAAGCACAAAAAAGCGCCCAAATGATAGGCGCTTTTTTATAGCTTATTAGTACAATCTTAATCTAGGAACGAAAAGTGTTCGATATCCATTGCGGTCATGCTTTCGCTAGGTGCGACCATCGCTTCAGCATGGCCTGACGTACGAGGCAACAGCTTATCAAAGTAGAATTCAGCGGTTTGAATTTTAGCCTTGTAGAATTCTGGTGCTTCTGTGCCACCATTTTCAAGCTTATCATAAGCGACGGCTGCCATACGAGCCCAGTGATAACCCATCATCACATAGCCTGAGTACATCAAGAAGTCTTCTGACGCGGCTGAGATGATTTCACGATCTTTACGTGCCATCAACATCAAGCGTACTGTTAGCGTGTTCCACTCAGCACATAGTTTGGTCAGTGCCCAAACAAATTTACGCATTTCTTTATCAAGTGCGTACTCGCCACACCATTTCATGATGCTAGACGTGTAGTCACGGATAATCTTACCTTTAGACTGTAAGATAACCTTACGACCTAGTAGATCAAGTGCCTGTACGCCAGTAGTACCTTCGTACATTGTCGCAATACGAGCATCACGAGCGATCATCTCCATGCCCCATTCTTTGATATAGCCGTGACCACCATAGACTTGCTGACCATGCTTAGCAGCTTCGATACCTAGCTCAGTTAAGAAGCCTTTTAGGATTGGCGTGTAGAAGCCTAGCTTGTCATCCCATTTTTCGAATTCTTCATCATCGCCATTGACGATACCCTGTGCCATTTTATCAGCGTAGCGAGCTGAATGATAAATCATTGAGCGGCCGCCTTCGGCGAAGGCTTTTTGTGTCAGTAGCATACGGCGTACATCAGCATGATGGATGATTGCATCAGCTACTTTTTCAGGATCTTTAGTACCTGATAACGTACGCATTGAGCGGCGTTCTTTGGCATAAGGAAGCGCGTTTTGGAAAGACAGCTCAGTATGCGCTAGACCCTGGATACCCGTACCGATACGAGCCGTGTTCATGAAAGTGAACATGGCTTTTAGGCCTTTGTGCGGCTCGCCAATCAGATAGCCTGTCGCACCATCAAAGTTCAATACACAAGTTGATGATGCGCTGATGCCCATTTTGTGCTCAATTGAACCACAAACTACGGCATTGCGCTCGCCAGCTTCACCTTCAGCGTTCGGCATGAACTTAGGTACGATGAATAATGAGATGCCGCGCGTGCCTTCTGGTGCATTTGGTAGACGTGCTAGAACGATATGGACGATGTTATCTGTTAAGTCATGCTCACCGCTTGAGATAAAGATTTTGGTGCCGCTGACTTTGTATGTACCGTCTTCTTGCGGGATGGCTTTTGATTTTACCTGACCCAAATCGGTACCACACTGTGGCTCAGTCAAACACATGGTACCTGCCCATGAGCCTTCGACCAGTTTTGGCAAATAAAGCGCTTTTTGCTCATCTGTACCGTACTGAAGCAACGTATTGATACAACCCGTTGATAGACCAGGATACATCGACCAAGACCAGTTAGCAGTACCGATCATCTCAGCTTTGATAAGGTTGATCGAGGTTGGCAAATTCATACCACCAAACTCTTCAGGGTATGAGATACCTTGCCAGCCACCTTCTACAAACTGGTCATAAGCCTCTTTGAAACCTTTTGGCGTAGTCACTACACCATCTTCGAAATGACAGCCTTCTTCACCACCTGATTGGTAGAGAGGCGCAATGACGTTTTCAGCAAAGTCAGCCATGCCTTGTAGAATCATATCGATAGTTTCAGGGTCAGCGTTTTCGCCGTTGTCTAAGCTTTTGTAATGAGTCTGATAATCAAATACATCATTAATCAAAAATTTGATATCACGTAAAGGTGCTTTGTAAGTTAACATAATCGCTCTCTTTGGTTGGTTCGCTATCATAGACTTACGACGCAGTATTCGAGTCAAAATGCATGTCAGCGATATTTGCTTATTTTAAGTGAGATAGACACTATAGGTCGTCATATGGACTGATAATAAACAGCAAGTCCGTTGTGAGGGTAAGTAAGACGTCCTTGTTAAGCGTCAGCTGTTATGGCGTTGATATGATTATAAATCTTATAGGGCAACAAATATACAACTAATAACTATTATTCATGTTTTGATGTTTTATTAATTACATTTAGTTATTACGTATGATCGATATATATATTTAAAGCCGTCTGTAATGGACTATCTCTATGGGCAAAAGGTCGAAGATAAGTAGATTCAATAAATGAGGAAAGCCTTTTATGAGTGAGTCAAAACAACAAAAACAAGGGTCAGGGTTGTCCGCGCTATTCACTCGCATAAAACTGCTTATTGATGGAGAGCTTGGACATCTACTCACCATCAATCGTAGCCAAAGACCGTGGCACATGCCTATTGTTATGGCGATTGCCATTAGCTTTCCGGTATTTGTGGGGGCTTATTTTGGTGACTTGTCCTCCGGTATCAAAGCGTCATTAGGGTCGATGATTATTCTGAACTTGCCATTGGCTGGTACATTACCTTATCGATTGGTGACGGTAATGGCTTGGGGGTTTGCCATGATACTTAGTTTTGCACTGGGACTCATGGCGCAGCAGCTGCCTGTGCTCAGGCTTCCTGTATTTATGTTCATTGCTCTTGGTGTTGTGATGCTAGGTCGCTATTATCGGCAGCCACCACCAGCAGGACTGTTTGTGTTAATGGCAGGTGCCATTGCGCTGTTTATTCCTGTGCCGATAGACCAAACCCTATCAGCCATAGGACTTGTGCTGTTGGGCAGCGGGTCTTCGATGCTGTTAGCGCTGCTCTATACATTGTTTCTACTCGCCGCACGTCCTATCGCCCCTGCACCTAGCTATCAGTATGAGCCAGATACGATCAGTGACAGTCTCATTGTCGTAAGTTTTGTCAGTTTGGCATTGGTGATAGCGGTACTGTTAGATATGCCTTATCCATACTGGGCGGCGATGAGTTGCTTTATTATTATCCAAGGCATGCAACTACGGACCATGTGGATTAAGCAGTTGCATCGCTTGCTAGGCACGTTGGTTGGTATGGCGGTTGCAAACTGGATGCTGTCTTGGGGACTATCGATGTGGGGTGTTGCCGTAGCGATACTATCTATGATGTTTTTGATTGAGTCGTTTGTCGATCGGCATTACGGACTGGCGGTGATTTTTATCACACCGTTGACGATATTTATTGCAGAATATGGTAGTACGATGCTTGTGCCGCCAGTGGCGAGCGTGGTTATCAACGCACGTATGATTGATACAGCACTTGGCTGTGCGATTGGATTGAGCGGCGGTTTGGCGATACATTCGGCGCGATTACGCGTACCACTACGGCGTTTTGAGAACTGGTTGCTGCTGCGTTTTGGTCCATAAAAAGCAGCAGTCTTTTTGATATCGCTCGTTTAGTCAGTAGTCATTAATTATGGGCGGTATTCATCATGATTTTTGGCTCAATGATTCTGTGGCTTTGGCGACGTCGATAGTATGACCCGTCCAGCGCTCAAAACTCAGCGCCGCTTGTCCGATGAGCATGCCGTAGCCTTCTGATACTTGGGCCTCTCGCGCTGCAAAATGCTGCAAAAATGGTAGCGCGCGCCCGTACATCATGTCATAAGCGTACTGGCAGTTTAGATTATTATCCAGAGGTAAGGTGTCACCTGACAAGCCAATAGAGGTGGCATTGATAATAATATCAAAGGCACCGCTCAACTCACTGGTAGCACAGCTCTCAATTTGCTTTACTGCAATGACGGGACTGGCGGCACTTAGCTCTTTTACTAAATCAGTTGCTTTACTCACGGTACGATTGGCGATAGTAAGGGTGCCAATACCTGCTTCAATCAGTGGCAATATGACACCGCGTGCAGCACCGCCTGCCCCAATGAGCGCAACACGAGCATCCGCCAGTGGCCAGCCCAAGCTTACGATGTGATTGACGAGTCCTTGCCCATCTGTATTATCGCCATATATAGCCTCTGTTATCGAGGCGCCTTTTGCGACTAATGCTTTGTTTATCAGTAGGGTGTTGACTGCGCCTGCCGTCTTGGCGTGATCCGATAGACCACCGCGCGCTGTGCAAAGATCATAAGCCGTTTGTTTAAAAGGAACAGTCACATTGGCACCCACGCCGCCACCACAAAAAAACGCCTCAACGACAGCGATAAAACTGGCATCGTCAGCAGGGCAATACTGACGTTGGTAGCTGATATCTGCCTTTACCTGTCGCGCAAACTGCTCATGAATTACTGGAGATTTACTATGGGCAATGGGGTTGCCAATGACGATGAAATGTTGAGTCATAAATAGTCCGTTAGCTAAAAGGGGCGAGGCATTATCAAACAAGCCGTCAGTCACGACCAATCATCATAAGCGATAAAATGATGATTGACAAACCGAAGGGTCAACCAAAAATAAGTCATTAGCCAGTAATATTAAAGGATTAATGCTTTAACAAATATGTACTCTCCAAGACTACTATGCGTAACGTAAAAGGTAGTCAAGCAATGAGCAGTTGGGTAAACTATGGATTATATGTTAATTAATATGCTCTAATGATTGTAAGGTTATAACTTTTATTAAATACATTATTTATTAAAAATTCTTCGTTATCGGCGGCATCTGTGCCAGCTCGGTAATGTCATTTTGAGACTAATTTAAAAGTGTGAGTAAACAACCCATGTGGAATCATAACCTTCAGACCCTGCTAGTTGGTACGATAATGGCGGTTAGTGTGTCATTAAGTGGCTGTGATAGCACCAAAGACGATACTCAAAATCCAGAGACAAACGCTGAGAGTAGCGAGCAGACAGTCACTGACGCGCCAGCCAGTACGACTGATAATTCTGACACGGATACGGCAGCTGTCCAGCAAGGCACACCAGTAAAATATGACGTCTCGGCATGGGGCGCTGATACGGTAGAGCCGATCAGTGTCAATGAGCTCAATGGTATCCAGTCGGCGTTCGGAGAGGTGATGAGCACGGATGAAAATAGCCTAGACTATGCCAGTAACCCTGCGACCAAATACCGCTTTATGAAGACAGATGCGCCTTATCTGGATATTATCGATTCTGAAAAGTATCTAGAGCTTGGCTGGTATTATGCCAACCCTACCGACTCTGACAACGAAAAAGAGCTGAGTCAAAACCATGCCAAAAAAGCCTACCAGCTATCGCGACAACTGATGAGTGATGAAGGTGGCAAACTGGTCGGTGAAATGCTCAATGGTCAAATCGTCAAAAACAGAGTCGTTGGCGGACAAAAAGTAGAACTGGCAAAATGCGAGTTTTATAGCTGTATGCTGGTCATCAATAAATCTGATGCTCAGACAGACGATAGCTAAACTATGATAGATAAGACGTCAGTACCGAATGGCTGGGTATGCCTGTATCCACAAGACAGCAGTTTGACCAAAGACAATAGTGTGACCGAAGATAATCGGTCGACTAGCCAAACGGTGACGGTGTCTCTAGATAATCGCGGACTGGCATATGGCGATGGATTTTTTACTACCATGGGCGTCATCGATGGGTTGATACTGTGGTCAGACTATCATTATCAGCGGCTCGTCTCTCATGCTGACGCCTTGCAGTTAAATATAAACAGCGAAGAGTTATTAGCAGTACTGCAACTGTATGCCCAGCAATTAGAGCAGGGTATGCTAAAACTCGTAGTCACCCGCGCTGCGCAGGATGTGCGCGGTTATGGTTATACACCTAATGCAAATGGTAACGACTGTGAGATATGGCTAAAGGCTACGGTAATGAGAGTTTCTACGGCGCTGCAACTGTCCTTGCCTGATGGGAGTTTGGTACCCATCCAACCTCATGCCTCGGCAATATGTTTGTCTTCGCAAATTGCTTGCTTACCGCCACCGCTGGTAGGTCTCAAGAGTCTTAATCGTTTAGACAATGTCCTGGCCAGTGGTGAGCTACAGCAGATAAAATCTGAGCCATTGGCGTCTGAGATTGCTTCAATACTTGGTGAAGGTCTGCTACGCGATATGAGTGGGCAGTGGGTTGAGGGTACGATGAGTAATGTATTCTATCAATTGGCAGAAGCGCCACTATCAGAATCCAAAACTACCTCTAGTATTCATAAAAATGATGAAGATTACCTAACCACCGGTCAGTGGTACACCCCTTCTATGGCTCAATCGGGTGTCGCTGGCGTCATGCGTCAGGTAATTATAGATGCGCTATCCACGACGCAATATCCAGTCAGAATCAGGTCGCTACAAGATGAAGATTTGCCTAAATTAACGCAGCTCTTCTTTTGCAATGCACTGCGCGGTATCATGCCAATGAGTAGTCTGACGTTATTGTCAGGTGATGTTGTGGATTTTTAATCCGTTTAGTTGTTACTCTCTTTATTTAATAAACGATAGAAATGCTGTTTGAAAAACTCTTTTCTTCCTTCTTGTTGTAGGTCTTCGTAACGCGCTTGGCTAAGTTGTAGGTATTCAGCTTCCTGTTCAATACCGATAAATTGCCTTCCTAAGACATTACTTGCAATACCTGTCGTCGCAGAGCCAGAAAAAGGGTCGAGAACCACTGCATTTTTCTTAGTAGAGGCTAAAATAATTTGAGCTAGTAAAGCCAAAGGTTTTTGCGTAGGGTGCTTACCACAAGATTTTTCCCATTTAGCAGTTGCTGGCAAGCGCCACACATCTTTCATTTGCTTATCGTTATTAAGTCGTTTCATCAAATCGTAATCGAAGTAGTGCGGTACTTTAGGGTGTTTTCTTGCCCAAATAATGAATTCTGTAGAATGAGTAAAAAACCGACAAGAAAAGTTGGGTGGTGGATTGGTTTTTTCCCAAGTTATAACATTAAGTATCTTAAAACCAAGCTGCGGTAAAATACGTCCTAAGGTAAAAATATTATGGTGTGTACCACTGACCCATAAAGTTGCATTATTTACCATTTTTTCTCGTACAGCAGACAGCCATTCGTAGGCAAATACGTAAGCATCATTGTCACTGACAAGCTTGTCCCACTGACCTTTATTGACTGACTGGACTTTACCGTTTTTCACTGTCAGACCATCATTGGACAAAAAATAAGGTGGATCGGCAAAGACCATATCTACGTTATTATCTAACTGAGGGATAACAGTTAAGCAGTCACCTTTCAGTAAGTTAAAATCTAAATTAGTACTACTGAAAAACGAGTGACTTTCCATGTCTATTCCAGCATATCAGCTAAGAAATAAAGAAGCTCAGGCAAATTGAACTCTCCTTGTACAAAACCATACTGCCCACAATCGTCTGGAATAACAACAGTTTGATCAATAAACCTCTTATCTTCACTAATGATGCGAAGCATATTTACTAATTCATCTCTCACTACTGCAGAGTCTACAGTATCTAATAGTTCACTAAGTACTGTTGAGCTGGAGCTAATATTGATAGTCATATTTTCGATACTTATCATAACTTACTTTCCTCATTGATACTTATTGTATGTAGACTTATTGTATACAAAATATAGCATGAGTCAAACAAAAAAACCAATATGCGTGCCCTATATGAAAGAAAAAGTTCTATGTGATTTCGGTGAAAGAATACGCCAGTTGCGTAAAAAAAATGACTTGAGCCAAGAGCAGTTAGCCGAAAAAACCGGTTTTCATCGCACGTATATAGGTATGGTTGAACGTGGTGAGCGTAATCCTGCTTTAGTAAACATCAAAGTTTTTGCAGATAGTTTTAATATCAGCTTGTCGGTATTATTTAATGATAAATCATTTGAAAAAGAGGTTAAGAATGGCAAAGAAAAATAAATTAGTCATGCCCTTCTTGAAGTGGGTAGGTGGAAAACGCCAACTTATAACTGAGATTGAGCCATTGCTTCCTAGCCGTATATCTACTTACTACGAGCCTTTTTTGGGTGGTGGCGCAATACTTCTGCACATGCAACCAAAAAAAGCAGTGATCAATGATTACAATTCTGAATTAATCAATGTTTATGAAACGATTAGAGATGATGTAGATGCTCTTATTGAACACTTAGCTATTCATGAAAATAACTCCGAGTACTTTTATCGGATAAGAGCTCTAGATAGGCAGGAAGATTTTGTTGATTTAACTAAGATAGAGCGTGCATCTCGTGTTATTTACCTAAATAAGACTTGTTTCAATGGACTATATAGGGTCAATAGCTCAGGCGAGTTTAATACACCTTTTGGGCGTTATAAAAACCCTAATATAATCAACGAAACTGTTCTGCAAGCGGTAAGTAATTACTTACAGAATAATGATATTGCATTGCGTAATGGAGATTTTGAGGAAGCTGTTAAGGGGGCGCGTAAAGGCTCATTTGTTTATCTTGATCCACCGTATGATCCTGTTTCGAAAAGCTCAAACTTTACAGGATACGTTCAGGGCGGTTTTGGTGATGATGAACAAGTAAGGCTTAGAGATACTTGTATCAATCTAAATAAAAGGGGGGTTAATTTTCTTTTGTCTAACTCTGCTACTGCCTTTATGAAAGAGTTATATAAAGACTTTGAGGTAATTGAAGTAGGAGCTAATAGAAGTATTAACTCTGTTGGAAGTAAAAGAGGTGAAGTTAAAGAGATATTGGTAAGAAATTATGAGTAAGGGTAAGAGCATACAAAACCTGAAATGGGAAGAGATATTCAAAGACTACCCAATTATTGATGCTGTGAAGGATGAAGGTTATTTCCACATCACGTCATCTCAAATAAATTGTTACCATGAAGCTAGGTTGATGACTAAGTTCGACTTTCAAGATCAGCTACCTAAAATATTCAAAGATAATGGTTTAGCTATTCTACCTATTACTAGAGGCAGCTATGTCATAGGTAGGTTTAATTTATTTGAAAAAATAGTAAATACCAAAAATATAAAGACAATCGGAACTAAAAAACCGGATCACATTGAATCTATAGATATCGAAAATATAAGTAGTGAAACTACAGCGCTTCTATGCGCGAATATATGTGAAATACTGACTTCTTTCTTTGAAGAAGAAAGTATAACTCATGTAATAGGCGGTAGGATGGGTTCTGGAGATTTCGATTTTGAAATATCTAATTTAAAAATTGATGTTTCAAAGTCGCAAATTGAGATAGATGGTGGGTTCGAGTCTGAGACTTCAATTTATCTTGTTGAAGTTAAAAATTTGATACACGATGACTTCTTGATTAGACAAGTCTATTATCCCTACAGGGTCTGGACTAAAAAACTTGAAGAAAGGAACATAAATAAGAAAGTACGTAATATATTTCTAACTTATTCTGATGGTGTTTTTCACTTAAGAGAATACGTATTCAAAAATCTAAAAAAGCCAGATTCAATAGAGATGGTTAGAGAGGGCAAATATAGTATTGTGAAGGACTCATTGAGTTTAGATCGACTTCAGAACATTGTGAATGATGCAGTATTTGTAAAAGAACCTTATGTTCCTTTTCCTCAGTCTAACGATATAGATAAAACGATAAACCTCTGTGAGCTTCTTTATTATAGAAATGCTGAAATGTCTAAAGAAGAAATAGCAGAAGAATTCCGTTTCGTACCAAGACAAGCTGATTATTATGGTAATAGCGCTAAGTATTTTGGTTTAGTGAATTATAGTAATGATAAAAAATATAGCCTTACGAGTTTAGGAAAAAATATTTTAGGAAAGCCGATAGAGCAAAGGCAGTTTGATTTAGTCAGTTTGATTATGAAATACAAACCATTCAACCTTGTAATGAAAAGCTATCTTAATAATGGTAGTTGTCCTTCGGTAGACGAGGTTAAGTTGCTAATAAAAGATTGTGATTTACACGGAGTAGGAAAAGACACGACTACTTTCAGTCGGAGATGCTCTACAGTTATTAGTTGGACTAATTGGATACTAGATAGAGTAGAGATATAAAAGGTAAAAAACTTAATCACCATTGAAAATCGCACAGTTCAGTGCTAAATTCTAGCAAACATCTGCCTCGCGAGTTGCCATGAGCAAGCCTACACCTAGTACGCCACCTGAACGTCCCAATGAGACGCCATCAAATAAACAAGATGGCACAGTCGAGGAGCGTGTCGATACCACGCTACCGGACGATCAAACCGTGGTAGATGGGGTGAAGGACAAGCCAGCAACTAACGTCTCGCTCATCAGTGGTGACAGTAAACCGCGCCAATACAAAGTCAATAACCCCTCGTTTTTTATGCAGCGTGGTTATCAAGTACTGCTGGTGTTGGGACTTATTGCTGCGTTTTTCTTAGTCATGGTCTATCAGACACTGTTCGGTCGTATTGAGCAGCCACAGCAAATGGTCACTATTGACCAAGGTCAGACCTACTATGGTTTATTGCCACAGTGGCAAAACCAGATTCCGCTATTTTCGGCCAGTGTCGCCAAGCTGTATATTAAGTCACAAGTTGACGCTCCATTGCACGCCGGTATTTATCAGCTGCCTGAGAACCCAACCATCGCGGAGGCACTGCAAATATTAGAGCAGGGCGCAAAAGCGGCTATGGTAAAGGTACAAATTATCGAAGGTAAAACGTCAAAAGATTTGTACCAAACGCTACGTGATAATGACAATATCAAAAAAGAAGTACTGACCGCTGACAGTGATAATGCCAGTATTGCGCAAGCACTAGACTTGGCAAGCATACTGCCAGATGCTGTGACGAGTAGCAGCGACCCAATTGTTAATTACAATCTTGAAGGTTGGTTTGCTCCTGATACGTATTACTATGGTGAAGGTACCAGCGACAAAAAAGTCCTTACTGACCTATACAAACGCCAGCAGCAAGCCCTTACTGAGGCGTGGGAAAATCGCGCACCGGATCTACCTTATAAGAGTCCCTATGAGGCGCTAGTGATGGCCTCTATCATCGAAAAAGAAACCAGCGTACCTGAAGAACGCGAGTTGGTCTCTGCGGTGTTCAGAAATCGTCTGAACAAAAACATGCGTATGCAAACGGATCCGACCATTATCTATGGGATGGGCAGTCGCTATGATGGTAATATTCGCCGCCGCGACATCGATGAAAAGACCTCGTATAACACGTATCAAATTGACGGTTTACCACCAACCCCTATTGCACTGCCTTCTGCTGCTTCTATTGAAGCAACACTGCATCCTGCCGATAGTGAGGCGCTCTACTTTGTAGCGACAGGTAACGGCGGACACAAATTTACCAACAGTCTTGCTGAGCACAACCAAGCGGTCAAAGACTATCTAAGCGTCATGCGTGAGAAAAAATCTCAAACACCGCCGCAGTAAATACCCTCTAATTTATAAAACTTATCGTTTATTGAGCGCTATAATCTAACTATAGCGCTCATCAATGACATAAGGTCATATCATGTCAGTATCTATGAATACCAGCGCACCATCACATACCAGCACGGCATCATCAAACCTCATCGACCCCGACGCTGTACAGACTACTAGTACACCTAGTATAGGACGGTTCATTAGTTTTGAAGGGACTGAAGGTGTAGGTAAGACCACTGCCATTGAGCAACTGTGCTTGCGACTAGAGAACAGCGGCGTTGAATATCTACGTACGCGCGAGCCAGGTGGTAGTCCGTTCGCTGAGCGACTGCGTGATATGTTGCTAGACCCTGCCACTGAGATTGAGGATGATACAGAGCTGCTACTGCTGTTCGCGGCGCGCTGTGATCATATTCAGCGAGTCATCATGCCTGCACTACAACAGGGCATATGGGTCATCTGTGATAGATTTACGGACTCTACTATTGCCTATCAAGGGTTCGGACGGGCGCATGGTGATAAGGTCATGCTAACCAAGATTGAGACGCTAATCGCTCAGTTCGTAACGCAATTGCCTGAGCTAACGTTGTGGATTGATTTGCCAGTAGCAGAAGGCATGGCGCGCGCCAATAAGCGCAGTACAGCCGATCGCTTTGAGCAGCAGGCAATGACGTTTTTTACTTGGGTACATAATGGCTTTAGCCAACTTGCAAGCTCGCATCCTGAACGTATACAGCGTATCGATGCATCAGGCAGCGCAGATGAGGTGAGTGCTCGCATATGGCAAACCGTCACAGAAAGATTCGCTATAGAATAATCAGATGTGATTGAGCGGTTCTATTTTGTCAGTAGCGTGGATAATCAGTCAGATGTGATAAAAACAAAAAGCCCCAGCATATCGCTGGGGCTTTTTATGAATCAACGTTTATTATTTAACGAACTATGACAGTAGCGGTTAAACAGCTACAGATGTCATTTATCACTATTTTTATCAGTTAGCTCACTTTGCTCTGCTGGTTTTTCAACAGTGACAGAAGTATCGGTGCTAGTACTAGTATCAGCTTTGGCATTCGTATTAGTCGCATTGTCTTGACCAGAATCAGGAAGACGATTGGGATCAAGCGCGCCTTTCTTGTTTTTTGGCGCGTTGCCGTTACCATTACTGTGAGTAGAGGTTTTCGTCTTTGAGGTCGCTGTTGAGTTTGCGGACATTACACCTGTATGAGCATTACTAGTAGAGTTGGTAGAAGCTGTTTTTTGCTCTATATCTGTATCCTCAGCCGCTACTGGTGTAATAGTAGATGACTTGTCCACGTTACTATCCTGAACCGTTGATGACTGAGTAGCCGTGTTTTTCTCAGTGCTTTCAGTAGTATCCATCGGAGTCTCTGGCTCGACTTTCGGAGTGCTATCACCGCTCAACTCTCTTTCTTTACGTTTTTCAGGCGCTTTTGAACTCGATTCAAAGTTAGCGTCAGCTGCCATACGAGCTTGCTCTTGCTTAGCGGTCACGTCGACAGGTTTTGGCTGTACTTCGTCATCCACGACCAGTGAGATAAGCTTACGATCACGAGGTACCGTACCGTCGAATTTATCAGTGATGACATGCAGCTTGCCTTCTTTGTCTATCGTATACAGCGGTACGAACTGTTTGTTATCCGCTTTATACTGCTCAAAGCTATAGCTATCAGTGATATTAGTGATTTTGATACGGGCTTTTTTGGACAGCATACTAGCAAGTTTGGTATACGTCACATCTTTGCCAAACAGCCACTGCGAGTGGAAGTTTGATTGCTTGTCGTCACGCTCACTTCTGACTTTTTCATCACTGAATTTGAGACGGTATAGCTTACGCTCTCCGAATTCATGACGATAATGAATCTCAGACAGGGTGTTCATCTCTTTATCCATACTCATGGCAAACAAACGACCAATACCGATAAGATCGAGATGATGATCGGCATGATCGGAGATAGGATTACCAAAGTACGTACGCAATCCACTCATACGGGCGCGTGCAATATTGGTATAGTTGTTATGCGCGACGATAACGTCAAACCCTTGGTCTTTGAGCGATGTCGCAATCAATAGGGCGATGGGGTTTGAGCCGACAATCAGAATACCGTTGGTTTCAGGCTCGCGTACGCCGAGCAAGTTACCGACTACTTTTGCACCCAGTCCTTGAATCATGACCGTACCGATGATGACCATAAACACCAGTGGCACGAGCAGCTCGACACCCTGAATATCATACTCTTGCAAACGAATCGCAAACAGTGATGAGATAGCAGCAGCAACGATACCACGTGGTCCAATCCAGCTAATCATTAGCTTTTCGTTGGTTCTTAGGTTTGAGCCAATAGCCGATGCCCAGACCGATAGAGGACGTGCCACAAACATGACGATAGCAAGTAGTACCAGCCCTGCAAAACCCACGCTCAATAAGCTTGCCAACTCGACACGAGCCGCCAGAATAATGAACAGGACAGAGATAAGCAGAACGGTCAACGACTCGTTGAACTCCAAAATCGTCTCGCGAGGGAACTTTGGCCAGTTTGCCAATGCCACACCCAGTACGGTGACCGTCAAGAGACCGGACTCATGCTCTAGGTGGTTAGAAATCGAAAACAATACCAGCACAAACGCGAGGGTAAACACATTGCGTAGAAACTCAGGAACCATATGTCGACGCATGAGGAACGCTAGTAACCAAGCACCTGCCATGCCAAGTGCTGTAGCCAATACAACGATTTTGGCAAATAGCAAAATACTACTGGCTTCGCCGCCTGAGATAATATATTCATAGACCAATACAACGGCAATCGCGCCGATTGGGTCAATGATGATACCTTCCCATTTGAGGATATTAGATATCGTCTTGTTGGGACGTACACTACGCAGGAGTGGCATAATGACCGTCGGACCAGTCACACAGACTAGCGCCCCGAACAGCAGAGCTATCAATGGGTCGACATCGAATAGTAAGTAAGTCGATAGCGCTACGATGGCGATGGTGATAAGCACACCCACCGAGACTAGCATTTGTACGACAGTACCGTGCTGCTTGATCTCATCGAACTCTAGGGTCAGCGAACCTTCAAATAAGATAATCGCGACGCCCAGAGAGATAAAGGGGAACATCAGCTCACCCAATACCAAATCGGGGTCAAATATCCCTAATACGGGACCGACGATAATACCAATCAATAATAAAAATAAAATGGACGGTTGCTTTAAATACCAAGCCAACCATTGGGCGGCGATGCCGATCCCAACCACGCCGGATAGCAATAGGGCGGTATCCATAAATTAATCCTTTTATAATCTTGTCATATTTTATATCTATCCATAGCTACTATAAAATAGTGTCATCGTTCATTCTAATAATCGGTTGTCACCAGTACTTACCGTGTCTGGGTCACAACATTGACAGCCATCATGAATCACAACATGAGCCAGATATGATATATATACTATAAAGTAGTAAAGACAAAAGCATCTGTAGACAAATAATATTGTCCTAAAAATGCAAAAGATGGAAAACAAGGGTGATGATGGTCAGCCTGATAAAACTGCTCATCGATAATATTTTTCAAAGTAACTTTTGTTTATTAAGTAATATGTTTTGCTTGCTATCATAGCATGGTTTTATTTCATGCCCATGTAGATAGCGCCGGTCACAATATCATCATAGCGCCATAAAATTGTACAAAGTAAGTATGAAATAGCGATACCTTGGGTTATTCTGCACTATAGAGGCGATGACAACACAGCGTTTTACTCATCATACAGTAGCGACGGTGGTCTTGCACGCTGCGAATACGACAATAATATGAGGTCAACTAGGCACTATATAAGGGTGACGATCGGACGTATTTGCCACGTTCTGTAGTCCTATAATGTATAGAGCAGTAATGAGAGAGTAAGCAGATATAATGATGGATATAGTAGCTTGGTTGTAAGATAGTTATAAGCAACATGGATAAGATACTATTGAAAACAACCATCAACAGTAATCATCAAAAATAACCGTCGTACAATGATCAATGATAACGATCGATAACAATAATAATGACCACTCATATGGAGGACAATATGCCTATCAATATGTTTAGAGCACGAACCACTGTCGATATGCGACTTTGGTTACAGCGTAGCGCACTAGCATTTGCTGTGAGTACCGCTATGGTGGCTGGTATCAGCGTCACAACCATGAATAATGCCCAGGCTGCCGTGACGACGGCTGATTTTTCTGATCTGGTTCAACAAGTCACACCAGCGGTAGCACGTGTCAACGTCACCAAAACCATCAGTGAAGCTGAGCTTGCTAAAGCCCAAACGGCTGAAGTGTTAAGACAGTTCTTTGGTGACCGTGTGCGTATCCCTGATCGTGCAGCCACGCCAGCGATTGAGAATGCTTATGGTACGGGCTTTTTTATCTCGTCTAACGGCTATATGCTGACCAACCATCATGTCATCGAAGGCGCTGACAAGATTACTGTCACACTGAATGATAGAACAGAGCTGGATGCGACCTTAGTCGGTAGTGACGAGCGCTCAGATGTGGCTGTGTTAAAAGTAGAAGGCAGTCAGTTTCCTGCGCTGCCGATTGGCGATTCAAACAGCCTAAAAGTAGGGGAGCCGGTACTGGCCATTGGTTCACCATTTGGCTTTGATTATTCTGCTTCTGCTGGTATCGTCAGTGCAAAATCACGCAGCTTCTCACGTGAGACCAGTGTGCCATTTATCCAGACAGACGTAGCGTTGAACCCGGGTAACTCGGGTGGGCCGCTGTTCAATCAGCGCGGCGAAGTCATCGGTATTAACTCGCGTATTTTCAGTGGTACTGGTGGCTATATGGGACTGTCGTTCTCTATCCCAATTGATGCTGCGATGGATATCTATGAGCAATTAAAAACCAATGGTGAAGTAGCCCGTGCATATTTGGGTATCTATCCGCAAGATATCGACCGTAATCTAGCCGAAGCGTACAAACTGGATCGACCTCAAGGTGCCCTGCTAACTCGTGTGTCTCCAGATTCACCAGCACAAAAATCAGGTCTAAAACCTGGTGACATCATCTTGCAATATAACAATGTACAAATCATGCGCGCCTCTGACTTGTTAAATTTACTCAATCGAGCAAAGCCAAGCGATCCATTCCGCGCACAGATTCAGCGTAATGGTAAGCAAATGATTGTGAGCGGTAAGCTTGCCTATGCACCCGATGATGTGAGAGCTCAGGGCGGCGATCAGCAGAGTGATGATATACAGCTGGGCTTGCGCTTGCGTGATTTGACTGAGGATGAGCAAGCAGAAATCGCTAAGGATAGAAAAACGGGTATCTTAGTGACGACTGTTGACCCTACTGGGCTTGCGGCACGTTCGGGGATTTTGGCCGGTGATGTCATCACCAATTTCCACCAAAAGCCGATCAAAAAGGTAACGGATTTCTCTAATGCTATCTCATCCCTTCCTAAAAAAGGCGTGGTAACGATAGAAGTCATCCGCCAAGGCATTCCTGCTATTATTGGCTTGCGTATTGAGTAGATACTACTGAAGGTGAGTTTTCGGGAAATCAAGATAAGAGGTGTGGCTATATCGCCCGACTATTGACGTGTTGACGATTCGTTAAGATTATCTCAGTGGGTAATCATTACGCTAAACTGACTATTAAGTGATAGTCTTATCTATTGATGCGCTTTTGCGCTGATAGTTACGGTTTTTAGTAATAAAAAAGACTCTTTTTTAGTCTGTAATTTGTGTTTCAATCATCAATTGATTGATAGCGGTCAAAAAAAAATATGCTACACTAGCAGGCGTTTTTATTATTATATTTGATGACTGAGCAAGTATTTATCATCATTAGCGTAGCTGATGTCAATACTGGTCTAAATACCTGGTCTAAATACACAGTCATTTTCGATGTAAGTATTATTATAATAAACAAACATTCGGCATCAACATCAAGCAAGACATGGTCATTAGCGTTTATCGACGCATATAAATATTTGACCACTTGCAAACGACCTATCATGTGACAGCTTTGATAAAAGCTAGGATAATACAGTAAGGCACGGTTATGAGCACAGCATACGACGAGATTAAAACCCGACTACAAGGCTCAATGGTAGCTTTGGTAACGCCCATGCATCCTGACGGCACGGTCGATTATAAACGTCTGGCAGACCTCATAGACTGGCAGATTGAGCAGGGCACTCATTGCCTCGTCGCTGTCGGCACTACTGGCGAGTCGGCAACCTTATCTATGCAAGAGCATAGTGATGTTATTCGCTACTTTGTAAAGCATGTCAAAGGTCGCGTGCCTGTTATCGCGGGTACTGGTGCCAACAATACCATGGAAGCTATCAAGCTGACTCAAGATGCAGCAGATGCTGGTGCAGACTGTGCGTTATTGGTTGCCCCTTATTACAACAAGCCGCCGCAAGAAGGCTTGTATCAACATTACCAAGCCATCGCCAAAGCCGTAAACATACCGCAAATGCTGTATAACGTGCCAGGACGTACAGTGGTTGATATTGCGCAAGATACGGTCGAGCGTTTGTGTGATATTGATAATATCGTTGCTATTAAAGATGCGACAGGCTCTGTCGGTCGCGGCGAGCAACTGATAAAAGTAGTTGGCGATAGAATGGTTGTCCTATCAGGTGATGATGGCACGGCGCTTGATTTGCTGAGAGTAGGCGGTAAAGGCAATATCTCAGTGACTGCAAACGTAGCACCAAAAGCCATGAGCGAGACATTTACAGCAGGATTGCGCGGTGACTTTGAAGCGGCTGACAAAATTCACGACGTGGTCAAGCACTTACATCGTGATTTGTTTATCGAATCAAGCCCTATCCCAGCAAAATACGCACTACACAAAATGGGCATTATCGATAAAGGTATACGCTTACCGCTCGTTTGGTTGGCAGAGCAGCATCATGCGACTATCGATGAAGCATTGGTTCGAGCAAACATACGATAAATTGATAACCAGTACATTGATATTCGGCGATTTAAGACTTGCTGCACATTAGATGAGTGTTATTCGATCTAGCAGCAAGTCACCTTATCACGGTAAGTCAATTGCCCACATGAGCAACAACTGCTAACTCAGAGAGACAATACGATGACAGTAACATCAAAAACAGTATCATCAACGAAAAAATTATTTCCTGCGATGCTGACCTTAGTTTTGGGTAGCACGCTAGTATTGAGTGGCTGTCAGGCAACCAAGAACCTACTTGGTAAGCGTGACAACGGTAGCTTAGATTATCAACAAAGCAAAAAGCTTGCGCCAATCGAGCTACCTGCTGCCCAAGAAACAGCCCCTTTTGTACCTTTATACCCAACACCTAACGTTGGCGCAAACACGCTCAAACTGCAGAACGAATCAGGCAATCAGTATCAGCTGCCAAAACCTCAGCGTGCTGTTAGTAACGCTTCGAACTAATTTCATTTTCCTTATTTATACCGCTGGCTTTTATCGTTATTGATTACAATGACATCGATATTACACAATAAGAGTGAGCGGTCGCTGCGCGTTTTTACCACATAAGCTTGAACGAACAGGAACCCCATAATGCAAAAGCAACAACTGCTGTATAAAGGTAAAGCCAAGTCTGTCTATGAAACAGAAGACAATGATCTTCTGATTTTGCACTTCCGTGATGATACTTCAGCGCTTGATGGTAAGCGTATCGAACAATTGGCACGCAAAGGTGTGGTCAATAACCGCTTTAACGCTTTTATCATGCAAAAATTGTCTGATGCTGGCATCGAAACGCATTTCGAAAAGCAACTGTCTGATGATGAAGTCTTGGTCAAGCGCTTGGATATGATTCCTGTTGAGTGCGTGGTGCGTAACTTTGCCGCAGGTAGCCTAGTGCGCCGTTTAGGCTTAGAAGAAGGACAGGCATTGACGCCACCAACGTATGAGCTGTTTTATAAAGATGATGCGTTAGGTGACCCGATGGTCAACGAATCACTTTCTGTATCTCTTGGCTGGGCTACCAAAGAGCAATTGGCTAAGATGAAAGAGCTAACCTATCAAGTCAACGATGTATTGAAAGCATTGTTTGATGCGGGTGATTTAATCCTAGTTGATTTCAAACTAGAGTTTGGCGTATTCCATGACCGTATTGTTTTAGGTGATGAGTTCTCACCAGATGGCTGCCGTATCTGGGACAAGAACACCAAGAAGAAACTTGATAAAGACCGTTTCCGCCAGTCATTAGGCGATGTGATCGAAGCTTATGAAGAAGTGGCTGACCGTATTGGTGTGCCATTAAACTAAGCTATCAATAGTCACAATATAAAATAAAAAACTGAGCCATGTGCTCAGTTTTTTTATGGCATTATACAATGGTGGTACCCTAGTGAGGACTTGAACGCTAAGCTGTAGGCTAATGATAGTAATGGTATTAATTATTTAGGTGGCCACAGTGTACACGGTGGTGTACTTACTGAGAGGGAATGCACCTAAGCTAAATTGATTCCCAATATTTGTATCCTTCAGCTTTCACAAAATCTGATAAAAATTTTGAGAAACCATCCTCTATGTAGAACCAATCTTTACGTTCATCAAATGGATGAGAAATAATAATAGCGCCATAATCATCAGCTTTCTTATCGCATCTCAAAACTACAAAATCACTATCTCCAACAAATTCACCAATAATTAAATCGCCTTTAATTAGACTATTTGCCCTATAGCTCGATAACCAAAAGCCTATTTTGGCTTCAAAATCTTTTAAACTATAGAGATCTAATCCAGCCTGGTTATACTTTTTATCCAAAAATAAGAAAGCGCCATTACTGGCTAATAGAAACTGCTTATATTCGAAAGGTAATTCTTCAATACCTATTAAATTAAAAGTACTGACAATTTCAGACTCTAAAGAACCTTCGTTAAATATACAAATTAGCTCAAATGAGTAGCTTTCGTTGTCGTAGCTAGCCTTCTTCGGCTGACTCCAAGTCTCTTTGAGAAACTGTATTTTTTCTATAATATCTATCATTTTATTTCTGCCCAAATAAGCCTCTAGAAAACCAAAGATCTAGCTTTGAGAAACAGTATGTGATTGCATTATGGCTGGTATCAAAGAGTAATTAAGAAAAGGAGAGTGTCTTGTGATAACGTCCGTTAAAGTGGCTATAACAAAGGGATGTTGGAAACTGAATAGACACGGTATGTACGTCAAAGGGTACATTGTGATTATCTCAATGTACCAATTCAATAATTCTTATTAAACTGGTTCGGTTCCCTATACAGGCATCGAACTGCTAGTGCTAGACAGGAAATTAATTAATATAAAACTCATAGCACAGTATTATCGAGCTGTATGATTAAAATCTCCCAAGTTAATTCCTACGAGATTAACGGCAGGGGCCACTTATCAGTTGACCTAAACTAGTATCAAATGTATCGAAGGACTTTCTTCATTTCGAATAGACTTAGCGTTAACATATTTAATAGCAAGAAAAAAAATATTTATAATTATGTCGTTCTCGTAAGGAAAGTTTTTAATCGTTAGGTTTAACACTTCATTTTCTCCTATAGTAACCTCCGACATGCCGTATTCTGGATGGCGTATGTCACCTAAGCAATCAATTAAGGCATGAATATTAGCACCATAAAAATCTGGAAAGCCAAAAGCTTGCTTCAATTCTTTATGCATTTTATCAACTGTATCAACATCTTTAAAATCTATAACCATTTCCATATATTATCACCATTTTTTAAGTATACCCCAGCGGAACTAGTCATTTCACTCCAAAAATCTATTAACAGACCTCTTAAAATAGACCATCATAATGGAACCACTTATAGCAGACTGCAATTCCTATCTATTTATCAACCAGTATTACTCTTTAGACACAGGCTGGTAGTTTAGCTCGTATAAAAAATCAAACATAGCGCCAACACTGTCCTCGATACCTTATCTTATTTTTATGCTAATTTGATAGTACTTACTCATATCAATTAGACCATAAAAATAAGAAAAGGTTTTGCTAATGTCTACTGCTTCACCAACTGTTTTAGAGCCTGACTGGTTTACTCGTCCGACCTGTGTGGTCGCGGCCGACTTGGTGGGTAAAGTCTTATGTCGAGAGCTAACAGATAGTGATGGACAGCAAAAAACGCTACGTATGCGTATCTCAGAGACCGAAGCCTATATTGGTCAAGATGATCCCGCTTGCCACTCACATGCAGGCACTCGAACAGCGCGCACAGAGATTATGTATGAGCAAGGCGGTGTGTTCTATGTCTATTTGACTTACGGCGTGCATCATATGCTCAATCTGGTCAGTGGTGCAGCCGAATCCCCTGAGTCGGTACTGATTCGCGCTGGGTTTTTGACCGAGGATAGTGACCGCCTGATTAATGAGCAACAACTGAGTCCAGATAAGCAATTTACTCATCCTAAGCAATTCGCAGGGCCGGGTAAATTGACCAAACGCTTGCAGATCGACCGTGAGCTATATGGCAAACCAATCTCGCCAGACTCAAGCGTTTGGGTCGAGGATGATAGTTGCCAGCCACCCGTGTCAGTACGTCCACGTATTGGTATTGACTATGCAGGTGATGCCAAAGATTGGCTACTACGCTATATTTGGACCGACCATCCGTCTCTGTCCAAAAATTAGTTCGACTGACTGCCTGTTGACGACATCTATGAGGTAAACCTATGTATAAGTTAACCGTATTCATTCCTAATGATGCGTTAGACCAAGTAAAATCTGCGATGTTTGCTGCTGGTGCTGGGAGTATTGGTAACTACGAGCAGTGCTGTTGGCAGGTACGAGGAACCGGTCAGTTTATGCCATTATCAGGTAGTACGCCGCATATCGGTCGTCACGATAGTTTAGAAACGGTCGATGAGTGGCGAGTAGAGATGGTCGTCGATGACGCATTTATAACGGCTACTATCGCCGCGTTAAAAGAGACGCACCCGTACGAGACACCAGCGTATGATGTAATAAAAGTCTTGGATTTTTAGTGTTATGTAGAGAAATATCAGCTTATTGAGCGTAAGACTTGTCATAAAAAAACCAAATAAACCACTCAATGACTTATTTGGTTATAAAATTTTTGATGTTCCAACTAGGTATTAATAGTGAATGCCAGTATTTAACAACTGATCAATCTTTTTTAAGCTTAATCACATTGTAGCTCGGATAACCCAGCTCGATTTTATAATCATCGCGTCCACGTTCAGCCTTCACTTTAATTTTACGATCGCCCTTTTTATATTTAACGTCTTTGACACGGTAGCCCATACTGCTGACTTTACTAGCCGCTCGGCGCTCGACAGTAGATGATGAGACGTTTTTGTCAGCTTTTTTGTTCTTATACTTTTTGTGATCTTTACTGTCCTTATAGACATCTCCGTAGATGTCATCGTAGACATTGTAGCCATTAGGGGTAGTCACACAGCCAGTTGTTGCTGCTAGTAGTGTGGCAACAATACTACCGGATACTACATTTTTTATTGCCAAAGGTAATATGGTTCTCATAAAAATTTTCTCATAACAGGACATTGTTTAATACAGATTGCTTTGCAATGCTTCAAGATATCTAGCCAACACTCAGGTCAGTAAGATTGACGATTTACACTTGCTTTGATGGACAGACATATAGAGCTGCGCTAATAAAAGCGACTCAGCACAATCAATCTTTTTTGACTCTAATAACCTCTAGATTTGGGTAGCTCAGCAATATCTCATATTTCTGTGAACCGCGTTTTGCTTCAATTTCAAAGACACCGCGCTTGTTCTTTTCTTCAAGATCTATATCCTCGACACGGTAGCCCATCGCTCTTACTTTGTTGATCGCACGGCGCTTAAGAGCGGGGTAACGTGATTCTCTCTTGATACTGTCTTCGACGTTTCCTTTTTTGTAGCGCTTATTCCCTTTGTATTTGTCATCATCCTTGTACTTGTCTTTCTTATATCGGTCATTGTCTCGTTGGTACTTATTATCTTTCCCGTTATTTGACCATGCTATCTTATTTGAGTTGATGAGTCTTAGAGAAGGATAAGTATATTTGACTTCATAAGCTTGGTTGTTCTTTTTAACGAACGCTGTAATTGCACGCTCGCCGCGATAACTGTCGGGTCTAATATCCATCACCTGGTAGCCTTTGCGGCGCAAGTCTTGACGTAACTGCTGGCTGACACGGTTAAAACTATCATTTTGACGGTTGTTATCGACACGATATATACGCTGATTGTCATACCCTGAACCAGCTATCGTACAACCGACAGTTGTACCTAATAACGCGATGGCAAGACCAGTAGATACAGCAGTCTTAAATGAGAACGGCTTTATAGTTTTCATAATTTGATGTCCTATAAGGTTTCAGAAGGCTATAAGGTAAAGTGCGGGTATTGGCTAAAACAATAAGTTGCAGAGTAGGGTAACTTTTGCTGAAAAGTTCACAACTATTACTATTAGGAAGTACGTTTAGAAATATTTTCTTACATTATCTATAGTAAGATGCAAAACTTTATATTAAGTGTCATTTGCGTTAGTAAGTTGTAATCATTGCTATAATTTAATCGATGTAAGCATATGCTTACACACAATGACGTTTACGCGACTTAACATGAGAGTGAGAGTTAGGCATTATAGTCACACGGCATTAGGGAATGTGACTCAAGGATTGAGTTGACCGCATTAAGGATAATGATTCAGTTATCACCATCAGGATGATAATGATAGCTGAAGTAAGGACACATACCCTGTGCTGATAGCAGCAGTTAATATCAAACGCTGCATGTAGTAATAAGGGCAGGATGCCCAGTATCGCAATATACTAACTATTTGTGCAAGGATGCATGAAACTAGTCCGCGATAGGTAACATGGATGGTTAACAATAAAACCGCATAACAATTAATTGCTATGCGGTTTTATCGTGTCTGGATGACGCTCATTATTGTTACTGTTTAATTATCGCAATGCATATGTTCTTTTAGATAGTAATAGTTCATAACAAGTATTTATTTGATAACTAGCCTTTATTTGATGGCTAATATTTATTCAATTATTAATATTCATCCGACGCAAAAAAACCGCATATATCAATATACGGTTTTTTATTTGTGTTAAAAAATTATTATTTTTCTAAGTATAATTAATTAGTATTTGTTTTCGCGGCGCCAGTCATCTACTTCACGCTCTGCATCTTCTTTAGCATGACCATAGCGCTCTTGGACACGACCGACTAGCTTATCTCGGCTACCTTCGACATGGGTGAGATCATCATCAGTCAACTCTGCCCACTTTTGCTTAGCCGAACCTTTCATCTGGTTCCATTCGCCTTTTAGAGTATGTTCGTTCATTGTATTATTCCTTTTGTTGAACTTATTGTCTTTGGTTGGTTTTAACGCTTCTTTTCTGGTACTTCTTCTTTGTTATTAGATAATATTTATTATTATATTATTTTTATTTTAAAATCTTAATTTTATTTATTGTTATTCTAGATATTATTATTTTATTTATGATTCACAAGTATAGTTGGTTGTTTTCAAAAATCTTGTGAAATCAAATATAGGACTTTTCAATTGGACTGTCTGTATGTGCTATGTTTATAGTGTTACTTAATTATAGTGAACGTTCGCTAAGTGTTATCCATACGGATGCTGTGATAGTGCAGCGTAAATTGCGTCTATCGTGCGTAATAGTATTAAACTGAATATGGAAATATAAGCGTAATTAAATAGCGCGTCTACAAGGTAGAAGGAACGTCTAGGCAAAATAAATAGCGAAAAAAAAGCAGAGTTCTAAATTTAGAATTCTGCTTTTTACTGTTTTATACTCAATAGAGATTAATGAAGGGCGCCAGATTATTAGCGGTTAGCCAAGTAACGCTTATAACGCGTGGTCAGTTTCTTTATGCGAATACGGTCACTAACCAGTGAAAATAATGGCGATACATTAGACTTAGGCGGCTTGCCATTGCCCATGCGCTGTAGCTGACGTTTGACTACTGCCATGGTCGCAAGCGCACTTAAGGTTTTGTCTTTCCAGCGTACCATAGGATCGTGAGCACTCAATGTGGTATCTTTTTTCCAATCATTGGGAAGGGCTGGATTCAGCGCCAACGCTGTGCCCATGCCGACAATATCGATGCCCTGAGCCAGTACCTCTTCTGCAACAGCCAACCGTCTAACGCCACCTGTCGTCATAATAGGCATGGTAGCGGCTTGAGCAATCTCTTTTGCAAAATCCAAAAAGTAAGCCTCTCTCTGTAGAGTGCGTCCATCTGCTGTACTGCCTTGCATGGCTGGGCTTTCGTAACTACCACCAGAGAGCTCGACCAAATCTACTGCCAGCTCGTTCATGGCTAACACCACCACTTTAGCATCATCAGCATCAAAACCACCTCGCTGAAAGTCAGCTGAGTTTATTTTTACAGCCACTATAAAAGTGGCAGAAACCTGCTCACGAATGGCTTTGATCACTTCGATCAACAGCCGCATACGGCTTTCGATAGAACCACCGTACTCATCTTTTCGCTGATTGGTGAGCGGGGATAAAAACTGAGAGATAAGATAGCCGTGGGCGGCATGAATTTGTACCCCGTCAAAACCTGCCTGCTCTGCTTTGACAGCGCTATCAGCGAACCGCTGTATCAGCTGCTCTATATCCTGCTGTGTCATAGCACGAGGTTTACTAAATAAATGAGAGTGCTTGCCCAAATCAAGCGCCACATCAGAAGGAGAGAGAACATCACCGCCCATCGCAGCGTATACCTGACGACCAGGGTGGTTGAGCTGCATCACAACGCGGGTGTTGTTTTGTTTGGCAACACGTGCCCACGCCTCAAAAGGCGCTATATCACTATGCTTGTCTAGTACGACACCGCCAGGGCCAGTCATGGCGCGACCATCGACCATGACATTCCCTGTAATGAGTAAGCCTGTACCGCCTGCTGCCCAGCGCTTATACAGACGAAGGAGGACAGCGCCTGGAATCTGACCTGCATCAGCCATGTTTTCTTCCATAGCAGCTTTTGCTAAGCGATTGGGTAAGGTGATGCCACAAGGCAATACGAACGATGAAAAAACAGGTGATGTCATGATAGCGGCCTAAGATTATGTTTTTGTGAAGCACGAGTTCTACTATGCGTTTGGCTATAGACTTATAGTTTAAATGACTATAACCTTATAGTCGAAACATGATTGGTAGTAATTGTGGCGGGTTTAGGAGTAGTGACTCTAAAGACGACTGGTCGAAAGATAGCACACCCGAAAACCGTTATCTCTATCTATCATCACATTTTTCAGCACAATAGCACTTCAGGTAAATTACTGACGTGTTGACCACACTATTGACTGAGTTGTTGATCGAATTCTTAATCAAGTTATTAACCAAATCAGGATACCTTTGTATTGAATGTATTAGCACAAGATATGACAGTACCTATGGGTTCAAAACTAGAGTCAAAACGCGAGCAGGCAAAAGCTAAAACGCGGCGCGCATTGCTCAAAAGCGCCTTGCGGTTATATAGCTTGCAAGGTGCTCAAGGTATGAGCATGAATAAAATTGCTAAGGGTGCTGGTATAGCGCAGCCCAGTTTTTATAATCATTTTGAGAGCTTAGATGCGCTGCAAAACGAGCTAAGTGCTCAGTTAAAAGATAACTACCTATCTCCTATGCGACTGGCGTGGGTCAATATGCTCAAAGACTACGACGTATTGAGTGAGGAGCAGTTTAATGAGCAGTGTCAGCAATGTCTGACCATGATTTTTGATTCAGCGTTTCAGAATATCGAACTGTTTCAGCACCTGCTCGAAGACCGTCCGCGATTTAGTGCCACTATAGAAAACCAGTCTTCACTAAGTAATGGGCTAGGAAATCTGGTCAGCGAAATACAAGAAGAGTGGACAGAGATATTTATTCAGGGGTTACAGCTATCCAATCGTTCTGCTGAGAGGAGTGCTGTCAATCTTTGTGTCGATATGGCTGCTGCACAAGTACACGAGTTGATATTAGGCTGTCATCAGCAGCGCTATTCAAGGGCGCAGGCGATTAACACATTGAGCATTAGCTTTGATGCGCTGTTCGCTAATTTTTTGCACGGAAGCAACCATAGCAAGTCATGATGTATGTCGTGACAGCTAGGATTCACAACACATAAAAGGGAGCATGACTATGGCCACAACAGCGGCTACACCAACGGACAATGAACAGATACACTTTAGAACCTGTACCTTATGCGAGGCCATGTGCGGCGTCGAAATAAAGCACGACGGCGAAAAAGTCTTATCGATTAAAGGGGATAAAAATGATCCTTTTTCGCAAGGCTACATTTGCCCAAAAGCAACTGCTTTGCAGGACTTGTACGAAGACCCTGATCGTTTGAGAGGGCCTGTTGAGAGAACGGCGGATGGCTGGAAATCGATCAGTTGGCCAGAGGCTTTAGACAAAGTCGCTGCAGGTATTCAGTCCGTTCAGCAAAAACACGGACAAAATGCGTTTGGGGTCTATTTAGGTAACCCGAATGTCCATAATATGGGCGGTATGTTGACCATCAAACAGCTACTGACCAGCCTAAAGACACGCAGTCGTTTTTCTGCGACATCTATTGACCAGCTACCACACCATATTGTTAGTATGCACCTGTTCGGTCATATGCTGCGTATTCCGGTCCCGGATGTGAACCATACCCAGTATATGCTCATCATCGGCGGTAACCCGCTGGCGTCTAATGGCAGTATCATGACTGCGCCCAACATGCGCCAAAAACTAAAAGACATCAAAGCCCGCGACGGTAAAGTGGTGGTGATCGATCCAAGACGTACCGAAACCGCAGATATCGCTAGCGAGCATCACTTTATTCGCCCAGCGACAGACGTACTGCTGTTACTTGCCATGCTCAATGAAATCTATGCACAAGGCTATGCCAAAGTAGATAGCCGAGTGGCAGGCTTGGCACCAGAGATTGATCGTATTGAGTCATTTGCAGAAGGGTTCACACCTGAATCGGTAGCGGGCATCACGGGTATCACAGCTGATGAAATCAAACGTATAGTCAAAGAGTTCTGTGAGGCCGAAAGCTCAGTCTGCTATGGCCGTATGGGTATCTCAGTGCAAGAGTTTGGGCTGCTGAGCCAGTATCTCTCTATGGTCATCAATATCGTGACAGGACGCTTGGATGAAGTGGGCGGACTCATGTTCCCGAACCCAGCTGTCGATGTGGTCAATAGCTCGGGTCCTGGCTATTTGGGCAAACGCCACAGCCGCGTGAGTAACCTACCTGATTTTAATGGTGAGTATCCCGTCGTTGCGATGGCCGATGAGATGCTAGTAGAAGGAGAAGGACAGTTAAAAGGCTTTATGACAGTTGCGGGTAACCCCGTCCTCACGACACCAAACGGCGAAAAACTAGACGAGGCGCTATCAGGGCTGGAGTTTATGGTGTCGCTCGATTATTTTGTGACTGAGACCAGTCGCCATGCCAATATTATCCTGCCGCCTGTATCGCCATTAGAGCGTGACCATTACGACATCACGTTTAACGGTTTTGCGGTACATAATGTTGCCAAATACTCGCCTGCCTTGTTTAGTAAAACAGACAATGAAAAGCATGACTGGGAGATTTATTTGGGGCTTGCTGATCGTTTGGATAAAGATGCCCCTGAAGCGGTACAAAAAGAGCGTGCGGCGACAAAAGCATTTGGACCAAAGTTCTTACTTGAACAGGGTCTCAAATATGGACCTTATAAAGACGTGACATTGGATGCGCTGATAGATAACCCACATGGTATTGATTTGGGACCATTGCATCGTATGTTGCCAGAGGCTATCAAGCATGCGGATAAACAAATCAATCTCAATGTTGATTTTTATCAAGCAGATTTGGCACGGGTTAAAGAGATGATGCAGCAGTACGACAATCAAGAGATTTTACTCATTGGTCGTCGCCATGTACGTAGCAACAACTCATGGCTGCATAACAGTTATCGATTGGTCAAAGGCAAATCTCGTTGTACGCTGATGCTGCATCCACAAACGGCAGAGCAGTATGGTATTGAAGATGGTCAAGACGTAAAAGTAACGTCTCGAGTCGGTAGTGTAGTCATCGCAGCAGAAGTAACCGATGAGCTGATGCCAGGCGTGGTGAGTATTCCACATGGCTTTGGGCATGGACGTAAAGGCGTTAAGCAAAAGATTGCTCAAGAGCATGCTGGTGTGAGTGTCAATGACTTAACAGACGATACCCTAATCGATCAGTTGAGCGGTAATGCCGCTGTCAATGGTGTGCCAGTACAGTTGGAAGCGTTGGGTACTAGCATAGAAAGTATATCTACCGAGGCATCAGAGACGTTAGTAGACAGTGCAATCGCATAAGCTTAGGTTTCATTGCAAGTTTGTCACAAAGCAAAAAGAAGGCGCTTACACGATGTAAGCGCCGTTTTTTTGGGTACCATTCTCATATATTCTTTCGATACTAGGTCAGCTACTTACGCCTACAAAATCAAAATCAACATTGGGCGTATCCCCTTGGATTAACAAGCTGATCGCTTTTGCAGAACCGCAAGCATGTGTCCACCCTAGTGTGCCATGCCCTGTATTGAGCCATAAATTGTCAAAAGTCGCTGAAGCATTATGACTGCCATGTTTGACTTGACCACAGTGCGCACGACCAATCAATGGCACGTTCGATGGGGTCATCGGTCGTAGTCCTGTCCAATACTGAACAGAATTTGCGATGATGCCTTTGGGAAACAATTGCTGTACGCGGCGAGTAATCGCCTCACAGCGCGTGGCATTTAGGTCGAGATTATAGCCGTTAAATTCTGCTGTCCCCGCAACTCGCAGTTTGTCACCCAGCCGCGAGGTTACCAGCTTAAACTCATCATCTATTAGGCTAACAAAAGGTGCTAAATGCGGCGCTCGCGGATTCACCGTATATGTGGCTGAATAGCCCTTTGCAGGAAAGATGGGTACATGAATACCCAGTGGTTTTAAGAGAGGAACGCTATAACTGCCAAGTGCGACCACATGACTATCAGCCGTGAAAGTCTGCGCGTTTTCACCTTTCGGGCGAATAGTAATACTGTGCACATGGGGCCTAGTAGAGTGAGCGTCAGTATTGAGGGCTAATATCTCAGTATCATACAAAAACTGCACACCCGCACCGATGCAGCGCTGTGCTAAGCGCTGAGTAAACAGATGCGCGTTGCCAGACTCGTCGCGGCTGGTATAGGTAGCCCCTGTGAGATTGTGTGCAATAGGGTAGAGTGCTGGCTCTAAGCTGACGGCATTATTGATATCAATCACATGACGCTCACAGCCTAGCGCTTGCATGCGCTCTGTAGGTTCGATAGCGGCATCGAACTCCGCTTGGCTGGTATAAAAATGCATGATACCGCGTGTTTGCTGCTCATAGTTGATACTGATATCTGCGCGTAGCTGTTGTAGGGCGTCTCTTGAGTAAAGCCCCAAGCGTACCATTTGCACCAGATTGGCATCGGCACGATCGGCGCGGCACTCTTGCAAAAACTGCATGGCCCATTTGAGCTGATTCTTATCTGCACGTAGACGAAACAGCAGTGGCGCATCTTCTTTAAACAACCACTTGAGCGCTTTCATTGGCGTTGCAGGGTTGGCCCATGGCGTGGCATGCGAGACCGATATTTGACCGCCATTGGCAAAGGAGGTCTGCATGCCTGCTGCGGACTCACGCTCAATCACGGTCACATCATAGCCTGCCTGACGTAGATACCATGCGGTGGTCACGCCCACCACGCCTGCTCCGAGTATCGCAATATGTGTCATAGGATTCTCTATGCTCATGTTAATCATGATGGCAGTTCTGTATCAAACCACTATCACCTTTGCCAAGTAGCTATATTGCTTGAGTTACTTTGGGCGCGCTACGTCCACTTGTAGTGCTGCTGGCAAGTCCAGTATGCTCAGTGTGCTTTCTGCCAATTGTTCAGGACGCGCCACGACAAGAGCGATAAAGCCATCGTCGGTCTTCATGGTGTTGACCACTTGGATTTTGTCCAGTTTGTCGCCTGCTACTGGTGCTGCGCCAATGCCTTGTACATAATGCAAAAATGCTTTGGGTGCTGACTTAAAATAAATACGGGCGATAACTTCTTGACCCAAATAGCAGCCTTTATCATAGTCCATACCGCCGCGCTGATGTAGACGCAGTTCTTGCGGTTGAAACTCAGCTTGAGTCGCCGCAACGATCCAATAGTTGCCTGTGGCTATGCTGCACGTCATCCACGCCTCAGTATCGGCGGCTGTATTATGATCTTCTTTGTGACTAAAGGTGGGTGCATCTGCCAGCACGCAAGGATAGATGGTAGTCGGCGCACTGGTCTCAAATTTTGAAAACGCGCCATACTTGTTCAGATGCGCTTGCAAAGATGCCGCACAATCGCTGCTTATGACCACATCATAATGCTTTTCTGCTTGTTTCTTAATCCAAATGCCAAATTCAATACGACCTTTTAGGTTGCCGATAGCGGCTGCCTGATAGCTGAGCCCAAGTTTGGTCACATCACAAGTCAATTGACCTTGCAAGAATTTTTCGGCGTCCTCACCTTGAATGGTCAGCTGTGAAAACTGCGGTAATACTGAGGTATCTGAAGACTGAGTCATTGTTATTATCCTTCTGCTAAGCGCTTAATTATTAGGGCATGCCCCTAATTCAAATGTTTATAAATAAATGGGCTAAAAGACAACATCGAAGTGATAAAAAATTATACGCGCACTTTTTATATAGATGCCATTGTTACTGACCATGTTACTAACTAAAAGCGCGCGTATAAATCGTTATAAGGTTAAGAAGAGTACCACAAAAATACAGTCACAAAAACGTCATCGCTAAGGGGTGCATTAAAGTGAGGGGTTACGTATTAAATTGGGTACAGTGTCCAATTTTCAACCGTACAAATTGGTTAAAGATGGTGAGTTACGGTACAATGTTGACTCTATATTGAACCCAATATTTGATGACTACCGAGGATATAATGAGCTTACCAAATTGCCCGAAATGTGATGCTGAATATACGTACGAAGATGGTGCGTTACTGGTATGTCCTATGTGTGCTCATGAATGGACGGCGGCTGAGACTGATGAGGCACAAGCAGAAGAACAAGATGCATTGATTCGTGATGCGGTCGGCAACGAGTTGCAGGATGGTGATGCTGTTACGGTCATCAAAGACCTCAAGGTTAAAGGCTCGTCACTGGTCATCAAAGTCGGGACAAAAGCAAAAAGTATTCGCTTGTTGCCAGACGCAACCGATGGTCATGATATCGATTGCAAGCTCGACGGCTATGGTCCAATGAAGCTAAAATCTTCTGTCGTCAAAAAAGCGTAAATTGTAAAAACGTCTTGAAAGATTGGATAATAAACAAATATAAAACTAACGTTAATCAAAAAATACAGACCCTATAAAATATAAACCCTATAAAATACAACATCTACAAATAGAGACTAGCTATGAGTACTAAAAACGAACAGCTCTTTGCCCAAGCGCGCAAACATATCCCAGGTGGCGTCAATTCACCCGTACGTGCCTTTGCCGGAGTTGGTGGTACGCCGATATTTATGCACCGTGCCAACGGTAGCAAGATTTATGACACCGAAGACAATGCCTACATCGATTATGTGGGTTCTTGGGGTCCGATGATTTTGGGTCATGCGCATCCAAAAGTCATCGATGCAGTAAAAAAAGCGGCCGATGATGGTTTGAGCTTTGGTACACCAACGCCGTTTGAAACCACCGTTGCTGATAAGATTTGCGATATCGTACCAAGCGTTGAGATGGTTCGTATGACCAGCTCGGGTACCGAAGCGACCATGAGCGCAATCCGTCTGGCACGTGGCTATACCCAGCGTGACAAAATCGTTAAGTTTGAAGGCTGCTATCATGGCCATTCAGACAGTCTGCTCGTCAAAGCGGGCTCTGGTATGCTCGATATCGGCGAGCCAACCTCGAAAGGTGTGCCAGCGGATTTTGCGAAGCATACCATTACGATTCCTTATAATGATCCACAAGCGATCAAAGACTGTTTTGAAAAATGGGGTGAAGAGATTGCTTGCGTTATCTTAGAGCCTATCGCTGGCAACATGAATATGATCATTCCAGAGCAGGATTTTCACGATACGCTGCGTGCCCAGTGTACTGAGCATGGCGCAGTATTGATTTTTGATGAAGTCATGACAGGGTTCCGCGTGGGTCTTGGCGGTGCGCAGGCACATTTTGGTATCACGCCTGATTTAACTTGTTTTGGCAAAATCATCGGTGCAGGTCTACCTGTTGGCGCGTTCGGTGGTAAAGAAGACATCATGTCTTGCATCGCACCCCTCGGCGGCGTGTATCAAGCAGGCACGTTGTCTGGTAATCCGCTGGCCATGCGCGCTGGTATCGCGATGTTTGAAGACTTAACGGAAGCAGGTTTCTACGACGACTTATCTACCAGAGTCGATCATTTGGTCGATGGTTTTCAAGCGGCAGCGGACAAACACGGCATCAATCTGCGTACCAATAAATTAGGCGGTATGTTTGGTATGTTCTTTGTCAAAGATGCTGACACTCAGACGCCAATGAACTTCGATGATGTGACAGAGTGCGACATGACGGTATTCAATACCTTCTTTCACGGTATGCTAGATCGCGGTATCTATCTTGCACCTTCTGCGTATGAAGCAGGCTTTATGTCGATTAAGCACAGTAATGAAGATATCGATGCATCGATTGCTGCTGCTGATGAGATATTTGCAGAGATGGCGAAAGCTTAGTCTATCTTTAGCGTAGTTTAACCATATAGTTATCAAGCTTTATAAACATTCAAAAGTTCAAAAAACCAGCAAAATCAAACAGTGATTTTTGCTGGTTTTTTTCGTTTAGCGGTACTTGTCTTATAGCTATTGCAGAAATAAAGGTGTATTTCTAAGGCGCGTTTATATGGGTCATAGCGTGACTGATGCTTATACATTCAATCCCTGTGTGTCTAAAAAATAGACAATAAACTATGATACTCTGAGATAAATTCGGACAATAACGCAAGGATGCAAAAGAATGAGCAATAGTACTTCTAGTAGCGTAGCGCCTCTATGGCAGACCACGTATGAGCAGTATGGTTTGGACAACAACTTGGACGTATTGGCAGGTAAGCAAAACCTGATTGACTTATTGCAACCAAAGATAGATCAGCACAGTAATCGTCCCGCTTTTAGTATGGGCGCTGCGACCCTTACTTTTGGTCAATTAGACAGTGCCAGCCGCCGTTTTTCGGCGTTCTTACAGGCACAAGGTATAGAAAAAGGCGACCGTATTGCCGTACAGCTACCAAACATACTGCAATATGCCGTAGTACTGTTAGGTTGCTTACGAGCGGGTGTGGTACTGGTCAACGTCAACCCCATGTATACGCAGTATGAGTTGGCACATCAGTTGACGGATGCCCAAGCTTGCGGTCTCATTGTGCTAGATGGTATGAGCACGGCTTATGAGCAACTAGATGAAACGGTAAAAGCACAACTAAAATGGGTGGTCAGGTGCTCTATAGATCCTAGTATTTCTGATAACGATATTGCCTTGCTCAGTCAAATTGACTCAGCACAATCTGCAAGCACACATAAGCCAGCACATACCTCGACCCAGTCAACAACTGAGGCAGTAACCAAGTCATCAACTGACTCAGCAAAGCACAACATAACGTTTGCCCATGTTATGCAGGCGTATAGTGAGTCAGCGTTCAAAGACGTTACGATAGAACGTGAAGATTTGGCATTGTTGCAGTATACAGGTGGTACGACTGGCAAGCCAAAAGGCGCTATGCTGACCCATTACAATGTCATGGCCAATGTCTGTCAGTGCTACGCGATGTTTGGCAAGACAATTGAAGCCAATCGTAGTGAGCAAATCAAAATCCTCAATCCTTTACCGCTCTATCATATCTTTTCATTTACAGTTTGCGGATTACTGGGTCTTTATGGCGGCTGGGAAGATGTCTTAGTTACCAATCCTCGTGATATCGATGGTTTGGTCAAAACGATTGAACAGCATCGACCTCATGTCATTCCTTCGGTAAATACCTTGTTCATTGGTATGTTGCACCATCCAAAATTTGCTAGCCTTGATTTTAGCCGCTTGGCATTATCTATCGGTGGCGGCACAGCGATTATCAAAGCAGTCTCCGATCAGTGGCAGCAAGTGACGGGTATGATTATTAGCGAAGGCTATGGTATGTCTGAGACAGCGCCGGTTATTTCTTTCAATCCTTCTGGTGTTACAGCATTCAATGGTAGCGTTGGACTGCCGCTGGCTTTGACGGATATTAATATCATAGATGAGAATGGCAAAACATGTCCGATAGGTACGCGTGGAGAGGTTTGTATCAAAGGCCCACAGGTCATGCGCGGCTACTGGCAACGAGACAATGTAGATACCTTTACCGACAATGGCTACTTTAGATCAGGTGATATTGGTGTCATAAATGACGAGGGTTTTTTGACGCTCGTAGACCGCAAAAAAGACATGATATTGGTCTCAGGATTTAATGTGTATCCCAATGAAGTAGAGGCTGCCCTGACCGAGCACCCTAAAGTATTGGAGGTGGCTGTGGTAGGCGTTGCAGATGATCATAGCGGTGAAGTGCCAAAAGCATTTGTGGTGAAAAAAGACCCAGACCTCACAGTAGAGGAGCTACAGGATTTTGCAAGCAAACGACTCACTGGCTATAAGCGTCCGCAATCCTATGAGTTTATCGATGAGCTACCTAAGACTGCTGTTGGCAAGATATTACGTAAATCCTTAAGATAAAAAATGTGTCGTGTCGTTTATAAAAATGAGCTGACAGCAATAAAGCGATCAATAATAAAAAACTGGGCTACTAAAAATAGTACCCCAGTTTTTTTGTCATTTGTCTCGTACGATAGGTGGTTTTTATCGTGCTTTATCGTACTTACGATTTCTTAGGCTCAGATTGCCCCTTAGGACGTCGCTATACATACGGAAGTCGCTAGCAAAGCTTTTTAGTGGAAATTTAAAGGAAGCTGGCTTGTTTTTTTCAAAGAAAAAGTGCCCAACCCAAGCACAAGCATACCCAGCGGCGATACCTTTTACCAAAGGTTTTGCTGATCTGGTTTTGACAGACTTTGCCAGTCCCAACAAGCCAAAACTACTGCCTGCAAAATGCAGACGGCGACAAGCCATGTTTTGATGCTCGTCCAAATAAAAATCATAGAATGCTTGTTCAGATGGCATCTCAGTTTTTACCATATCTGTCTTGGTGCTATTGGCCTGAGTGCTTGCGATTTTGGTAGTATTTGTGGTGGTGGTTTGATTCATGCGACTAGCTTCCTTGCTGGCGGGTTTATCGGTGGTCAATCGAAGACGATTTATAAGAGAAATTTGAGCAAATAATTCATAATTTTGATGTCAGTTATAAGGGTATATAACCATTAAATAACGGTTTTCTATCATGTTATTGATAACTTTCAATGTAGCAAACCGCTATCACTAACACAAGCACTAGATGTCCAGTACTTAGAGGATAAGTGTCAAGATAATAAGTGCCTAGACGATAAATGCCAATATGTTCTCTTAGTCTAAAGAGTAGGTTTTAGAGGGAGTGAGCCTGTAACAAACTGTGCCAAATGTTGTTCATGTCCCAATATTATCTATACTGGATTTTTGATGATACTGCTTATTTGGCTGCCATTTATCTTATGCATATCGTCATTTATACCCTCAGTAGATACACCAATGATAACGCTGCTGCTTTATAGAATGGTTGGTTGTGTGCTCGCCATGATTTTACGTTGCTTGCGAGTGTTTGAGATAAATGCTTTAATGACAAAATTGCCCTGATTTTTGTAGATGCTGCTCTTTTCTACACATGTGGTTTCTATATCTATGTAGCACATGATTTTGATAAACTACACATTCTCTCTAACACGGTGACGACTTGTCTTATGCCTATTGACTATCTTGCAAATCCGCCTCTCAGCGATGATCAAATGATGGCCGCTATTGATATTGGTTCCAATAGTTTTCACTTAGCCATCGCTCGTCTGGATCACGGGGAAGTGCGTAAAGTAGTCTCCATGTCTGAAAAAGTGCAGCTCGCTGCAGGATTGGATGAGAATAATATATTGAGCGACGCCGCTGAGCAACGCGGTCTGGACTGCTTGAGCCGATTTGTCGCGCGTTTGGATTCTGTACCGCCAGAGCGTATTCGTGTGGTTGCTACCAATGCCTTGCGCCAAGCCAAAAACGCTAATGACTTTATTTCCCGTGCCAACAAAATCTTGCCAAAGCCCATTGAGACTATCGCTGGACGTGAAGAGGCGAGACTGATCTATTTGGGTGTCTCGCATACCAATGAGAGTAGTGATAAACGCTTGGTTATTGATATCGGTGGCGGCTCAACAGAGTTTATCATCGGTCAAGAGTTCGATCCGCTACTGACCGAAAGCCTGCAAATGGGCTGCGTTGCCTTTACACAAAAATTCTTTGCTGATGGTCTTGTTACCAAAGAAGCGTTCAATGACGCGATTTCAGGTGCGCGCAAAGAAGTATTAGCGATAAATGGTCGTTACCAAAAGACAGGCTGGAGCAGTGTGGTTGGCTCAAGTGGTACGATCAAAGCCGTGCGCAACGTTCTGGTATCCAAAGGATGGGCTGATGAGCAAGAACGCATCACCTATAAAGGAGTCAAAAAGTTAGAGAGACTGCTGGTTAAGATTGGCAATATTGACGATATCGAACTAGAAGGCGTCAAAGATCACCGTAAAGCCGTGTTCCCTGCGGGCGTAGCAGTACTGCGTGCCGTTATGAAAGTATTGGGTGTTGAGACTATTACCTACTCAGATGGGGCATTACGTGAAGGGGTGATGTATGACATGCTGGGACGTTTTGCAAGCGAAGACGTGCGTGACCGTAGTGTGCTTGCATTGATAAAACGTTATTCAGGCGACAAAAAGCAAGCCAAGCAAGTGGTAAAAACCAGCCGTAATCTGTTCGAACAAGTAAAAGAGTCGCTTGATCTTACTAATGATGATTGTGACTTACTTAGACGCGCCGCGTTCTTGCATGAAATAGGTCTTGCGATCAGTCATAGCAGCTATCATAAGCACAGTGCCTATTTGCTTGAGCATTCTGATATTCCAGGGTTTTCGCAAGTGGATCAAAAGCGCATGGCGCAGCTGATGCTCAATCATCGTCGCAAGCTTAAAAGCGATATGCTAGATCAGACCTGCCAGGTTGGCGGCGATCAGTTGGTCTATCTGTGCTTGCTGTTACGTCTTGCTGTCTTGGCACACCATAGCCGTAGTGATCATAAGCTACCAGATCTAGCACTCAAGGTCACAAGCGATAGTGAGTGGCAGATTACGGTTTCTGATAGCAGTGAACATTATGCATTTTTGCTGGCTGATTTGCGTACGGAGATTGACCAGTTTGCCAAATGGGGCATACAGCTGAGTGTGATTGAGGCCGAGGAATCCGAGCCGTTACCATTGTCAGTATCGAGTTAAAGAGTAACGTAACAAAAGCGGTGTCGCCGATAATGTCATGCTATATAAGATGTGCTACTATAGCTTCTATTGAGTTTACAACTGTACTTTCATTATCAAAAGATCGATAACGATATTATTTTTTAAACATAATTATTTTAAACATATATACACTAAGTATAATGAGTAAAAGGAAGCGTTTATGAGCACTGTCTGGGATAGTGTGCAGCTTGCACGACATGCCAAGCGTCCATTGTTTATGGACTATGTTAATCAGCTTTTTACCGAATTTGATGAGTTGCACGGTGACCGTGCTTATGCCGATGACAAAGCCATCTTGGGTGGTTTGGCGCGTTTTGATGGTCAGCCTGTGATGGTAATCGGTCAACACCGTGGTCGCAGCACTCGTGAGCGTATCGCCCATAACTTTGGTATGGCCAATCCTGAAGGCTACCGCAAGGTGATACGTTTGGTCAAAATGGCTGAGCGCTTTAATATTCCTGTGATGACCTTTGTCGATACTCAAGGGGCTTATCCTGGTATTGGTGCAGAAGAACGCGGACAAGCGCAAGCGATTGCAGAGAGCATCGCTGTATTCTCCAGTCTTCAGGTACCTGTAATCGTAACCATTATCGGTGAAGGTGGTTCAGGCGGCGCGCTTGCTATTGGCGTTGGTGACAAAGTAAACATGCTACAGAACAGTATTTACTCAGTTATCTCTCCTGAGGGCTGTGCCTCTATCCTATGGAAAACCGCTGAAAAAGCACAAGACGCCAGTGAGGCACTGAAGCTAAACGCCATTAACCTTTATCAAATGGGTTTGATTGATGCTGTTATTGATGAAGGCGAGGGCGCACATGTACAGCCGCAACCTGTAATGGCTGCATTAAAAACCCTGATCACTGAACAACTTGATGAGATTAAAGACTTAGACCCTCAAGAACGTTGTGAGTTACGTTACGAAAAGCTCAAGTCTTTTAATTCAGAAGTGATGTTGCCTTGCTAGTTCATGACATGCGCTAAGCTTTTCATATTAGAGGCTGAGTCTTAATGCTAAAATAAAAACGTGTCATTGAATGGCGCGTTTTTTTGTGGCTATTGTTATACGAAGCTCTCGATACAAAGCCCTTAATACAACGCATTCAGTGTGATGTCGTCATTGACACAGATGCTCATTCATCGGCGCATTAATAAATATATAACTCCCTAATGACTAAGGCTGATTATGACCAGCAATGCCATCCTCCCATATCCTGTTAGATCCGTTGCCAATTTGCCGATTGATGACGTATTGGCAGACGCATTGTTGAGCAGTATGCAGACGTATAGCGAGCAGTTACATGGTCGCCGCCTTTGGTTGGCATGTAGTGGTGGACGTGACTCGTTGGCACTTGCGGCGTTATGTGCGCAGCTCTACCAGCAAGGCAAACTACCATGTCTACCGCAGCTCTTACATGTCGATCATGGTATGCAAGCGGACAGTCAGCACTGGTCCAAGCATGTTGCCAATTGGGCGCAAGCGCAGCAGATACCTTGTCGCATTTTACAGGCACAAGTGAATGGACATGATGAGCAAGCAGCGCGACAAGCACGTTATAACGTCATGCGCGCACATATGAACCAAGATGACGTACTGCTATTGGCACATCATGCTGATGATCAAGCGGAAACCGTACTGATGCGCTTGATTCAAGGCGCTGGAGTCAACGGTCTCTCAGGTATGCAGCCATGGCGAGTGCAAATGCAGGGCGTACAGCGTCATGTACTATGGCGACCTTGGCTCACGGTGAGACGCGCCGCGATTAGTGCTTATGCCCAGCGCCTAGAGTTGCCTTATATAGATGATCCAACCAACGAGAATGGCGATAATGTACGTAGTGGGCTACGCCGCGACATCATGCCCATACTGGCGACTTATAACCCCAACGTCATTGATAATATAGCCCGTAGTGCGCAGCTATTGAGTGAGGCACAAGCCACTGTCAATGCGCAAGCTGAGCAAGATATGCAGCAGACAGTCAATGAAAGCCTACAACTACCAACTGCACAGCGCGTGCTCAATATTGATGCGCTACGATCACTACCGATCTATCGCCAGCGCCAACTACTGCATCATTGGCTGGGTCAAGATGAGCCGTTGCCACCTGCTAAGCAGCTCGTCGATGACGTACTAAATGTAAGCCAACGTGATGACCAAGATCATCAAACAGAGTTGTTTTGGCAGGGTCGTAAGCAGTCCTATACTGTTCGCCGCTATCGTCAGCAGATCTACCGTCTGAGTAGCACATGGCTGTCTTGGCTAAATATACCAATCACAGAGCAAGTGCTGCCATTATCTGGTCTGCTCTCTATTGAGAGCGATTCAGCTGATGACGGTTCAATCATGTTGCGCCGCAGTATTGAATATGTGTGGCAGTTACAAGTATGTACAGATAAACTGGCAAAGCTGCTAAGCGATCACGCAGATAAGGGAGTATCGACAGCTACACTCAAAATAACCCCATTGAATAGCAAAACGCGCCTCAAGACTGCACTGGCGACGCGTCCACAAGCGGGCAAAAGACTGTATCAAACCCTCGGTATTCCGTCGTGGCTGCGAAAAAACCTACTGGTAATCAGTATCGCTTTTATCAATAAAGACGGTACCGAAAATGATGCGCCTATATTGCTCATATCACCATTTGAGAGTTGGGATTTGAGCTCTGAAAGCGTAATGAGTGATACTACACATCAGAAGTTAACTGAATATATCAAAAGCAACCTAAGCCTACGTACCATAAACTAAAGATCGAAGCGCTTTATGCCAGCGCATTGGTTGTCATTAGCCTGAGGTCGGCACTCACAGTTTGAATTTATCAAACGATACTAGTGGCAGTATGATAAACTGAGTGTCGTTTTATATATCAAGATGTTAAGTTGAATACCTTTGAATGTTGTGACTAGGAGACAAGTATGTCGGTATTAGATAATAAGAAAATCAGTTTTATTGGTGGCGGAAATATGGCGCAAGCGCTTATTAGCGGGCTTGTAGGCTGCGGCATCAAACCTGATCTCATCACGGTCGCCGATCCTAGCAGCGATGCACGTGAGCAACTGGCGGCTAAAGGCTTAAATACCGTTGACCCAATGGCTGATGCAACAGCCGCTGTAGTCGATGCTGATATCGTAGTACTCGCTGTAAAACCACAGATGATGAAAGTGGTTGTTAGTAGCTTTGCTGATGTATTAGACACGCAATTGGTCATTTCAGTCGCAGCAGGTCTGTCGACCGACCTGTTATCTAGTATGCTGGGCGACTATAGCAATATTGTGCGCGCCATGCCAAACACGCCCTCTATGATTCAGATGGGTGCGACGGGTCTCTACGGTACAGATAATATCTCAGCAGAACAAAAACAGCTGGCAACTGCGGTAATGGAAGCATCAGGACTGGTCATGTGGGTTGATGACGAAGAGCATATGCATGCGGTCACAGCCGTGTCAGGTTCAGCGCCAGCATATATGTTTTACTTTATCGAATCGATGGTCGATGGGGCCGTGGCGTTAGGTCTAGACAAAGAACAAGCCTCAGCGCTTGCAATGCAAACCATGCTTGGTGCTGCAAAAATGGCGATGAACAGCGATGATGCACCAGCTGAACTGCGCCGCAAAGTGACGTCTCCGAACGGTACGACTCAGGCAGCGGTCGAGTCCATGCAAGCCAACGAAATTGGTCGTCAGATCAGCGAAGCCATGCAGGCTTGCTACGATCGTAGCCAAGCGTTAAGTGAAGAGATGAGTAAGTAATTACTGACACGCGGTATTGTAAGTTACGATAGCGCTTATGCAACCACCAGCTGATAATGACCTTTGTCATCCTAGCATCTGTTAATAATGTCCCATTGAGTAGCACTTCATGAACAACATGTTATTTCAAATTTTTGATTTGGTCACCACATTCGCTATGATGCTGGTGTTTATTCGTTTTATGTTGCAGTTTGCAGGGATGGATGCGAGCAATCCGATGATTGCGCCTGCCTACAAAGCGACTCATGTCGTCGACGTATTTGGGCGTATTTTTCCAACGGTAGCACAGGGTCGTATCAGCATTGCTGCTATTGTCCTTATGTTTTTGATTCGTCTGATCGACATCTCTGGAAAAGCAGCATTGACGCATCAAGGTATAGCCCCTGTACCGTTATTCTTTACGGGTACGACCAGCTTAATATTAGATTTTTTGCGCATGTGTCGCTACTTAGTGATTGGTTCTATCATCGTTAGCTGGATCGTGGTGTTTACCCAGTCTCAGCATCCTATCATCGGCATTATTATGAACTTAGCAGAGCCGATACTCGCGCCGTTTCGTCGTATTACGCCAAATCTAGGTATGCTTGACTTGTCACCAATGGTTGCTTTTTTTGCTTTTTACTTACTTGAGATATTTATTGGCGGGTTAACTGCCAGTGTGATGCCAATGTTAGGGTAGGGTAAACGTCCTATCGTTCAATCCAAAAATATATAGTACAAAAAAGCGCTCTATGGCATATAGAGCGCTTTTTTATTTGCTGCATGTGTGAGACAGGCTTCTATAATAGTATTAAAAACTAACAAAGCGGTTGGGTATTAATTGAGCCTGAGCATCATTAGGGTGCGGTGCGTCAGCTGCACGTAATGTCTGAATAATCCAGCTGTCTGCAGCTTTTATAGCATCAATCAACGCACCGCCCATCGCCAAACGCCCAGCGATAAAGCTAGCAAGAGAGCATCCTGAGCCATGGAACTCACCATCTAGGCGCGGCAACGTGCTTTTGTGTACCATCTCGCCCTCTATGTATAGATACTGCTCGATATCACCATCTTCAAAATCGTGTGAAGTTTTTACCAGTACGGCATGAGCGCCTTGCGCGCACAGCTGCTTTGCCCCACTGTGCAAGTCCTGTTCGCCGCTTAATGCTCGAAGCTCGTGCGTATTTGGGGTGATTAAGGTGGCATAGGGTAGGAGCTGTCTAAAGGCACTCACCAATGTCTTTTCGTCACCCAAGCTACCACCGCTATTGGCAACCAATACAGGGTCCAACACAAAAGGTATGTCTTTGGAGATCTTTTCTTCTGCAAATAAGCGTGTGAGCATTGCAATATTGTCAGTGGTGCCAAGCATGCCTGACTTGATAGCGCTCACTGGCAGATCATCGAGCACGGCAATGGCTTGAGCCTGTACCAAATCTGCGGCGCAAGCGTCAAAACCAAATACCTGCTGTGAGCTCTGAATCGTGACTGCTGTGCAAGCGATGGCAGCATGTGCTCCTGTCTGTCCGATGGCCTCAATATCTGCTTGTAACCCAGCACCACCTGAAGGATCCAATCCTGAAAAACACAGTACGACAGGTCGCATAACCGCTCCTTTTAGATATTTTGAAATAAGTAATAAATACTATAGCCACCTACTGCCAAAAAATCTATCGTAGTCTAGCGTTTATAGAGCAAGTAGCAAAAATATCATCAACGATGATCAAGTAAGTGGTGATGCTTCGCTACGAGATGGTACAATTTTTAGCAATAGTACGTGAGATAGGTGCTTATATCCTTAATTATGATAAAAGCTGCATTAAATTAGCAGACAAGGCTTGCAATTCATTTTGGCTTTGTTATAATACTCGCCCACGACATGAGACGTATTGTTAGCATCAATACTATGTTTATAGCGGTTTTATAAATGTCTTGATTCGTTAGGTGAAGTGGGTGAGTGGCTGAAACCAGTTCCCTGCTAAGGAACCATACGTGTAAGCGTATCGAGGGTTCGAATCCCTCCTTCACCGCCATTTATTCAGTTGTTATTAGAGTAGTAGCGCAGTATACTGGCGTTAAACATTTTAATCGTTAAATCAAAAAGTATTTTGTTTTTAATTAAAAAAGATGTTGACACAAGCTATATTATCTATATAATAGCCAACCTAATTTACTGAGATTGTTTTTAACAAGTCAGTAAATGATTTGCAAAATACGCGCCTGTAGCTCAGTTGGATAGAGCACTTGGCTACGAACTAAGGGGTCGGGAGTTCGAATCTCTCCAGGCGCACCATTTGCATAATCAAATAAATCAATCGCCTGTCTTATGACAATTGGCGGTTTTTTTATGTCCAAATTTTGTGTGGTTTAAAACCTTAAGTCGTTGTCTAGAGTTATCAGTGACTCCTTTATAATTTGTCATCATTATCTTATGACTAATGTAGATGCATGGTGTCGGTCGCTAGCGTGATTGGACAGTCATTTAGGATAATGTACGACAGTCCAATAATTTACGGTACAATAGCGCTATTATTCACTGCTTGCTATGAGCTTGTACCATGTCAAAACGTCCATCTAAACGCCCATCAAAATCTACTCGCAACGCGAAGCCTCAGTCGAGCGCTTCTGTGCAGCAAGATCCCAATGAAGAGCCTACCATCGCTAAACCCACGACTCGAGTTGTGGCGATTCTTTATGATGGCATGCTGATTTTGGCATTGTTGTTTTTGGTGGGTACGATACTGACGGTAGTGGGAACGATTCTAACGATGGAGACGGGGACTGAGTCATCGCAGGCCCAGTCGCTGCCGCTATGGTACCAAAACGCTATTATGACGCCGTCGTTTGTGCTGACGTTGGTCGCATTCTATGGCATATTTTGGCGCCGCGGCGGGCAGACATTGGGAATGCAGACATGGCGATTGAAGACTATCAATGATGCTGGTCAATGGCTAACATGGGGGCAGTCGTTCAAACGTATCTTGTCAGCTTGTTTGATGCCATTACTTTTTGGCATTATCGGTAGTTTAGTCGATGGGTCACGCGCCGCCTTACTTGCCAGCGCGTTCCTTGGATTGGTATTTAATTATGTATTCTGTCTGTTCAACCCTCGCGGTTTGGCAGTACAAGACATGCTATCGAATACCATTACGCTAAAAATGCCAAAAGTGGCACATGAAGGGTTATGGCGCGGTTTTAGAAACCGTAACAAAAAACCGTAACATCATCCAATAGATAGCTTTTTGCTGAACCCTAAACAGACCGTTTGAAACGATACCATCCAAATTATTGAAAATTGAATGGTATAAGAAAAATGCTGGTTACATACTGACGCTTTGGATCAGCCATGCGGTATAACCCACAAAGAAAAGTACCAAGGTCGCGCCTGACGTACGACCAAATTGACGATTTTTCATAAAAGCAAACACGCATAGGACAACAAGCAACACGGTCAGTAATCCCATCGCCATCACGTCGCGTGAAAAAATAATTGGATCAGCGGTAATAGGGGCAATCACGGTCGCCAAACCGACAACGGCCAACGTGTTAAAGATGTTTGAGCCAATGATATTACCTAGCGCCATATCATGCTCGCCTTTACGCGCCGCTGACAAGCTCGATACCAGCTCGGGCAATGAGGTGCCAACAGCGACAATCGTCAATCCAATGATAAGCTCACTGAGCCCCCACAGCGTTGCCAGCTCGACCGCACCCCAGACGATGGCACGTGAACTGATGACCAGCATCAGCATACCGATAAGTAAGCTGACAAGACCACGCGCCATACTTGGCTCTATGTGATCTGGATCAGTGCTCTCAACAATTACATCATCCTCATGCTCATGATACCCTTCACGGATACTCAGTACGATCTGTATCGCCAAGACGACAACCAAGAGTATCAGTAGCACAATACCATCAGCTTGGCTCAACACGCCATCACGCAGCTGCCACGCCGCTGTAGCAGTGATTAGGAGTAATAGAGGTAGATCGCGCTTTACGATGCCCTTACGAATGATAATAGGGCTAATCAGTACGGTTGCACCGAGTACCAAGGCAATATTGATGATGTTTGAGCCGTAAGCATTACCCAAAGCCAGCTCAGGGCTGCCTTCAATTGCGGCCAATACTGACACCACCATTTCAGGGGCTGATGTGCCGATACCCAGTATCAATACGCCGATCAAGAAGCTTGGCACGCTAAACTTCTTTGCTAGTGCTGTCGCCCCATCAATAAAGACATCGGCACTCCAAACCAAAATTGCTAACCCAATCAGTATTGCAATCACTGCCAACCACATCAGTATGTTTCCTTATAGATAATAAAAGTGATGAACTTGATAAATAAAACTGGCACAAAAAAAGCTGAATCGACACAAAGATTCAGCTTTCATTTTAGCATCGAGGTTTTTGGCAATAACCAGAGTTAAACCAACGCTCTAGTTTGATATTTATCTTGATCTAACCAAAACCTCGTCATCCTGTCATATTAAGCAACTTGTACAGGGATGATATTTGCTGTGTCTTTAACCGTGTTGTCTTCATTACAGTAGACAAGTTTTGGTTGGTAGGTAGATGCTTCAACTTCATCAAACTGGGCATAAGCACAGATAATGACGATGTCACCTAAATCTGCCATATGAGCTGCAGCACCATTTAATGAGATAATACCAGAGCCTGCTTCAGCACGGATAGCATAGGTGCGAAAGCGCTTGCCATTGGTCACATTATAGATATCGATAGATTCGTTTTCACGTAGACCAGCAAGGTCAAGTAGATCACCATCGATACCGCATGAGCCTTCATAATGAAGCTCAGCATGGGTAACGCGAGCACGATGTAATTTGCATTTAAGCATATTAAGTAGCATAGGTTGCTTCCTTAGCGTAACTGATATTAAATAACTAAATCAAAAGGTTAATGGGGACAAAACTACCAAAATAAAAGGTCGTTGTTATAATGAAGCTATATTATTCAGGTAATTTAAAGCCATTAATTTGTGAGCGGGCTTTTTCAGTATCGCCACTCATCAACAGGGGTAGTGCTTCAAAAGCTGCTGTCAGTGCGCTATCGATAGCGATTTGCTCATCGGGTGACGCTTTTGAGAGGACATGCCCACTAACTTTGGACTTGTGTCCTGGGTGGCCAATACCTACGCGTAGACGATGAAAGTCATTGCCGATGTGCGGTGTAATATCACGCAGACCATTATGACCGCCATGACCGCCATCGGTTTTGAGCTTGATGCTGCCAGCTGGGATGTCGAGCTCATCATGAGCAATCAATAGCTCGTCGTTTTTGATGCTATAAAAATTTACCATAGGCACGACTGACTGACCAGATTTATTCATAAACGTCAGCGGCATCAGTAGACGCACATCAGACCCATGAATTTGCCCGCGTCCTGTCACCCCGTGAAACTTCTTGTCAGGGGCGAGCGTGATATTGAACTGCTGTGCCAAATGATGAACGAACCAAAACCCAGCATTATGACGCGTGAACATATACTGCTGACCAGGATTACCAAGACCGACAATAAGCTTTATGGCCATAAAAACACCCTGCTTGAATACGATAAATAGAGATAAGGCTTTAAATTTGAGAAAACCATGTATTTTCAAACCTTACTTACAAAAACAGCAGGAGATTTTAAATCACCTGCTGTTTTCTTAACTAAACGAGTCTGTTACTAAGTAGCACAAAATAAAGTGCTACCTAGACATAGTATATTACTCGTCGTCTTTGCTTTCTTCAGCATCAGCGTCGTCGTTTTGCTCAGTTGCTGGTACTTCATCAGCATCAACGTCTTCAGCATCTTCGTCAACTTCTTCAACAGTAGGTGGCTGCATGTTAACGATAGTACGGTCATGGCCGTCTTCTAGCTCAAGCTCATGAATCACAACACCTTCAGGAAGTTCGATGTCTGATAGACGGAACAAATCACCGATTTCCATACCAGAAACGTCTACATCTAGGTATTCAGGAAGTTTAGATGGTAGGCAGATGATTTCGATGTCAGATACTAGAGTAGACAATACGCCACCAGCAGCAGTACCAGGAGCATCTTCACGGCCAGAGAAATGCACAGGAACGTTCATGTGGATTTTTTGACCTTTCACAATGCGCTGAAAATCAGCATGCATTGGGAAACCTTTAGCAGGATGACGCTGCAAGTCTTTGATGACTGCTTGATGCTCTTCACCATCAACATTGATAGTCAAGATGTGTGAGAAGAACGCTTCGAATTCTAGTGATTTTACTAGTTCGTTAAGCTTGATAGAGATAGCTGTTGGTTCTTCATTACCACCATAGATGATAGCAGGAACTAGGTTCTGCTTACGTAGGCGGCGGCTCGCACCTTTACCTTGTAGTTCAGCAGAACGATCAACGGCTTTTAGTTCAAAATGATTAATGCTCATGGATATAATCCTATAAAAAGAATGATGAAGTGTCTGGTCATAAAAAAGTGGATTTGCGACCAATCCACTAATACGTGATGAGAGCTAAGGTTTATCATCGTATGTAAATAACACGATTAACAACATTAGCCATTTGCCTATAACAATGATTTTTATAGTAATAATTACTACAATAGCCATTATTATTCAGCTTGATCAGCACTTTTAATAATGCCACCCTTGCGTAATAAAACAAAAGGCTAGCACAGGCGCGCATTATACGTGATTTTGTAGCAATAATAAAGACCTACGAAAATCACGGACATAAAAATAGCGCCAAGTACTCATACTTGGCGCTATTTCTTTGGCTTATTCAATATCTATTAACACAGGCGTTGCTGTTTTGATTATAACAACTACTATCTAGCGTTCAGTATTAAACACTGATCACTAAACATTAGGCATCAAACATTGCACTAATAGATTCTTCGTTGTTGATACGGCGTAAGCTCTCAGCAAGCATCGGCGCGATACTGACCTGACGGATTTTGCTGCAGGCTTTTGCTTCAGCTGATAATGGAATCGTATCGGTCACAACGACTTCGTCTAGCGCCGATTCGCTGATGTTTTTGAGTGCGTTACCTGACAGGACAGGATGCGTGATATAAGCCAATACGCGACGTGCACCATTTTCTTTCAATGCTTCGGCAGCTTTACACAATGTACCTGCAGTATCGACCATATCATCAACGATAACGCAATCACGGTCACGGACATCACCAATGATGTGCATCACTTGTGACTCATTCGCACGCGCACGGCGCTTATCGATAATCGCCATGTCAGTATCGCCTAACTGCTTGGCCATCGCACGGGCACGAACCACACCGCCAACATCAGGAGAAACCACCATGATATTGTCATAATCTTGTTTTTGTAGGTCGTTTAGGAGTACTGGCGTACCATAGATGTTGTCTACAGGGATATCGAAGAAACCCTGAATCTGATCTGAGTGCAAATCAACCGTCATGACGCGATCGATACTAACGATATTTAGCATATCAGCGACGACTTTGGCTGAGATAGGTACACGAGCTGAACGCGGGCGACGATCCTGACGAGCATAACCAAAATATGGCATGACAGCTGTGATACGGCCAGCACTAGAGCGACGCAAGGCGTCTGCCATCATCATGATTTCCATCAAGTTGTCGTTGGTCGGTGCACAAGTAGGCTGCATGATAAACACATCTTTACCACGTACGTGTTCTTTGATTTCCACGGCAATTTCGCCATCAGAAAAACGCGTGATGTCAGCTTTACCAAGAGGTATATGAAGATGATCGGCTACGGTTTTTGCTAATTCTGGGTGGGCATTACCCGTAAAAATCGCCAAATAAGGCATGACAGAAGTCCTATTGATTGACTCAAGCAGCGACCGCTAAGCAGTGACAAACTGCTCAAATTAAGAAAAGAGTGGTGAAGGTGTTGATGACTACTATTACAGTAAAAATGGCAGGGGTAGCTGGACTCGAACCAACGGATGTCAGGATCAAAACCTGATGCCTTACCAACTTGGCTATACCCCTGTAATGTCTAGGCTATATACGTCCGATAGCTAATATTGATTGTTTAATCATTATTAGAATGGCGTCATGACCTATCAGTTATATTATAAACGATTGAGCCGTCTAAAGTATAACTTTTCCCTAGCGGTGTCCATTGCGAACTATACCGAAACTGGGATAACGTTGTCAATGACAATAAGATAAGAGGTTGTCTATAAACCTCTTATACTCACTATATCTCTAACGCTTCGTACTAAAAAATGGCAGGGGTAGCTGGACTCGAACCAACGGATGTCAGGATCAAAACCTGATGCCTTACCAACTTGGCTATACCCCTATTGTGGCGACCTATTATAAGTAAATTTTCAGATTTTGCAAGTCATTTGCGACTTTTTCTGGGATTTATTCTTAATTTATCAAGGACGGTATGATTTCGATAGGTATATGGTGAAAGTTGGTGATAAGGATTGATATCTTACTTATATTCTCTTTTAGGGCTATATGAGTAAGCTTGAGACTAGTGTGTCTGGCACGAGGTTTCCAAAATAGTCTTATATGTTTCGAGGAGCAGCGTAAGGCTCAACTGTATGCAACAGCTTGAGCAATGTAGCTAAGAACTCACTTTTTCTTATTTTTGAGGTGATAATATTATTACCATCAAAAAATTTCCCAAAAAATATCAGACATCCATCTTCTTGGTAAACGTAAAATAGAGATTTGTTAGTAGATAAGTCGTAGAACAAAAAGTTACCTCTCTCATTACTGCTATCGTAAACTCCAGTTTCAGTTTCATAAAAAATATCATGTAGCTTGCTTAGTGGTGTATTGATCAAACTTTTATTTAGGTGAAATTCGCCATTAGTAATCAGTTCTATTTCTTTCTTAATATTGTTAACAAGTGGAAACGCATAATAATTATTATCTTGATAACTGATGTTTACTGAGTTCACAATAATATCCATCACTATGAATGGCTTTTCCATTTCATGTATTTTAAAAGCAATAGTTTTTATATTTCCGAGAGTGATCATATTTTGCTCTTAAATGCTTTAGGCTTGGTAGTATTTGCGGCGCTTACCTTTTCACCTATCTATAAAAATTTGCGCAGTTACAAACTCCCCACCACATATCCTGAAAAAGGCGCACCTTCAACCCACTTCGCCAACAGTTTTTTATCGGTGGCAATACTCGTATCTAAAGGCAAAAACACCGCGCTACCAGAGCCAGTCATGCGTGCTATGCCAAGCGCTTGCGTCTCTAACCCTTGCAAATAATTTAAAGCCTCTGCAACAGCAGGAGCGAGGCTCGTCACTACTGGCGTAAAGACATTATGATAGGGCGCGGTGAGCGTTTGCACGTAGTCAGTATATTGGCTTTGAATAGTATCAACCGAAAGAGGAGTGATATCTCGCTGCAATTTGGAGTGAGCGAATAGGGTGGCAGTATTGACATGCGCATCAGGCGTTAGGATTACATACTGCTGGTCAGGTAAATCAATGGCAGTCAATTCTTCACCAATACCCATCGCAATGGCGTCTTGCCCAAAGATAAATATGGGCACATCTGCGCCTACCTTTGCACCGATTTTTATAAGTTCGTCGCAAGTAATGTTAAGTTGCCAAATTTCATTAAGCGCCAGCATAGTAGTTGCGGCATTGGACGAGCCACCGCCCAATCCTGCACCCATTGGCAAATGCTTGTCTAAAGTGATAGTAACTTGTACCAATTGCTCAGGTAAAGTGTCTGACTCTATGGCAAACGCTAGCAATGCGCGCGCCGCTTTAAATATTAAGTTGTCTTCTATATTGGCCGTGATCGTCTCTGCACCGGCTAATACCAACAGCTGATGACAGAGGGTAGTAGCGTCTAATTCACTATTTTTAGTAGAAGTCATAGCATCATCGCCGACCGAGAAGTGCAAGTAATCGCCCCAGTCGAGCAGGCGAAATACTGTTTGCAAATTATGATAGCCGTCAGCTCGTTTGCCCGTAATGTGCAAGAAAAGATTGATTTTTGCAGGGGACAAACGAGTGAAGGTAGAAGTCGGCGCTATAGCAGTATCTTTAGTCATAGTCTCGGTCAAAAACAGCTATCTTAATAAGCAGTGATAGCTTGTGGAGTGGTTTTATTAGCGAGTCGTGATGCGTTAGTGGTTGATCGTCATCACAACTTTATTTCCTTGTGACCGTACGGCACTGATCTTACTAGGTAGCTTATCATTACCCTTGTAAGTGAAGCTCGCATTCCATTCGCCATTGACTGAGCTTACTAAGCGGTTTTGAGCATCAAGCTGCGGCGCGCTGTCTGAAGGTGCCGGACGTCCAGATATCCAATAAGGCATCTGTGAGATAGGCGCTTGCCAGCCAGTGGCTTTTTTGAGCAAGGTTTCAGGATCATTAGCGGTCAATGTGCCTGTTTTTTCACTAACTAGCGTGGCCGTTTGACCATTGTACTCAATGTTGGTTTTGCCGATACCGAGTGCGCCGATGAGCTCAATCGCAAAACGATCGTCTTGTTGACCCCATGCATAAAACGCACTACCGCCTTGGGTACCTGAGGTATCATTGGCAGGCATTGTCACCCCAATTTTACCAGTGATGTCAAAGCTTTCTAGCTTTTTGGGTTGTTCGACATTTTGGCCTTGCATGGTGGTTGGTTGATTGGTTGCGCTGGCTGTTTTTAGCGACTGACAGCCAGAGGTGATGACCATTGCGGTCGCCATGGCAGTCAATAGCGTCAATTTATTTGGTTTATAAGACGAGAGTGATACAGACATAATAGGTTCTCAGAATAGGAAGTTAAACAAAGATATTAGCTTAAGCGTTATTTGTTGCTCGGTTATGCACGGCTGTTAGCTTCTTATAACTGCCTTGTAATGTATAAGTGCTGTGTCATATATAGAGCTAAAAGACCAAACAGGAAGCTTGAACCGTCAATATCAATACAACTGTATGCGGTCATTGATATTGTGTTGTCCAAATGAGAAGCGCTGTTGTAAGTCTGCGAGTAGGGCTTCAACCTTTTCGTTATTGCCTAGCCCTTGGTAAGCGCGCAATAGCAAAGTACCTGAGCGCAGGGTTGGCAGAACATCATAAGGTGTCTGTAGATAGTTAATCACTTGTTTATAGTTTTCTTTTGCAAGTGCATTGCCCGCCAGTACATTTAGGGCTTGCAGATGGAGCTCGTTGTCATAGCGGGGATCATCGTAGCGAATCTGAATAATAGCGGTGGCTAATGCTAGGCCCTGCTCTGAACTGCGCTCGTTGGCCAGCAGTAACTGCGCATAACTGAGCTGGTAAGATAGGTTACTAGGATCTAACGCCTGCAAATGATTGAGCAAAGTGCGTTTGACGACATAATCATCTTTGTCATCTAAGAGCTGAGCCCGAGCAAACAGTAGCATTTCATTATCAGGATATTTGCGGGCGGCACGTGTTAGTAGCAGCAATGCTTCTGCTGACTGGTTCTGTTGCCACAAAATATCGGCCTGCATGACAAACGTGTCAGGCGCAAATACTGTAAAGTCTTTGCGTAGCTTTTCTAACGTAGCGATTGCGGCGTCAACATCATTATCAAGTAATTCAAACGCCACTACCTTTCTACGAGCTTCTAATACCAAGTCCTCTTGCATCACGTCATTGAGATAATATTTGGCTTGCTCAAAGAGCTGCTGACGCTCAGCACTGATACCGAGATAGTAATACGCTTGGTCGAGATAGGTGGGGCTTTTGGCAAGTATGTTGAGTAGATCATCTGCGCTCGCATACTCTTCGATATCCAGACTCACCAATGCCGCTAGCAAAGTAATTTCGGCATCATCGCTAAAGCGATTATGGGCTTCGAGCAGTAATCTCCAAGCTTGCTCGCTTTGTTTGAGATCCAATAAATAGCGAATTTCGTATAAGTACAAGCTCTTACTATCAGGGTTACGAAGGCGCGCTTGGCTGACATAATTGACCACGGTCTCGGCAGTAACGATTTTGCGCAGTATGTCAGCTTTTAAGGTAATAAAAGGCACATAGTCAGGCTGACGTTCTAACGCGCGGTTGATGTGTACAATAGCGACTTCAGGCTCGTTAAACTGGTAGAGTAGACCTGCTTTTAGTACAGATAATGAAGCATTTTGCTCGCTATCTAGAGGCTGCAAAGCAGCAAGTAGCTCGCGTTTATCCTCATCGTTATTTGGATAAATACCAATGAGGATTTCGCTTAGATCTGCACGCGGATCATAACGTAAGATACGGTTTAGTGTCTCACCAGCTAGGATATAATCGTGCGCGCGCAGGGCTAAATGCGCCACATAAAACCAAGCAGGTACATGGTCAGGGTTTTGGTCTTGCCATGATTTGGCAAATGCTAACGAGTCTTCGACCCGTTCATTACGTAAGGATAAAGTCAGCGCTCTCTCAAAAACTGCGGTGGCGTCTTCTTTAAAAGACTGCTGCTTATAGATTGCAATCGCTCGCTGTCGATTGTCGCGATCCGCGGCAAACTCTGCATCTAGTAGAGCATATAAACTTGGTTCATTAAGCTCAGGTTTCCACAAGCCAGTAGGTGCTAGACCATCAATATTTGCAATGTTATCTGCCGGCTGGCTGACTCTACGAACGGTCGTGTTAATAGTAGTGTTGGTGCTAGTACTGGTATTATTCGCATTATTATTGATAATAGCTGGTGCTTGCGGAAAGGTTACCTGTGATGAAGTATCAGGTTGGCTGGCATGAACTGGTGTGGTCAAGCACAAACAAACGGCCAATGATAAGGCAAGCTTATACCGTTGGCACAGACGCTCCATAACGACCTGCAACAGAGCACGAAGGCTAGATTGCTCATTAAGTGGAGGATGCGCGTGAAATAATGATCCAAAAAACATCATAGATAGCCGTATTCGTCCATGGTTTACCTACATCACTGAGGTATTTTATTTTAATCATTGTAAGTTAAATAGTGGTAACGAGTACCTATGACAGACATTATAAGAGCAGAGGTACAGTATAAACAATAGGAGCCGTGTTACTCCGATGAGAGTCATAGTTCTTATATGAATACGCGACATGTGAGGCCTGTTTTAAGCGCAAACACGGTCGACTATGTTTTTATTTTTAAGTGCGTATCGATCAGAATACTGTGGAAATATAACAAGTTAAGTCATACTAAGCGAGCGATTTATGTTTGTTTTATTGAGCACTTGCCAAAATCTGGCTATTGATTTTATAAATCGTATGGGTAGTTGATTTGTTACCGCCGTGACCAGATACAGAGATATAGCTATCATAGATAGGTGAGTGTTAATTAACGCCAGCAATAATGATATAATAAGCGGTTTTTAGGGTCTTCCTTTCAGCGCTGTCATCAAAAACTGTCTTTTGAAAATAATAAGATAGCGTAAGTAGGCAACTGAGCGTCATGTTTATGGTCTATCAATAATGAGATTAGTGGTCATTGGGGTCAATCACAAAACCGCACCAGTCGCTCTACGAGAGCGCTTGGCACTTGTGGGTGACGATGTGAATGTCGCGCTCGACCAGATAGAGAGTTTCACTGATGGTAGTGTGATTGTCTCAACGTGCAACCGTACTGAGATCTATGCCCTCGTGCCGCACAACTCAGCATCGCAACCTTCAGTGCCGCAAAGCACAGTCTCACAGCCATCTAGCTTGCAAACGACCGTTACTACCGAGCAAAACAACTTTAGTGGTAGCAGCAATGTTTCGGCTACCGCCATTAGCGCTCACATTATCAAAATCAAGACGTGGCTTGCTGAATTCAAACAGCTCCCACTCTCAGACATCGACCCTTATCTTTATGTACATCGGGATACTCATGCATTGACCCATTGGTTAAGAGTAGCTGCAGGGCTCGACTCTATGATACTGGGCGAGCCACAAATCCTTGGTCAAATAAAGCGCTCTGTGCACTTAGCGCAAGAGCAAAAAGTACTCAGTAATCAGCTTGGCTGGATTGTAGATCAAGTATTTGCCGCGGCCAAACGAGTGCGTAATGAGACGCAAGTCGGCGCGCAAGCGGTATCGCTTAGCTTTGCTGCAGCGAAACTGGTCACGCAAATATTTGATGATCTGCCCAGTCGTACACTATTGGTCGTTGCTGCAGGCGAGATGAACCGCTTGGTCGCGACCCATATCGCAGGGCTTGGGGTAGGACGAGTCATTATCTGTAATCGCAATCCTGAGCGTGCCGAAGCATTGGCCGCGGAACTGCGTAGTCCCAATCGCCGTGTCGATGTCAAACCATTGCAGGAGTTGCCACAAGTACTGGCAGAAGCAGATATTGTCAGTAGCTGTAGCGGCAGTATGGACTTGTTGATTGATAAGACAATGACGATGCAAGCACTCAAGCGTCGTCGTTATCAGCCAATGCTGATGATAGACTTGGCAGTACCGCGCGATATCGACTCCAATATCAGCCGCATTGATGATGTGTATCTATACTCTGTCGATGATTTACAGCATGTGATTGCTGGCAATATCGAGCAGCGTCGGCAAGCAGCGGTTGACGCTGAGTTACTGGTGAGTCAATTGGTTGTTGAGATAGACCGCCGCTTTCAAGTTCGTCAAGTCGGCAAAGACATTCAACAGTACCGCGCCTGTACCCAAGGTCAAGTGGATAAACTGCTACACGAGTCTATCGCTAAGCTGCAACAGGACGATGTCAGTCCAGAAGATATCCTCACCGAACTGTCACGACGCTTGACCCAAACATTGACGCATGCACCATCAAAACTCATGCGCAAAGCGGCGCGCGAAGGCGATAGTGATCTGCTCGACTTTGTGGTTTCAGGGCTACAGGATGCTCATCGCGGGCATTGATAGTTACACACGACTTATCAACAAATCATCGACAGTGCAAGTCATAACACTGCCCCAGCATGTCGTTGTCAACCTCTAGTATCAGTGCTAATATCAATCTCTTATGAATGGTTTGGTTCAAAATAATGTGCCGATGTCTACTCGTGATATGACTACAGATATATTGATGCAACGTTAGTAGACCTCATCAGTGTTCCTTGTTTTTTTATGCGTTCAAAAGCGAGGAACCTCTAAACAGCTCAAGACATTATTATTCAAGACAATATCGCTATATTAAAGTGCTATCTGGTCAATACTCCGTTCTATCCTTTGTTTTTGTTCTAGCTCAGTACTTAATTACTACTTATTAGCTAGTTATTAATTCTGCTACTTGATCAGTATCTATATTATTTCATACCCAGATATTACGGAAAAAAGAGCCAAAAAATAGTCAACCATCTAATCACACACTAGGAGTGTTCAATGCCTGCATTACGTCAAGATATCGATCCAAATGGTTTGTTAGAGTATTCAGTGGTATATACCGATCGCGCGCTGAACCACATGTCAAAAGCTTTTCAACAAGTAATGAACGATCTATCTAGTGACCTAAAATCTGTTTATAACGCTGATGCCGTGGTGATTGTACCTGGCTCTGGTACCTATGGCATGGAAGCCGTCGCTCGCCAACTGGCAAACGACGAAGATTGCCTGATCATCCGTAATGGTTGGTTCAGTTATCGTTGGACGCAAATTTTAGAGAAAGGCAAAATTGCCAAATCTTCTACTGTACTTACGGCCAATCGTGCGGATGATAGCGAGTCACCTAAACCATTTGCACCAGTCGATATCGACACCGCCGTAGCCAAGATCAAAGAAGAAAAACCAGCCGTTGTATTTGCACCGCACGTTGAGACATCGTCTGGTATGATTTTGTCAGATGACTATATAAAAGCACTGGGCGACGCTGTGCATAGCGTTGGTGGTTTATTGGTCATTGACTGTATCGCATCAGGCTGCGTATGGTTAGATATGAAAGCATTAGGTATCGATGTGCTGATTAGCGCGCCGCAAAAAGGCTGGAGCAGTACGCCTAGCGCTGGTCTGGTCATGCTAAGCGACGCTGCTGTCAAAAAAGTAGACAGCACTGAGTCTGACAGTTTCAGTGTCGATCTTAAGCAATGGTTAAACATCATGCGTGCTTATGAAAACGGTGGTCATGCCTATCACGCGACGATGCCGACAGACAGCTTACGCCAGTTCCGTGATGCTGTGAATGAAGCCAAAGCAATCGGTTTTGATACGCTATGTGATGCACAGTGGACACTTGGCAAACGTATCCGTGAAGTATTAGAAGCCAAAGGTGTTGAGAGTGTAGCGGCTGAAGGTTTCAAAGCGCCTGGCGTTGTCGTCTCTTATACCGATCGTGATGACATGCATAAAGGTAGCGCTTTCGCTGAAATCGGAGTGCAAATCGCCGCGGGCGTACCACTAAAAGTAGGTGAGCCTGATAATTTCAAAACTTTCCGTCTAGGTCTGTTTGGTTTGGATAAACTAACCGATATCGATGGAACTGTGGCACGTTTTGAAGCGGCACTGGATAAAGTGTTGAGCAAGTAAAACTATTTAGGGAACGTTTATAAACTGATGCTGTCGTGTTTATAGACGTTTTTTAGATGCTGCTATCGTCATCGAAATACTGAGCCGTAAATATTCTTATACGTGCTCAGTATTTTTTTACTCTTTTATTATATTTTATAATATAATGTATTTTTATAATATAACGTATTTTTATAAATAATGGTCAGAAATATCTAACACATCTATATAGGCAGCTCATTATGAGTATACAAATAGACTGGCAAGCATTTACACCGATCTCTTTGGTAGGTGGTTTGATGCTCGGCGTGGCAACGGTTATCTTGCTACTTGGCATCGGGCGTATTGCGGGTATCAGTGGCATTTTTTCAAACTTGCTAAGACCTAAGCGTGTAGAGATGTGGCAGGTGCTATTTATAGTAGGTTTGGTCATATCACCAGTGCTATACGGCCTAGCAAGACCATTACCTGATGTAGACATTAGCAGCTCGTTGCCACTGTTGATTATTGCAGGGTTATTGGTTGGTTTTGGTACTCGTCTTGGTTCAGGATGTACGAGTGGTCATGGCATTTGCGGTAATGCACGTCTGTCTCCGCGCTCGCTGGCCGCGACCGTGACCTTTATGCTGTTTGGGATTGTGACTGTCTATATCGGTCGGCATGTCCTAGGGCTACTATAGATGCTGGATGGTAGATTACCAGACAGTAGCGATCAGTCGTGTTAGAGCGTAAATGATAGAAGATGATTAATAGAAAACAATAATAGCGAGAGACAATAATGCTAAAGAATATAATCGGATTGCTAGCCGGATTGCTATTTGGATTTGGTCTGCTGGTATCAGGTATGACTGATCCTGTGAAGGTACAAGGATTCTTGGACGTGTTTGGCGCCTGGGATATCTCCCTTGCACTGGTGATGGGTGGCGGTTTGGTTGTAGCGTTCTTTGGTGTGCTGCTGGCCAAGCGTCAACAAAGCAGCTGGATTGGCACGCCGATCGATATGCCAAGCAAAACGGTGATTAATAAAAAACTGCTTATCGGTGCGATGTTGTTCGGTATTGGTTGGGGTTTAGTTGGTATTTGTCCAGGGCCTGGTATTGTGTTGCTTGGTACAGGACAATGGCAAGCGTATGTGTTCATCCCAGCGATGATCATAGGAATGCTGATTTATCAGTGGCTTGAGCCCAAACTTGGCTGATATAGTTAGTTCTCTATAAATTGGATATGGTGTCAGCCTCGCTTAATCTACTATTTGTAGTACTTTTGCTTGGCTTCCTTGTCTCCAAACTATATTGAACCAGCTATAGTATAAATAGTCTAGCACTCAAAAAAAGGTCAGCTATGTGTAGGTGACCTTTTTTATGAAGTTTAATCAATGATACGATCTAATATATTATCAGTTTATTTAGCACTGGCAGTGACTTTTGGCGTCTCATGCGCCAATGATTTGGCCGCTTGGCGTAGCTCAAACTTTTGTACTTTACCCGTACTGGTCTTAGGTATTTCGGCAAACACAATATATTTTGGCACTTTAAAACCTGCCAAGTGCTGACTACAGTGCGCCATCACAGTATCGCGTTGTAGCGTGCTACCAGTATGAATCTCGATAAAGGCGACGGGTACTTCTCCCCATTTATCATGGGGCGCGGCGACGACCGCACAGCTCTCGATTGCTGGGAGTTTGTACAAGACGTTTTCTACCTCGATACTAGAGATGTTCTCACCGCCTGAGATGATGATATCTTTGAGTCTATCCATGATTTTAATATAGCCATCAGGATATTTGACACCCAAATCACCTGTGCGGAACCAGCCATCGGCGAATGCTGCTTCGGTGGTTTTGCAGCTTTTGAGATAGCCTTTCATCACCATATTGCCACGTAATGCCAGCTCGCCCATCTCTTCGCCATCAGCGGCAACGGGCTCAGTGGTACCTTGTCTAAATACCTCAAACCCTGCCATAAGATGGGAAGTCATACCTTGACGAGATTTCTTTTGGGCGCGTGTGGCGACATCAAGCTCATCCCATTCTTCTTGCTCAGCGCAAACTGTCACTGGTCCATATACTTCAGTAAGTCCATAAACGTGTGAGATATGAAAGCCCATTGCTTCCATCGCTGCTAGCATGGTCTCGGATGGCGGTGCACCAGCGACCCAACCTTTGACTGTATGCGTGATGGCATCCTTATACTCTGGTTTACCGCCAGCAATCATATTGTGGACGACGGGCGCGGAGCAATAATGGGTGACCTGATGCTTGGCAATCAGCTGTAATATCAAATCTGCATCAATGTGACGCAAACAAACATTGACTCCAGCACGCTCAGCGATACTCCAAGGAAAACACCAACCATTGCAATGAAAAAGCGGCAATGTCCATAAGTAAATTGGGTGTTTTGGCATGTCCCAATCTAATATATTGGAGATGGCATTGAGCGTAGCCCCGCGGTGGTGATAGACCACACCTTTTGGTTTGCCTGTCGTGCCAGAGGTGTAGTTTAGAGCGATAGCATCCCACTCGTCTGCTGGCATCTCCCAATTGTCCAGACTGTCTGAACTGGCAACCAGCGCCTCATAACTCATGTGTCCAAACGGCTCAACATCGATAGCCGCATCCGCTGCGTGAATGACGATCAAGTTGGGGAAAGTCTCAGTGATGATCTCGGCGTGCTCAGCAAACTCGCTATCTAAAATTAAAACCTTTGCTTCTGAATGCTGTAAACAAAAGGTAAGGGCATTGATATCGAGGCGCGTGTTCAGTGTGCAGAGTACGCCACCTGACATCGGCACACCAAACGCGCATTCGACCATCGCGGGTGTGTTTGGCAACATGACGGCGACCGTATCATTTTTATCTATACCCAGTTTACGTAATCCATCTGCCAGTTGACGACAGCGGGTATAGGTCTGTTGCCACGTCTGAATCAGGTTGTTGTGCTCTAGATCATCATAGATTATGGCGGTTTTATCAGGATAAACTTGCGCGCTACGGATGATAAAGTCAATAGGGGTGAGCGGTTGATGGTTGGCGGCGTTTTTGCCAAGGCCAGTATGAAAGTCTGTCATGGTGATAGTCCTTTATCGTATTGCTATAATGCGGTAACTCAGCATATTACCTTTCTATAATGCAGTAACCTAGCACAGTAATTTAACACAAAAAGGTTTTATATTAGTCGATTTTTATCGATTATCCTATTATGCTACGCGAGATACTGTAACTATGAGAGACACTGTAACTATGAGAGATACTGGCAAAAGCATCTGCCCCACTGTAGGCAAGCTGCCTGGCAATTTGGGTTGGTTTTTATAACAGCTAGTGCAATTACTCGTTGCATACTTGGTGTCCTATTATTATTTAGCCATCCTCTAACTGTCGCCCAATTGCCATCTAGCCGTTATCTTGCTGTCGTCATGTATATAGTGCTCACTCATCAGTCGTTTGTCTGCATAGCTGACAATAATAGCGGTGTGTTACGATACTGATAACGCTACATCTTATCGCATGTCTGTTCTGCAAAAATAGTCCAAAAAAACCATTCATAAGGAAAATGATATGACCGCCAGCCGTTCTGCTAATACGATCGATACTGCCAGCACCAATGAATACTATCCACATTTATTTGAGCCATTGGATTTAGGGTTTACTACCCTAAAAAACCGTATGGTCATGGGCTCTATGCATACGGGGCTTGAAGACCGTTTTTATAACTACGGTAAGCTCGCAGCTTATTTTGAAGAGCGTGCCAAAGGCGGCGTGGCCATGATGATCACAGGCGGTATCTCGCCCAACCGCGAAGGTTGGCTACTGCCTGCTGGCGGCACCATGAATAACAAAGCAGATGTCATCAATCACCAGCGCGTCACTCGTGCTGTCCATAAGCACGACAGCAAAATCATTATGCAGATATTGCACAGTGGTCGTTACGGTTATCATCCTTTTGCGGTGTCATCTAGCCCAATCAAATCCCCAATTTCACCGTTCAAACCACGCAAGATGAGCATCAAAAACATCGAGCAGACGGTAAAAGACTATGCACGCAGTGCCAAACTTGCCAAACAAGCAGGCTATGACGGCGTCGAAATCATGGGTTCTGAAGGCTACTTGCTCAATCAGTTTTTATCCAGTCATGTCAACAAACGTAAAGACATCTATGGCGGTGATATTCAAGGTCGTATGAAATTCGCGGTCGACGTGGTCACAGCCGTTCGCGAGGCCGTGGGTGAAGATTTTATTATCTTGTTCCGTCTGTCGGTGATTGACTTGGTCAAAGACGGTAATGTCATGGATGAAGTCATCACCGTAGCAAAAGCGCTAGAAGAGGCGGGCGTGACGATCATGAACACGGGTATCGGCTGGCATGAAGCGCGTGTCCCGACTATTGTGACGAGTGTTCCACGTGCCGCTTTCGTTGACTTCACTGCTGAGATCAAAAAACACATCAATATTCCAATGATGGCGGCCAACCGCATCAACATGCCAGATACGGCAGAAGAAATTATCGCTGACGGTCAGGCAGATATGATTCAAATGGCACGTCCATTCTTGGCGGATGCGCATTGGGTCAACAAAGCCAAAAACGGTCAGACAGATCGAATTAACACCTGTATCGCCTGTAACCAAGCGTGCCTCGATCATACGTTTGAAAACAAACGCTCGACTTGTCTGGTCAATCCGCAAGCGTGCTATGAGACAGAGCTGGTCTACAAAAAAGCGAAAAAAGCGAAAAAAGTCGCCGTCATCGGTGGCGGTGTCGCTGGTATGTCAGCTGCTCACGTCGCTGCCTTACGTGGTCACGATGTGACGTTGTTTGAAGCAAAAGACGTATTAGGCGGGCAGTTCAACTATGCCAAAGTCATCCCTGGTAAAGAAGAGTTCTTTGAGACCGTTCGCTACTATATTAATGAGCTTGAGCACTTGGGCGTCGAGGTCAAACTCAACACCTTTGTAGATAAAGACATGCTAGAAAAAGCCAAGTTCCACCATGTCATCGTGGCCACGGGCGTTGTACCCAGAAGCCTAGCAGGTAAGCTGGAAGGAGCGGATCTGCCACAAGTCATCAGCTACGCAGAATTGCTCTCTGGTGAAAAAGCCGTGGGTGACACGGTAGCGGTCATCGGTGCTGGCGGTATTGGTTTCGATGTCAGTGAGTATCTGACCGCCAACCATGGTCAGTCGCTGGATGAGATCGGTCCTGAGGGTCTCAAAGACCCAAGCTATCGTCCTGAGCCGCAGTCCATCAGCGAGTGGCGCGAAGAGTGGGGCGTGACCAATGATACTGACTATCAAAGTGATGGCGGTCTGGTCAGACCTAAAGCGATTAAGCCCATTCGCCAAGTCTATCTGATGCAGCGTAGCAAAGGTCGTCTGGGTAGTGGTCTGAACAAAACCTCAGGCTGGGTGCATCGCGCTCATATCAAATCGCATGGCGTCATTCAAGTGGCTGGCGTGCAGTATGATAAGATCACTAACGAGGGTATCTGGGTTACTGACCCACAAGGTCAAAGCCAGCTACTCCGTGTCGATAGCGTCGTCGTCTGCGCAGGTCAAGAGTCGGTCGTTGAGCTGATGCCAAACGTTGGCGATGCGCCAGACGCGCAATACCATCTCATCGGTGGTGCTAAGCTCGCAGCTGAGCTAGATGCAAAACGTGCAATCCGTGATGGTGCTGAGGTTGCAGCAGAAATCTAAAAGTTAGATAGTTTGAGTTAAATGTAAAAGCAGCAAGATAGATTATCTTGCTGCTTTTTTTGCTTTGGAAAAAGTGGTAGTTAGTACCTTATTTATCTGGCTTTATTTTGGTCCGATATCGTAATTATTTTAATGGCAAAGACTTCAACTATAGAGAGGCGTTAGTGAGAGGCTATTGTATTAAAGCATCGTCTTCAGCCAGTATTTGCGTTAATGGTTGTTTAAGGTTCTGGTATACCTGAGGTAGCGCTTTGAACGGCTCAAGGGTAAAGCTAAAAGGCTTGTCTGCATTAAATACCCAATAATTTCCTATTAATTTACCATCTGTCGTTTGCAGATCATCTCGTGGTACATGGTTGATAGAAAAATGATTTTTATCAGCCTCATACCAGATACCCATCGCACGCAAATCTTTCTCATCGTTATAACTTAGTGTTAGCTGTGGCTGAATTTGGTTATTTACCGTTGCTAGCGTTATTGTCTTACTAGGAAAAGGCGCTAATGCTTTTGCCCAACCAGTACCCTGTTGTGAGTTAGCTAATATGTGAGACCATTGTTTTCTGACGTGGGTTGCATCTGCATTCGAGTGGACAATAGCAAATAGATCTTGTTGAGTGATTTCTACTATTTGGCGTCGAGGGTATACCGTCACAATCGTTTTATCGGCTGCAATAGTATTGTCTTCCATCCCCAAAAAAGAAGTCAGCACAAAGAAAATAATAGCTATTTGTTCCATAAGTCATTCTACCTTTTTTAACGGATTCAACTTTAAATAGCCACCTCTAAAATGCCAAAGCTGAAATGTAAATATCAGCACAAGATATCAGCAGACTAAAAGTTTAAGCATTCATCTCCGCAACCAGCCATTTCTCAAAATCACCCACCTGAGCCGCCAACTCAGGTTGCGAGTTTGCCAGTTCAGCAAGCGTATCTTTAATCTCGCTCTTATTATATTTCACACCAGTCAATGTCTCCTTGAGCAAGTCAATAAGCTCAACATTTAACGCATCAGAAAAGATAACAACTTCTGCAATCACCGCTTGCCTCACATCCATATGTACATCCATGATACCCCAATCAAAGCGCGTCTCGATATGATGGCTAAACTCAGGCGTCTTGCCAAAGCGCCAATCCCAATCTGCCATTTGCTGGTAGTAAGCGTTTAGCGTTGGCTGTTTGGCAAGGCTGGCTTCATCCAACTGCTCAACTGGCGCAGTATCTTCGTAATACTCACAAAACGCCTCGATAATCGCATTAGACAAGATTTCATGATTGATAGCGTCATTGAGCTCTACCAAGTTTGCTACGCGCGCACGTACCGATTTGATGCCTTTTGCTTTGAGCTTTAAGGGATGCGGATTGAGATAGTCGCCAAGCTTTTGCATATTGGCATTGACCAGTAGTGTCCCATGATGAAAGCTGCGATCGGCGGCATGTTTAAAGGCGCTGCCTGATATTTTTCTATCGCCCACTTGCATGTCATTACGACCAGATAGCGTGGCGTCTATGCCCAGCTTTTTTAGCGCATTGATGATAATGGTAAAGTTAGCCGTTTGGTCATACGCGTGCTTGGGGGACAAAAAAGTAAAATTGGTGTTGCCCAAGTCATGGAAAACTGCACCGCCACCACTCTGACGCCGCGCCAAAAACACATCATCTGCCGCCATCTTATCCATCTTGCACTCGACCCATGGGTTTTGCGAGCGACCAATGACTACGGTTTCAGAGTTGCGCCACAAAAATAGCGTGTGCGAGTCGGCATTGAGTGTGTTAAATATCCAATCCTCGGTGGCAAGATTGAACCAAGGATTGGTCACCGCAGACTTTAAGATGCGCAGTTTCATGATGGATCCTTTTTTTAATCGCTTTTATAGGGTGAGGGTTATAAATAGATACTGATATTCTTACTGATAAGAAATTTAGGTTCAATGGGAGAGTGGTAGGAAAGGTAGTTCAGATTTTAGTATCGTAGAGTGTTCAGGTGGAATATATGAGTAATGCTGTGACATAAAAAATATTAAGTCTCGCTGTTAGTAGTGAAAAAGCCGAGCAATAGGCTCAGCTTTATGATGTATTAAGTCTCATTAATATCTCACCCTATTTAGCACAAATCTCCCACTGCGATTTGGTACTGAGATAACACTGCATCACCGTTTTGCCAGACTGCGCATAGGCATCACTGACGATACGCTGATTGGTTGGCAGACGATATCTGATGATCGCGGGCTCGTCATTGACGGTCGTCGTCCATCCAGTCACCTCATTACGGTCATTATAGTTTGCACTGGTAGAGGTTGCCATTTTGCCAAATCCCGGCAGATTATAAGCGACCTGCCTAAAACTATAACTCATCGCTGCACCCTCAGCGCCCTCATACTGACAGTTTAGCTTTTTTTGTAATTTGTCTTGTTTATAAACGTAGCAAGTGGTCTCATCTGAGAACTGACCAACCCCGCAAAACCCTGCCGTTGCAACTGACATCATACCGATGCATAACGCTATCCGTTTCATAATCATTCCTCAATAATTTATAAATCCTACTAATCATATTTGTCATCTATTTTTGTATCGCTAGATACGAGCCAATACCTTTTAGATAGTAAAAAATTAGTAAACAAATATCAACTATTATATTTTTAAGGAAAACTCCTACTGATTAGATAGTATTGGTTATACTTTGATATTATTAAGATTATCTATCGCGCAGTCTTATTGTTAAAAAGCTTCGATATCCAGATAGGTTCTACTCTTATAGGTACTGATGAGAGTAATGTCTCAAGAGTGACTTCGGAGTTTGCCAGTATATGAATAGTGAGGTGCTGAAATAGGCTAAAGTACATAAGTTATAGGTCAGCAGCAACTACTGGTCTATCACTAAATAATGTGTTTTACCCGGCTATTTAAGATAAAAAAAGACGAATATATGGATATGGCTTTAAATGAAATGGGTCAACCAATTAGAATGGCGCTATAAAATTTATAAAAAATGACATATCAAACGACTAAAGTTCTACCATCATAGTGCTTTATTAGCACGATAATTTTCACCACATAGCAGACAGTTATGACCGACACGAGTTGGCAAATGCAGTCTAAGCACTTAATAGGATTACCCAATGACCAACCGTGACCTCATCATCTTCGTGACGCTCTCTTTTATGTGGTCGCTCTCCTTTGTGTTTTATCGGGTTGGCGTGCCTGAGTTTGGCTCATTGGCTTTTGCCAGCCTGCGTGTGATATTTGCCGGACTGGTCATGCTTGTCTTTGTACTACTAAAGAAAAAAAACAGAGTAGGTATCAAAGAGCATTGGAAAATGCTATCGCTCGTCGGCATATTTTCGGCAGCGCTTCCTTTTGTACTGTTTTCTTTCTCTGCTCAGTCAGTGAACGCTGGTGTATTGGCAGTATTGAATGCCTCTGTACCGATGATGAGTGGTTTTATCGCTCGCGTATTCTTTAAAGATAGGCTATCAAAAAAACAAGCACTCGGTCTGGTCATTGGCGTGGTGGGGGTCATTATATTGATGAGCGAAAGCCTGTTTGGCGGCGGGGAGCAGGGCAAAGGCTTGGTCGAAGGACTACTACCGATGGGCTACGCGTTACTGGCCTGTGTCGGCTATGCTGTCGGCGCTAACATCACCAAAAACTATCTGTTCAATGTCTCCCCTGTTGCGATCACGGCAGGCTCACTGATTATTGGTAGCATCATTATGCTGCCTGTTGCCTTTAATGAGTTCCCTTATGGTCAGGCAATCAGTCTAAAAGCATGGGTATCTGTGATATGTATCGGCGTATTTTCGACCGCCATTGCTCTGATATTCATGAACCAGTTAATCAAAAATATTGGTCCAACGCGTGCCACGAGCATCACATTGGTTATTCCTATTTTCGCGATTATTTTGGGATATGTATTGCTTGGTGAAGCGCTAAATATACAAGCTATTATTGGCTCAATCGTAATCTTGATCGGTACCTATCTGTCATTAGAGCTATCTGTTAAGAGTATGCTGCAGTCAAAGAATACCACTCAGACAAATAAAGCTTAAGACTTGGTAAACAGTCTTAGTAGCAATGGCTTACAAAGATTCAAATAAGTGAATATTGGTGTATCTGTTTGTAAATATTGCTTGGAATAATTGCAGCTGCCCCCTATAAAGAACTCGGCTAACGAATAAAGCGCTTGGCAAATCAAATCAATAAAACCGAGCGCTATATACCAACAAATACAAAACCTATGATTTAGGTTTAATACAACGAACAAGGCTTTTTATGGCACACGATAACTTATTTGAAACCGTCGAAATGGGCACTCAGACCCTAAAGAACCGCATCATTATGGCACCGCTTACGCGTTTGCGTTCAGTTGAGCCAAGCGACGTACCGACAGCGCTTGCTGGCGAGTATTATTCTCAGCGTGCAAGCTCTGGTCTGGTCATCACTGAGGCGACGCAAGTCTCATTCCAAGCAAAAGGCTATGCAGGCGCACCAGGCGTCCACACCAAAGACCAGATCACGGCATGGAAAGCCATCGTAGATAATGTCCATGCAAAAGGCGGCAAGATCGTCGTGCAGCTATGGCATACAGGTCTGGTCTCTCATGAGAGCGTACAGCCAGATGGCAAAGCGCCAATCTCTGCCTCTAATGTTGATGTTGGTGTGCGCACCTCGCTACGTGATAGCGATAACCAAGCCATTCGCGTCGATGCAACGCCGCCGCGTCCAGCCACGCTAGACGAAATCAAACAAGTCATTGCTGATTTTGCTCAAGCAACCAAAAACGCTCAAGAAGCTGGCTTTGATGGCGTAGAGGTTCATGGTGCCCATGGTTATTTGCTACATCAGTTCTGGGTTGAGCAAACCAACCAGCGTGATGACGAATATGGCGGTAGCCGCGAAAACCGTGCGCGTCTGACGCTAGATGTCGTCGACGCATGCGTAGATGCTTGGGATGCTGACCATGTGGGTATTCGTATCTCGCCACTAGGTACGTTTAACAATGTAGAAGCGGGCTACGATGAAGACGAAAACGTCTGGATGGTTGAGCAAATCAACAAGCGTGGTCTGATGTATTTACATCTATCAGAGCCTGACTGGGCAGGTGGTACGCCTTATAATGACGGATTCCGTCAGCGCGTCCGTGATGCTTTTGACAATATGATTATTGCTGCGGGCGGCTATACAGCCGAAAAAGCAGAGAGAAACGTAAAAGCAGGTTATATTGACGCGGTTGCTTTCGGCCGTGACTATATTGCAAACCCTGATCTGCCTGAACGTATCCAAAAAGGCGCTGCGCTCAACGAGCAGCATCCAGAGTCTTTCTATGGCGGCGGTGCAGAAGGTTACACCGACTATCCATCTTTAGATCAAGCGTAATAGCCATTGGGTCAATATTTTTGACTCAGTAGCTGGATTGCGTATCAAAAAGCCCTCTGACTACCGTTAGTCAGAGGGCTTTTTTTGTGCGTCAATTTTGTTTATTTACCAAAATTACCAGTTTGATAGTCGCGAAAGGTCTGCCTTAGCTCTTCTTGTGTATTCATGACAAAGGGGCCATAACCTGCAACTGGCTCACCGATTGGTTGTCCACTCAGCAGGAGTAACTTGATAGGGGCGTTCTCATCGGTAGTTGCAAGGCAGGTCAACTCAATGGTATCGGTAGCATCGTCAGATAGTGGCATAGGCTGATTATATACAGAGGTTGGCGCTGCAAACTGAATCAGTCTACCTGCACTGACGGATACGCCGTTAACCAACAGAGTACCTTCTTGTACGAGCAGCAACGTGTTGTGTGTACTTGGTATTTGTAGGGTCGTTGTGCCCATTGTGTGCAGCTCGATATCCCATAGATTAATAGGGGTAAAGGTCGTTGCCGCACCAGTGACACCATGCCAGTCACCTGCGATAATAGCGACTTGTCCTATGGCAGTTTGCTTGTCAGCACCTTTAGCAACAGTATCTTGAGAGCCAGCGCCACTATCGTCCATCAGCTCGATGATAGGCATATCAACACGCTTGATAGACTGATACTTGGGATCGGTCAACTTATTGGCACTTGGTAAGTTTACCCATAGCTGCACCATACTAAACACACCACCGCGCTGCCCAAAGGCTTCAGAATGAAACTCTTCATGCAAGATACCGCGACCAGCAGTCATCCACTGTACCCCACCTTCTAAAATATCGCCGCGCCCTCCTGTCGAGTCAGCATGACTGATCTCACCTGAGTAAGCGATAGTAACGGTTTCAAAACCCTTATGGGGGTGTTGACCGACACCATGAGGCTGTGTCTGGTAGTCAGGATTAGGTGAAAAGGTCGTGGGCTCACCATAGTCAAACAATAAAAACGGATCGGTGTGACTGTAGTTAAAGTCTGGATGGTCATCAAGATGATTGATTAATGTCTTTACAAAAAATCCATCACCGACCCAATGTGGTGCTTTATCACCATGAATCTGCTTAATTGGGCGCATTGATTACCTCGCAATTCCATTAACATAAATAATGGTAAGTAAATATTATATATGAATGATGCAATAAAATGAACTTATGTTGTGTTTAACTTAATAATGCTGATGCTAAGTAGCGCTAAACGACTTCGCCACTGACAAACCCACTGGCCCATGCCCATTGGAAGTTATAGCCACCAAGCCAGCCTGTCACATCGAGCACTTCACCGATGAAGTACAAGCCCTCTTGCAAGTTGCTTTGCATAGTCTTCGAAGAGACTTCATCCGTTTTTACTCCGCCACGTGTGACCTCAGCGGTACGATAGCCCTCGGTACCAGAGGGTTTGAGTTGCCAACCATTAAGAGTAGCGCCAAGATCATCAAGCCGCTCATCTTTGATATTAGCAAGCTCCGTGTCTTTGATGTCATCCCACAGATGAGTTTGCAGTGCTGCCAGTAGTTTTTTGGGTAGGGCGTTGTTTGTGGTCTCTGCCAGCACAGTACGGATCAGCTGGCGTGGATGCGACTGCTTGCGGGCAAGCAAAATATCAGTAACATTCACATCAGGTAATAGGTTGATACTGATGGTCTCTCCAGTCTGCCAATAGTTCGACAGCTGTAGCATCGCCGGGCCAGAGAGTCCGCGATGGGTGAACAGTACAGGCAATTTAAAGGAGATACGCTCATTACTAGCAATGACAGGTAGGCTGATACCTGCCAATGCACGGATCAGCTCGCCAGTCTTGTCCGTAAAGGTAAACGGTACAAGGCTAGCATCGGTGGCTATCAGTGTATGACCGAACTGCTGCGCCAACTCATAACCAAGGCCAGTTGCGCCCATCGTTGGGATAGATAGACCACCAGTTGCCACGACTAGGGACTCACAGCTATAGCGCGTCTGCACAGGCTGACCCTCAGTTGGTGTGTCTTTTTTGCCTAGCTTTTTGCTAGTGGTCAGTGTAAAACGTTTACCTTTATCATGGTCGGTCTTTTGCACGTGGTCAATCTGAGTATTGAGCTTGACTTGGACGCCGACCGCCGTGCATTCGTCCAAGAGCATGGTCAGAATATCTTGGGCAGAGTCATCACAGAACAGCTGACCATGCTCACGCTCATGATAAGGAATCTGATGCGCCTCTACCATACCGATAAACTCCCAACTTGGATAACGACTCAGCGCTGATTTACAAAAATGCGGGTTGGTACCGATGAAGTGCTCAGGCTCAACGAAATAGTTGGTAAAGTTGCAGCGACCACCACCTGACATCAAGATTTTTTTGCCCGCTTTGTTGGCGTGATCTATGACTAACACGCGGCGACCACGGCGACCAGCTGTCAGTGCACAATACAATCCTGAAGCGCCAGCACCAACGATGATGACGTCGTAATGTTTGTCATTAGACTTTTTAGATACTGACGGATTGTCTATTGACTGGTTATGTGACTTGGCTGACCTGGCTTGTTTTTGCATTTGACTCATGATGATGACTTATAAAATAGATTTAGATAAACGATATAAAGTATCCAAATTATATCATGGCAATAATAGAAGTGTTTTAAGTGATTGATGCATATCACTTCAGCCTATTTGCTATAAATCATTGAATGACCTTATTTTTTTATAGACAACAAACAGTAGTTGGTATAATGTAAAAGCACAAATATTGTTCGTTAGTACTGCTATTACGTTTATTATTTGTTGAGAATGTAGGCATTTTTATTGGAAGGGCATGATGTTCTCCAAAAGTAGTTGAGTTAAAACCCAGCCGATTGACCGGCTTATTTAAACATTGTCATGGATGATAATGTTAAGACAAAAGGGACTTTATGGATATCCTACAACTGCTCATTAGCGGGATTGCTAATGGCTGTATATATGGGCTGTTAGCGCTGGGTTTTGTACTGATTTACAAAGCCTCTGAGGCCGTAAACTTTGCTCAGGGCGATATGCTCATGCTCGGCGCTTTTTTAGGCATCGCTTTCATCAATGCTGATGAAGCAAACCTTCCTTTTCTATTGGGTATCACGCTTGCCTCCATTATTATGGGGGTGTTTGGTTATCTGCTTGATCGATTCGTATTGCGCGGAATCTTTGGTCAACCGCAATTCGCCATGGTTATTCTTACCATCTCGCTAGGCTTTTTGATACGCTTTGTCGCGGGTGTCATCTGGGGACATAGCCCAGTCTCATTACAGACACCGTTCTCAGGTCAGATGCTAGCGTTAGGGTCACTGAGTATTGCTTATGTTGATCTGATAATTATCGTATCTACCATCGCACTCACTTCTATTCTGTACTTCTTCTTTGCCCATACGCGGCTCGGTATCGCGATGCAAGCGAGTAGCCAAAACCAAATGGCAGCTTACTATATGGGCATCCCCGTCAAACGAGTCAACGGTATTGTGTGGGCGCTGTCCGGTGTTGTCGCTGCGCTTGCGGGCATATTGTTTGCAGCCAAAGGCGCGATCGAACCCTCCATCGGGCTGTTATTCGGCATCAAAGCATTTGCTGCTGCGGTAATCGGCGGTCTAGGCTCTCTCCCAGGTGCTCTTGTCGGCGGGCTGTTAGTTGGCGTAATAGAACCATTCGCCAGTCGTTATCTGCCGTTAGGTCTCAGTCAGATTGCGCCTTATGTGGTGATGTTGATTGTGCTGATCGTACGTCCAGGTGGTATCTTTTCGCAGGTCAAACAGAAAAAAGTATAGAAGCTTTGATTCATAGACGCTTTGATTCAAGGATGACAAAGCTTTCTCTAAACAATTTCAAGGAAGAGTACTGTCAATGAAAGCCCAGTTTAAACACAGCTACGATCAAGACATCAATGTCTTCGATGATAAACGCCAGCTTATAAAATACGGCGTGCTTCTCTTACTACTCCTAATGGCACCTTGGTTGCTCAGCAACTATTATATTAGTGAGCTTAGTGCCATATTAATTTGGTCCATATCAGGACTCGGTCTCATGCTTTTGACGGGTCATACCGGTCAAGTCAGCCTGGGTCATGCCGCCTTTATGGCGATAGGCGCCTTTAGCCATCTGGCACTGATGAGTCGAGGCTGGAACTTTTTCCCAGCTTTGATCGCCTGTGCAGTTATCACAGGTGTTATTGGCGCAATGATTGCTCGGCCGATCTTGAGAACCAGTGGTATTTACTTAGCCATTGCCACCTTGGCGCTTAGTATTATCATCGAAGATATTGCTATCGTTGCTGAGCCCATCACTGGCGGTATCTCTGGTACCTTCGCTTCTCCTATCAATATTTTTGGCTACACAATCGATCGCTACATCACGCCAAAAGCCTTTTATTACTTATGCTTGGCACTAGTGGTACTGATTACCTTTGGTTATATCAATCTACTTAGAAGTAATACTGGACGCTCGTTTTTGGCTATTAGAGACAGTGAGGTCTCTGCCCGTGCGCTTGGTGTCAATGTGCCACAAGCCAAAACGTTAGCTTTCAGCTTATCTTGTGCGATTACAGCGGTCGGCGGCGCGATGTACGGGCATTTCGTGCAAGCGGTTAACTATGAGAGTTTTACTGTTGTTATCTCTATCACCATATTGCTGCAGATTGTCATCGGTGGTTTAGGGTCTATACACGGTGCATTTTTTGGTGCAGTGGTTGTCGTCTTATTACCGCAAGTTATTGCAATTTTAGGTGACGTCATCGGTCAAAGTACAGGCGCTAGTATCACCAATATTCCTGGTATTGATACCGCATTATTTGCTTTGGTTATCGTCATTATGATCATTTATGAGCCGCGCGGTATATACGGTATGTGGATTAAGATACGCACTTGGTTCAATATGTTTCCGCTGTATCGAAAAGGTCTATTCCGCCGTTCCAAAACCTATCTAAAAACGGAGCGTATGCGATGAGCCTATTACAAGTAGAGTCGTTATCTATCGCGTTTGGTGGTGTGAAAGCCGTTGATAACATTAGTTTTGAGGTGAACGAAGGTGAAGTGTTTACGATCGTAGGACCCAACGGTGCGGGTAAGTCGACTATTTTTAACTTAATCAGTCGCTTGTATGAGCCGCTCAGTGGTCGTATTACTTTTGATGGTACGGACATCACCGATCTGCCAGCTCATGACATTGCCAAACTAGGTATTGCGCGCACGTTTCAGAATATCGAGCTGTTTGATCACTCTAGTGTGCTACAGAATCTACTCATCGGTCGTCACTCTCAGCGTAGCACCTCATGGATACAGGACTTGCTGTTTTCACCAAAGGTGCGCCGCAGTGAGCGCGAGCATCGTATGCACGTTGAGAAGATCATAGACTTCTTGGAGCTAGCGCCTTATCGAGATCAACTGATTGCAGGCTTACCTTATGGTATTAGAAAAGTCGTCGAAATCGCGCGCGCGCTTGCGGCCAACCCCAAGCTTATTTTGCTCGATGAGCCCGCATCAGGTCTTAGTGTAGAGGAGACGTCCGAGATGGCATGGTGGATTGAAGATATGCAAAAAGACTTGGGTTTGACGATATTGATGGTCGAGCATGACATGAGCCTAGTCAACCGCGTATCAGATCGTGTCTTGGCTGTAGCTGAAGGTAAGTTTTTGGCTCAGGGCACGGCAGCTGAAGTTCAAGCCAATCCACAAGTCATCGAGGCCTATCTTGGGCAGGAGAGCGTGTGATGAAACCAATTAAAAAATCACTGTCATCTGCAGCGCCAGCAACTGAGATGAATTTAGTGGATTCTGAAGTAAAGAACAACATGTTAGAGGTACGTAACCTAGAATCTGCCTATGGCCCTGTCATGGCATTAAGGGGCGTAAGCCTTGAGGTGCCAGAAGGCAAAGTGGTCACGATTTTAGGCGCTAATGGTGCGGGTAAAACCACGCTCATGAAAACTATCTCTGGGGTCATTAATCCACGTAAAGGCGCGGTATGGTTCCACGGTGAGCGTATCGATGGCACTGAACCTGATCGGTTAGTAAAGAAAGGTCTATCACATGTCCCAGAAGGCCGAGAAGTTTTCCCGTTTTTGAATGTTGCCGAAAACCTCGCAATGGGCGCTTATACTCGCCGTGATAAGTCTGAGATAGAGCGTGATGTTGAGATGATATACGAGTATTTTCCAATACTCAAAGACCGCCGCACTCAGGCTGCTGGTACGATGTCTGGAGGTCAGCAGCAGATGCTGGCGATCGGTCGCGGACTGATGTCACGCCCTTCATTGATGCTACTTGACGAGCCGTCGCTTGGTCTGTCACCACTTCTGGTACAAGAGATATTTGCCATCATTCGCAGATTGAACAAAGAGCAGGGCGTGACAATCTTACTGGTTGAGCAAAACGCAAGAGTCGCGCTCGCTGCAGCGGATTATGGTTATGTGTTAGAAACGGGACGTATCGTCATGGCAGGCTCAGCAGACAAGCTGATGCACTCTGATGATATTAAAGAGTTCTACCTTGGACAAACCAAAGACAATACAGCGGAAGCCACTCGGTGGAAACGCAAAAAGACTTGGCGATAATACTCATGACTAATTCTACTGATAATTCGACTGATGTGACCCATCCCGCTACTGCTGATATGGCAGTCACTGAGAGCGTCTCTGTGGCACAAGCATCGGCTCATATGGAGTCTTCTACTCGCAATAACAGCCATAGTAACGACCACAATAACAGCCGCAAGATACGTAATGCGCCTTATGACCATGAGCTGCAGGTCCTAGAAGGCTGCGATACCTTAAGTAAGCTCTGGCGACAGATGTGCCTGAGCCGAGGAGAAAAAATCGCCCATCGTGAAAAAGCTTTTGGTATTTGGCAAAGTTATAGCTGGCTTGATTATTATCATCGCGGCTGTGATATCGGCATGGCACTTATTGAGCTGGGTCTGACCAAAGGGGACACGGTTTCTATCTTGAGTGAAGACAATAAAGAATGGCTCTATTGCGATATGGGTATCTGCGCTGTAGGCGGTATACCCAATGGCGTCTATACCACAGACAGTCCAGATCAGCTCGCCTATATACTCAATGACAGTCAGTCTAAATTTTTGATCGTTGAAAACGATGAGCAGCTCCATAAGTTTTTAGAGATACGTGAGCAGACACCGATGCTCAAAAAAGTCATCGTCTTTGAGCGTAAAGGTCTACGTAGCCTAGAAGATGAGCAGGTTATCTTTTTGGATGAGCTGTACGCGCTTGGTCAAAGTGTTGACAATGCGCTAGAGCGTTTTGGCAGTTATATTGATCAAAGCACCGCGAATGACATACGCACACTGATCTACACGTCAGGCACGACTGGCGACCCAAAAGGCGCTATTTTAACGCATGCCAATGTCATGTTTGGTCTAAAGACAACCACCGAAGTCATCGAGGTTTTACCTACTGATGAGCAGTTATGTTTCCTGCCTTTATGCCATGTACTAGAGCGTGTGGTGTCGGTAGATGTCCCCATTCATAGAGGCTGTATCGTCAACTTTGCGGAGAGTACCGAGACCGTATTTGAAAACATGAAAGAAGTATCGCCCAATACCTTTACGGCTGTTCCAAGGCTATGGGAAAAAATGTATGCCTCTATCAGTAATATGCGTAGCGATGCCAGTGCGTTTAATGGCTGGGCATTTGATCAAGCCATAAAAGCGGGTCATGACCATGCTGACACGATTATGGCAGGGAAGACGCCTACGGCTGGTCAACGGCTTCGTTACGAGTTTTGGGACAAGCTGGTATTGCGTAAGATTCGCGATCTTATCGGAATGACCAATGTTCGCCGTGCTACTACTGGTGCTGCCCCAATATCATTGGATATTATTCGTTGGTTTCATGCGATAGGTGTGCCTATCTATGAAGGCTACGGCATGACTGAAAGTACAGGCGTGATATCCATGAATACCCAAGACGCCCAAATGGTCGGTAGCGTCGGTAAACCCTTACCGCATTCTCAAGTTCGCATCGCTGATAATGGCGAGATATTACTAAAAGGCGGCAATGTGTTTGCAGGGTACTGGAACAAGCCCGACAAAACCGCTGATGACCTACGTGACGGCTGGCTACATACAGGTGATGTGGGCGAGATAAGAGATGGTTATATATTTATCACAGGCCGTATCAAAGACATCATCATCACAGCAGGTGGTAAGAACGTTACCCCAGCTGCCATAGAAAGTAAGCTCAAATTTTCACCTTATATCTCAGACGCGGTCGTCATTGGCGATAAGCGTAAGTACCTCACTTGTCTTATCATGATAGATCAGGAAAACGTAGAAAAATATGCCCAAGACAATCAAGTGATGTTCTCCGACTTTCGCTCATTGTGTCACGCGCCTGAAGTGATCGCCTTGATAGATGATGTGGTCCAGTCTGCCAATGCGACCCTAGCACAGGTCGAAACCATAAAAAGGTTCCGACTAATAGACGTGTTACTCAGTCCTGAAGATGATGAGCTGACAGCAACTATGAAATTAAAAAGGAATCTGGTTGAGAAAAAACATCATGCGTTAATCGAGTCTATGTACTGATTACACACGGACAGTTGGTATAGATCAGTGCTATCAAATTTACCGTAACATCAAACTGACAGCGACTCAGTCGCAAGGAGATAGGCAATGAGATGGACATTCAAAACGACGCTACTGGCATTGACAGTTGGGACGATAGGTTTGGTTGGGTGTAATAATCCAGAAACCACGTCAGCAACTGGCACTGATGCTGAAGCGACAGCTTCTACGAGTGATATACCAGTACAAGGCGTCACCGATACCGAAATTGTCTTGGGCGGTGCAAATGATTTATCAGGTCCGTTTGCAGGTTTTGGTAATCCTGCGGTCACTGCGGCCAATATGTATTTTGACGAAGTAAATGCTGCAGGCGGTGTCAATGGTCGAAAGATTCGCTACATTGTCGAAGACCATTCTTATCAAGTGCCAAAAGCAGTACAGGCCGCCAACAAATTAGTGAGCCGCGATAAAGTCTTTGCGATGTTGATGTCGTTAGGTACACCGCATAACTTAGCCAGCTTCCCTATCATGGATCGTGCCAATGTCCCTAGCGTTATGCCGATCACGTTTGCAACCCCTATGCAAGAAGAGGGCGCGCTAAATCGTCGTTATACGATCGGCAGTACTTATTACGATTCAATGAAACTTGGGATGGAGTATCTGATCGCTGAAAACGATGTGAAAAACCTATGTGTCATGTATATTCCATCAGATTATGGAGAGGAGACCAATGCAGCGGCAAAGGACATCAGTGATAATAATCCTAATGTTACTTTGGTTGCTTCTAGCTCACATCGCCCAGATGAGACAGACTTCTCAGGGGCGATTGCCAAACTAAAAGAATCCAATTGTGATTTGATTGCGTTATCTCTCACTATCCGAGGCGCTATCACGGCTGTCGGTACGGCAAACGCCATGGGCTGGAGCGATGTGAAGTTTATCGCACCTGCAACAGGATTCCATCCGGCAGTTGCTGCAGCGCCAGGCGGTGCAAGTGAAGGGCTGTATGCGGTCTCTTACTATAATGACTTGGCATTAAGAGCCAATGAGCCTGAAACCAAAGCGTTCGTTGATAAGTTCAAAAAAGCCACTGGTGAAGACGTATCAGCAGGCGCGATTATTGGTCATGTTGCTGCAAGAATCACCGTTGACGGACTAAAAGCTGCAGGTCCTGACTTGAATGCCGATACATTCAATGCCGGTCTAGAGACGGTTAGTTTTGTTGATGGCGTGACAGGATCTACGGTCGCCATCACACCTGAGAGCCATGTTGCGATTAATGATGTTTACCTATCACAAGTGAACAGTGGCGCATGGAAAACCGTTACTCAGCTCAAATAAGTACGTACGCTACATAGTTGAATATCGATAACAGCAAGCCATACTTATGTATGGCTTGTGTCGTTTACAACTTTAGATTTTACCCTTTGTCTTAATGGTTTCTTATAGTCTTATAAGTCCAAAGGTTTTGCTCAATATCAGCTCAATATCAAAATAGATCATCACTTATAGGCAATCAAAAGCAATTAAAGGAACAAGAGGAGGGAACAAGGTAAGCATTTACAAAGACGAGACTATCGGTCTGAAAGTACACAGTTGTACAGCGAAATTGTTATGATTGGCGGTTGAAGCCTTGCAACCGTCACGCTTATTTGTCAAACTATCGCTGAGTGTCACACATTATGGAAGATGGCTCTTATCACCTGTATAGACAGTCGTCATAGACGATTATCTGTGTAGGTCATAACAATTAAAAGGACAAAACTATGACCCAGAAATCATTCCCTATCACAGCCGAGTTCATGGCTGCAGCCAATACCACACCTGAGCAGTACAACAAAGATTATGCACAATCCATCGAATCAACCGAAACCAGTGATGCTTTTTGGGCACAGCGTGCTGAGCTGATTGACTGGATAAAGAAACCAACAAAAATCAGCAACGTCAACTATGACCTAGACGATTTCAATATCAAATGGTTCGAAGATGGTGAGCTGAATATCTCAGTAAACTGCCTCGATCGCCATCTTGAAAACAATCCCTATAAGCCTGCTATTATTTGGGAAGGGGATCACCCTTCATTGCACAAGATTATTTCTTTTAAAGAATTACATGAGGCAGTCTGTCGTCTAGGAAACTCGCTACGTAAGCTTGGCGTTGGGAAAGGTGATCGTGTCACGTTATATATGCCAATGATACCAGAAGCTATGGTTTCGATGCTGGCATGTGCACGTATTGGTGCGGTACATTCAGTGGTGTTTGGTGGTTTTTCTGCCGAGAGTCTAGGCAATCGTTTGATAGACAGCCGCTCAAAAGTCGTTATCACCGCTGATGAAGGCTTGCGCGGTGGCAAACATACACTGCTCAAAGCCAATGTCGATCAGGCGTTAGAAATGGATGGGACTGACAGTGTCGAAAAAGTCATCGTCGTCCACCGTACAGGTAATTCTATCCCAATGAGTGGTCGCCGCGATGTCTGGTATCACAATCTCGTTGATGGGCAGTCAGAGATCTGTGAGCCTGAAGTGATGAATGCCGAAGATCCATTATTCTTATTGTATACCTCTGGCTCAACGGGTAAACCCAAAGGTGTGGTGCATACAACAGGGGGTTATATTACTTATGCGTTGTCTACCTTCCGTGATGTCTTCGATGTCAAAGAAGATGACGTGTATTGGTGTACCGCAGATGTCGGCTGGATTACTGGTCACACGTACTCCACGTATGCACCGCTCGCTAATGGCACAACCACGGTTATGTTTGAAGGGGTACCAGAGCATCCAACCTGGGCACGTATCGGACACATCATCGACAAGCATGACATTACTATTTTATATACTGCGCCAACTGCTATCCGAGCGATGATGAAAGAAGGCGACGCCTTTGTACGTGAGTCAGATCGTTCAAGCTTACGCCTGCTAGGTTCGGTCGGTGAGCCGATTAACCCAGAAGCATGGGACTGGTACTATAATGTTGTTGGTGATAGTAAATGTCCAATCGTCGATACATGGTGGCAGACCGAGACAGGCGGTATCCTAATGGCGCCAATACCAGGCACAGTTGATTTAAAGCCAGGTGCTGCAATGACGCCGCTATATGGTGTTAAGCCACAAGTCGTCAATGCTGACGGCGCAATAATGGAAGGCGCGGCAGAAGGCAATTTGGTTATCAGCAGTGGTTGGCCAGGACAGATGCGTACGATCTACAATGACCATCCGCGCTTCTTAAAGACATACTTTAGTGATTATCCGGGTCATTACTTTACAGGTGATGGTGCCCAGCGTGATGAAGATGGGCATTATTGGATTACGGGCCGTGTCGATGACGTCCTCAACGTTGCTGGGCATCGCTTGGGTACAGCAGAGATTGAGAGCGCGTTGGTTGCTCATCCGGCTACTGCCGAAGCCGCAATTGTCGGTATGCCGCATGAGATACGCGGAACAGGTATCTGTGCCTTCATTATTTTAAAATCAGGTGAAGAAGCAACAGATGATCTAAAAGCGGAGCTCAAACGTCATGTACGTGCTGAGATCGGGCCTATTGCGACTTTAGATGCCATCTATATGGTTGAGGCACTACCAAAAACCCGCTCAGGAAAGATCATGCGCCGTATCTTGCGTAAACTGGCAGAAGGGCAGTATGTTGGACTGGGTGACTTATCTACGCTGGCAGACAGCTCAGTGATCAATGATCTGGTCGAACAGGTCAAAGCTGGTCGCGGAGAGTAGAGTCGTTGATGGGTTAGTTTTTGCCAGAGAAAGACGTGCAAAACTAACCTGTAGTGCTCGCTTATACATCTTAAAAAAAATCCAAAAAAGCCATGCTATCGCAAATAGCGTGGCTTTTTTACGTAGACGATATTGATATTGAGGTGTTTTGAAGGTTCAATACGTCTAAGCGACAATATCATGACTACACATATGCATACGACAATGTGATTCACAGAGTGGCTATGATGGCGACTCATAAAGACTCTATAAGGTTTACGGCCATTATGACGGAATATGCTTCGATCTCAACGGATACCCTATCATCAAAAATAGCGATCATTGGCGGTGGTCTGACAGGGCTGCTCACCGCGACACTACTAGAACGCGCATCAAGCCAGAACGATAATCAAGCAATCACACCTCACATCACTATCTTTGAAAAGTCACGTAGTGTGGGACGCCTAGCAACGCGTTATCGTACTGACAGTGATACAGGCAAAAACTGGCAGTGGGCATTTGGTGCGCAGTTCTTTACAGCAAAGACCAAGAGCTTCCAAGCGTTTGTCGCTCCTTGGTTAGATACGCGGCTGTTACAGCCATGGTGTGCCAAAGTGGCTGAGCTAACGCCAGCATCTGAATCACAGCACAACAACGCTCAATCGCCTGATATCAAAAGCAAAGAACAATGGGATACCGTCCATGCACGCTATATCAGCACACCAAAGATGACCAGCTGGGGACGTGAATTAGCGGCTGCGCTCAAACACACAGACATAGTATTCAAAACTCGTGTGGCACCACTTGTTCAGTTTACCCAAAGCCCGACTCAGCATCAAAACGAAAAGCATCAAAACGAAAAGCATCAAAACGAAAAGCAAACTGAGCTCTTTGATGAGACTGGGGCTAGTCTTGGCTGGTTTGATTGGGTGATCTGTACTGCACCGAATGGTCAGGCAGTAGAGCTTATGGCGGAGAGTGGGTTTAGTCAGCAAGACAACATCACTCAGCCACAGATGCAGGCGTGCTACACGCTGATGCTCGGTTGGGATGACTCCCAGCCGTTGCCTGGAACACTAAACAACCAGATGGCACCACAATGGGATGTTGCTTATGTAAATAGCACTGTACTCGATAGAATATTTATCGAACATCATAAGCCTGGACATGATGGACTGCTACCAAGTATCACGATTCATGCACGCAATGACTGGTCGCAGATACATGTCGATGATGATATCGAGGCGGTCAAAGAGCAATTATTACAGGCAGCCAAGCAGGCATTGGGCTGGGATGAGAATAGCGCCCCTAGCCAGACAGATTGTCATCGCTGGCGCTATGCAGCAACTATAGTAGATACGGATACGAAAGCATTAGGCATCCTAGTAGATGAGTCCAAACAATGGATAGTCAGCGGTGACTGGTGTACAAAAGGGAACATCGAGAGCTGCTACCAAGCAGCACTACAAACCGCTCAGACCATTGGGCAAGCGCAACAAGCGTAGTAGATATTAATTTTTTTGAATTATAGACATATCAAACCAAGCAGTAACCAGATCAGTCACTCATTCAATCTGAGTTAGATAAAGACAGTGCAAGCGAGAAGTTCAGAGACAAAAAAAGGCCCACAGAGGAGATACTGCGGGCTGAGGAAAACGGGCTGTGTAGGTAGGTAAGCTACATATTCCGTGGTCGTGATTTATTGTAGTTATTAGTTCTCTATATTGTCATTTATCACAGTCATAATGACCCATATAAAAAGTCAAGATAGACTCATTTTTGAGTGTACAAGTGTTTTATTGCAGTTGCTATCATAACCTAATTGATTATGGTTGGGCGGTTTTGGTTACAGTATATTACGTTTTAAAAACCTCAAACCATATATCTGAAGATAACCTCTGACTGCTAGAACAGTCGCACACGTTTTAAGTAGTTAGCATTTGAGCCATTGTCGTTTAAAGGGTTTCTAAACGGTAAGTGATTAAATAAATGATAAGGTCTCTACGGTTGGGGTTAAGAGTCAGTGATCAAAGCGTTCAATGCTTTTAACGTTCAATACTTTCAATAGGTTAGGTAACTAGGGTCCCAAATATCTGATCTAGATAGCTGTGATCACTCAATCGCTGAAGAGATGGCATGACGTCTTGTCCGAAAAATGCTAAGCTATCTGCCATTATTATGTCTATATTGAACTGGGTTTGCCATGACTGAGAGCACGCATTTGCACACGCAGGAGCCGTCAAGTTCGCAAAATACTAAGAGTATTTTTAACTTGCCCAACAATCTGACGATTGCTCGTATCTTGATGATTCCGCTGTTTGTTGCAATTGCCTACTGGCCACCTGCTATGGGTATCGGCATGCCGGCAATCTCAGACAATGTTATTGCTCGAGTAGGGATGAGCGAGTTTAGCGATAGTTTGCTGCGCCACTTACTTTTGACCGGTGTCTTTATTATTGCGGCGATTACTGATTGGCTCGATGGCTATTTTGCTCGTAAACTAAACGTCATGTCAGCATTTGGGCGTTTTTTGGACCCTGTGGCTGATAAGCTCATGGTAGCGGTCGCATTGATTGTGCTTGTACAGTGGCACCCTAATATCATCATGGCTATCGCCGCTATCGTCATTATCTCACGTGAGATCGCGGTATCTGCGCTACGTGAGTGGATGGCAGAGCTCGGCAAAAGCACCAGCGTTGCGGTGTCTTACGTTGGCAAGCTAAAGACGACCTTTCAGATGGTTGCCATTACGGTGCTGTTGTTAAATTGGGAGTCGCTTGAGACGATTGGTTATGTTTTGATGGTGGCCGCTGTGATATTGACATTATGGTCAATGATGATTTATCTAAAAGCAGCGTGGCCTTATTTAAAACAAAGCGGCTAGTATTGAGAGCCGTCACTGATAAAAAACGCCAGTCGCTACTGCCACTGGCGTTTTTTTGTGTTCACGTTTTTGATGTCCAGCATACTATAGTTCTATTGAGAAGTTCTCACCCAAGCTTTTCTCAATAGCGGTATCTGTCACCGCTGCAGCTGTCATCTTCACAGCACTAGCGATGGCATTACCATTTGCCCAGTATTCAGCGCCGTGAGGGATGACTTTGATCAGCTGTACTGTTGGGTCCTCTTTACCTTTCTCAAAGTAAGCATTATAAGTCACTGACCACAGCTCATCTAACTTGTCTTTGTCATCTACCAGTTCAGCTTTACCCGTGATAGACAGGTATTTTTTATTGTCTTGACTGACATAGGCCAGATTAACTTGTGCATCATTGTTGATGTTATCAACGGTCTCAGACGGGTTATGAGCGATGAACCAAATCTCTTTGGCACCAATACTGGTTTCAGTAGTATTCATCGGGCAAGAGTGGAGATGGTTTTCACTAGTGCGAGTAGTCATCATCGTGTATTTAATGTCTTTTACCATGGCTTGTAGGGTGTCTAGCTGTTCTTGCTTATTCATAATAATTATCCTTTACTATTTGATTTTTATAATGAAATGAGGGCGCGGGATAAAAGCTATCTGATAAAAAATGATCTTTACATCGCTGGATAGGTACTGTCATTACAATTTGATCAATACCTGTTAGTACTTGTAGATAGTGTAGTAGATCAGCGACTGCGACAACTATCATCAATGCAACCACAGTTAATATAACGATATCGTCCAGTTCAGCGATACAGGCAATCTGTAATACTCTGTGATGGTTTGTAAGGGCTGACAATCGTGCAGCGATTGATCTGACTACTGCTACAGTACCTACTAAAAAACGCCAATAAGCAGATGCTTACTGACGTTTTAGATTATTAAATATCCGATTATCAAATAATCGTCTTATCTAATACTTATGATTCAATACTTATAGATTATAGCGATACTTCGAACTGTTCGCCGATGTCTTCAGCTGTTTTGCCATCTTGTAATGCTGCTGCTGCCATCTTGAACATATTAATAGTAGAACTACCGCCTAACCAGCACTCAACACCATGTGGTACGACTTTGATTAGCTGTACGTTTGGATCTTCTTTACCATGTTCAAAAAATGCATTGTAAACTGGTGACCACAATTCTTCTAACTTATTTTTGTCCGTTGGCAGTTCTGCATTGGCACTCACAGAGACATAGTCTTTCTCATCTTGAGAAGCATAAGACAGACCGACTTTTTCGTTATTCTGGATGTCTTTTACTATGTCTGACGTTTTATCACCGATGAACCAAATCTCTTTGCCACCGATGCTCGCTTCGCTAGTCGTCATTGGCCACGCGTGTACATCGCCTTTGCTATTAACAGTGCTCAGCATCGCAAACTTTACATCTTTAATGACGTTTTGGATTTTATCAATTTGGTCTTGCTTGCTCATAGGATATCCCTTTTACATTAAAATTATAGTGAAACGTTTTGGTTACACGTTTTAGTTTTTATCTGGGTGTAGAATACCGAGTTGTACCCATACATTTATATAGGTCCCCAGTAATGCGATGTGAGTGTTTGTAAGGAGTATGAGGGTTAAGTAAAAAGTGTGACGCTGTGTATTTTTCACTTTTGTTTGTCTCGTACAGCACTAGCAGGGTAATGGATAAACCGTGGCACAAGCTTATTATTCTGCAACTATTCGATAGCAGTAGCGCGCAACTTATCAGCAATTTATCTTGGTTTAGACCTGCTTATTATAGGTCTTCTTGTTATAATACCCAGACCATTTACTTAGCATGGCAGAGATGCCTTGATCTTACGGATTATGCCTTTATGATGACCATCGCCGGACAACCGTTTCTTACCGATTTTCAGACGCAGCAACTCATCAGTCAGTTCCAGCAAAAAACCGAGCTAAATGTCAGTCAAATAAATACTCAGCAAGTTTATGTGTTATCACGAGAGCTATCTGGTGAGGAGCACAAAAAAGCGCTAGATCTCCTGGCGGTTGACCCATCAAAAACGTTAGCGGCGCCGCAAGACAATCAATACCAAGTCATTGTTGGGCCACGTTTCGGCACCATCTCACCATGGGCAAGTAAAGCGACAGATATCTTTAATAACTGTGAAATCGAGATCAACCGCGTTGAGCGTGTCGTTGTTTATACACTAACAATCGATGGTGAAGTGGGCGAAAAACTACCAGTAGATGCCGAGCAGTTATTGTTTGATCGTATGACTCAGAGCCTAGTCTATGACTTGAGCGATGTGAGCAAATTGTTCGACGATCAAGCGCCCGCATCACTGAATCATATCGACGTGATCGGGCAAGGTCAGGCAGCGCTAGAGTCGGCCAATACCGAGTTTGGTTTTGCATTATCCAGTGAAGATATCGACTATCTGATGAATGCGTACGTCAATGAGTTGAAACGCAACCCAACTGACGTTGAGCTGATGATGTTTGCACAGGCGAACTCAGAGCATTGCCGTCATAAGATTTTCAATGCCCAGTGGACCGTCGATGGCGAGGTACAACCCAAATCACTGTTCCAAATGATTAAAAACACCTACCAGTCTAATCCGCAAGGCATCTTGTCTGCTTATAAAGACAACGCTGCGGTGATGGCAGGCGCTAATGGTATGCGTTTTTATCCGATTCCGACCGACGCTATGGATGTAAATTCTGCTCATCCTTATGATTTCCATCAAGAAGAAATCGATATCCTGATGAAAGTTGAGACGCACAACCACCCAACAGCGATTGCGCCATACTCTGGTGCAGCGACGGGTGCTGGCGGTGAGATTCGTGATGAAGGCGCAACAGGTCGTGGTGGCAAGCCAAAAGGTGGTCTAACTGGTTTTCACGTATCACATTTGCATATCCCAGAGCTCGCTGAGAAATGGGAGCAGTCAGGTCAACTGAGCACGCAAGCGTATGGCACGCCAGATCGTATGGCAACCAGCCTTGAGATTATGACCGAAGCGCCATTAGGTAGTGCCAACTTCTCGAATGAGTTTGGTCGTCCTAATCTGTGTGGTTATTTCCGTAGCTTTCAGCTAGATACGTCAGCGGCAAAAGACGGCAGCGAGATGCGTGGCTATCATAAGCCAATCATGCTGGCAGGTGGTTACGGCAATATCAAACGCAACCTCATTGAAAAAAACGCCATTCAACAAGGTGACTTACTCATCGTCCTTGGTGGTCCTGCGATGCAAATCGGTTTGGGCGGCGGTGCCGCATCGTCGGTCGATAGCGGTGACCTTGATGAAGGTTTGGATTTTGCTTCAGTCCAGCGTGACAACGCTGAGATGGAGCGTCGTTGCCAAGAAGTGATGGATCGCTGCTGGGCACTAGCGGGTAGTGATGTCGATGCGAGCAATAATGGCAAAGACGGTAACCCTATCGTGTCATTGCATGATGTGGGCGCGGGCGGTATCTCTAATGCGATGCCAGAGCTGGTCAATGACCATGAGATGGGCGCGGTACTTAACCTGCGTAACGTTCCATCGCTAGAAGCTGGCATGTCACCAATGGCCATCTGGTCAAACGAAGCGCAAGAGCGTTATGTCCTCGCGATTCGCCCAGATAGCGAAGCCCAGTTTGATGCGATCTGCGCGCGTGAGCGTTGCCCGTATGCTATTTTGGGTACAGCTACGGATGTGCGTCAATTGGTTGTTAATGATACATTGCTCGCTGAGCAGCCTGTCGATATGCCGATGCAAGTATTGCTCGGTGGCACGCCAAAGATGAAGCGTAGCTTTGAGCGTCAAGAGAATACACTACCAGCATTAGCGCTTGATGACGTTAATCTAGCCGAGTCAATTACCGATGTATTGCGTCACCCAACGGTCGCTAGTAAATCATTCTTGATTAGTATCGGTGACCGCTCTATCACGGGTATGGTCGTGCGTGATCAGTATGTGGGTCGCTATCAAGTGCCCGTGGCAGATTGCGCAGTGACGGCGTCAGGATTGATCGCGCTAGACGGTCAGGTGATGACTGGTGAAGCGATGAGTATCGGTGAGCGTACGCCTGTTGCACTTATCAGTCCAAAAGCCTCTGCGCGTCTGGCAGTGGGTGAAGCAATCACCAACATCGCTGGTGCGCGTATCGCTCAGTTGTCTGACATCACCATGTCAGCGAACTGGATGGCAGCGTGCGGTGATGATGCCGAAGACGCTGCATTGTTTGATGCGGTACATACCGTCGGTGAAGAGCTATGCCCAGCATTAGGTATCGCTATCCCCGTCGGTAAAGACTCGCTATCCATGCGTGCTAACTGGACTGATAACGAGAATGGTGACAATCAAGATAAATCAGTGGTCTCACCAATGAGCCTTGTGATTACCGCCTTTGCTCCTGTCGTTGATGTGGCAAAAACACTAACGCCTGAGCTGATCAATGGCGATAGCGCGTTCTACCGTATTGACTTGTCTAAAGGTAAACTGCGCCTCGGCGGTTCAATCCTTGCGCAAACGCTGAGCCAATTGGGTAACGACTGCCCAGATCTAGCGCAGCCAAGCGACTTGGTCGACTTCTTTAACTTTGTGCAAGCAGGTAACGCACAAGGCGTTATCAGCGCCTATCACGATATCGGTGATGGTGGTCTACTAGCAACTATCGCTGAGATGCAGTTTACCAGCCGTCAGGGTATCAAGCTGTCATTAGATGATGATAACTTACTCGGTCAGCTGTTCAGTGAAGAGCTGGGCGCGGTCATCCAAGTACTACCAGAAAACGTCGCGGCTCTAATGCAATTGGCAGAAGAGTTTAACGTTAGCGATATGCTCAGCCTTGTGGGTCAAAGCTCTGAAGAAGACAGCTTACTTATCCAAACACCAACGCTCATGGGTGATGACACGCTACGCTTTAGCCGTACTGAGTTACAGCAAGCGTGGACGCAGGTCAGCTATCAGATCGCGCGTCGCCGTGATAATCCAGCGTGCGTACAGCAAGAGTATGACTTGATTAGCGACGCGAGCCATAAAGGTCTAATCGCTGCGCCAAACTTTGATCTGAATCAAAAAGTTGAAGAGCCGTACTTGGCTAGCCGCGAAGAGAAGCCAAGAGTCGCCATCCTGCGCGAGCAAGGCGTCAACGGTCAGACAGAAATGGCAGCAGGCTTTACCCAAGCGGGCTTTGAAGCGGTCGATGTGCACATGAGTGATCTACTCAGTGGCCGTATCAATCTACGTGACTTCGACGGTCTGGTCGCCTGTGGTGGCTTTAGTTATGGTGACGTACTCGGCGCAGGCTCTGGCTGGGCGAACTCTATCTTGTTCCATGACGAGCTACGCATGCAGTTTGTACGCTTCTTTGCCCGTCCTGATACCTTTAGCTTAGGTGTCTGTAACGGTTGTCAGATGATGGCTCAGTTAAAAGACCTCATCCCAGGTGCAGAAAACTTCCCACGTTTCGTCGCAAATAAATCCGCTCGATTTGAAGCGCGTACCGTCAACGTAAAAGTTGAGCGTACCAAGTCGATCCTGTTCAAAGGTATGCAAGATAGCATCTTGCCAATCGCGGTGGCGCATGGTGAAGGTTATGCCACGCTAGACAACAACGAAATCGACGGTATGGCAAACCATGGTCAGCTCGCCATGCGTTATGTCGATAGCCAAGGTCATCCGACTGAGACGTATCCGCTCAATCCAAACGGTTCGCTCGGCGGTGTCACGGGTCTATGTAGCACCGACGGTCGCGTCACTATCATGATGCCGCATCCTGAGCGTAACCTAAAAGCGTATAACCACAGCTGGAAACCAGAAGCATGGGATGAGGACGGCGCGTGGATGCGTATGTTCCGTAACGCTCGCGCTTGGTTTAGATAGACTAAGTTGGTTTAGAGTATTATTGTAGATATAAAAAAGGTGGGCGTAATGCTCACCTTTTTTGTGTTTTGTGTTTGGCTTTTTAAAGTAGGAAAGCTATTTCCCGCCTTTCGCTTGTACCTGTTAATTTGGACCAAAACGCGCCTTTAGATAATTATTGATGACTAATGAAAGTTCTTTCTATTAGAATCTTGCAATAATCAGTCAATTAATTTTCTTTATATCTTGCAAAGTATATTTAGGTTTGGCTTGTCCATATTGTACAACCTTGAACTTAACTGTGACAGGTTTGTGCAAATACTCACGATTTATCACGTCTGGGTCTTCAAATGTGTGGTCAATCTTACCTTTGATCAAAGTTCTATCAGAATATTCTGTAAACTCGAAAGTTCTAGAATTAGGTAAAACTCCTTGAAATTCACCTTTGTACTCTTCGAAAATTTCACTAATATTTTCTTCTGAAAGTCGTAAAATGAGTTTTTCTAAAACATTTTGGGAATCAATGCGAGTTAATTTTTTATTGAATTCCATTGCAAACAAAGCTTCACTACGAAACATTAGTTCAAGAAAATCATGTACTTTACGAACAGCTCTTGGGTGTATCTCATTAATTACATCACTAATTTGCTCGTCTGTACCATCAATTCCATACTGTAGTAGCTTTTGTATATCATCTATGGCTGTTTCAGTTCCATTTCTTTCTGCTAGCAAGTCGTGATCAGGTTCTGGTAACTCTAATTCAAAACCAAATGAACCAGTTGCAGTACCTGTTATTAACAGTTGATGCTGATTTCTATTTGGTATGGGTCCTGAAAAACGTAAATTATTACTCAAACTAGCAACTACACTTGCAATCATATCGTTTAGACTATCGATAGCTTTACCAGAAAATTCAGCTGTAATACCGTGACTTTTATGAACTGGTTTACCCCTGAATGTAAAAATGGTCTTTTTCACTAACCTACGAGTATCGACTTTATTAATTGCGGTTTGAACACTTTTTAAACGTGACTCTAGGCTCATCCTATCGACAATAGCATAAGGTGGTGTTTCGTCTATTAGGCCTTCAAGTGTACTTCTTTCAGCAAGTAACTTGTTATAGTCATTTTCACGCATTGTTAGACTCTATATTTAATTCAGAAAGATACTTGAGAGCCTCAATATCCTCGCTAGGAGATAAAGGAATAACAAAAAAACCTTTCCAAATATTAGTATCTCTTTGATGAGACCACATACTGTACCAATAAGTACATCGTTTGATACTGGCTTCATTAAAGCCTAAGTCCATGTCAACCCAGTAAGAATCGACTTTGTATTGACTCTTAGCGATTGGATTGTCAACTAAATTATTATTCCTTTCAGCCCAATCGATATAATCGGGTATAGTTTTATATAAGTTGCTAAATGTCACAACATCAATATCGTTCGGAGCACGTTCAGCAATTGACTCTATGTTTTCAACAAAACTTCCATTTACCCATTGAAAACCTGCTTCAATACCAGATAAGTATATAGCTCTTCTATATGCTAAGAATCCAATAAGTATTTCAATTCGTTCAGTTGAGAATGCGAAATTCTGTACGAATTCATTGATGCTAATTGGATATGGAGAGCGTTTAGGGCTATGACCTTCTTCGCCGATAGCAATAGGTGGTATTACTCCTTGTATATTCCACATTCTATATCTCTTAAAAAGTTTTATGTGAGTAGCAAAGATCTTAAAAAAATTCAAAACAAACTGACTGTGAGTCTTAAGTACAAGCTAATTTAATATTTCAAGCTAAGCTTATCATATACAAATTCAGTCTAAAGCCAAGGTGCAGTACTTATCTAAATAATTATTTATAAGAGGCTTTGATGTCGTATAGGTTCTTAAAGCTGAGTCTTACCAGCTGAAACAGGTTTCGCTTCCTGTTCCTTTCCCTATGCTTACTTGGCTTTTTTGCCAAGTACTTTTGAAGCTTATCTTGGTTAGAATTACTCATGATTTACCTATCTGATCACTTTTCAATACCTGAAAAAAAACGGCACTGAAATCAGTGCCGTTTTATAAGTTGCCATGATATAAAAGCTAACCACGACTCCTCAAATACTAAATCGCCAAAATCAATCCCAGCTTAAAATTACCTTACCGCATTGTCCACTTTCCATGATATCAAAGCCTTCTTGAAAGTTGTCAATGTGCATGCGATGGGTAATGATAGGCGAGAGATCAATACCGCTAATCAGCATTTGCTCCATCTGATACCACGTCTCCCACATCTCACGACCATAAATACCTTTTAGGGTTAACGCTTTAAAAATAATCTTGCTCCAATCCACCGTGGTAGTGTTGGGCAAAATGCCCAAGAGCGCAATTTTAGAGCCGTTATACATATTACTAATCATCGAATCAAAGGCCTGAGGCGAGCCTGACATCTCAAGCCCAATATCGAAGCCGTGCATTTTTAACGTATCGATAGCGCCTTCGATGGTTTCACCTTTGGCTGGGTTGATGGTCATCGTCGCACCCATTTTTTTGGCAAGCTCTAGGCGATAATCACTAATATCACTGACCACGATATTACGTGCTCCGGCAAATCGGCAAATAGCTGTTGCCATTGATCCAATCAGCCCTGCACCCGTGACTAGCACATCTTCACCCAGTACAGGGAATGAAAGGGCAGTATGAGTAGCATTACCAAAGGGGTCCATAATGGCGGCCATCTCATCGCTGATACGCTCATCGAGTCTGATGACATTATCGGCAGGGATCACCAAATATTCGGCAAACGCGCCATCGCGATCGACGCCCACACCGATGGTGTTTTCGCATACATGTAGCTTACCACGGCGGCAGTTACGGCAATGCCCACAAGCGATATGCCCTTCGCCTGTAACGCGGTCGCCCACTGCAAAATGCTTGACACCATCGCCCATTTCACTAATGATACCGACGTATTCGTGCCCGATAATCATTGGCGTCTTTATGGTGTTTTGTGACCACTCATCCCACTTGTAAATGTGCAAATCTGTCCCACAGATAGCGGTTTTTTTAATTTTTATTTTGACGTCATTGATGCCGACCGTTGGTTCTGGCACGTCTTGCATCCAGATGCCTTTTTTGGCATGAGTTTTAACCAGTGCTTTCATAATTTCCTCTTATTTTAGCTATAAGTAGTGCCTACCTATGAATTATCAAACACCTAAGCAATCACTTCCATTTGCTTGGCGACTTTGATAAAGGCGGCGATACACTGGTCGAGCTGCGCGCGAGTATGGGCAGCAGAGAGCTGGACGCGAATGCGAGCCTCGTCTTTGGGGACAACAGGGTAGAAGAAGCCAATCACATAAATGCATTCCTCAAGCAGCGCCTCTGCCATTTGCTGCGAGACAGTGGCGTCATACAGCATCACTGCACAGATTGCCGATTCGGTGGGCTTGATGTCGAAGCCTGCATCTTGCATTTGCTTCACAAAATAGGCGGTATTTTCATGCAGTTTGTCTTGTAGGGTATTGTCTTCTGCTAGCATCTCAAACGCTTTTAACCCAGCGGCTGCGATCATGGGCGGAATAGAGTTTGAAAACAGATACGGGCGTGAGCGTTGACGCAGCATCTCAATCATTTCTTTTTTACCCGTCGTAAAGCCGCCAATCGCACCGCCAAATGCCTTGCCCAATGTACCTGTGATCAGCTCAATATCACCGCGTAGGTCAAACAATTCAGTCACGCCGCCACCCGTACGACCGACGACGCCAGCTGAATGACACTCGTCAATCATGACCATGGCATCGTACTTTTGTGCCAACGCATAAATCTCATCCATCGGCGCCACATTACCATCCATTGAAAACACGGCATCGGTGACAATCAAACGAAAACGTTGTGCTTGCGCTGCTTGCAGCTGAGTCTCTAAGTCTTGCATATCCGCATTGGCATAGCGATAACGTGCGGCTTTACACAGGCGCACACCATCGATGATTGAGGCATGGTTTAACGAATCAGAAATGATGGCGTCATCTGCGGTTAGCAGTGGCTCAAAGACACCACCATTGGCATCGAAACAGGCCGCATAAAGAATCGTGTCTTCGGTATTAAAAAACTTAGAAATCGCCGCCTCTAGTTGTTTATGCAAATCCTGCGTACCACAAATAAAACGTACCGATGACATGCCATAACCTGAGTCTTCAATAGCCTCGGTAGCCGCTTTTTTAATCTCAGGGTGGTCAGACAGTCCAAGGTAATTATTGGCACAGAAGTTAAGCATCTCACGACCATCGGCGATGGTGATGAGTGCATCTTGCGGAGAGGTGATCACGCGCTCGTTTTTATACAGACCTGCGTCGCGTATGCCGCTGATTTCTTGTTGTAGGTGTTGTTGAAAGGCTTGATACATAAAAATTCCTTTTTTTATATTATTAGTGTTTGCTTAGGATCTGTTGAGCATGAAAATATTGAAACTACTAATAGAACCAAACTATTTGCTTATTGATGCAGTTTAAGCACAAATCGTCAAATACTGACGCACCACGTTGTCCATGCCTTGCTCTAGAGACTCGATGGTAAACGCATGACCGATAGACACCTCAGCGATATCACTAAGCGCGAGCAGATCAGCCAAATTATCCAAATTCAAATCATGACCCGCATTGACTCGGATACCGTTTTGATTGGCTAGGGTGATACAGTCGCTAAAGCGTTGCTTGACCTCATCGAAATCAATATTTGCATCACTCTTACCATTACTGTAGGCGCGTGCCCATTCTTCGGTATACATCTCGATCGTTTGCACGTCGCTGTCGATGACGGCTTTGATTTGTTCGATATCAGGATCGATAAATACCGCGCAGCGTGTACCAAATGCTTGCAGCTCATGACTCAGTGCTGACAGCATGTCTTTGTGTTTAATGATGTCAAAACCATGATCGGAGGTCAGTTGGTCTTCGCTATCGGGCACGAGCGTACACTGATGCGGTTTGACTTCGCGGATAATCTTTAAGAACTGCTCATTTGGATTACCTTCGATATTGAACTCAATCTCTGGATAGTCCTTTAAGAATGCACTGATATCATAGACATCCTGGTATCTGATATGACGCTCATCAGGTCGCGGATGCACGGTAAAGCCTTTGACACCCAAATCTATGAGCTTCTTCACAAAGTACAACAGATTGGGATAATCTGTGCCGCGAGAGTTTCTGATTAAGGCGAGTTTATTTAAATTGACACTAAATAGGGTGCTCATCATATTTCCTTTTTCATTGTTGTTATGGGTAGATAAATAGTTATTAATCGCTAATACCTAATTTCAATAGAAGTCATCCCGACCAGCATACTTCATATTGAGCGCCTGTAGTATCGCATAGGTCTCGCTATCCATATTACCGGTTGGTTGCTGCGGTCTGAAATGCAGCTGAAACGCATAGATCACATCACGGCTAGGTTTGTCCCACTCGTCGGTATCGTTGATTTGGTAGCCGTATGTGCGAAAGGCTTGCTTGATCTCCTGCACGCTTGGCGCGACCAGGGTACGCCGATTCATAATGTCTTGCTTGTCCGCTTCATTATACCAAGCGCCGATACCGTAATCGAAATACAGTCGCTCCCACGGGAATTTTGCTCCGGGGTCGATCTTGCGCGAGGGTGCCATATCCGAGTGACCGATGATGTTCTTCGGTGAGATATCATAGCGTCTGGCGATATCTTGTACTAGCTCTGCGACTTTCTTAATCTGCAATTCATCAAATGCCACATAATGCTCATAAGGATGGTAATCCATATCGCCATTCTTTAGCGCGTCTCGATATTCAGGTTTGATCCCTGCGTTGACGATTTCGATACCGATAGAGGTATCATTGAGGATGGTTCGTCCTGAAAAGCCACCGTCGCCTGCATGCCACGCGCGCTCAGATTCGGGTACGAGGTTATAAATTTTATCATCGTCACTGTCCAAGACCAGATAGTGCGCGCTCACATTGCCCTTGGTTAATGTTTTGATTGAGCGTTCATTATCTGAGACGGTGTAATGTAGGACGATGGTTTTGATGCGTTGGCTTTTGCCACTGGCTTGGTAAGTATCACTATCAACGCTGTAATTTTTGGTAGTGGCGACTGGTGCAGTGGTCGTGACGCAGCCAATCAAAGGCAGAGTTAAGCCAAGTGCTAAAAAGATGTTTTTCACCATGAAATGCTCTGTAAGGAGAGGGTAGATAAGATGTTTGAGGTAATAGTTTTTTATATTTCGCCTACTTATAATTTGCTTTGCTCAATAGCATTAATAACCTCATTACCTAGATTACGAGTATTCTTTTGGTTACTACTACTACTACCACTATCAAGCTCAATATTGAGCTGATCACAAAGCTTTCTTAGTACAGATTTAGCGTTCACTGTTGTACCATTTCTATTTACAAGGATTGTTAAATCTTCGAGTTAAATGATTTTATAATCTTCAATTGATACCTTTCTTTTTTCTGGACTGTTTGGAGTTAAAAGTTTTTCGATTTCATAACCAAGTGCGTCAGTAGCAAATTCAATAAACTCTTCAATATTCGCTTTACCCCATTGGCTTGATACGACATATAGAGAACCATCATCCATTCTCAAAATATCATTGTCATTCAAGAAATATCTAACCCTACCTTTAGCTCTAGCATGATCTTGAGCTACCTTTAAACTTTCTACAATCGGCTGAGAGTGAGCAATACTACCAAAATCATTGACTAGTGCATCAATAGATCTATTTCTATGTTTGTTAAAGTAATATTTGATAATTTCTAGCGCAAGTCTACCTTTACCTAACTCCATATCATTAAATCGGTACTTTGAATAATCTCGTGAGCTGTCTTTACGAATATCTCTTTTTTCCTCTAGTTTACGTTTTACCTTGATTTGATAATCTTCTGCTTCAGGTAAAGGAATGATTTGTTGAATATCAATCAGTATTTTTCCATTATCGTTATAGGGTTGTATTTTCATACAAGTAATGTCTAAATTACGTTCATTCAGCCAAATGACTGAGGTTGTTAACTCGGCAGAAAAATCTTGTGAGACTAAGACTGTTTTAACATCTTCTGCAAAACCTGTTTCAACAATACCGTCCTCAACAAAATCTTTAATTTCAGACTGTGCATCGTCTAAGGAGTAGCTGAGATAACCATTTCGTTGTTTGTATTTTTGTAATACTTCTATAGCATCATCAAATGTCATAGTTGAGATCATAGATGCATACCGTAGAGCTTGTAGCTCCATATGGTCGCCTGTTTCAGTCCTCTTTAGTTCAATAACGACTAAATTAGCTTGTTTATCAATAGCTAGTAAATCAATTCTTTTTTTTGAGCCTTGCCAGTCAGAGAACTCTTCTGCTATCACCATACAATCAGGAGCGATAATATCAATATTATTTTTAAAAGCTTCTTGTAAATCATCTCGTTCAAAAATAGACTCAATCACAAAGCTAGTAGGCTTGATTGCTAATAGCTGCTTGCCCTCCAACGCATAAATACTCATATTAATATTCTCATTATTTAACCAACAGTGATAACATAGCGTCATTAAAGCTTATAACACTCAATCTTTCCGAATCTTCTTCGCCAACACTTTCTTCCAACTCTCCTCCAAACACTCAATCGCCAGCCATGGCTCAATGACCTCAGTGTCAAACTTCTCTTCTGAGTTTGCCAGTTGCCAAAGTGTCTCTAGCGTGGCAAACGGATAGGGACGTTCGATTAAATATACAGGCAAATCAGGGTTAATCATGCCATCACGCACCACTTGAAAATACCACCCTGAGATACCTTGCTTGCTGACCCATGCCGCGATATTGGGCACTTTGGTAAATTGGCCGATTTGGTCATTGATTTTGTAGCACGGGCGGCGCGGTTGCACGATACGCAGTTGCACGCTATCTTCACCGTTTATATTGTCTTGTCCGTTTTCAAAATGTCCACCGTACTGATAAATGTCGCCAATACAGACGTTAGACTCATCCATCTCAGGCAAGCCATCAAGGGCTTCAGTGGTAAGGTTTTCACCGAGCGTACCGACGCGTACTTGTAGGTCAAACTCTGCATTGATTTTTTCATAAGTTGCCGTTGGCAATTGATGCACGGCTTTGAGTGGGCCACCATGATGTTTGCGATCGGCTTGCTCGTCAGTGGTCAACCCCATAAAGTTGACGGCGACAGGGGCTGCAACGGGTGCCTTGTCAATGGCGCTCATCTCTTCACGAGTGAACGGCATGGCTTTTCCCGCGCGGACACATACTAAGTTTGCCACATGCAAGGGTAGGTTAATCTTAGGGTTTGAGCTGTGGTCAGCAGACATGAGCAGTCCTTAATAAAAGCGTCATAGACAAGACAAAAATTGGGCAAAAAAGGAAAAGATTATCATAGCAAGCTATCGCATTATTAGCCATTTTAATGGGTATTTATCATGACATATATGCTCAAATATAAGCACAAAAAAAGACCAGAATAATGATTCTGGTCTTTTTGGTCTCATGCTTTTAGGATGATGCGATCATTGTACTCAATGACTTTATTTGTTCTTGTTGCGACGACCAGCAGTTTTCTTTTCACGCGGCGTAGCAACCAGCTCAGCCAACTGGTCAGGTGATGACCATAGACCTTCTAAGTCATAGAACTCACGCGCTTGCGGGGTCATGATATGAACGACAACTGCGCCCAAATCGATCAGTGTCCAGTCAGAGTCGATACCGCCTTCACGACCCAGCGGCATAAAGCCTGATTGCTTGGCTTCAGCACCAACGCTATCCGCCATCGCACGGACATGACGTTTTGAGGTACCATCAGCGATGACGATGCGTTCGGTGACGTCGGTCAAGTCTTCTACATTCATTACAGTAATGTTCTTTGCTTTCATATCATCTAGAGCGCTTTGTACTATGGTCAAACATTCTTTTAGGCGTTCTTCAGTCATGGTTTTGGTCATAAACTTTAATCTCTTGAATCGTAAATATTAAAAATAAAGGGGTAAAACGTCAATTTGTCTTATCCGACTGATCACATATTGTCAGTCATGCATAAAAACAGGATAGGAAAAATGACATAGATAAGGCGATTTTAACGGAATTGAGCAGCAGAATATAGCTGATGGGCGATAATATAGTGATAAACAGCAGGATTTAGCCATTTAGCTAATGGATTGAATTCAGTATTGCTAATGATAGCATTTATTGATGCTATAGATGCGATTTGCCTGTCAGCGACGGGTATTTTATTTATTTTTTGTGCCAGCTCTTGTAGCTGTTCACGTATTTGGGTGCTGGATACGGCAGTGATGGACCGCGTATCTATATAAATGCGTCCTTGATTGGCGTTTTTCAAGTCAAAGCTATTTGGATCAGAGCTATTTAAATGAGTGCTGTCTTTCAAGCATTTGGAACTTGAGGTTAATAGGGTAATAGGTGAGTCTGTGATATGGGGCTGCAATGGTAATGGCAGTTGCGATTTTAGAGTAGAGATATCTTGAGCAGGTGCTGTATCTGCAAGTGACGACACATTGTCAAAAATTTCATCATTAATACTATCGTGGCTTACACGATTGAACACCCATAGATTGACATAGTCAGTGAGTCGTAAACCATCTTTCCATTTGTCCAAGCTATGCGCGCTATCCATACCCATAATAAATATCAAGCTGTCATGAGGATATTGCTGTCTGAATGCGCGCACACTATCAATCGTATAGACAGGTGGCGTTTGCCATAGCTCCAGCTCATTGATCTGTATCGGCGTGTCTTGCGTTGCGAGTTGCAACATAGCTAATCGGTGATTGGGATCTGTGCTTTGTGACTTGAATGGCGAGCGGGCATTGGGTAGTAAAGATACGTGCAAGGCGCGCTGTTGTTGTATAGCGATGGGTAGTAGATGCTGATAGACAGACATAGCCACTTGTAGATGTCCATTATGTACCGGATCAAATGAGCCACCAAGATACGCGCGGATAGCAGGTAGGGGTGAGGTGAGTGTGCTTTGCTGGTTGCTTGTGGTATTAGACATAGTCATAACGGGTCAGGCGCTTATTGTAGTGACGGTACATGAGCTATTAGAGCATGGCAGTCATGAGTAAGTGATAGAACCATTGTAGAGGGCAGGTGAGCATCTGTCACCACTGTCTGTCCGCATAGCAACTGTCTGTCACCGCATCACCAGTAAAACGACAATAAAAAACCGACTATCATGGCGATAGTCGGCATTATATAAGAGGATAACTAGCAAGACCTATAGCAATTAAATCAAGTCGCTATGTGCTTGGATCGCCGTCAGTGCAATGGTATAGACGATATCATCAACGAGCGCACCGCGAGACAAGTCATTGACGGGTTTATTGAGCCCTTGGAGCATAGGACCGACACTGATGACATTGGCACTGCGCTGTACGGCCTTATAGGTGGTGTTACCTGTATTAAGATCAGGGAAGATAAAGACATTGGCTTGACCAGCGACAGGCGAGTCAGGTGCCTTTTGTTTACCCACGCTCATGACCGAGGCGGCATCATACTGTAGTGGACCATCGACTTTTAGGTCTGGTGCACGCTCGCGGACGATTTGGGTGGCACGGGCGACTTTTTCGACATCCGCGCCAGCGCCTGATGAGCCAGTAGAGTAGCTGATCATTGCCACTTTTGGATCGATACCAAATGCGGCAGCTGACTGTGCTGATTGGATAGCAATCTCTGCCAGCTCTTCAGCGTTGGGGTCAGGGTTAATGGCACAGTCACCATAGACCACCACTTGCTCAGGCAACAGCATAAAAAACACAGACGATACTAAAGAGTATTGCGGTGCGGTCTTGATCAACTGAAACGCTGGGCGTACCGTGTTGGCTGTGGTATGAATAGCGCCCGACACCAAACCATCAACTTCATCCAGTTGCAGCATCATGGTACCAAGATATACCGTGTCTTTTAGATATTCAGCAGCGACATCTTCATTGGTTTTGCCTTTGCGGCGTTCTACTACTGCGCTGATGTATTTGCTCATATCGACACTATCAGGATCGATGATTTCTAGCCCTTCTGGCAACGTCAAATCACGGTTTTTGGCGACTTGTTCGACATCGCTACGCTTGGCAAGTAGGACGCAGTTGGCGATACCGCGGCTTTGGCAGATACAGGCCGCCTCAACGGTACGTGGCTCAGACCCTTCGGGCAGTACGATGCGTTTTTTGGCCTGTTGTGATTTTTTGACCAGCTGATGACGGAACGCTGATGGCGAGAGGCGTGGTTCGTGATTCCGGCTAAAGTATTCTTTGATCCAGCTCAGATCTAAGTGCGCCGCCACGTAACGAGCCACTTCTTCTGCACGCTCGGTATCATCGCTTGGAATCTCAGAGCTCATATGCATCAGGCTCTGTACCGTTTCATAACTGTCGGTCTCGACACTCATAACAGGGATACCTGTTTTGAGCGCTGACTGCCATAGCTCAGCCACGGTTTTGCCTGGCGTGATACCACCAGTCAGCACCAGTCCTGCAAGTGGAATCCCATTGATACAAGCCAAGCCCGCCGCCAATAATAAGTCATCACGGTCACCAGGGACGACCATTAGTGTGCCACGTTTAAAGACTTCATTGACTCGGGCCACTGAGCGTGCGGTCAAGCTAATACGGTTGATACGACGAGTCTTTGCTTCACCGACATTCAGCCATGTAGCATCGAGCTCTGTCGCGATATCCCACGTACGCGGTACTGACAGTGAATCGCTAAACGGCACCACACCGATAAGACGGAACGCTTCGGTATTGAACGATGGCGACAAGCGCTGCACTTCTTGCAAAAAGGTTGGGTCTAAACTAACAACTGCTTCACCAGGGGCAACTGGTTGATTGTCAAAGGTATTGGGCACGTCTTGTACGCGCATCAATATCACACCCAGCGTGCGGGTATCGATGACACCGCCGAACTCGCGTGCATGGACGTCGAGTTTGTCCGCTAGATAAGCAGGTTTACTGATATCTGCTGTACCAACAAAGATGATTTTGGCATCTAAAGCATGAGCAAGCGCACGGTTGATTTGCGAGGCGTAAGACGTCTCCGTGGTAGGCACAAGTCCTTCGCAAATGACCACATCATGCCCACTATCCATGGTGTGGTAATTGGCAATTACCTCTTCCATCAAGTCATCTAAATTGTCATCACCTAGCATACGCTCAACGTGCTGACGGCTGATCGATTTTGGCGGTTTTAGACCAAACGCATGCATGGTTAGAGCGTTTGAGCTGTCTAGACTATGTTGCTTATCAAGCGTGTCATCTTGCAAGAATGGCTTCATAAAGCCGGCCTTGATGCCGTTATAATCAAAAGCACGAATCAAACCAAGAGCGGCTGATGTCACGCCAATACCGCGGCTAATGGGAACAAGTAAAATAGTTTGCATAATAAATCCTATGGTTTATTTTATATTTTTATAATGAATGCCAATTAATCATTGCTCAATACTGCTCAATATTGCCCAATCTAGCCAAGATTTAGTGCTTGACGGGTCTCTTGAGCGATACGGTACTCTTCATCGGTTGGTACAACCCATAGCTCGACGCTACTATCTTCGGCATGAAAACTGCCTTCTTTACCGCGTATCAATTTTGCATTCTTGTCAGCATCTATTTTTATACCGAAATGACGCATCACTGCCAAGATTTTGGTACGTGTAATGTCTGAGTTTTCACCGATACCACCAGTAAAGACAATACCGGTAAATTCAGGTAGCGCACAGCTGAGACTGGCGAGATACTTACCCGCGCGGTAACAGAACATCTCGATAGCAAGTTGTGCGTCTTCATGACCTTCACTAGCTGCTTGTTCGATAGTACGCAAATCATTGGACAGACCTGAGATACCGAGGAGACCACTGTCACTGTTCAACATTTTATCTGTTTCTTCTAGGCTCATACCCAGTTGGCGCTTTAGATGCATGTGCAGGCTTGGGTCGACGTCGCCGCTACGAGTACCCATCATTAGACCCTCAAGCGGTGTCAGCCCCATGCTGGTATCGAGGCTCTTGCCGTCGTATACAGCAGCAGCGGAACAACCATTACCTAAGTGCGCCGTTAGCCAGCCATGTGGCCCTGTAGACTCAGTAATTTGGCTGGTGCGTTCTGAGACATAAGCGTGCGACGTTCCATGAAAGCCATAGCGACGAATTCTATGCTCTTCATATAGATACTTTGGTAGTGCATAGCGGAACGCAACAGGCGGCATGGTCTGATGAAAGGCAGTATCGAATACGACCACTTGTGGAATATCAGGATAGATCGCCTGAACTGCTTCAATTCCTAAGGCGTTGGCAGGATTATGCAGGGGCGCTAACGCTTTGAGGCGCTTCACCTCTTCTAACGCATGAGTGTCAACGCGTACCGCTTCTGAGTACTCACGGCCGCCATGTACCACGCGGTGACCAACAGCGATAAAGTGATATTGCTCTAGTAGCTCAAGGATTTTCTGTAGTGCCAGTTTGTGTCGACCACCAGGAATAGATATCTCGAGCTTGTCACCATCTAGGGTAGTGTGTTTGATGCGAGCAGTATCAAGTCCTAAGTTTTCGGCCAGACCTGTGATACGAGTAGAGTTGTCGTCACTAATCAACGCGTATTTGATGGAAGACGAGCCGCAGTTCAAAACCAGTGTGGGGCTAGTCAGGGTTGATGTTTCAGTGTTCTTGTCATCAAAAGTGGTGGTTAGGTTGTCGCTCATGCTCTATCCTCAGGTTAGTGTTTGTTAGGTGGCGCATCATCATATCGTAAGCGTTAGATACCGCAATATAAATAGATGCTTATGCCAATACAGCATTAATACTACTAAATAGTTAGGTTGATATCGTATCGTTTTTATAATAAATACATTAAACAAACATGCTGTCGATTTGCATGATACTTAGACCAGTTTGGACCAGTGAATTTATTATTTTATAAAATAGTCCTAGGCTGCAGGTTGTTGTAGCTGCTCATCATAGTGCCAAGGTCGCGCTACAATGTAACATATTTTTGTACCTATACCTCGATGATGGTGTGGCTTAAGAGTGCTGCATATTAGGCTATCAAAGCGTTGACATACCTATCGTTATGAGTCGTACTTGGGTGCGATAGCCATAAGCGTTCGATTATCTTAGGACAGCATTGTTGGTAGTAAGAAGGGTAAGGAAGCATCCAACACTGTCAGAAGTACTTTATTTATTTCTAGCAACAGCTTCAAAATAACGCTTAATATTTAGCAAATTTATTAGCCATTCATGTTCAGTATACGTACAGCTTTGTGTAATAATGCTATGATTGAAATGATCGCATTGGCAGTTTTTTAGCTGCCTATTTGACTGTCTGTCCATTATGATTTTTTATCGCACTTACACCACTGCACGCTCATAGGTTATACGCTTTATGTCTATTACATCTCGCCCCTCAAACACTGAGCACACCTCATATCTGCTTACCAGTCGCCGTGCCATTGCTACTCTCATTATCGGCAGCGCCGTCATGGTAGGTGTATCAGGCTGCGGACAAAAAGGCGACTTGTATTTAGCTGAGTCCAGTAGCCAAACAGTCGAAGGCAGCTCATCTGTACTCAATAGTACAAGTAATCCGCAAGATGCTGCCTTTGCAGGCATCGATGACGATACCTATCAAAAAAACGACTATCTAGATGAGCAGCAATTACTACCTGAACCGAGTACGGACCCCAATGACTATTAGCGTCTGGCTATCAAAGCTTAACGACTGCTGATACCTAATCATTAGGTCGTGCTCGCTACCCAAAATTTATGTTAACCCTGTTACCCTGATTATATTAGAGATGTTTATATGAGTCATTCTGAACTACCTGCTGACTTGACCGACTCTGCAACTGGCGAATCGGTCACTATCCAAACTGAGCAAGGGTTATACATCGACCCCAAGGCATTGAGTGCTCATTTGCCTGCACTGAGCTATCGCGCTGATGCGCTATATATGGAGCAGGTCAGTGTCGATGAGCTAGCAAAACAATATGGTACGCCATGCTATGTCTACTCAAAGCAGGCGATACTCGACGTCTATCAGGCGTATACGGACAGTTTTGCCAGACTTGATCATCAGGTATGCTATGCCGTAAAAGCAAACTCTAACCTTGCTGTACTTGGTGTGTTGGCACAGGCAGGTGCTGGGTTTGATATCGTCTCTCGTGGCGAGCTGATGCGTGTACTGGCAGCAGGTGGCGCCGCATCACGCGTTGTGTTTTCGGGTGTTGGCAAAACGTATAGCGATATTGAGTATGCACTGACCCAAGGTATTGGCTGCTTTAACGTCGAGTCTATCAGTGAGTTGACTCTAATCAACGAGGTCGCACAGTCACTTGATAAGCGGGCGCCAATCTCATTACGTGTTAACCCAAATGTCGATGCCAAAACACACCCCTATATTTCAACCGGCCTCAAAGACAATAAGTTCGGCATCACTCATGAAGACGCACTAGCCGTCTATCAGCAAGCGGCAAATCTATCGCATATCGATATCGTTGGTATCGACTGTCATATTGGCTCGCAGCTGACTGAAGTGGCGCCATTTGTTGCGGCGTTAGATAAAGTTATTGAGCTGATACATAGCCTGCGCGATAGTGGTATTGCGCTACGCCATGTTGATCTAGGTGGCGGACTGGGCGTGCGTTATATTGATGAGACACCAGTATCGATTAATGAGTTTGCCGAGGCCTTATTGCCGAAACTTAGCGAGCTTGGGTTGACTGTGTTCTTTGAGCCGGGTCGTAGTATTGTGGCCAATGCTGGTGTGCTATTGACGCAAGTTGATGTGCTTAAGCCAACGGAGCACAAGAACTTTGCGATCGTTGATGCTGCCATGAATGATTTGATTCGTCCTGCTTTATATCAAGCTGAGATGGCCGTGATCCCAAGCACACTCCCAAGCAACGGTATCGATACGGAAGGTACGCAGCCGTGGGATATCGTTGGGGCGATTTGTGAGACAGGTGATTTCTTGGCAAAAGACCGTTTGTTGTCATTAAGCACCAATGATGTCTTGGCCGTGACAGGTGCGGGTGCCTATGGCTTTACAATGAGCAGCAATTATAATTCGCGTCCGCGTGCTAGCGAAGTCATGGTGTCAGGTGATAGCCATCAACTGATCCGTAAGCGCGAAACGGTCGAAGCGTTATATGCTGATGAAATGTTATGGCAGGATAAATAAAACCGCAAAACTGAAACTGTAAAACTGAAACTGTTTTTGAGTAATAAAGAAAACCCACCATTATGATAATGGTGGGTTTTTTATGGCAAACCCTAAGTAACCAAAACAATTTTTAGTCATAACGATAAGTTAGTATTTGAGCGCGGTGATAATTATGATTGTATCTGGCAGCGTGCTAATATAAGCCATACATAAAAATAGGATAGGACATCAAGGATATGCTAATAGAGTTTACTAAAATGCATGGGCTGGGCAATGATTTCATGGTTATCGATTTGGTGACCCAGCGTCTGGAGTTGACTAAGGATTTGGTAGCGTTATTGGGAGATCGCCATTTGGGTATCGGTTTCGATCAATTGCTGGTGGTCGAGCCACCGATGCGTCCTGATGTTGATTTTAGCTACCGTATTTTTAATACTGATGGCACCGAGGTTGAGCAATGCGGCAATGGCGCGCGCTGTTTTGCCCGTTTTGTGCAGGCCCGTAAGCTATCTTTTAAGCAGCGTCTGCGTGTGGAGACTGCCAGTGGTATTATCTCTTTGACCACGGATCGGTTTGGCTGGGTAGAGGTAGACATGGGTAAACCTCGGTTTGAACCAAACGAGATTCCTTTTAGCCCGAGAGCCACGACCAAAATTCAAAACACCTATCACCTTGATGTAAATGGTACGCCTGTGCAGCTATACGTTGCCAACATGGGTAACCCTCATGCCGTCATCAAGGTTGACGACGTACTCGATGCTGAAGTTGAAACGTTAGGTAAGGCAATCGAATCTCATCCTGCTTTCCCAGACCGCGTCAATGTAGGCTTTATGCAGGTGATGAATCAGCGTCATATTCGTCTGCGTGTATATGAGCGCGGCGTGGGTGAGACTCAAGCTTGCGGTACTGGTGCCTGTGCAGCAGTAGCAGTTGGTATACGCGAAGGCTGGCTCGATGAAGGTGAAGAAGTCCGTGCACAGCTCTATGGTGGTAGCATGATTATCAAATGGCAGCCCGGCTACTCAGTCATGATGACGGGTCCGACTGCCTTTGTTTATGAAGGGGTATTTAGTCCAGATGGATTGATGGCGCAAGCAGGTATCAAGCCAAATTCCGAAGGCTGATAACGTCTAAAGACTGCTGCCTATCATCAGGAAAATGATATAAATGTCAGGCAAATGATATAAACGGCACAGGTGCTTTTGATATGGTTATGTCCAATAAAGTCAGTCAAGCGATGCAGGCTATTCCTTCTACGCCTTCTATGCCTTGGCTGTCAGATGAGCTGGCGACCAGTATAGAGTCAGATGCGATATTACGAGAGCTTCTAGCCCCTGTGCACCGCTGGCTCAACACCCTATCTATACGTAATCACTCACCGCATACGCTCACGGCTTATTTTGCAGGCTTAAACCAGTTGGCACTGTTCTTACGTGGCAAGCGTTTGACATGGACACGCTGTGATAAGCGCCAATTGGCTCAGCATATCAGTCAGCGCCTAGATGAAGACAAGCTTGCGCTTGCTAGCGTACAGCAAGAGCTGTCAGCGATTCGGCATTTTTATGGTTGGTTGATAGAAGAGGGCTTAGCACGTATTAATCCAGCCACAGGCTATCAGCTTAAACGTAGCCCTAGACCACTGCCATCTATTGCTGATGTCGATTTATTAACCCAGCTGCTTGATCAAGAAGTTCCCGATATACCAGAGCAGGCGCGCTTATGGCTACGAGATAAAGCGATGTTCGAATTGCTCTATAGTAGTGGTCTGCGTGTCGGCGAGTTGGTTGCACTGGATATCGCGGATGTTGACTTGTCTGATTTGCGCGTTCGTGTCACGGGTAAAGGTAATAAGACACGTCTAGTGCCGCTGGGTGCAAAGGCAGCAGAAGCGATTGGACGCTATCTACCACATCGTAATCTATGGGTCGAGCAAATGGATAATGCTTTGTTTATCAGCGAAAAGCTCGGGACTCGGCTATCTACACGTGCTGTACAACAGCGCTTAAAAGTTGCGGCGGCACGCGCAGGCATCGCCCAAAACATGTATCCGCATCTATTACGTCATTGTTTTGCTTCGCACATGTTGTCAGGCAGTGGCGACTTGCGCGCTGTGCAAGAAATGCTGGGGCACAGTGATATTAGTACCACTCAGATCTATACTCATGTTGATTTTGCCAAGCTGACCCAAGTTTATGACCGTGCCCACCCGCGCGCAACCCATGCTCAGAATGAGAGCAATCCTACCTAATAGCAGTCCTATCCACTATCCAATAGCGAACCTCGCGATAGGCAGTATTGTTTATGCTAAGCGATGGCAATCAAAGATTGGTAGCTTTTGTCGACCTTGTATTTGAGCTTGCCTGTCGAACGATGCCATGACGATAGCATAGCCTTTATTTGTTTCAGATGTGGTAGAGGAAGTCAGCTCACTACTGTCATGACTGTTAATGATCCTACCATCAAACGTAGTAATGGCGGTATGTCCCCATGTCTGGCGAGTATTACCATCTTTGTACCTATGATCACCGCCTTGTGCGGCGCCAATCACCATACATTGACTGTCTAGAGCACGTGCCTGTAACAGCAGTGACCAATGCGCTTGCCCAGTCAAATAGGTAAAAGCAGACGGGGCACTCAGTATGTCGGCACCTGCTTGGCGCAAACGCTGCGCCAATGCAGGAAAGCGCAAATCAAAGCACACCATCATGCCCAGCTGATAGACAGAACTGCCTGACTCCAAAGGAGCGACTATCGTCTGAGTACCTGGCTCAAACGTTGCTGCTTCGTTATAGCTGCCTTGCTTATCAGCGATAGTTGCAGTAAATAGATGGATTTTGTCGTAGCGTGCTACCCGCGTACCGTCTGGTGCAAACAACTGACTGACTTGACGCAATCTACCGTCAGGGACTACAGCACCATCAGGACGATAAGGACAAGGCAATGAACCTGCAAGTAGGTAAATACCATGAGTGCGAGCATAATCAGCCATCGTCGCTGAAAGCGCGTCAAAACGCTCGGCAGTCGCAAATTGTTGCCCCATACTACAGCAGTTCTCAGGTATCACAACGAGCTCAGCGCCTTGGGACTTAGCATCTATGATGGCAGATTGAATATCTGCTAAATTGCTCTCGATACTTTGCTGACTGTTCATTTGGATAGCAGCTATGCTAAATTGAGGGTTGTCTATTGTGTCATTCATGACGGTGTTCTCCGTAACTGCTGAGTTTTAATGGTCGCTCATTGCCTTTTATTTATTATAAATGTTGGATGCTGTTGAACAGACCATTCATAATTATTGATTGGCTATTGATGCCAAAATGATAAGTTTATATAAAAAATATTTCAGACGTATCTGAGTAGAATATAAATTATCATAGCAAAATTGTGGCAAAAAATGCTATCGTCATGTCCTAATAAGGTTATGACACAGCCTCGATTGGCACAATAAATATAAAATCACCAAGACTGGAGTTTAATAAGCCGCCCATGAGTATGTCGTTCGGATTGGCGACCACGCTGAGTAACTCACAAAAACTAACGCCGCAAATGCAGCAGGCTATTAAACTGTTGCAGCTCTCTAGTCTTGAACTCGCACAAGAGGTTCAGGCCAAGCTGGATAGTAATCCGCTGCTTGAACGTATTGAAGATGATGAAGAGTACGAAAATAGCCACGACGATAGGGTGGATGAGTTAAGCGAGCCCCTAACACTCGATAGTTGGAATCAAGGTAGTGACTCATCAAAGACAGGGTCTGAGAGCAATACAGAGTATAATAATGACGATGCCACTGATAGCTTAGACAAGTTGCAGCAACCGAGTATCGATGATGGTGCGATGGATAGCGACAGCAGCTTTGATAGAGATAACTATGCCTCTGCCCAAACAGGCTCAGGCAGCAGTAGAAGCGATGAAGACTTTGACAGCTATCAAGGCGGTACATCCTCTACTATTCAGGATCATGTACGTTGGCAGCTTAACTTCAAGCGCTTGTCAGAAGTGGATACGCTGATTGCAGAGTATCTGATGGATTCTATGGATGACATGGGGTTTATTCGGATAGATGTCGATGAGTTATTACAAAGCTTCGATACTATGGCAAACTTCTATCAGTGGGATGAGCGGGTCGAACACGATGAAGTCATGGCAGTATTACATATTATCCAGTCTTGCGATCCTATTGGCGTTGGGGCGCGTCACTTAAGTGAATGCTTAGCCATTCAGCTGTCCAAGCTAGATGCGCGCACCGAACATCTTATAGAAGCAAAAGCACTACTCACCGCAGGCGAGCACTTGGTGAGTAATAATATCAAAGCACTTACTGAACTGACAGGACTTGCACCTGAAAAAATCACACCTGCTATTACCTTGCTACGTACCTTAAACCCTTCACCAGGATTACTGTTTCAAATTAGTCAGCCGGACTATACCCAGCAATCTGATAGTTATGACATTCCAGATGTACTGGTCACACCTATAAGAAGCCGTAAAGCGACTACTAACTCTGAAGCGCTAGAAGATGGCTGGCACGTACGCCTAAACCCTGACACACTACCCAAGCTACGAGTCAACCAAGAGTACGCCAATCTAGTCAAACGCGGTGATGACAGTCCTGACAATCAATATCTACGTGAAAACCTGACCGATGCGCGATTATTTATACGCAGTATCGAGGAGCGTAACCAAAACCTGCTAAAAGTAGCGACCAGCATCGTCCGCTATCAACAAGAGTTCTTGCAGCACGGTGCAACTGCCATGCAGCCTCTTATTCTAAAGGTAATTGCAGAAGAGGTGGACCTACATGAGTCTACCGTTTCACGCCTCACAACAAGCAAGACCATCTTGACACCGCAAGGGCTGTTTTCGTTGAAGCATTTCTTTTCATCACATGTGAGTAGTACCGATGGAGACATTTCATCAACGGCTATTAGCGCTATGATCAAAAAACTTATCGCCAACGAGGATCCCAAAAAACCACTATCAGACAGTCGAATCAAAGATGAGCTGCTAGCCGACGGTATTGATATAGCCAGAAGAACCGTCGCCAAATATCGCGAGGCGATGAATATAGGTTCGTCTACTCAGCGTAAGCAAAAATATTAAAAAAATCCCGAAAGACTCAGCTAAGTCTGTTTAGTTTTCTAAGTCTTACAAGCTAGCCAAGTCATCAAGTCCTATAGCTTCTTGGCTTCTTCCTCGTAAATATTGCGTGCCGCTATCATTCGATCATCGATTTCTTCCAATGTTGATTGTAGCCTCACAAACTCTGCATTGGCTTGTAGTTCGGTGTAATGCTGTGAGAGCTCCATCAGTCTAGACAAAGCAATACCCATCTCTGTTTGAGCGTTTAGATAAGGTGCTGCTTTTTCCAAGCTTGTAGGTGGTTCTAAGTTAATATCGAAGCGATCTAAAGCTGATTTTTTAGCGGTGACTTGAGTGAAGGTCGACTCATCATTATGAGTATGGTTCCGTATGATTTTGGGAATATTACCTGCTACATCTTGTAAGCGTTGATAATGTACAAATAAAGACCTATATTCGACTTTTCGTTGTTCGTAGAGTGTACGCGCTAAGGTTATCTTCTGTTCTTGAGCGTCTATAGTTGCCAACAAATCTTGAAACACAGCATCAGAACTAAGAGCAGGATATCGATTTGAGATTTCTATAACAGTTGCTAACGAACTACTCAGGTTGGTTTGTGCCTGTTGATATTTTACCAATTCTTGAGTGTCATTAAATGTCTCTACACTCAATTGCAATTTACCTACTTCTGCTCGTGCCTCTTGCAGTTGTTTAAATGCGCTTTGCTCCTCATCATAAGGCTTTTTGACAACAGCTAGTAACCCAGGGACTAACGCCATTCTATTTTAATTTTCGCTTACCATTTCAGACCAAGCAATATTGAGTTTTTCATTTACTTGCTCGATTTCTTTCATAGCAGGTTTCTCATCACTAGTAGACGATTGGTTATCACTGCAGCCAGTCATGGTGAACGAGATTATTAGAGCAGCAAAAATGAGAGCAGGTCGGATAGACGTCATTATCATCATGAATTTAGCTCTTATTTGAATATAAAGTTTTAGGGCAGTAGAAGACGAGATAAGTGGTACGCAACCTTTAATAGTAGCGTTAGATTATTTAATTGACCATAGTTTAAAAATAAAATTTTTTGATTATATAGAAACATGATAGAAACAACAGGTGTTGTTACACTTAATTACAATTTAATGTCTTGCTACTATCTGATTTTCATGACAAATTAGAGTCATACCAACAACAAAATCTAAGTGTCGAAGCATAGTATTTACTTATAACTAATAAAGGAGACGATAAAAGGATACGTCGATATTTTACTAGAGACACTAGTATAGTAATTGGTAAGGCAAGGTGAAAAGAGCAGGAATGCGACCTCATCTGTTGAATGTAAGTTACAACTAAAAGGACAATAATATGAATGTTTCTATCAGTGGTCACCATATCAGTGTTACCGAAGCTATGGACACAGCAGTTCGCGAAAAGCTTGAAAAAGTAGAGCGACACTTTGATCAGATACAGAGTATTAAAGTGATATTATCGCTAGACAATAGCGGCGCAAGTGATGGTGGTAAAAAGAGCCATAAAGCTGAAGCAATTATGCGCGTCTCAGGTCAAGAAATGTTCGTCCAAGCATTAGAAGATGATATGTATAAAGCCATTAACGAGATGGCAGACAAACTTGATAGACAAGTACGCAAGTATAAAACCCGTCAAGAGCGCAAAAAGACTCAGGGTGCCGGACGAGATGGACGTTATCAAGACATCAGTCCAGCTGAAGCAGTACCAGCTGCCTAGTCTACTAATAAGTAGGGTTAGTTGAGTAGCGAATAGTTCTACTACAGCTTCGTAAGACTAAAATATAATAAATTAGGAAAATAAAATAAGAAGTACGATAAACAGCTGTTCCATTAAGTAGCGAGCCAGTTAAGTAGCAACTTAATGAAAAATCAACAACCAATGATTTAACAAAGAAAAAAGACCTCAAACGTTTGATACGTTGGGGTCTTTTTTAGTACTGGTGTTAAGGTGTTAAGTTTTTAGAGTTGTCGAAGGATGACAGTAAACCATAGTACAAAAACTTTCTAACCACCGCCAACAGCTTGCACTACTTCGATATTCATTCCTTCTACGATGTGTAGTTGGGCAAGCTCGCTTTTTGGTATCAAATCGCCATCAACTTCGACGGCGTAACGCCCTTGACTAAGCCCAAGTTCATTGACGACCAGTTGTACAGTCTGATGAGTGGTTTGTAGACTTCTACCATTAACAGTAATGGTGCTCATATTAAATGCTCCCTAATGATTTAAGATTCCTTTTGTATCGTTCTGTCTCTGCGATTGACGAGCGACTGTCTGGATAGTTGCTCATAGTATCGGCAAAATCTATTGTATAGACGACGAACTGAAGACGAACCGTAGATTAGCGCGCCACATCATTTGATCGAAACGCAGAGACTGCAAGCCATAACCAGCCAGCTATCATAAGTATTCCGCCAATAGGCGTGATCGCGCCAAACCAAAGTGGCGCACCAAGGGACATAGCATATAGGCTACCAGCAAAGATGATAACACCACCCTGTAGTAACCAAGCCGTTGCCTGAGTGATATACCTCAAGCGTATCAGCAGGCCAACAAACAGTAGGCCAAGCGCATGTACAAACAAATATAGCGTAGCCGTATGCCACCATTCAAGCTGTTGCGAGCTGGCTATGTCTTTTAAGCCATGAGCACCGAACGCACCCAAAGCAACAGCAACGGCCATATTAATCGCTGCAATACCAATCCAATTCAACATGATACAACTCTTAGGATCATAAGACTATTGAATATCATCTGGTAAGATAACACTATCGATAGTCATGGCATCGCGGATTTTGTCCATCGCATTCTTTTCAATCTGACGCACACGCTCAGCTGAGATAGAGTAGACCGCTGCCAGTTCATGGAGTGTGGATTTTTGCTCAGAGAGCCAGCGCTGCTCAACGATATCACGTGAACGGTCATCCAATGTACCCATAGCAGCGATTAGCGCTGACGAGTTGTTTTCTTCCCAGTCTTCTTCTTCTAGCTGTTCGGCAGGATCGATACCATCTTCCAAAAACAGCTGCGGTGCGTAACGACCATCATCATCGTCACTTGACTGCGCTTCAAATGAAGCATCGTAAGAGGTAAGACGTGACTCCATCTCTAGCACTTGCTTACGTGTGACATTTAAGTCATTAGCGATTGCGTCTGCTTCTTCTAGTGTCAGCTGGTTGTTGGTCTTTTTTAGGCTACGTAAATTAAAGAACAATTTACGATGGGCTTTGGTCGTCGCGACTTTTACAATACGCCAGTTGCGGATCACAAATTCATGAATCTCAGCTTTGATCCAATGTACCGCAAAAGATACCAAGCGCACGCCTTTATTAGGATCAAAACGTTTGACCGCTTTCATCAGTCCTAAGTTGCCTTCTTGGATCAAATCAGCTTGTGGTAAGCCATAACCTGAATAGCTGCGCGCAATATGAATCACAAAACGCAGATGCGACATCACCAGTAGACGCGCTGCCTCGACATCACCTTCATCATAATAGCGATGGGCGAGTTCTTGTTCTTGGACAGGGGTCAAGATAGGAATTTGATGCACAGTATTGATATAAGCACCCAAATTCACACCTGGCGCTGACAAGTGAGTTGGCATCGCAGGCACCAAATCACGTGTATTCATATCACCTAGCGTACTGGCATCATAAGGAGGACGCTGTGCAGCTGCCTTTAGTGCAGCGTCGCGCGCATCGTTTTTTATAGGAGCTGAGCCGTCTCTTTTATTCGCATTTGCAGCATCAGAAGTAGTAGTAGCCATATTCTTGACCTTGGTTAAATAGTTAAGCAAACAGTCAGATAAAAATCTCTATAGTTGTAATTGTAAAGGACAGCAGCGTTTAGTTGCTATCAGTTTTGGTAATGATGAAGTGATATATTGTAGCGAAACGCTGTAATGATGTGCTATCACCTGTCAAATCTGTAACGTCATTGACCATCAGTTTCAGGTCATCAGATGATTGTACTTGCTGGCTTTGTCGGCAAAACGCTGTGATATCAGCTTGTGAGTTGGGATCCGTTGCGACGATATATAGTGACTCACCGATTGCCACATTACGTAGTGCGACTTTAGTTTTCAATAAAGGCATCGGGCATGCAAGACCGCGACCATCAACAAAGCCTCTGATATCTAACAAAGGTAGCGCACTATCCACATCGCTTTTAGAGTGATCTGCGATACTATGACTGGCTGGCAATAAATCTAATAGATGAGTCATTTCTCGTTGTACGGCATCGGACAAGTCCGTTGATAAGCAAATAGCGTATGATTCTTGCGTGATGAGTGATTGGCTATCAGCGGACATAGAACAAACCTTGTGAATAACAGTATTTTTTCATTAATAGATGAGCTGACAGTGCGCTCTCAAAAATGACTATTTTGAGCATATTAGTTATAAATGCGAGCTTACTGTCACAACACATTATACCAAATCGCTGATGTATAGTTGTATTTGAATATAGTCAACGTCACATTCGGTTCTCTAGAATCACACAATCATGTTGCACAATAGTGACGGGTCGCTAAGTTATTGGTAGTCAAATGAATAGTAGAATTGACCTGATAGGAACAAGCTCGTATAGTCGAAAATACGCCATAAAAAATACGATAGGATATACGCTTGCACCACATGAATAGCAAATCGTCGCGACTCGATAAAGAATACAAACGCTCAAAGACCAAGTTGACTACCAGACATGGCCTGAGATGGTGCCTGTCAGCGACCTTACTAGCGATGTCGACAGGTGCTCATAGTAATGACAGCCAAACGCTGTCATTTGGTGAGTATGCGGGGCAAACAGTAGACTCACAAGCATTAGATCTACCCAATTTACGCGGGCAAGGACTGAGCTTTTCTGAGCAGTATCAAAACAAAATGCTTGGTGAGTGGTCGCTACAGAATATTAACGGCCGTGTCAAAATGGAGCACGATCCATGGGTACAAGAAACGGTAAAGGATATGACGTGGCGACTGAACGCCCAAGCGCGTCAGCAGGCACCGCTTGGTTTGGTGATTCTTGATAATCCTAGTATCAATGCTTTTGCGGCGCCTGGTGGCGTCATAGGTATCAACACAGGGACGATACTGGCAGCTAATAGTATGGATGAGCTGGCAAGTGTCATAGCCCACGAAGTGGCGCACATCAGCCAACGTCACTATGAGCATGGCGCAGACGAGCGCAAAAAAGCGTTGCTGATGCAAATAGGGGGCATGCTGGCTGCGATTGCTGCATCTGCCGTCGATGGTGATGCCGCCGCGGCTGTCATGGCGGGTAGCCAGACGGTATCTATGAATAGCAGTATGGCGTTTAGTCGAAACAACGAGCGCGAGGCCGATCGAGTAGGGATGCAGATCATGACTCAAGCGGGCTATGACCCTCGGGCGATGCCGCGGTTTTTTGCCACGATGAATCAGCAAAGCCAGCTCAATCAGGTTGAAAATCGGTTCTTGCCGAGCTTTGTGCGCTCGCATCCGCTCAGCGGTGAACGCTTAAGTGAGTCGCAGAGCCGTGCTGGGCAGTATCCTACGTTATCACTGAGTCAGCAGCAGCGCCATCAGGCATTGTTTGATCTACTCTATTGGCGTGTACAAAGTACCGGCAAGCATGCCTCTGAAGTGACGCTCACAACCGCTGCCAAAAACAGTCCGGGTGCCAAGCTTGCATTAATGAGGTGGTATGGCGAGCAGCAGCGCTTTCAAGAAGCTAATAAGATGTTGGCTGAGATAGATAAGCTCCCTGTACTTCAGCGCCAACAACTCGAGCCTTTACTATCGATTGCCCATAGTGAGCTACTCAGTGAGCAAGGTAGATGGCAACAAGCTGTAGATGTTTTGGAGAGCCAGCAGCGGCTTTATCCTGAGCGTCGTGACCTGCGTCTTTATTTGGCAGAAGCACTCACCAACAGTAATCAACCGACACAAGCACAAGCATTGTTAAAACCACTCACAGCGCAGCAACCAAGCGATCGTTATGCGTGGCAAAGCCTACAACTCGCCAATGAAAAGCTTGCTAAAACCACAACGTCACCAACACTGGCAAACATTGCGACAATCAACGCATTGCGCTATCGCAGTTATGATCAGTTGTGGAATGGACGTTATGAGAGTGCGCTCACCTCACTGACGCAAGCCAAGCAATTGACTGAGAATTTGCAAACCACAGCGCAAGCCAATAGTGCGCGTCCGTTACTGGCCAATATCAACGCAGAAATCAAAGCAATAAAAACCGCCAAAGACTTTGAGCCTTAGGCGGTTTTGGTTGTGTCAGATCATGTTTGCATGAACCTACATTTCATACTTATTAGCAACGCTCATAGTTCAAGCAAAGTTCTAGCCTTGTAATGTCTCTTTAACCATCTTAGAGATTAGGGCAGGATCAGCACGACCAGCGGTTTTATTCTTTAATACACCCATTACGCTACCCATATCGCGCATAGAGGTGGCACCTTGCTCTTTGATTTCAGCATTGACCAACACCATGATCTCATCATGACTCATTTGCTGGGGCATAAACTCATTGATAAGATCAATCTCAAACTGCTCTTTTGCCGCTAAATCATCGCGGCCATTTTCTGTAAAAATAGTGAGCGACTCTTGACGTTGTTTTAGCTGCTTTTGTAGTACTTCTAGTACTTGTGCATCATCAAGCTCTGTCTGACGATCGATCTCAATCTGTTTAACCACTGATTGTACGTTGCGTAGTACTTTGACGCGCTCAAGCTCACGCGCTTTCATAGAAGTTTTGATGCTGTCTGACAGAGTCTGTTTAAGTTGGCTCACTGCTATTATCCTTATTAATTTGTTAACTGCTGTTTGTTAGATAGTGTTTAATTAGGTTTGGGGTAAAACCTGCTGAGAGCGGGCTTTGATAAAAAGTGGCGTCAGCAGTAATAACAAAAATTGTAGCATAAAAAACGCCACTGATATCGATGGATAACAGTGGCGTTAGTGTAGCGCTGGTACTAACTAATCAGATTGTTGATTAGTACATACGAGTGGTACGAATAGTTTCGCGTTGTAACTTCTTCTTATAACGCTTTACGGCAGCAGCTTTTTTGCGCTTACGTACTTGCGTTGGCTTTTCATAAAACTCACGCTTACGTACGTCTGATAATACACCAGCTTTTTCACAAGAACGTTTGAAACGACGGATAGCGATATCAACTGGTTCGTTTTCTTTAACCTTAACTGCAGGCATGAAGACTCCTCGATTAGGATGAGATATAAGGGCATTAGTTTGGCTGTGTGTTAGTATTTAGCCGTAATATCTCAAGATTACTGGCATCAGCTCAAACTAGGACAATTCCCACACATAAGTGTGAGGGCAAGTATTTTAATAAAAAATACCAACAAAGTCAATGATTTTAACGATTTATTGCTTATAAGCTATTTATAATTTCATATATGTTCTTTATATAAGCCAGTCTATAAGGTTCGCTGCTTTAATTTATTATGCTCATACATGAGAACTCTCTAGAAATAAAAAGTCCTTACGGTCTATAACGGTTTAGTAGGAGTTTATGCTATGATAATTTCCATATTATAGTCAGCATATAAACCGTTTTATGTGTATTTTATTGAGGATTTGGCATGAAAAAGACAGCATTGAGCATGGCGTTTATTCTAGCGTTAGGTGCAGGCGTAAGCGCTTGTAGTGGCGGCGAAGAGCACGAAGAAGTACTAGCAATCGATCGCGTTGATGAAGCTGCTGAGCTTGCAATCAAAAATGGACCACCTGCTCAAGAGATGGAGTTCCCAGAGACTGCACCAATGCCAGCGACTGATGCAGCCACGACAGACGCTGATGGGACAGCGACTGCCGAAGCGGGAATGGCTGACGCTGATATGGCAGAAGCGGCGACTACAGATGGCACTGATACCGAAGCGGCACCCACTGATGAAAGTGCTGATATGGCAACGGAAGACGCAGCAGCCACGCCTGCTGAATAAGCCAATTAAAAGGTCAGGTCATGATTGAGATACAGCAGCATATAAATAAGCTGAGCTTGTCTGCAATTAGTATAAGCATGTTATTGGCATTAAGTGCTTGTAGTAGTGACAACGAGGCGGCGACAGCACCAGTAGAGTCTGACGCTACTGAAGCAACAGTGGCAGCCGATGCACCAGTCATTGATACCACTAGCGAGATTGACGCTACAGAACAGACGATAACGGCAGAAACTGATGTTGCTGCTGAGCCAGAAGTGTTAACTGCAAATGCTGGTAGCGCGCTGTACGAATCAAATTGCAAGGTTTGTCATACTGCTGGGTTACTTAATGCGCCAAAATATGGCGATAAAGCAGCTTGGACGGCTCGTTTGACCAAAGACAAAGAGGTGCTATATATGCACTCGGTCAAAGGCTTCAACAAAATGCCGGCTCAAGCGGTAGACGGTGTGACTGAGGCGCAAGTCAAAGTAGCTGTTGATTATATGCTCGCGTCAGTAAGCTGATACGGTATATATAGAGTATATCAGCTATTGAAATTTGTTAAAATGACCGTCATTGTGACTGACAATGGCGGTTTTTTTATGCCCATTTTTATTCATATCACTCTCAGACGTTCGACTGGCTGTGTGTCACTTATCTTATTTACTATTGACAGTTTTAGAGTGATATAAAACCAAAGCGGTATAAGACAAAGATACGACGAAAAGTAGTCCGAAAATAAAAGCATAAAGGCAAAAGTATGAAGGTATTGGGTTTAGAGACCTCTTGTGATGAGACGGGGCTAGCGATTTTTGATAGCGAGCAGATCAATAGTGACAATCAAGGCTTGGTCGGGCAAGTGCTGTACTCACAGATTGAGCTGCATGCGCTCTATGGCGGCGTTGTACCTGAGCTTGCCAGTCGCGATCATATTCGTAAACTGGTGCCATTGCTCAACGAGCTGCTTGAGCAGTGCAATATGAGCAAAAGCGATATTGATGCGATTGCCTATACCAAAGGGCCAGGGTTGATCGGTGCTCTAATGACGGGTGCGTTGTTTGGGCGTAGCTTGGCATATGGTTTGGATATTCCCGCTATTGGTATTCATCATATGGAAGGGCATTTACTTGCGCCGCTGATGGGTGCCAATCCACCCGCTTTTCCGTTTGTCTCCCTACTGGTATCTGGTGGTCACACGTTACTTATTGCCGCTCATGGTGTGGGGCAGTATGAGATCTTGGGTGAGTCGATCGATGATGCAGCAGGTGAGTGCTTTGACAAAGCCGCCAAAATGCTAGGTCTACCTTATCCGGGTGGTCCTAATATTGCCAAGCTGGCAGAAACAGGTAACCCTGATGCTTATGCACTGCCAAGACCGATGCTCCATCGTGGTCTAGACTTTTCATTTAGCGGTATGAAAACAGCGGTACATAATCTGATTAAAGACACACCACTGTCTGGTGGTTCAGGCAATAGTACTGATAGTGATCCACAAGTTCGTGCGGATATCGCCGCTAGTTTTCAGCATGCGGTAGTCGATACACTGGTAAAAAAATGCGTTAAGGCACTTAAGCAAGCAGATATGAGCCGTCTGGTTATTGCAGGCGGCGTCAGTGCCAACACCCATTTGCGTGAGATGCTAGAAGCTGAGCTGGCTAAGATAAATGCGACGGTCCACTATGCACCGCCTGCGCTATGTACTGACAATGGTGCGATGATTGCTTATGCAGGGTTTGAGCGTCTGCAAGCTGGTCAAGCAGATGATCTAGCGGTGAGCTGTATTCCGCGCTGGCCGATGACAGAGTTGCCAGCTGTATAGTTGAGTATTTAGCCCAACAAATTTATACGAACTAAGGACAGTCTATGCAGTGGCTTGCTATTGGTCTGGGAGCAGCATTCGGTGCTTGCCTGCGCGCGTGGCTATCGCGCTTCAACGCTTTGCATGGTTGGGTGCCACTAGGTACCTTGAGCGCGAACATCCTTGGCGGACTATTAATTGGGCTTGCGCTGATATGGTTTGAGCGTATGGGAAGCAATTTATCTGATCATGTGCGTGTCTTTGTGATTACGGGATTCTTAGGTGGTTTGACGACTTTTAGTACGTTCAGTGCAGAAGTATTTGGCTTTATTCATGACGGGCGGTTGCTAGCAGGCTTAGCGCTCATCGGTTTGCATGTTGGATTGACATTATTGGCAACCGCGCTTGGCTTTTATTTCTTTAAGCTAGTTTTGTAGTCATTAGTAGATATTAATCGTTTAATGGTCTGTTATAAGTGGTTCCATTATATCAGTCTGTTTTAAGGGGTCTGTTAATAGGTTTGAGGAGTGAGATAGTTGGTTCCGTTGGGGGATAGTCAAAGTTTCTTGCTATATATTCTGATGAGTTGAACCCAAAATACATGCTTTGATTTAGACGTAATCAATTAGACAGTGCAGTTAATTTCGAGCTTAACTTGTGACTTTTTCAAGAGGCATAGTCTTCAATTCTATTGTTTTGCATTCAAAAACTATTTCTGTATCACCTAATAAAAATAGTGAATGTATAATATTATTATCAGGCGTTACGTCTACTTCATGTGCCATTATGGTGATTGGTAATATCCAACAACTGATATTAACATTTACAATATCAGAATAGATAATTTCTATTAAATCTCTGCCATATCTTTGCTCGATCTTCAACGATATTTTATCGTGTTCTAAATCATAATAAATCGCCTTAATTATACCTTTATTAAGCGTCTTCTCTATATCGTCTATTCCGTTTAAATCACTTGATAAAATCGGGCTCAAATCTTCTCTACGTTTAAGTATCTCAGGTACTACTTCATCATAGTAGTACCTAAAATCCAAATTATGGTCTCCACGAGAGTTTACAGAGTGTTTGATATATTTCATTATAACTGTCCTTAAATCTGACCCTACCGTTAATCTCGTAGGAATGAACTTGGAAAATTTTCATCATATAGTTCGATGCCTGTATAGCGCACCGATCACGTATAGAATACGCAGATAAACCCTAAAAAAACGTACTCATTCTTAAGCCGGAGGGAGTACTTTCAATTACATTATTGTTTTTTGGGATGAATATCCATGTATCAAAACTTACAGCTGTAACGTCGTCAAAAGCATTTACTATCCTTTCAACAGTAGTCTCTAGAATCGGGTGTGCTGCATCATTCCAGATAATAAAACAGTTATCTGCTAGTGTGAGATTTATTTGATTTTTAATTTCTTCTATACAGTTTAGCAGCACTTTTTTATCAACCTTGTTCCAGTCAATTCCTCCGTTACCACTAGTTCGTATTGGAAATGAGCTAACAAACTGACTCATTACTTTCCTAGATTCTTCATCTGCTAACACTCTAACTTCTTTAAGAGCAACTGAAGCTTCATCGAATAAAACGTTCATACAAATGGCCTGTTAAATTGTCTAAGATAATTAAGAACAATTCGATTGAATCTTGAAAAACTCACTTCGTGTACATTACCAAGTACATCGTGACTACCTAAATAGCTCAAGATACTAATACCATTAGCCTACAGCCAAATATTCGAGTCCTCACTAGGGAACCATTATTTAATATAAAGTCTGTTGAGATATAAGCAAGTAGTCGATATTTTATCAATGAAAAATGTAATAGATAATAAAATCTACAACGGTTTTACGATCCCTTCCAATAAATTGGCAAATCCCTGCATATAAGCAATATTTTGACTAGAAGTACGTGTCGCTGCGTATAGCTGACAATGCACACCATCACCTAATGGTCGTGAGACGACCCACCCTTTTTTCTCATACTCAGCAACGACCCAGTCGGGCAGTGCTGCCACACCGCGTTCGCTCGCGACTAATTGGATGAGCATCGCGGTCAGCTCTGTGGTACGCACATTCTCAAAGCTAACTTGCGCTGGTGTCATAAAGTTAGCAATGATATCGAGGCGTTTGGCCTCTACTGGATAGGCAATTAGTGTCTCATTAATCAAATCATCTGGCTCTATAAAATCTTGTGCTGCTAAATCATGTGTTGGTGACAGTACCAAACGGCTCTCATACTCAAACAATGGCTGATAGCTGATACCATCGATCGGTAAGTCGCTGGTGGTAATGAGCAGATCAATATCACCTTCCATCAGCAGATGATGCGGCTCAGGCTCAAACCCTGTGGCAAAGTCGAGCTCGACATCCGACCATTCACGGCGATAGTGATTGAGTATCGGCATGAGCCAATCAAAACAACTATGACACTCTGATGCCAGTCGTAACCTGCCTGCTTGACCGTGTGCTAAGCGTTTGAGGTTGGATTTGGTACGGGTAACTTGCGGTAAGATATTGTCTGCTAATGATAGAACCGCCTTACCCGCTGGCGTAAAGCTAAGCGGACGAGTTCGGCGATTGACCAAGCTGATATCGTAGTAGTTCTCAAGCTCTTTTAATTGATGTGACACAGCAGAGGCGGTGACGTGCAGCTCGTCTGCTGCTGCCGCAAGTGAACCATGCGCACGCAGCGCGGTTAATGTATTAAGATGACGCAACTCAAGCATGATATTACCCAACCGCTACCGTGAGAAAAATTCATTATAGTCAATATAGCGCTGACTTTCACTCATAGTCCATCAATAATGAGTAGTTAATGAGCAATCAACATTTAGCGCTTACGTAATAACAGCTGTGAGATAACCACCAATACTAGTGAAGCAACCAATAATAATGTACCTATCGCGTTGACCTCTGGCTTGAGACCGACCCGTACCATAGAGTAAATACGTAGCGGTAAAATCTCATAACTCGGTCCGGTGACAAAGGTCGATACCACCACATCATCTAGCGACAAGGTAAAAGCAAGCAACCAACCTGCCATAACCGCAGGCAGAATAACGGGAATGAGCACTGTACGTACCATCGTCGATTCGCTAGCGCCCAAATCACGTGCCGCTTCCATCAAGCGCTCATCTAGACTACTCAGTCGTGCAAAGACGGTAATGACCACAAAAGGCAAGCAAAAGGTAATGTGCGCCAATAACAAAGACACAAAACCTAACTGTAGACCGATCAACAAAAACAGTGCTAATAACGAGATAGCCAGTACAATCTCAGGTGACATCATAAGTACAAACAGCAGCCCGTTTAGTAAGCCTTTACCGCGAAAATTATAACGGTGTAGCGCTAGTGCTGTGAGTGTTCCTATTAAGGTTGAGACGGTAGCCGCGACTAACCCCAAGACAATAGAGTGCCAAAACGCATCGAGCATCGCTTGGTTATTAAATAGCGACTCATACCATTTTAAACTGAAGCCGCCCCAATTGTAGCCGATTTTTGACTTATTAAATGACATCACTACCAAGACAATGATAGGTAGATATAACAAGGTATAAATAAGTCCGAGATAGCTTTTGGCTGCGATACTGCCAATCTTCAGCTTACGAGTTGTTTTGTTGGGTGAGCTATAAGACATTAGGCCACCTCGTTGAAGTCAGTTTTGCCAATACGGCGGCTACTAGCACGGTAAGCCAGCAGTAGTACTGCCATTGCAAGCGTCAATAGCACGCTCGCCGCAGCACCAAAGGGCCAGTCACGCGCGTCCAAAAACTGGTTTTTGATGATATTACCGACCAGTAAGTTCCGAGAACCGCCCAAAATATCCGCCACATAAAACATACCCATCGCCGGTAAAAGCACGAGCAGTACGCCAGAGATGATACCCGGTGTCGTTAAAGGCAGTACCACATGCCAAAAAGTCTGTGTTCTTGATGCACCCAAATCTTGTGAGGCGAGCAGCATATCATTGCGTAAGTCGGTAAACACGGCATATAGCGGCAATACCATAAAGGGGAATAACAAGTACGTGAGGCCTGCAATCACCGCGCCTTGTGTATATAAAATATCGATAGGGGTATCGATCACACCGATGGCGAGTAGCGACTTGTTAATCAATCCATTGTTAGCAAACAATAGCTTAAGTGCATACGTTCGTACCAAAGAGTTGGTCCAAAATGGCAGTATCAATAGCAGCATAAGTAGCGGTTGCCATCGTACTTTTACCCTAGATACTAGCCACGCAAAAGGGTAGCCGAGTAGCAAGCAGATCACCGTTGTGATACCTGCCATCCACAATGAATGAACAAAGACCTCAAAGTATAACGGATCAACCATGCGCACATAGCTGTCGATGCTGAAAGGCAAACTAATAAAATCACTACTGTCTCGGGTCAAAAAGCTGACCGCGATTACCAATATATTTGGTAGTAGTGCAAAAATAAGTAACCAACCCCAAATTAGCCAGAGCGTGACCGTACGAAATGGACTTTTGCTGCTTAGGTGATTGCGTGCCATTAGCTCCCATCCTTTTGTGCAGTCGAATTATGTACATGGTCAGTATCATCTGGCAATACCCACTCCCAGCCATCGACCCATGAGACTTTTACCCCTTCGTTTAATTTATAATCAAAGCTTGGGTCGTCTTCATCAAAGAATTCAGAGGCCTTAATAATATGACCATTGGCCAATTCAATAATAGAATCTAAGGTACTGCCCTTATAGTTACTTTCGATGACGCGACCTATTAGTCCATTATGCTCATTGTCTTTTGGATCATATATACGCAGATCTTCAGGGCGTAGTAATAAATTGACAATGTCGCCCACTTGTACATCATTGGCAAAATTGGGTCGACGCAGATTACGACGCGTGGTTGGTCCCTCTTGCGCCTGTGCTTCACAGACTTCAACTTCAATGCGTCCATTGGTCACGTTACCGTCACGATCTGGCTGGTCTGGATAGACGCCCTTAACTTCGGCTCTAAATAGGTTAGTCTCACCAATGAACTTGGCGGTAAACAAATTGGCGGGGGTCTCGTAAATCTCGATAGGGGTACCGATTTGCTGGAACGTGCCATCTTTCATCACCGCGATACGGTCTGACATCGATAGCGCTTCCTCTTGGTCATGGGTCACAAACACAAAGGTAATGCCCAGCTCGCGCTGCAAGCGCTTTAGCTCAGACTGCATTTGCAAACGCAGTTTGTGATCGAGCGCAGATAGTGGCTCATCGAGCAAGAGTAGTTTGGGTCGATTAATTACGGCGCGGGCAATTGCCACGCGCTGCTGCTGTCCACCAGATAAGTCTTGTGGTTTGCGATTGGCTAAATGCTCTAGCTGCACCATAGCTAACATCTCACTGACCCGCGTTTGAATCTCATCTTTCGGTACTTTTTTTAGTGTCAGTCCATACGCGACATTTTGCGCGACGCTCATGTGTGGAAACAACGCATACTGCTGAAAAACCGTATTAACCGGGCGTTTATCAGCAGGCAAACCTGCCATTTGTACGCCATCCAAGTGTATGGCGCCTGCATTTGGTTGCTCAAAACCAGCAATCAAGCGTAGCAATGTGGTTTTGCCACATCCTGATGGGCCTAGCAATGTCAGAAACTCACCATGCTTAATATCAAGGTTGATGTCTTTTAGCACTTCGGTTTGATCGTAGGTTTTTTTGAGACCCGTTATTTTCAGTAGTGTCTTGTCATCATGAAGAGACGCAGAAGTGGTGTGCGTGTTTTGAGATGGGTCGGTCATAATATCTGTTCCTAAGCATCCGATATAGTAGCTGGCGTGGCCATCGAGGTCGCTCGCTGCCATCAAAAAACTGGCAGGAGCGTAAGCACGATTTGATTACTGTTTGATTGTTGCCTGACTCCTGCACATTATAGCAAACCCTTGATGCAAATCAGTGCAAGTTCGTTATCAGTGATGCGAGCCTTACCGCTATGACAGCGATAAACACGGCGATGTTTCCAGTGATATGTGCTTTACATAATGACATTTAAACAAAGTTTTTTATCATTTTTTGGCTGTTATTCCTATACAATCACAATATGGCTGACAAACATCATGCGCGTGATAAGCTGGTAGTTGTGCGTATACCCATGTTTGAATATATATGTAAAGCCACTCATAACTCTCATATTATTGATAATAAAGGATCTCTCATGCCTAACGATACACGTCCAACAACCGGTCAAGAAGCGCTTGAGCTGTTAAAAGAAGGTAACGCCCGCTACGTGGATAGCCTTACCAGTACCGATGAATATATGCAGCGCCGCCCAGAACTGGTCAAAGACCAGAATCCATTGGCCATTATTTTGGGCTGCTCTGATGCACGAGTACCTGTTGAGATTGTCTTTGATCAAGGATTGGGAGACTTGTTTGTCATACGTGTTGCGGGCAATGTGGTAGCACCTTCACAGATAGGCTCAATCGAGTTTGCAGCAGAGGCCTTTGGTACGCAGTTGGTGGTTGTCCTTGGACACTCCCAGTGCGGTGCGGTTACCGCTTGTGTTGAGACTTTGATTAATCCTGAACAGAATTACTCGCCTAACTTACAGTCTATCGTTGATCGTATTCGTCCAAGTGTCTATAACTTACATGAATTGGCGACTGCCAATGGTCAATCTGTCGATGCAGACGAGCTGGTCGATCGCTCTATCCGTGCCAACGTACGTATGTCCGTCAGTCAGCTAAAGCATGGATCACGTGCACTAGAGGATTTGACCAATAGTGGTAAGCTGCTCGTCGTTGGGGCTGAGTATGACTTGGCAACAGGGAAGGTCAAATTCTTAGACAGCTAATATTTGCTTAAGTATGAACATACTTTGTTCATACTCTTACAAAACCCTATCACTTATTTTGCTATTTTTTATTATGATGAGAGGGATGCGCGAATCGTGACAGCCGAGTCTCGCGCAACCGTAAATCTATTTATTGAATTATATTAGGATAATTATGTCTGCTCCCTCTAACAATAATGACTCAATCATAAACCAGCCAGCCAGCAGCGTTAGTACTGATGGCGTTCAATCAATCTCCGCGCAAACGACAGGATTTACCTTTAACCATACGATGCTACGCGTCAAAGATCCCGCCAAATCATTAGCGTTCTACACGGGCGTTCTGGGTATGACACTGCTTGCGGTCAAAAAGTTCCCTGATATGGGGTTTGATTTGTATTTCTTAGCAAAATTGACCGAGAGCGAGCGTGAAAACCTACCATCCGGTGAGGATTTAGAAATTTTTGCGTTCCGTCAGCGTGGTATTTTAGAGCTGACTCATAACTATGGCACTGAGACAAAGCCAGGCTTTAGTTACCATGATGGCAATCAAGACCCGCAAGGTTTTGGTCATATTTGTTTTAGCGTACCGAATTTAGAAGAGGCGGTTGTTTGGTTTGATAAGAACGATGTCGAATTCAAAAAACGTCCAGAAGATGGCAGTATGAAAAACATTGCCTTTATCAAAGATGTCGATGGCTACTGGATCGAAATCGTACAAGCTGATTTGATGTCGTAATTGAGATATTGTAATTAGCAATGCAGCCAGTTATTTATCCCTTAAACACGCGCTAAAACAATAATAGGAGTAACCCTTTATGCCCACCCCTGATGTGAGCCGCATATCGAACACGCTAACCGATGGTGTGACCATCTATCAACAAGTGGTCTATACCACGCAAGATTTGGCGAGCGGCTTTATCGAGCGCATTCCATACTTTGTGGCGGCGCTTATTGTTCTGGGTATTTTTTGGCTATTGTCTATTGTATTCAAAAAAGTGGTACATAAAATACTAGGCGCGCGCGTGCGTCATCAAAACTTGGTAAAGGTGTTCCAGCGGATAGGCGGGGCACTTATTTTGTTTATTGGCTTTATGATTGCCATGGTCGTTGCTATTCCAGGATTTACGCCTGCTAAGCTCATCGGTGCGCTTGGTATCGGTTCGGTTGCGATTGGTTTTGCCTTCAAAGACATTTTCCAAAACCTACTCTCTGGTATTTTATTGCTGATATCAGAGCCATTTCGTATTGGCGATCAGATTGTCTCAGGGGACTACGAAGGTACGGTTGAAGATATCAAAATTCGTGCAACGACCATTAAAACGTATGATGGTAGGCAAGTGGTTATCCCAAACTCGGAGCTGTATACCTCGGCATTGACGGTTAATACTGCTTATAAACAGCGTCGTCTACAAGTGGCGGTTGGTATTGGTTATGAGGATGATATCGAAACCGCAAAAGCTGAGATCTTACAAGCACTAGACAAAGTCAGTAGCGTATCAAAGAAGGCCACACCTAGCGTAATTGCGACAGGGTTCGGTGGCTCGTCTATGGATCTGATGGTACGCTGGTTCATCGAAGATGGCACGCAGGCCAACAAAGTCACCTCGATTCATCAAGTGATCGTCGAGATCAAAAACGCTCTTGATGCAGCAGACATCAATATTCCGTTCCCAATCCGCACGATAGATTTGAGCGACCCTTCAGTAAAGTCTATTGTTAAGCAAATAAACGAGCAACAAGGTGAAGACGCTAACCACACTAACGAAACCAACAAACCGGTGACCGAGTAGCTTGGCTGGTACAGAGTTCTCATTTGACCCGCTGCATCCCTCAGTGACCGATAGAAATCTCGCTGTCGGTATTATGAGGCTCGATATGGCTGGACAAGAGAGCGACGGTGCTTTCAATGATCTGACGGCGGCAGCAACGGCTACCTTTAGTCAGATCGTCCAGCAGAATCTAGCGGTACAGGTCGAATCCTTTTCTTTTGCAGGTCCTAGTCTTAACTCGAGCGAAAACGGTTATTTGGCGCTTGATTTCATTCAAATCGGTATCAATGAGAAAACCGAACGCAAACTTGCTTTTCTGCTTATCATTACGGACGTAGAAGTTGCAGCGGCGTCGATGTCCTATCTTTTGGCCCTTCCTTCACAAATCACCAATGTCGCTGTGATCTCAACGCGCCGTTTGATCGCCTATGGAGAAAACAGCACTCCTAAGCCAGCGCTACGTACCGAGCGTTTAGCCAGCCTAATGTTGCATTGTTTTGGACGGCTACTCAATCTCAACTACGCAGACACACCAACCAACTATATGGCACGCGTCCAAGTGCCAGATGATCTTGATACCATGCGGCACTTCACAAGTACGCAGTATCAGCAAATGAGTAAAAACTTGCCACGTGAAGCTAATGATCGTTACTCTGAAGGCAGTAAATTTGCTTTTATTATGCGGCATGCTTTTGGTAATCTTCCACGTATTCTTCGCGGGGCTATTCGCGCCAATCCTTTGCGTATCGCTACCAAACTGCCAACCATGATCGCAACCGCGCTATCAGTGATTATTGTGCTCATCTTCGGCGGCGAGACTTGGGACTTTGCAGCCTCGGTCTCTTATAGTCAGTTAATGATATTTGTAGTAGCAAGTTTTTTGGCAGCCACGTTTGTACTGTATCGCGCTTTTTCCTTTCGGCTAGTATCCACGCGGCGAGGGCAGACGTCAGAGAGCTCTGTGGTCACGGCTGGAGCGACTTATGTCGCACTGATGCTGACTTTGATCTGTCTGTTTTTTATGTTTGGTGTGCTCATGTATGGTGTGGTGGTCTTTGTGTTTCCAGACCCATTGATGAGTACATGGACCTCTGACAAGGATAGCGCAACCTTTGCAGCTCACATGCGTCTAGCGGCTTTTTTGGCAGCTGTAGGGATACTATCAGGCTCGCTAGGTGGATCAGCAGACTCGCGCTCTGTGGTCCGCAATGTACTGTTTGCGGCTGACGAAACTTAATTTCAAAAACGAAAAAACCACGCTATTTTTGATAGGGTGGTTTTTGTTTGGCTATTTTTTATGAGTGCATAGTGTTAGTCATTCTTTGCTCTAAATTCTGTGTGGCACGATTTGCAGCTTGCACCCACTTCACCAAAAGCAGGCTGAACGTCACTGGCACTCGTAGCTGTCTGTGCAGCAGCGCTCAGATCAGCAGTCACTTTTTGGAAATTATCTGCTTCAGCACTGAAGCCATCAGCATTTGACCAAACAGCTTCAGTCGCGTTACCCATAGATTCTTGGTTTTCAAAATGACTCCAAGGACTTGAAGCGTCTTCTGCTAAGAATGCGGCTTGTTCTTTGAACACTGCAGCATCGAATGTATCAGGCGCTTTGACCATATCACCCATGACGCCCATCGCATCGCCCCAGCTTTTCATACTGTCTTGTCGTGCTTTGATATCAGAATCATCTGCTGGACTGCTACAGGCGGTTAAACCTAATGCAGCTGCCATCAAGGTAATGCTGAATAAAGACTTTAAAGATTTGTTGGTGTGAACCTGTGCCATATGACTTACTCCTTTAAACTTGGCCAATCGCAGACGTCATTGTAAACGCTCACTTTGCCTAAAATATTATTATAAAAATACTGCCGAAAATTCTTTTATGTACAGTGACCGTCAAAGAACTTCTCTTATTGTAGCCGTTATCTGCAAAATGGTGATGATATAGTTGTTATATCCTCGTAAGCGTTCAGGTTATTGTGAAGATGTTTAAGACGTGTAGACTCAGTGCTCAGTTTTTTTGTTTTTATACTTTTGTTTTTTGCTGTAAAAACGCAATAACGTACACGATAAATAGAAATTTTTGAACGAAAAAAGTCAGCTATTGCAGCTGACTTGATGGGAGTTCTTTAAAAAAACCAGAACTCCTGATAATGATGATAGCAAGTACTGACAAATACGAACTATTTATGGACCTCTAATGCCAGCCAATTACGGGGCTTCAGATAATAGTCAGTCAACTCAAACTCAGGCGTGCCTTCAGCAGGCTCGAGGCGATAATGCCAGCTAGCAAGTGGCGGCATACTGACTAGTATAGATTCGATACGTCCATTACTTTGTAATCCGAACAACGTCCCACGATCGTAGACAAGGTTGTATTCAACATAACGACCACGACGATAGAGCTGAAATTCACGCTGCTCATCAGTATAAGGGGTATTTTTACGCTGCTCAAAGATGGGCATGATGCCGTCAAGATAACCATTACCAACTGCTTTCATAAAGTCAAAGCAAGTCTCAAAATCCCAGCCGCGACTCTCGGTACTGACGTCATCATAGAACAGGCCACCGATACCGCGTTGTTCATCGCGATGACGCAGATGAAAATACTCATCGCACCACTGCTTGAAATCAGCATAAATATTATCACCAAATGGCGCACATAAATCATGGCACACCTGATGCCAGTGCACGCAGTCTGCCAAAACAGGATAAAAAGGGGTCAAATCAAAACCACCACCAAACCACCAAATAGGCGCTTCGCCTTCTGCTTCTGCCACAAACAGACGTACATTGGCATGGCTGGTCGGCACGTTAGGGTTTTTGGGATGGACAACCAGTGAGACGCCCATCGCCTGGGCTTTTCGGCCAGCGATATTAGGATGGCGTGCCGTCGCTGAGGCTGGCAGATTGTGGACATGAATATGGCTGAACATCACGCCTGCTTTTTCGATGACCGCGCCATCGGCCAACACGCATGACCGACCGCCACCGCCTTCTGCACGCTCCCAATTATCAGGAACAAAGGTGGCATTGCCGCCACCATCACGCTCTTGCGCCTCTAGAGAGTCACAAATACGTGCCTGCAAATCAACCAAAAACTCACGTACTCGCATGATGTCGCTGTTGGTTGGCGTTGCTACTGAGGCGATCTCGGGCAAGTCTGTCATGTTGTCTGTGTGTGAAATACTCATAAGCTGTCTATTTGTTTAGGTGTATGGCTGTATTAAAGTCTTTGTCGAGACTGAGGTCTTGATCCAGTAGATGTCCCATTCTGTCGCGCTTAGTTGCTAGGTATTCAGCATTCATGTCGTTTACGCCAACGAGCATGGGCACACGTTCAACGACATCGATACCGTGCTTGGTCAGATAAGCAACCTTATTTGGGTTATTAGTGATGAGTCTCACAGCGTCAACGCCGATATGTGCCAGCATCGGCCCGCACATGTCATATATACGCGCATCAGCAGGCAACCCTAACATGAGATTGGCATCTAGCGTATCGTGTCCTTGGTCTTGCAGGGCATAAGCGCGAATCTTGTTGGTCAGACCAATACCGCGACCTTCTTGACGAAGATACAAAATTGCACCGCACCCAGCTTCTTGTATCGCTTGCATCGCGCTGTTGAGCTGCGGACCACAGTCACACTTCAATGAGCTAAAGGCATCACCCGTCAGGCATTCAGAATGAATACGAACCAGTGGAACTGGAGAGACCGAGTCAGTATTGATTGAGTGCTGTGCAGTCGTGCTGCTGGTCTCTTGATCGACCGCAGACAGGCCAGCGGTCAACATCACATGCTCTTGACCCTCGTCGTTCTCAAAGATATGAATATCGAACTCGCCGTGACGAGTTGGTAATTTGGCACTAGTGATAAATTGATATGACATTACTGTCCTGCATAAGCCTATAATCGTGGCGGTAAAGCGTCTGTGATGTCTGTACTAAAACAGCGACGATATCCTAACCTATATAATTTGGCTAAGATATTATCAGTATACCCTGTTCGTAAAGAGCGCGTGCTTATTGTATTTATTATAAAAACACACAAAGTTCACATACGACGCACGATGATTAAAGCGACAATTAAAAAAAAATGCTATTATGCCATACTATTTTGACGGATACAGTGACAAGTCTATACCCTTACATTACTATGTCGTCACTAACATCCGATATTGATGCAAACTAATAGGGCATAATAACAGTCTCTAACACAGCCCTGAATATAGTCCTTAGCGGTGAAGCACACAGTATCAACGCACCACGCAGTATCAAACACGTAGTCTTAAGGCATGATCTACTAGGGTAGTGTGCTGACGGTATACGTAGCGCAGCTATATACACGTAAAAGTTGCATGAATAATTATATGGTCGATTACATCAATAACGATGTAGATATTATTGGCGTGCCTTGGTTGTAGTCTTAACTATACTACAGGCGCGTCTTGTCAGCAGATTGGTAGGTATCGTACGGTTTATGCAGCAGTCACCTCACTCCCCAAAGTCTCAGTCCCTATCTGCATCAGTATCTGATCCTGCTGCCCAGCTATCGAGCTTACAGCAGACTTATACTGTGATCCCACGTGTACGCCCTAATACGCCATTGCTTGATTCGATAGATTCTCCCTCTGATATGAATATGTTGTCATCAGCTCAGCTAATTACGCTAGCTGATGAGCTGCGTCTTTTTTTGCTGTATTCAGCCGGTCAGAGTGGGGGACATTTTGGCGCTAATTTGGGTGTGATTGAGCTGACCATTGTGTTGCATTATTTGCTTGATATGCCGCAAGATCAGATTGTATGGGATGTGGGGCATCAAGCCTACGCGCACAAAGTATTGACTGGTCGCCGTGATCAGTTGGCGACCATTAGATCTAAAGATGGTCTGACGGCATTTCCTGAGCGCGCTGAGTCTGTTTACGATACTTTTGGTGTGGGGCATTCATCGACTTCTATCTCAGCAGGTCTGGGCATGAGTCTAGCGCTACGCTATCAAGGCCGAGCACAAACGGTTGCTTGTATCATTGGTGACGGGGCAATGACAGGCGGCATGGCGTTTGAGGCGATGAACGATGCCGTACAACAAGACGCTGATCTACTGGTTATCTTAAATGATAACGACATGTCGATATCTTGCTCTATTGGTGGCTTTTCACGGCATTTAGCAATGCTTTGGGAGTCAGGCTATCAAGTCGATATTTCTGATACAGGCGAGCCGATGCTGTGTAAGCGCCCTGACATGCAAGCATTTGACCGTCGTAAACGTCATACCGAACATCGCGCCGTACCGCAGTTAGAAGACAATTTGTTCAAAGCGATTGGCTTTGCCTATTTTGGTCCATTCGATGGGCATGATATTCCTGAACTCTTGCGAGTGTTGTCATTAGCAAAGCAGATCAAAGGCCCAGTCTTGGTACATATATATACCACCAAGGGCAAAGGCTTTGCGCCAGCAGAATTAGATCCGGTTGGTTATCATGCGATTAGTAAGCTACCCGCCGAGAGTCATGATGACACGCCGAGCGAGTCTATAGAACCAACTAAACAATATGCAAAACCTGCGCTGAAGTACTCGCAAGTATTTGGCAAGTTCTTATGTGATAAAGCGGACGAGGACGATAAGCTGTTGGCAATCACGCCTGCTATGGAAGAAGGCTCAGGGATGATTGACTTTGCTCGTCATTTCCCAGAGCGTTTTTTCGATGTGGCTATCGCTGAGCAACATGCCGTCACGCTAGCTGCAGGTATGGCAACCCAAGGCGTTAAACCTATTGTCGCGATTTACTCGACGTTTTTGCAGCGCGGTTATGATCAGCTGATTCATGATGTGGCTTTGCAAAATCTTGATGTGATGTTTGCCATCGATCGAGCAGGGTTAGTGGGTGAAGACGGTGCTACGCACGCTGGCGTGTTCGATTTTGGGTTTTTGCGTGGTATTCCTAATGTCATCATTGCAGCACCAAAAAATGAGAACGAGTGCTACCATCTGCTCAATACCTGCTATGAATACCAAGGCTGCACTGCTGTGCGTTATCCGCGCGGCACGGGTACTGGCGCTGCTATCGAGCAACCAGCACAAGTTTATAAAATTGGTGAAGCGGTTGTCGAGTCAGTCATTGGCAACGATGATGCGCCTCATAAGCTTGCATTACTGGCATTTGGTACGATGGTGGCAACAGCACAGCAAGCAGCTGAGAGCATAGCCATCGACACCACGCTGGCGTGTCAGGTACATGTGATCAATATGCGCTGGGTAAAACCTCTAGATACGGCGATGATTGAAAGATTGTTGGCGCAAGGGGTAACTCATATTGCAACGCTAGAAGAGCACATGGTTATGGGCGGCGCAGGTAGCGCGGTAAATGAGTATTTACTCAATGAATCTACAGCCTTCAAACGTCAGCGTCCGTCAGTTAGTAATATAGGAATTTCTGATCGCTTTATCGCTCACGGCTCGCAAACAGAGCAATTGGCAGACTGTGGTCTAGACGTCGCTGGTGTGATAGGGCAGCTCAAGCAGCTCTTGTCATAGCACGGATTATTTCATTCTATGATTGTGTCACTCAATACTTTAAATATACATTGAATGACACAGATATTAGCTCTCTAAACAGAGCAAACGCCTGCTAGCCGTAGGTGCTAACTTTTTTACAACTTGCGCAGTGTCTGTGGCTACCAAAACATTGGTATCGTCAGCGTAATGGTTTTTTCGTTTTTATCGAACAATTTTAGTATAATGCGATTGTCGTTTATAAGTTTTCATTTATGAAAGGCACGTTTTTAAATCGCATAGATGTGGTGTGATGCGGCGGCTGTTTGGCATGTTGTGGGCACAGAGTTGGTCTTATTTTTTATATTCATTCATCAAGCAAATAGGTTATTTATGGAACCCATGGTCGTCATCGCAGCGCGTACTGCTGAAAAAGTTGGTAAAGAGATTTTATATGCGCATCAAAACCGCCACAAAATTGAGTTAGATATTGAGTCTAAAGGACTTGATGGTCTGGTTACGCGTATCGATCGCTTTAGCGAAGAGCTCACAATCGAGACGCTAAAAGCCAGCTACCCTGATCATTCGTTTTTGGGTGAAGAGTTTGGTATGCAAGAAGGTCGCGGTGAAGATGCTGACTGGTGCTGGATTATCGACCCACTAGATGGCACCAAAAACTTTGTACATGGTGTACCGCAGTTCTGTGTATCTATCGCTGTACAGCACAAAGGCGTCACCCAACATGGTGTGGTCTATGATCCTGTTCGTGATGAGATGTTCTCAGCCAGCCGTGGTAAAGGCGCGCGCTTGAACAATCGCCGTATGCAAGTGAGCGAACGCAAAACCATTGATGGTGGTTTCTTTACGACTGGTCATCCGCTTGAGCGTAAGCGTAATGGCGAAGTGGTCTCTTTTGCTAAACAGCATTTTGAGAGCTTACAAAAGGTATCTGAGGCAGGTGGTCAGGTACGTCGTATGGGTTCAGCTGCGCTTGATCTATGTTACGTTGCGGCTGGTCGTTTTGACGGTTATTTTGAGATGTCTATCAAGCCTTGGGATATCGCAGCAGGTGAGTTGATTGTGACTGAAGCACGCGGCGTTGTGGTTGATCACACGGGCGCGCACAACTCTATGACGTCAGGTTCGATCTTTGCTTGTAACGTTAAGCTGCTCAAGCCATTGATGCAGACAGTCGTGCCAATCTGGGGCAACGCTATCTAAGCGCAGACGAAATGCGCAATTATCCAACAGATAGCTAATAGCACTGGGTTATCTGAAGAGTAAATAGCTGTTATCCAAACAACAAAAAGCTGGTTCCGTTATGGAGCCAGCTTTTTTGTTTTATTATCACCCTTGTAGCCACTTTTGTCTTCAACAGTAATGCCTTTAAACGCCATCTCTTTACTGGTGGTCTCTAGCAATTGCAATTCTTCCTCTATCAGCATCAGCATGTCCTGTACACGCGGCAATGCTTTGCTACATGCAGTTATACCAAACTCAATCCTATCCAAATAACTGGCTAAGGTGATATTCATGGCTTGACCATTAAATACGATAGAAGCGGGGTACAAAGACTGCAAACGTGCACCATTCCAGTAGAGAGGTTTCTCAGAGCCTGGAACGTTAGAAATAATTAGGTTAAACGCCTGTTTTTTAGGGAACAGCCCAGTCGCTAGATTAATACCTTCCCATGCGTATGAAACGATACTGTAGTTAATGACTTGCGCTTGATTCATACGGCGAAAGCGGCGCTTGCCGTTATTCATACTACGGTGGATCAGCTCTACTCTACGCATCGGATCGTCTAAATGCGTGCCCAAGTTTGCCAATATAAATGACAATTGATTGCCCGATATGCTGTTGTCAGTGCGTAGTGACATGGGCACAAAAGCAATGAGCGGCTTGCTTGGCAACGCATCCATGGATATCAGATAACGACGTATAGCCCCAGCACAGACGGCTAGAACCACATCATTTCTACTGATTTTGAGTCTGTCAGCAATCATATTGAAGCGCTGTATATCATAGGACTGCGCCGCGATTCGGCGCGATGCTGATATACGCTTATTTAAGATACTCATCGGCGCATCAAACGTACCGACATAGCCTTCATCACCGTAGTTCTTGAGGTTATCTACCAACTCTGTAAATACCGGTTTGATGGTTGATATCTGCTCTTTTAAGATCTTTTTGATGGATCTTTCGGCAGGCAAGATAGCGTTGACTTGGTTACGGTGGCGCGCCATCAGTGACCACACGGGTAGCGTGACAGGCTCAGCAGGAGACTGCGATAAGGACTTTTTGACCAGACGCATCGCAGCGATACCATCAACGAGTGAGTGATGAATCTTAAAATACCAAGCAAATCGTTCAGGACCGCCTTCTACCTCTGGCTCAATCCCTTCAATGATATGACATTCCCACAGAGGCATCGCCCGATCTAGCAGTCGTCCATGCTCTCTTGACACATACATCAACAGCTCACGAACGCGCCCAGGACTTGGAAGTGCGACATGGTGAAAATGGTGCTCCACATCGAAATCTTTGTCTTTTTTCCAAAACACCAAATGCTCTAGCACCTGATTAAACGGGAAGCTTGGCGGCACATCAGAGTTTTGCATTTGCTGTACCAGCTGATAGACAAAATCACTATCAGCACCTTCTGGTAATTCAAATAAAAACAATCCGCCAACATGCATGGGCTGTTTACGCGACTCGAGAAGTAAGAACAACTGGTCGACTGCTGTGAGAAGTCGCATAATAAATCCTTTTATGACGATAATGAATAATAAATGATAGCTGACAGAGCGCTGAACAAAGAGTCTTTCTGTCTTATTGTTTTATAATTGGTTTTTATAAGGGTGGTTCAGTCTAACTACTTACTGAAAGAAGTACCCTGTCTGCGGTGAGCTGGCCGTCGCCATCTTACGCATCGGCATACGACCTGCCATGAACGCAGCGCGACCTGCCCATACAGCATGCTTCATGGCATGTGCCATCATAACTGGGTTTTGGGCGTTAGCAATAGCAGAGTTCATCAGGACGCCATCACAACCAAGCTCCATAGCAATCGCCGCATCAGACGCTGTACCGACCCCTGCATCGACCAATACAGGCACTTTGGCATTTTCGATGATAAGACTGAGTGTATGACGATTCAGTAAGCCAAGTCCAGAACCAATCAAGCTGCCAAGTGGCATAATAGCGACGCAGCCCATGCTCTCTAGCTCTTGTGCGACGATCGGATCATCTGAGCTATAAACCATGACTTCAAAACCATCATCGACCAATACCTGAGCTGCCTTCAATGTCTCGGTAACGTTGGGATAAAGAGTTTTTTCATCGCCCAATACCTCAAGCTTGACCAAATTATGTCCACCTAATAGCTCGCGAGCCAGCTTGCACGTACGAATGGCTGTTTCGGCATCGAAGCAACCAGCAGTGTTGGGCAAAATGGTGTATTTGTCAGGTGAGATGACATCGAGCAAATTAGGCTCATTGCTATTTTGACCAATGTTGACACGACGAATAGCAACGGTCACGATCTCTGCTGCTGAAGCGGCAATGGCTTCTCCGGTCTCAGTCATGTCTTTATATTTGCCTGTACCGACCAATAGACGGGAGGAAAAGGTACGACTACCAACGGTAAAAGTATCTTGCAAAAGTGGTGTCGGGTGAGTAGCAGTGCTAACGTTCTCTGACATAACTAAAAATCCTAATGGCGAGCGGGCGAGGTAGATATAATCGGTTGAAAATAATTCAGACATAAAAGATATAGGCGCAAGTACGGCAAGTCATTGCCGAGCAACGCCCCTACATGGTATGACATTGATTATAGCGAAATATCATGAGCCGTCTTTATAATATTAAAAAGTGAAATAGACAATAATAGCGCACCATCAGCAAAATAAAAAATCGATGTCTATATATAGCGTAACCTTAAGCGAATGGTGATAGCCAAAATTGCCCACCGCATAAAACAATACGCGTCTAAAACAAAATGCTATTATAACAAACTCATCCAATCTTACTTGCACTCTTTTTGGTTTGGTCAGTGGTGTACAAGGTGTTTACAACGCTCGGCTATGATTTGGTTTTTGATACTATTTTTTATTAGGTCGTCTTTATGATGCAGTTACCGTACAGTTTTGCGAAACGCCATCAGATTTTGGCGATACTCGCGATTGACCCTGAGTTGCCGCCGACGTTAGTACTGACAAAAGCCACACCATTATCTGCAATTAATGAAGCGGTGCGGTTTTTGCAGCAGCAAGGTAGCCGCAGCGTGCCTACTTACGAAAGTATCAGCGCGGATGACTTTGAAAAACGTATGAACGCCGCTTACGCTGGCAACACAGGAGAGTCGCAGCATATCGCCGCTGGTCTTGAAGATAATCCTGACCTTGATAGCCTAGCAGACAGTGTCCCCGAAACTGAAGACCTGATGGATCAGCAGGACGACGCGCCTATTATCCGTCTGATCAATGCATTACTGTCCGAAGCCATTCGTCTAAGTGCATCCGATATCCATATAGAGACTTTCGAAAAACGCTTGGTTGTTCGCTTTCGTGTCGATGGTGAGCTAAAAGAAATCATCACCCCAAAACGCCAGCTGGCGCCATTATTAGTCTCGCGTATCAAAGTCATGGCAAAGTTAGATATCGCTGAAAAACGTGTACCGCAAGATGGTCGCATTAGTTTGCGATTGGCAGGGCGCGAAGTAGATGTGCGCGTATCGACACTGCCATCGAGCTTCGGCGAGCGCGTGGTGATGCGACTATTAGACAAGCAAGCAGGTCGCCTAAATATGACGTATTTGGGGCTGTCTGATAATGATTATACCGAGCTTAAACGTTTGATTCATCGTCCACATGGCATTATTTTGGTGACAGGGCCGACGGGTTCAGGCAAGACCACCACGCTGTATTCTGCATTGACTGATCTGAATGACCAAACTCGTAATATCTTGACCGCCGAAGATCCCATTGAGTTTCAGCTGGATGGTATTGGACAAACGCAAGTGAATAATAAAGTAGATATGACCTTTGCAAAGAGTCTACGAGCGATGTTGCGCCAAGACCCCGATGTCGTGATGGTAGGTGAAATTCGTGACTTAGAGACGGCGGAGATTGCTGTACAGGCTTCTTTGACAGGGCACCTGGTCTTGTCGACATTACATACCAACACGGCTATTGGTGCAGTGACGCGCTTGCAAGACATGGGTGTTGAGCCATTTTTACTATCGTCTTCGCTCATTGGTGTGGTAGCGCAGCGTTTGGTGCGTACTTTGTGTCCACATTGTCATGACTGGCAGGCAGCAGATACGGAGCAAGCCAAGCTTTTTGCCGAAGTTGGCATGGCGTCAGATGCAGATGATAATAATGAAAAGGCAGTCAACACGTCCATTCGCTTACCGAAACCCGTTGGCTGTGATAAATGCAATCAATCAGGGTTTAGAGGTCGTACCGCGATATATGAAGTCGTGCCAGTTGATGATACGCTGCGCCGTATGATCCATAGCAATACTGCTGAGTATGAGCTAGAAGAATATGCGCGCCTACAAACGCCATCGATTCGCGCCGATGGTCTACGTAAAGTGATAGAGGGGCGAACGACGTTAGAAGAGGTGCTGCGAGTCACAAAGGAAAGCGCAGTAGCAGATGACGAAATACTGGTCTAATTCTGATCTAAGTTCGGTGATATACAAATGATTGGACAAGACAGCTAATAAGCAAAAATAGAGCAGTGGTGACTGATGTAGTGAGTACAAGACGACCAGCGAGGCTGTAGATAGATAAGTGCGCGATGTGAACATCGCGCACTTATCTCATTGATTGCCAATAGGTAACCTGCATTACAAGAAGTAAATAGCACAGGTTACCTCAATCCAACTCATTATTTACTATCAACGGTCTCACTTTCTACAGTTTTGTCCGCCGAGCCTTTGCGACGTGCTTCTAGCTCAGATTTTGGAATCCAGGCCCAAGTCATCTCGACTACGATAGGGTCGCGGTCACTGTCAGACTCACGATCATCAATGAGGCAAGGAATAACCATTTCACCCTTTGGTGTATTTAAAATCTCCAAGCGCTGCTCATCAGAGAGACTAGCCACCGCCGCAATTTGACCTTTTTTGATCGGACGATAAAAGTTAACCGAGTAGGATTTGATCAGTAGTATACGATCAGAGGGTAGGTTTAAACCCAAAATAAATCCTGTTGCTGTTTCAGCCAGCAAGGTAATGGCTACTGCATGAATAGAGCCAATATGGTTCTGTACCGCTTTGACATTGTTGAGGCTGACGACCACTTGGTTTGGTTCGACGGTTTCGTAGTACACACCTGTCGTCCCTACGTAAGGCACGACTTTACCAAAGGCTTTAGACAAAATGCTTGAGCGTGCACTAGCAGGTAGGTATTTGGTGACAGATAGTAGTTTGGTAAATTGATTGTTAATAGGTTTTAGCGTACTGCTGGGTGTTTCGGTGGGTGGTTTTTTGTTGTCAGAGACTTTGGCTGGTCGCTTACCAGTTAGCTTGGCGGGTAGGTTTTTTAGTAATCCTGACATACAAAATTCCTTAATGTAGATAAATCGAATGATGTTTTTTGATAACGGCAACTGTGCGTAAAACCACTATAAACACTATGGTACATTAACGGCTACCTTTCGACTATTATTAGCATGAACTGCTGCGCTTATAAAATAGCAAGACAGTCAGCTAACCCGTAGATACCTTCACGCTTGTTACCCGCGTTATAATGACACGATATGATTATTTTATGAATGCTTCAATGCTGGATGCCGCTATGTCTGATATGTCTACTCCTGAGCCAACCAATATCATCTATACTGGCGTCGCAGGTACAGGGAAAACATATCGACTGCTCCAAATCGCCAAGCAATACACTGATTATCTGCCTGAGATCAATGGGGAAGAGCTGCTCGGGCAGTTGTTACAGGACTCAAGCTGGCGTGAGGTACTGTGTTTGGTGTTTTTGGACCTACACGCGGAGCAGCAGGATTTGGTAAAAGTCAGAGAGTTGGTTAATCATCCATTTTTTATTACTAAAGCTGCGCAAAACGCCCGCGAGAAAAACCTAGAGAGTACTGCTTGGCTAGAGCTGCGCAGACATAGTCCTGTAGACTCTAAAACCGTCAGTTTCGACAATCGTGCCAGCCAAGCTTATTTTGATAAGGACAACAGCGGTGCATGGTATTTACTGCCTGAGAGTATGACGCTACTAAATGAGCTGTCACAGCAACTAGCAGAGTTCCAGCAGGCACAGCGTGATCACAAAGCTAAGCTCAATCAAAACATCGGTCAGCAGCGATTTAGTATGGTGAGCTTCCATCAAGCCTATGGTTATGAAGAGTTTGTTGAAGGGATTCGCCCTGTCATGGCAGGCTCTAACCAAGCACACAATAACCAGGTAAATAATAATCAGGTAAATAATAGCCATGCCAATCAGACGCAAATGAGCTACGCGGTACAAGACGGGGCGTTTTTGAAGTTGTGTCAGCGTGCGGCGCGCGATCCTCAGCAGCGTTACGCGATGCTGATTGATGAGGTCAACCGCGCCAATGTCTCACGAGTATTTGGTGAGCTGCTCAGTTTGATTGAGCCAGATAAGCGTGCAGGCAAGCCAAATGCGATGACAGTGAATCTCGCATATTCAGGACGTGCTTTTAGTGTGCCTGATAACGTCGATATCTATGCCACTATGAATACTCAAGATCACTCGCTTGCGCCTCTCGACATGGCACTACGTCGACGCTTTCGCTTTATCGATTGTCCGCCGCAGCCTGAATTATTACCTATAATTAGTAGTAAGCGTAACGCAGCTGATAGCGTAGAGGCTGACACGATTGACCTGGGTAAATTACTAACGGGGCTCAATACACGTATTACACAGACGTTAGGAGTAGACGCTTGTCTAGGGCATGCGTTTTTATTATCAGTTGAGAGTTTGACCCAATTACAATCCGTTTTAGTCGAACAGATTATTCCCCAACTGGCACAAGCTGCTGGTGGTCAAGTTGCGGCATTACAGTATATTTTTCAGGATGAGCAGCAGCCAATAAGCGCGCAGTTCATTCATGACAGTCATGTGCTGGTCAATAATAAACCACAAGGTTCGGTGAGTCATCAGCAGATTATGGCCAACCAAAACCATATGTTCACAGGGCAAGACAGCTTTCTTAGTCAATCCATGAACATGAGCAGCTACATAATCAATGCAGACCTTATCGCAAAGACTGGTAAATTCAACCAGCCCTCTATCTATCAGCGTCTGTACTAGCAAGGTGGCTGACTTATGATAAACGACAGCGTATATCACCAAAAAGGCTACAATAAAAGCTACGATGAAAATATCATTCGTACTTATACGCCTCGTAAGAACGCTAAAGCAAAAAACGTCAAAACCAATATCATCACCGTGTTCGAGCATCAACGCCTGACCGCGCATGATTTTTTGCATGTGTCTGATTTTCAATGGTTGATGGCGCAGGAGTTTGCTGTATTTACCATCAAGCGTAAGCAAGGACAGTGGCAGCTCAAGGTCGGACATTATATAGGCATTATTTTACTGCCTAGTGGCATGACGCTTGAGCTACTACCAAAGCTGAATACATCCATTCAGGACGATGATATCGCTCAAACGCGTCGCTGGGTACAAGGCATGCTATCCGACTTGACTCGCCTTGATAGGCCAAAGAGTTGTAAGCTGCCCAACATGAAAAATCTCGGTCAATTCGCTCATCCATCAGTACAATTACCCATAGAAGCACCGCCGTTGTCGGATTGGCTGATTACGCAATTTTTACAGCGTCTAGTACACTATCAACCAACCCAACATTATCAGGAGCGTGTCCAAAATCAGTCTTCCGTACAAGGGCGACTACTCATCAAAGAGCAGCTAAGACGCAATAGCACGCAGCCGCATCGATTTGTCTGTGAAAGTAGTATGCTGAGTCATGATATGCTGGCCAATCGATTGATAAAAAGCGCATTAGTCTACTTGATGCCTTTATTTCTACAATCTGGATATTCGACGCTCTTGCAGCAGTGGCAGCACTTGCCTACGCTCGACCAACGTGAGATGCAGCGCTTAGCGTCAATATATACTCAGGCAACAAAGCAACTAGACACTCTGCCACTACAAAGGCAAAAACTGCAAGCTGCTCATCAACTGTTAGATTTGGCTTATTGGTTATTACGGCAGTCAGCTGCTGCAGCAGGCTATGGTGTTGACTCAACCAAACCAAATCGACCCCCACTGCGCTTGTGTTTGTTGATTGATATGAATCAAGCATTTGAGCAGTGGGCAAGTCAGCGTATCGCATCGATGTTCCAACGATTAAGTAATCACTGTCGTCCCTTGTATCAAACTCAAAGTGTTTGGCTAAACGATGCAGAAGGGCGGGCATGTCTATCTATAAGACCTGACCTACTGATATATCAAATGTCTGATAATCACTACCAGGGTCAGAGTGATACTGATCAGGATGATAGGGCAGTGACTAGGACTACAATGACTAAGACTAGAGGTCACTACAGCCATGTTATCGATATCAAATGGAAATACTTACCTCATAGCAATGCTATTAGCGCGAGCGATGCTTATCAATTGACCAGCTATGCACAGGCTTATCAAGCAGGGCAGGTTTGGATGGTTTATCCCGTATTAGGAAATGAGAGGCAGCCAGTGGCACTCAAGCAGCAAATTCATCAAGCTCTTGATACCGATAATGATGATGGCTCAAGTGATGCGCATTTGTGGTTGATACCGTTTGATGTATTGACAGGGACAGTAAACGGTAATGGGCGACCACATTTGAATAGAGCATAATGACGCTAGTAGTAATACAGGCTATAGCTGATAGGCAGACTGAATGATTAAGATTGCTATTTAAAAGCTACCGATTAGAGACTGTCCATTAGAAGTCGTCGCGATGTTTTTGTGATAATCTGCTTTTTTAAAGAATTTAGAGATTATTTTAAATTAATTGAAAATAGGTGTTGACACAATCGCCTTTTCCCCTTAATATGTGCACCTCGATAGCGAGGAACATTAACAAGTTAGCGGCATTGCCAACAACGAGTTACTCAACAAGCTATCGTGATAATAGAGAATTTCGGAGTGTGGCGCAGTTTGGTAGCGCATCTGGTTTGGGACCAGAGGGTCGTAGGTTCGAATCCTATCACTCCGACCATCTATTTTAAGAGCCTTACAGGCTTTTTTTTATGTATAATGGTTTAGTTTCTGATATAGTAAAAACTGTATTTTTGACTGAATGTGGTATATAAAAGTCCTCTAAGAGCGCCTGTAGCTCAGCTGGATAGAGCATCTCCCTTCTAAGGAGGTGGCCGCAGGTTCGAATCCTGCCAGGCGCGCCATTTAGCCTGCAAATCTTGCCTTATCAGGCAATAGTTATGGCGGTTGTAGCTCAGTTGGTAGAGCCCCGGGTTGTGATCTCGGTTGTCGTGGGTTCGAGTCCCATCAGTCGCCCCATTTATTTTGTATTATCCGTATAAACATTCTATATTTATACCAAAACCTATAAGCAATACCATTCGCCACTGTTGGCGTTTTTTTATGTCTGTTTGTTTTTCATCCCTCTGTAGCCTCCTACAATATTGAACCGTTCGAAGTGCCCATACTTTGTTGGTTTACGTCCTTTGTCTTTTGATATTCATATCGTTGTAGGTTTTTTCCAGAAGCCTAGATTCACTGTGTCTGCTCTATTATTAATTAGTAATACTTATGAGTGAATGGACACGAAGTTTCAAATCGGGCATTATGCTTATGTTTCGATTTATTCATCACACTAATTGTGTCGTCAACTGAGGTGTTAGGCACTGGCATAAAATAGCGAGTCAAAATATCCTATTGATTACGTTAGCGTTCAAAAGTATTTTAAATATATCTACATTTTTAAGCTTTATTATTGACCCTGTATGATTGAGGAACTGATTAATGGACGCATTGAGCGTATTGCTACAAAACGTGCACTTATTTGAGACCAAGTATTATCGTTTGAACGGTGCTGGCAATTGGTCTTACTCTATTACGAGAAAAGACACTATTTTGTTTTATTTGGTGATGTCTGGCGGTTTTTGTATTGATGTTGGTAATGGTCTAAGAGAAGCCCGCGCTGGTGATATGATTATGATCCCCAATGCACACAAGCATGTGAGCTATGCGCTCAATCATAATGGTGATGTTGCCGAACCGCTTGATGAGTTATTGATTAACAGTAAAGATCGTACGCTTGACATCGATGGTGACGGTGACCCTAATTCGTCTTTGATACTTATCGAATGCAAATATGACAAAGAGATGATTAATCCTCTACTGTCTGTACTACCACCGATATTACCCGAGCTCAATGATGCCGCCGATGGTCGTTTTGAGGTCATTGATGTAGAGATTAAGCTGCTGACCTTGGAGGCTGAGCGTGAGCGTATGGGTAAAACCGCTGTCATCAATCATTGGGCGAGTATCATGATGATTGAGTGCTTACGCGTCTATATTGAGAGCTTGCCTGAAGCCACCGAAAACTGGCTCAAAGCAATGAAAGATCCGTTTTTGACCAAGGCGCTAGCCGCGATGCACGAAGCACCAAGCCAAAGCTGGACCATTCATAAGCTTGCAGAAGTAGCAGGAATGTCACGATCTAGCTTTGCTCAGCGTTTCAAAGACACAGTCGGCATGCCGCCGCTCACGTATCTGATCGATTACCGCTTGCGTTTGGCAGCGCGATATTTACGCTTACAGCAGAACAGTATCAGCCGCATCAGTGATATGGTGGGCTATGCATCCGACTCTACCTTTAGTCAGGCATTCAAGCGTGTCTATGGGGTCTCACCAAAAGCGTACCGACAGCAGTATCAACAACAAAAACTCGCCTAGGTCAGTTTTGCTATATCGGCAGTATCTATTTATAGAAGCACTAAAGTCTATAAAAGCGCTAAAGCGACCAACATTGCTTTAGCGCTTTTTGCTTCGATTAACTCTTTTAGTTTTATCCGCGATCTTTTATATACTGAGCAGGTATAGAGACACAGTATCTGATAGTTAGACCGTGCTATTTCGGTTATACAAAGCTGACAAGGCGTGCGTGTTCAGGTACTATGAGATAATGAGTCGTCGAAATATGAGCGTGTGCGTTTAGCGCACGATGTATAGCTGAATGCCAGCCATACAAAAGGATCTAGACGATGTTTATTTTTGCTGCTGATGGTATGTTATGACTGAACCGACCGCAAAGCCAAGTACAGAAGCCAATAGCCAACAAGGCGCTACTGCAACTGCTAAAAAAGAAAATAATACTGATAGAGATAATTTGATTAGCACACAATCAGCGCAGCCAGAAGATGTGAGACAAGTTCCTGATAAGGCGGCACTATTGACCTTATTTACTTTATCAGATGCCAAAGAAGAAGCGTACGACTTAGGCGCTACAGAGCAGTCCAATACCCATAGCTCAACCAGTCAGTCGCCTGCCAGTGAGACATCTGTCGCGGCACAGCGAGTCGCTCTTTATCGTACTCAGCATGAACGTACCCGGCTACTATATATGGCATCTGCCAATACGCGCCCCACATATTTGGTACAAACCCTCAAATCACAATTTATAGAACATCAGCAATACTTGCTTGCTCAGCAGCTCGATAAGCGTGGTCTGATGGATACGGATATGCTTGAACGACTCTGGCAACAGCTACATGTGGTCGATGATATCATCGCAGATATCGTGCGTCATATGCCTGCTCAGCAGCCAGCAGGCTGGCAGCTCACCACTCAGGATGGACGCAACCCACTGTGTTTTGCCACGGTCGGTAAACTAAAACATGGCAAGCCCGTTCGCGATCAAGGTAGTCTCAACAGCTACGTACTTGGTCACTTTGGGGTAAGTAGTTTCACTTATGATCGAGGTTATTATATCGGTCATGTGGTTGGGTACCTATTTAGCTGTTATTTTTGCGCGCATCTATCGGTCAGTTATGGTGTAACGGCGCTTGGTCAGCAAGTAGTCGCCGATTATGACTATGCTAGTCTTGAGACCCCGCATATGGTTAGACTGCTACAAGGCCTGGATGGTTATTGTAAAAAACGCATTTATCAATTGGCGGTTATTTGTGCACGTTTGAGCGTTTTTGCTAGTGACAAACGTATTGAGCGTATGCTGATCGCTGAGGTCAATGATTTTGATAAAAAGTTACAGCAGCAGCACTTGGATGTTTTATTATTACAAGGCTTGATGCCTGATAGTAACGACTCAACGCCGCTTTGATAGGTATGAAGCCTTCTGTTAAGTCGTACGCTATGACCGTTTACCTGTGACCCACTTAGGATATCTGCTGCTATGCCCGCTTATCACTTCAAAGCGCTTGATGACCATGGCAGTGTCCAAAAAGGCTTGCTAGAAGGGGACTCGGCGCGGCAAGTTCGTCAGCAGCTGCGTGATAAGCGGTGGACACCAGTCGAAGTCAGCGCTGTCAATGACCGAAAAAGCCAAAGTAAAAACCGTTACAAAAAACCATCTGCTTATGAGCTGGCGCTGCTCACACGCCAATTGTCTGTGTTGCTGGCGGCTGGTATTCCACTCGAGGAGACTTTGGCTGCGGTCGCCAAACAATCACCAAAAACTCATATCAAATCTTTGATGCTCGCTGTACGCTCACATGTCCTAGAAGGGTTGAGCTTAGCACGAGCACTACAACAAGCCGCTAGCTTTCCGCCACTATATATCGCCACAATTGCAGCAGGCGAAAAATCAGGTCATCTTGATCTCATCCTGAACCAGTTGGCAGACTACACCGAAAACCGTTTTGCCCTCCAAAAGAAAATCCAAGGCGCCATGGTCTATCCGGTTGTACTGATGGTTATGGCAATTGCGGTGATTATGGGTCTAATGAGTTTTGTGGTGCCCAAAATTGTCAAAGTTTTTGAGCAGTCCGAGCAAGCCCTACCATTGATTACCCAAGTCGTTCTGACCTTATCGAATATCATTACTCAGTGGTGGTGGCTAATGCTTCTGGTATTGGCAGGGGCTGCATTTTTATTCTACCGTTTTGCTCAAACGCAGGCAGGGAAATTGACCATTGATAGTGTGGTACTTAGATTACCGATACTGGCCAGGTTGTCCAAAGGATTGAATGCCGCGCGATTTGCTAGCACCCTTGCGATATTAGTACGCTCAGGCGTGCCACTGATTGAGGCATTGCATATCGGTGCTGCGGTCACGACCAATTTACATATCCAAAAAACGATTATCACTGCTGCTGATAGAGTCACAGAAGGCTCAAGCTTATCTAGTCAGCTAGAGAAATCTACTTATTTTCCACCGATGATGGTGCAGATGATCAAAAGTGGCGAAAACTCAGGTGAGTTAGAAAATATGCTAAGCCGTGCTGCCAATATGCAAGAGGCAGAAGCAACCAACTTCATCAGTACTTTGCTGTCATTGCTCGAGCCTCTGATGCTGGTATTGATGGGTGTGGTCGTGATGATTATCGTTATGGCGGTTATGCTACCTATTGTTAATATGAATGACTTGGCAGGCTAGCAAGCAGTCACTTGAACGGCTGACACAAATCCGATATCTCTATCTTACCTATACGGCACATCTTGCTAAACTCTGAGCGAGCTTTCTTAAGATTTGCTTACTGTTGTATATTATTGTCTATGATATAGTTTTACTAGGGTAAATCTGAGCACCACGCTATAGTAAAAGTAGGATGAAGCGACAGTTATAGACCTCACTGTTTATTCAATACTGACCATAATGACAATCTGAGCACCGCGCTGGATAAAAATAAAACCATGGTTTATAGTGATAATGATGTAGGATATTACTGATAAGATCTGACAGTAGTAAGCGCCACTAGAATGCTACTGTTACCACTGACATAACTGTGATGACCAAAGCGATGACTATGACTGACAATTTTCAAGTGAATACGATTCCAAAAAGTGCCCATATTACAAACAATGCTAAAAACAATAATAACGCCAAAATTAACAACAGTATATTAGATGACTCAGCTACTGTAAGTGTTCATCAGAGTCTGTCTTCAACGATGCCGTACAGTTCAGCACATAGATCTATGCAGTCAGGGTTTACTCTGATTGAAATCATGGTCGTCATCGTGATCTTGGCTATCTTAGCGGGTTTGGTCGTACCTAAAGTCGTCGGACAAAGCGATAAAGCTCGTGTCAAAACGACTGAGACCGCGCTAGCTACTGTTTCAAATGCACTAGATATGTACAAAGTCGATAATTCACGCTATCCAACGACAGCTCAAGGATTAGAGGCACTGACAACACCGCCTGCCGATGCAAAGAATTACCCTGAAGGTGGTTATATAAAAGGTGGCTATCCGACAGATGGTTGGGAAAACGAAATGCAATACGTAGCCCCAGGTAGTGAAGGTCGTCCTTATGATTTGTTTTCATTGGGTGCAGATGGGCAGCAAGGTGGCGAGGGTCAGGATGCTGATCTTTACGCTCAGCTATAAGGTTTGATTGTACAAACGCTTATGAAACCCATAGCATTATATTGTTTATAAACGTATTTGGTCACTTGCTCATATTTACTACCCTCTAAATATCAACCAATAATCCCTTATTGGTTGATATTTTTTATCAGCTTATAAAGTGCTCATCGTTCAATATGAGTGATGTACTGAGCGCTGATATTTTTATCAGCATGTTTATGCTGAGTTTATGCTTTTACTGCCAGGCTTTTACTGCTAACCATTATCAGAGGTAACGATTTATGCCCATTAAAATGCCAGCACCCCAAATAACTGCACTTAATAGACGCATTTCCAAATGCTGCGCGCTTGCACTTACTGTCACCAGCACCTCACTGATAGCCGCGTTATCAATGACATCAATAAGTGTACAGGCTGCAGGATTGAGCGATTTATTTAATAGTAGTAGCTCATCGCAATCAAAGTTTTTGCCGGTGGATGAGGCTTTTCAAGTCCTCAGTAGTGCCAAGGTAACATCTAAGGGTACACAATTATCTATTATCTTTGATATCACGCCAGGGCACTATGTCTATAAAGATAAGCTGACTGTAAGCTTTCCTAAAGGTGTGATTGCAGCCCCATTTATTTTTAATCAGGCACCCGTATCAATTGATGATCCGACCTTTGGTCAGGTTCCTGTATTCACGCAAAGAAGTATCGTTGCAACCACAACGCTGACGACCAGTAGTGGTAAGGGAGCGAAAAATGTCCCCATTATGATTGGCTGGCAGGGCTGTGCAAAAGCTGGATTATGCTATCCACCAGAAAAAATCAAAACCAAGATAAATATTGCTGCAACGCGCAGATAAGTATCGCGCAGGTCGATTCACATATTAGTCATAACAGGTAGCTATTCATGTCCATCAAGGCGCCATCACAACCTTTCTCACGAACTGCTAAAACGTCTCCAAAAAAATCGTACGTATTAGCGTTTGCTATTGCGAGCAGCTCGCTGTTAACTGGTTTGGCACCAATAACAGCGCAAGCTGCAGGATTGAGTGATTTATTTGGCAATAGTCAAAGCAACGCACAGTCGAAATTCTTGCCAGTGGATGAGGCTTTTCAGGTCATTAGTAGTAGTACACCTACCCACACAGGCACGCGCCTGTCTATCAATTTTGATATCACGCCCGAACATTATGTTTATAAAGATCAAATAAAACTCACGCTACCGGCTGGCGTGAATGCAACCCCTTTTACCTTTAGCCAACAGCCATACTCAATCGATGATCCGACCTTTGGGAAAGTGCTGGTGTTTGATCAAATCAATATGGTCGCAACGACCATATTGACCAGCAATAATGGCACAAGCATGAGTGACGCAGCGATTGTCATTGGCTGGCAAGGCTGTGCAAAAGCAGGGCTGTGCTATCCACCCGAAAAAATCAAAACTACAGTTAACATCGCAGCGACGTCACCGCAAACGAGATCAAGTAACGCTAGTATTGATAGCGCTGCTGCAAGTAGTAGTCTGGCTGATGTGACAGCATCAACGAATGACAATGAGACGACATCGATAGAGGCTGGTATAGCCAATACAACTCAGTCTGATGACGATCAAGCATTGATAGATGATGACGTTATTGACTATGACCTCATTGATGACAGCACTTTAGAATACGACTCTTTAGATGGCAGTACGTCGACGACCACGATTTCTGGGTCAGATACGAACATCTCAGGCAGCGCGACCAGTAGCGAAAACGTCGCTGGCAATACGCTGGTCGATGGTGATCCTTTTGGGCTTGCCTCTCATCCTTGGCTTGCACTGGTGTTGCTATTCTTAGCAGGTCTGGGTTTGGCATTGACGCCCTGCGTACTGCCGATGCTACCCATCGTTGCCAATATCGTGGCCCGTGAACAAAACCCAACTGTCAAACGTGGCATTATCTTAACCACCAGTTATGCGATTGGTGTAGCCACTGCCTATGGTGTTTTGGGTGCAGTTATTGCGGTGTTTGGGGAGTCACTAGGTATTATTGGGTGGTTGCAAAACCCGATTATTCTTATCAGCTTTGCCGTGGTTTTTGTATTATTAGCGCTATATATGTTGGATGCGTTCACCGTACGCTTGCCACATGTGCTAAGGAGAAAAATGCAAAATCTAAGCCAAGCAGGTGACAGTAAGCTGGGTAGTACGGGGGGCAGTTTGATTGCTGGTTTCTTGTCAGCATTGGTAGTATCTCCCTGTGTCTCTGCGCCACTGTTCGGTGCGTTACTCGCCGTTTCGACTATTGGCAGTCCGTTGTTGGGCTTTGCTGCTTTATTTATGCTGGGGTTTGGTTTGTCAGCGCCGCTTATCTTGATAGGTGCTACCCAAGGCAAGATCATACCAAAGGCAGGCGAGTGGATGAACTGGGTCAAACAAGGCTTTGCCTTATTGCTATTCGCTGTGGCATTGCTCCTCATCGAGCGTGTGTTTATATCACCAGTCATGCTGATGGTATGGGCATTATGGTTTATGGTGGTAGCGATATGGGCATGGAGTTGGCTGGGTAAAGGTCGTATGCTGACCCAAGCGTTGAGTCTCATTGTGGGTATTTGGGCCACTTGTTTGATCGTGGGTGCAGCACTAGGAAATGATGATAGCTTACATCCATTAGCGTCATTGAGCGCCGCGCCAATGATGGCACCGTCGAATGCTACTTATCCAGTAGGTAGCAATAGCGCAAAAGATGAGAGGATCACGACGCTTACCGAGCTAGATACTATCGTTGCCTCCAACCCAAAAGTAATCGTTGATTTAACTGCCGACTGGTGCGTTGAGTGCCGTATTATGGATAAAAATTTATTTCATAATCGTCCAGCACAAATGCAAGACTGGCAACTGGTCAAGCTCGATATTACAGAAACGACTGAAGATTCCAAAGCTGTTTTGTCTCGCTATAAACTATTTGGTCCACCAGCGTTGCTTTACTATCAAAATGGTCAATTGGTTAATCAGCAAGTGGGCGAAATCGGTCGCTTGGAGTTTGAGCAAACTCTAACAACGCTGAATAACTGATAATGAATAACTTTTAATCAATAAGTAGATTTAATCATTTGAGTAGAATCCTGATTTAGGATTAATAATAAAGAGCAGCCGGTGTACCGTAATAACCGTACATCGGCTTTTTAGTGTCATTAATTCATGCTTGTAATATCTTATACCGATATCTATTTGGATAGAGATTAGGATTTTCTGATCGTATTTAATATGCCGATAACGCTAGTATAGTCTTTATATTTTCATTACAATAAAGTAACAATAGTGCAGGGATAGATCAGTCCGTCAAGACTGTCTTTGGTGTTTATGTACTATTGATTTCTTCTTGTTTTTAGCGGTGACGCTAACGGTTATACCAATTAATTCACATACTCTGCTAGCGATAATGCTGGTTAGATAAAGGACATTTATGTTTGCCCACATCACCACTCAGCGTCAATTACAACGTACCAATGTAATCAGTCGTAACGCCAGTAGCCAAACGAGGCATACTCATTTGAGTGTTGCCGTTGCTATCGCTTTGAGTTGTACAGCGGTACAAGTACAAGCAGCTGACAATAGTCAGACTTACAATGAGCTGCCAGTACCAGAAGCAGCATTTGAGTACGGCAGCGTGGAGACGGCTCAGAATACTAGCAATAATGAGACATACACGAGCGTCACTGCCCAAAGTGGCAACGTGATTAGTAAAGAGTTTATTGCTCAACAAGCAAAGCTGTTTTCTGACTGTACGCAAGTTCAGAGTAGTGCTGCCCGTTTGGCATGTTTTGATAAGGTGGCTGAGCAAGGAAAAACCCCAAGCTATACTACGACCAAACAGCCTGTTGATTTGGCAAAGACGTTTAAAACGACCATTTCAGGTAACCCGCAGGTTGTCTTTGTAGAAGAAAAATCAACCAATACTTTCAATGGTAACAGCACAACTACAGGTCTAGCCGCCACTCAACAGACTGCTGCTAAGCGTATGGATACAGATGCAGATAGTGAACAAGAGATTCAGGTTTTAGATAGCGTAGGCGTCACTCAAACAGATATCGAAAAGTATACACCGCTGAGCCTAGCGTATGATCTGGATCAAAATAGCGAGCGCGGTACTTGGACAGTAAGACCATACCGACCGACGTATTTGCTGCCGTTGTTTTATACTTTTGATCCTAACTTAAACCCAAGCACACCTTCTCAAGACATTGAGCCTTTTGACTCTAATGACATACGTGAAACTGAGCTGAAGTTTCAGTTATCACTGAAGAGTAAAGTAGCAGAAGATTTATTCGATACCAGTGCAGATTTATGGTTTGGCTATACTCAGGAGTCGCATTGGCAGGTTTATAACGAAGACAACTCACGACCGTTTCGTGCCACCGACTATCAACCAGAGATATTCTTGACCCAACCTGTGACAGCAGACCTTCCCTTCGGTGGACGTTTACGTATGTTAGGGGCTGGTGCTGTGCATCACTCAAATGGTCAGGATGATCCATTATCACGTTCATGGAACCGTGCTTATCTGATGGCAGGGGCAGAGTGGGGTAAGCTATCCGTCATACCGCGTCTCTGGGCTCGCGTGAATAGTGACAGTAGCAGCGATGATGACAACCCAGATATCGAAGATTACATGGGTTATGGCGATATCAAATTCTTATATGATTTGCCAGACCAGCAGAGTGTCAGCGGTACTTTGCGCTATAACCCAAGCACCAATAAAGGTGCTGCACAAATCGATTATATCTATCCATTGTCAGAAAACGTCAATGGTATGGTGCAGTTGTTCCAAGGGTATGGCGAGTCTATTGTTGATTATAATCATGAAAACACCTCTATCGGCTTTGGTATTGTGCTTAACGATTGGAAAGGTCTCTAATATAGCAGAGCCTTATCATGCATTATGATGATAAATAATCTATGCACAACTTAGCACCGTATCAAACTGGACTGTGGTTGGCAGAGTATATAGATATACGCTGCCAGCTATGCCGTATTTACCGTAGTACATTAGCACCTCAGCTAATACCGCATCACGCGCTATCTAACGCTGGTCACTCGCCAAGCACAAAACATGAGAGTACAAAATCTAAGCTCGCATTGGTAACTAGCGACGCTTTGCTTACTCGTATTCATCATCAGATCAGACTTCGCGTAAGCAGTGGCTTACTTTGTACTCACTGTCACCATAGTATCGCGTGGCTCCCAGAACCTTTTGACGTTGATATCGCTTTTGGTAAATCGCTATCCATACAAGCGTCTACTTATTATGACTATCCAATACGCCAAGCGATTCGGGCATTCAAGCATCATGAAGACATGACCAAGCTACCTTTATTACTACATGTCATACGCCAGCTGCCACGCCCGCATGGCTGTCATCAGCATAATAGTGTGATTGTCGCTATGCCGACCACCGATCAACGCCTAGCCAAACGAGGTTTTGATCCTGTCAGTATTCTATCCGCGCAACTATCAAAGCACTGGAACATTCCATTGTGGCACGGTGTTCAGCGCATTGACGATACGATGAGCCAGCAAGGCCTGACACGTGCTGAACGCCTAAGTAACCTAGATAATGCTTTCGCGCTCTCACAGAGCCCTCCTACAAAACGCTTATTATTGTTCGATGATGTCTCAACGACAGGTGCAAGCTTACAGGCTTTAGCGCGAGCATTTATCGGACCTGAGCATCCAAATACGATAAATGCTCAACGCTATAGTAACTACCACATTTCAGCATATGCTTTAGCGCATGGTAGTCAATAGTGTTAATTAAGCTATCTATTTGAAATCATTAATATATTGCTAATTCTTTGCCTTCACTATATATTATTAAATACGTATATAGTTGTTGACACACTGAATAGGGATTTTTGTCGTTTTGTATATAAACTCAACAGAATGTTATGGAACAAAAATTGCATGTTATTAGTTAAGTTAACTACAAAATCATTAGCAAAGACGACATCAGATTTTAGTTATTTTAAAACAAAAACTGATAAGAGACAGACATTAGCGGTGCTAAATAGGGATTTGATGTGAATGCATCTGTGAATAATCGACAACCCAACAGACTGATGGCTAATTCAGGTTTTACCTTAATTGAGCTCATGGTGACAATTGCGGTACTGGCTATCATTGTAAGTATTGCCGCACCAAGTATCAGTACTCAGCTTGCCAACCAGCGGGTTAAATCAACGGCTTCTACTATTACTAGTATATTGAAAGACGCTAAAGTCGAAAGTGTTATTCGTCGCCAGAATATTCAAGTCGTATATAGCGATACTGCAAAAACTATTGTATTGAAAAACACCAGTGGTACTGTGTTGACCAGTTATGATATTAACTCTAGAAGCACCGTATCTATTACTCCTAATTCAACCAATACGGTAACTTTTCAGCCGAATAAAGTGACTGCTAATGGCGTCAAAGTCACTTATACCATTTGTGATAATAATACAGCCGCTACACCTCGAAAAATTGAGGTTAGTACGATAGCAAGCATTAGTCACAAACTAGAAGGAACTTGCTAGTGAGAAACTTAGGTAATCAGCATGGTGTAGGCTTGGTAGAGGTGCTAGTAGCGCTACTATTACTAGCAGTTGCAGTGCTTGGATTCTCAGCTATGCAAATGACTGCAGTAAAAGCTACTGATGAAAGCCTCATGCGTACACGAGCACTAGCTATTATGAGAGGGGGCGCGGAAACAATGCGTGCAAATTCAAGCGGAATAAGCGCTTTCAAAACAGCTGTAAATGGTAGCACTGACTCTGTAACAATAGATGGCGCTGTAATCACAAAGGACAGTTGTATCAAAAATACAACGGGAGCACCTGTCGCCGCAGACAGTTGCACTATTAATCAACTAGCAACACGTGATGCCTTATTGATGAAGTCATACGCGGTGATAAATGATATCAAGTTAGGTTTAGTTCCTAATGGGTGTCCTGGTACTTCAGGTGAACAAGAGCGTCAATGCTTTGTAGCTAGCTGGGGTGATACTACTGTAGCTCTAAGTGATAGTGATACAAATGCTTGTGCTTATGCGAATGGTACTTATAAAAATGGTGCAGAGTGCTTTATTATGGAGGCTTACTGATGCTGAACGTTGACAGCCATAACAACAGTAATTGCAAGCAGTCTGGTTTTACTCTAATAGAGCTTATGATCTCATTAGTGCTAGGTTTGATTATCTCCGCCGCCGTCGTACAGATATACACAATTAGTGTAAAAACAAGCAGTGTGCAATCTAGTGGTAGCGAGTTGCAAGATGCTAGTGTGTTCGGTTTGCAGCAGTTAGAAAAGAAAGTTCGTTTAGCTAATTTAGGTAACCCAATTACGAGAATAGACGGAACGACTGCGAAGGGTGGTATTGTGTTAACAGGCGCCAACTTAGGTATTACTACTACGCCATATACTGACACTGGTTACTTGACGAGACGTGCGGGTGATGCGGTTGGTGGTACGAATGGCTGGACAGGAGTCTCAAATACTACTGTTAATAGTGATCAACTGACAATCCAATATACAAATATAACGGGTAGCCCATTCAGTGACTGTGAAGGCTCAGCAGTTGAGGTAAACGATATTGCTATTGAGCGTTATTTTCTGCGACCTGTTACGAATGACAGTAGTAGTGGCGCCATCAAAGACCTAGTGTTAGCTTGTGATGCTGGAAGGGTTGACTTTGCAGCAGGTAAGATCAGAACGATAAGTGGTACAGACGCTCGCAACTTTGGTCAAGCTGGTCAAGAATTTATTACTAATGTAGATCAGTTCAAAATCTTGTTAGGTGTCCAATATGATTCGGGTGTCAATGCAGGTCAGACTATGTACTTACCAAGTAGTGCTTATCTATCGATAACTGCGAACAAACCAGCAATAACATCAGTAAAAATAGGTCTAATTGTTCATGGTAGCACTCCTGTTTTAGGTAGTGATGATCAAACTTCGTTTACACTGTTAGGTCAGAATAATGCACTAAAGACAGATACTACACGTCAAAAACAAGTACGCGCGACTTATGAGACCACAACGCTATTACGCAACGCTCGTGTAGTCAATGTGAAAACCAGCTTATAAATTCTGGTAAGGAGAGTAAGAGTGACGATCCATCGCGATTCACCAAACCCAACCGTGAAAGACGTTAAAATGACTCTCGGATATCGGCATACCGAGCGCGGGGCAACGTTAATAGCAGTACTACTATTCTTAGTCTTGATTATGCTCGCTGGTGCTATAGCAGTGAGACAAAGCAATACAGATCTCAAAATAGCGACAAGCGATCAGATCAATACAGTATTATTACAGTCTTCAGATAGTGCCAATCAAAAGCTCGAAATGATGCTCAATGGTAGCTCAACTTCTACTGAATACCTAGATGTGACAAGTGCATCAGGTGTGTTTGGACATTTTCTATTGAATGATGAAAATGCAACTAATGAGTTTATTTACTGTTTCAACCCTCGTACCAAAAAATATCTGACATCCAATGCTACTGTTATGGTAAAGGGAACTGCAGCAAATCCTACAGCCTATTGGAGTGGTTTGAACAATGGTATATGTGATTACAACAGCGCTGACGGCTATACCAGTGCTAGGCAAACGGTTGTTACTCAAATGAGTGTCACTGTTGCTCCCGTTGATCCAAATGCCGAAAGATTTGGACATATGGTCATTGGTAAAGAAATCGAAGATAGAACCAGCAAAAAATTCACATTTGATATTAGATCTGCTTCAGCATTGCCATCCTATAGTGAACCTAAAGCTAATGGAGATAATTGTTTTGCACAAACCAGCATTAAAGATAACGTCGTCGGTAGTAAAAAATCACTGAGCGATTGTATGCTCGCTGCCGACACTCCAAGCAAAATGTTATATGAGCGAGCAGATGTTGAAAACATCTCTTCTTCTACGAAGTGTATCCCGTTTGGTAAAGGCACATTAAATGCAGAATGTGTCCTAAAAACTGCGCCATAAATAGTTTATTTATTATAAAAGGATAGAGGTTATGAAACGACTAAATACTGTATCGCCAATGAGTGGCAAAGTTACGTTACCTTTAAAGTATCTAGTCGTTGCCATGGCTGCTATGGTGGCTCTGCCAGTCGCACAAGCTGATGTCGCGGGCAAGAAAATTGGCGATCTAGAGATATACAAGGCGGCTGAAGGTGGTAAGACGACTATCACTATGATGTTAGACACATCAGGTAGTATGACAGCAGCCCAGTCAAATGTAGGCGCATCTGCCTGTGACTTACCTGCTGAAGTCTCTTCTAGCGACATCACAATAATGACAGAACCATCTGCAACAACGCCGTCTTATACGAGAAGATATTGTGAGACTGACGGTGAAAAAAGATACTTTTATAGGAGAACTTCTGGGTTTTTTAGCGCTACGCGATGGTATCGTTGTGGTAGCAACAACGGATCAGGTAGTGTAAATATAAATGCTTGTAATGGCAATGCTGAAATAAATACACCTTCAACTAATGGTTTTGAACAAGAAAGTAGCGGTAACTTCTTTAACACTACAACTTACTACTACAAAACTAATGGAGGTGATAGATACTATGACCGACTAACTCGTCTTAAAGATGCCATTTTTACTTTAATGGATAGCACTCAGTTAGACTCTAATAAGGTGGCTATTGGCATTGGTCAGTTTTCTTCTCAAAGCGGCAGTAATAACGTGGTGGAGCTCAATTCAGACGGCACTGCTAGAAATACTGATGGTAGTAGTGGTAAGATATTATTACCTGCCGCTTTACTAGATGATGCTCAACGTCAGAATATAAGAAACGTTGTTGCTGCTGCAGGTGGTGGTAACGGGACGCCCACAGCTAATGCTTACGCAGAGGTTGGCGCTTATATGTTAGGTACCAAAACAAGTGGTACTGGGAGTGGTTTCAGTAAATCGTCATCATCCTCCAAAAATAGTAGTAATTATATTAGCCCGCTTTCATCTCCCTCGAGTTGTGATGGACGTGGTATTTATTTCTTAACTGATGGTGCTCCAAATAGTTCAGATAGTCCTTTAGCACTGATGAAAACCGCTTTAAATCGTAGTTCTTTTAGCTTATCTACGGTCACGTTACCGGATGGTAGTCAGAATGATCATGGTATGCCTGAGGTTGGTTCGTTTGCCAAAGCCTTACGTGATCCTACCATTAACCCTTTAGGAACAGATCGTGAAATCTATACAGCAGTAGTTGGTTTCGGTTCGGTATTTAATATCGATAGAGCGGAGGACGATAATAGAGATCCAGCAGATCGCATTATTCGTAACCTTCCTTATACCAATCCAAGAACTGGCATCACTGCCAATCGAGACTTTTATAATTGCACAAAATTCACAGATATCGATGCAAGAAACGCTTGTAATTGGGGTGAAAAGACAACTGCAGCATTGCCAGGCGTTGGTGGTTTTGGCGAAGGGGGCTTCTATTCTGCACAGTCTACCGAGGATATTGTTAGTAGTATTACCACGTTCGTTAGCGATTTGAATCAAACACTACCTTCCACGCCATCAGGGACTATTATTATCCCAGACGATCCGTATCGTGCCGACAGTCAGCTCGCTGTTGCCTACTATCCAACTATACAGCCCAAAGTTGCTGAAAACTCAGTGATTTGGGAAGGTAACCTAAAGAAATATAGTTTAAACGAAGGCACGCTATATGGTAAAAGTAATACTAAGCTCTTCAAAAATATAGCAGGAGAATTAAACCCAGCAGCACAGGATTTATGGTCAGACATTAACTATGCTGGCCTCAATGATAAAGTAGAGTCTGGTGGTTTTTATTCTCAGCTAAGTACACCAGCAACTGGTCTTGCCTCTGTTAGAACTCTATATGTAGAAGATTGGGAAAATAGTACTAGCAAAAAGCCAGTATTGAAAAAGGTGAGTGTCAATGCTGCAGGTAAAGTGTTAGTAAATAACACTGCTTTGACAAATACATCCTTTATAGATACAGCAACCTACAATGAAGCGACGTTGAGAAAGCTACTGAACTTTTTAGGTTTTGCTAATCTTCCAGCGACAACGGTCAATGTGAAGGATATGACGTTGACCAGCGCTAATGCAACCCAACCTATCAAAGTACTAGGAGCGACGATACACTCGACTCCTGCTTCAGTATCATATTCAGCAAACTTAGATGAAGATGGTAGAGTCAACACTACTCGTGATGATTACGTACTATTTGGTTCATCAGAAGGTGGTCTGCATTTGGTTAATGCTGACAATGCCAGTACTAGTGGTGATGGCGGTAAAGAGAAGTTTGTCATTATTCCAAGAGAGATGCTGATAGATCCCGAAAAATCAGCAGCATTAGTCAAAGACGCAACCAAGGCTAGTACGGGTTCACCTAATTTTGGTGTTGATGCACCTTGGATGGTCAGTGCTGACTATAAATACGATTTTGAAGCCAAACGTGTCAATATTGACACTACTGATGGCAAAGGTGTCTATGCTTATGGTGGTCTACGTATGGGCGGCGAAGCTTTATATGGTCTGAACCTCATTGACAATGACAACCCTAGTATGATGTTTGCAATTACACCAGCGACTTCAGGTTTCAGTCGTATGGGTCAGATTTGGGAAAAGCCTACTAAGGCTAAAATAAAAACAAGTACTGCTGCTAGTGATAAAGGTACAGATGTTCTAGTATTTGGTGGTGGTTATGACATGTGTTATGAAAATGAAGGTTTTCAAGTGGGTTTGATTGACTCTATATTGGGTGGCTGTGCGTTGACGGCGACCACGCAGGCGAAAGGTAATGCTGTCTATATCATTAATGCTAAAACAGGCGCTCTTATTTGGTCAGCCTCCAGTGATTCAAGTGCTACGAAAACAGTGCCTACCATGAAAAATAGTATCGTCGCTGGCGTGACCACGTTAGATCGTAACAATGATGGCTTTATGGACCATATTTATTTTGCTGACTTAGGTGGTCAAGTATTCCGTGCCGACTTTACCAATGCAGGGTTTATAAAACCATCTGCGACAGCCACAGCATCGTCGCCTGAAAGCTCTTTCACCAATACGCGGGTCACTCGGGTTCTGCAAAGTGCTTATACTGGTTCTGATACCAAATACAATCATCGCTTTTATGAGCGTCCAGTCGTTAGTTTCTATCGTAATCCAGTGAGTAGTAGCTTATTTGCACTTGTAAATGTCATTTCAGGCGATCGTAGCTCACCTCTATCTAAGATACGTGATCTCAGCAAAGCTGACAGGCTTTATGGCATCATGGATACTGATGTTACAAAGGTAGACAGCATTTTTTATGCAAGCAACTTTACAGCAGCAAATAACGCTAATGGTCAAAAAATAGCTGATTTAACAGCTAATAGCTCATCAACTAGTAATTTGACTCAATTACCTAACGCGATTGGAACTCTGAATGCTGCAGGTTATACATTGGCGCAAAAGAATAGTGCAATCTCGGTACTACAAGGAACATCAAAGAATGGATGGTACATTCCGCTAACGAACTTTGATGGCTATGGCAACGTCAGATATACCAAAGGTGTAGGAAAGTCTGAAGTGATTGATAGTTTTTTGTACACTACCGTCTATAACCCAGATATGAACTATGGAACGGTAGATTCTTGTTCTGCCAAGATTACTGGTGGTTCAGAGAGACAACTATATTGTCTACCTTATGGTATTTGTACTGATGATGCATCCAAAAATGGTTTAGGTGGGTTTGTCCGAGCAGGTAAAGGTATTCAAGAGCTTACTTTAGGTCCACGAAGTTCAACACTCTCTAATCAGCGTTTGCTTATTGGCACCAGAACTCTGGCAGAACGTGCGAATGATCGTGTGAATTTTGGCTCTGATACAGATAAAGGGCTATTTAACGCAACATCAAAACCTAATGGGCTGAATCAAAACTTATCAGCTGCTGATTTAATTTTGGGAAGTGGTACTGCTCCTGATTTTATATTCAACGAAAGATTTACCCTTCAACCAAAAGTATGGTACGAAGTAGACTGATGAGACAGCCGTATGAAGAAATTATTTAGGCAACAGATAGGTTTTACCCTCATTGAGTTAATGGTTGTGATTTTTATCGTCGCTATTTTGGCTGCGATAGCGATTCCGTCTTATAGACAGTATGTCGTTCGTAATTCAGAGCTACAAGCGCAAGCACGTATGCAACAGCTTGAGATAGAGCTCAATCGTTGGCGTGCTACTGCGCTTACTTACAAAGGGTTTCAACCTAGAAAGCTAGCTATTGATGGTACGGTTAGCAATGGCTACGACGATGCACCTACTAACCAAACAATCTATGTGCCAGCAGGTAGTAATAATAATAATTACCGCTACAAAATTCGTCTAGTTGATGCAAGTACGGACGCCACTCTAGCACCTAATGCAGTGGGTTTTTCTGTTGCAGGTAATGCGTGGCGAATGCTTGCTGAGCCCAATTCTAGCCTTACAGGCTCTAATGCACACCTTCTTATGCTCGATAGTACGGGGTTAAGGTGTCAGAGCAAAGATAGAACGGTGAAGATAACTTCTACTGATTGTGGTACGGGGGAGGAAAGTTGGTAATGTCTATAATTACAAAAGCATATAAGCCACAACATGGTTTTACTTTGATTGAGATGATGATAGTCGTCGCTATTATTGGCGTACTTGCTGCGATTGCTTATCCTAGCTATCAGCAATACGTTATTAAAACCAAACGTACCGATATGATGAGTGAAATGTACAATATTGCTTCGGAAATTGAGAGTCGAAAATTAGCTCAAGGAAGTTATAGTGTTATCAGTACAGGTGTCATAGCAGATTTTGCTACAGCATATCCAAGGCAGGGAATTAAGCTATATGATGTCACTATCACAAATCCACTTGTCACTAAATGGACAATTACTGCTACGCCAAAGTCTAATACTCAAATGGCAAGCGATGGTAATCTAACGCTTAATTATCAAGGTATAAAGTGTCGAGGTAACAGTACTAACAAAAAATGTGGTACAGATAAAGAGTGGAGTAATTGATAATAATAGCTTCAATCTCACATGCTGACAAAAAATGTCAGTTATATTTATCTCTATTTTTTGCAATTTACATAAACTGACAATTTTAAGCAATAAACTGGCAATAATATTGAGAGCTCCTATATAGTCAGCTGTGCTATACCTCTAAAAAGCTAAGCTAGTATATCTAATAGATAAAACAGGTCATAAATTAAACGCTAAAAAGTGACAAGCATTAATAATGATATCAGTTCAGAAAAATAAACGAATATTCTAAGCGATTATAGAAAGTTGGCACACTACCTGCAACAACAATAACAAGACAGTAGCTAGATTGAATCCTTAGACTAGGCTGTCAAACATAATCAGTGGCAATGATAGCTAGGTAAAGTCCGAAACTATATTGTCATTACTATATCGTAAAAGGAGTTCTTATGAACACTGTACAGAAAGGTTTTACCTTAATCGAACTAATGATTGTTATCGCTATTATCGGTATTCTAGCAGCAGTAGCATTACCTGCTTACCAAGATTATACTAAGCGTGCAAAAATTGCTGAACCAGTATTAGCAGCTTCTACCTGTCGTACGACAGTTACAGAAGTATACCAGTCAGCCAGTAGCTTACCAGATGCTAATGAGTGGGGTTGTGAAGTAGGATTACCAGAGCGTCCAGGTCCAGATACTGCTGATGGTGAAGCAACTACTTTGCCTGCTGCGCCTTCTACAAAATATACAGCTTTAGTAGAAACAAACGACACTGGTGTTATCACAGTAACGACCAGTGATGCTGATGATTTAGGTGATGCAGCTAGCAAGACTTTCCAACTAGTACCTAAAAATGCTGCTGGCGATACTATGGATGCAGACGATTTAGGTACTACGGTAAATGCTTGGATCTGTGGTCCAGGTGGTTCTGATTCTATTAGTCCAAAATATCTACCAGGTTCTTGCCGTGGTGAGTAATCAAAATTAAGTAGGATTAACTTCTTATTTAACCTGATGGGTATAAGAAAGCCAAACATAATGTTTGGCTTTCTTATGCGTGGAAATCAATTTTAGTATTATATGGTTTATTATTGATATCAAGGTATTATGCCAATTCTAAGACGAGACTATTATGTATTCTAAAGTAGATGTGTTTCGAAATAAGTTAAGAGCATTTTCCATTCATTTTGCTTTTAGTATAGTACTGGTTTTGGCAGCTTATCTATTGGTCCAGCTACTTTGGTATCCCGCACCGTTATTTAAAGCAACGAATGCCAGTAAGCTATTTGTGATGATACTAGTAGTAGACTTGATACTAGGTCCAATATTGACCTTCGTCATTTATAAAAAGAACAAAAAAACTTTACGTACAGATTTAGTGGTTATTATATTGGTTCAATTAAGTGCTCTATGCTACGGCTTGTATTCAATGTATGAAGCGCGTCCTGTTTGGATCGCTTATGTAGCTGATAGGTTTGAGCTGGTTAGAGTCAATGATATTATTGAGGACGATAGGCAAAAACATAATTCGCCAAGGTTTGGTCCAGAATATATTTATGTTGATTTGAGCCAACTTAATGAGTCTAAGCAGTTAGACTCTATACTCAAAGAGATTCAATATAATATTAGCCCAGCTCAAAGACCTGAATTTTACAATGATTTTGACTTAGCTAAGCCTTTGATAATAAAAAATAGCCAAGATGTTGCCTTATTAAACAATTACAACGACTCGGTAGAGGTAACAAGGATATTAAAGAGGTATCCACTGGCAAATAGTTTTATACCACTAAAAGCTAACGCTGTCGATATGACCGTACTTATAGATATAGAGAATCAAGGACGAATTATAAAAATTGTCGACTTACACCCTTGGTAATAACATTATTTGTTCAATAACGATTTAATTTTCATCATGAAGTTAGACTTAGTATTTAACTGACGTAAGATTCGATTAAAATCTAAGTCAAAAAATGCATAAGTTATGAGCTTGGCATATCTTGTGCAACGTTAGAATACCATTCGTTAAAGGGTTTGTCGTTGTTATGCTATCATCTAAATTCAATCGATATTTTGAAACTCAGTCGGGATTCACTCTAATAGAGTTGATGATAGTAATTACTGTTATTGGCATTCTTGCTGCAATCGCATTACCTGCTTATCAAGACTATACAGTCAAAGCCAAATCATCAGAAGTAATGTTAGCAGCCTCTGCTTGTCGTACGTCAGTAGTAGCTGCAGTACAATCCTCTTTAGCAGCTGATGTGTCTAGTATTTTACCTAATGCTTGCGATGAATTCACTGCGACTCAGTACGTAAAAAGTGTCACAGTAAGTAGCAATGGGGTCATTACTGTATTGGCTGACGAGGCAAACTTATCTACACTAACTGGCACAACGAATGCTTTGACGCTAACCCCTATCCAAACTGGTAATAATGCTTTAGTAGGTATCACTGATGGTGGCAAAACTATTGCAGGTTGGCGCTGTGGTTCAGTAGCAGATGGCACAACCATTCCTGCTAAATATTTACCTGGCTCATGTAGAGGAAGTTATTAGTTATTTAATGGTTAATTTATAGAGGAAGGTAAGCAAAGCCTAATCTAGTTTGAGAAGTCTACTAAACAGCACAATAAAAAAGGCTGAAGAAATACTTCAGCCTTTTTTATTGGAAGTGAGTTTTATAAATAAGCTACCTCTCTAAATACTGAATCTTACCTTCCACGCCATCCCACTTAGCCGCTTCTGGCATTTGTCCTTTCATCTCAGTGATGTTCGGCCATTTTTGTGCCAGCTCTTCGTTGAGCTGAGTGAACATCTCTTGATCTTTTGGCACTTCGTCCTCTGAGAAGATCGCATTGGCTGGACACTCAGGCTCGCACAGCGCGCAGTCGATACACTCATCAGGATCGATGACGAGGAAGTTTGGGCCTTCATAAAAGCAGTCCACAGGACAGACTTCTACACAGTCGGTGTATTTGCAAAGAATACAGTTATCTGTAACGACAAAGGTCATAGCGAGGTCTACCTGTTGTTGAATTGGCTGATATAGTCAATTTTTAAAAGCGTTATTGCGTCAACGTCACTTGACGTAAGGTGTAGACGTACACTCGGTCGCATTGCAGCGCTTTTAAATTTGATCAACTATAAGGGCTATATAGAATAGTGAAAAAATAAATCGTATTTTAGCGCCTTTGCTACTATTTGACAATTCCCTTTAATGACTAATGATTTTCTTTAAATGATATAGCATATCATGCGCTTGTTTGGGTGTTAGGCTATCAGGATCGATAGCGCTTAGTTCATCTTGTAAGCTAAATAGCTGATTTTGTTTTGGATTATCTAGTACGCCTTCCGCTTGTGCAATATGGTTTATTTTGTGATTTGGAGCGTCACTATTATAACCCTGTGCTCGTTTATCCGTTACTGACTTAGCTAATTCATTTTTATCATCAGTGGTTTTCTGATGATATGCTTTTGAGTCATCTACTTTGAGGCTATCCATTACTAAGTGCTCGGCTAAGTAGCGTTTGGCATCATCTAGCACGTGAGTGGGAATGCCAGCCATCTTTGCGACATGTAATCCAAAGCTAGAGCTTGCTGCACCCTCCTTAATTTTATGAAGGAGTAACAACTGCCCATCGACTTCGCTAGTGGCAACATGGACATTACGGATATTGTTGTGATGACCTTCATCGCTGTGTACCAATTGTGTCAGCTCAAAATAATGAGTGGCAAATAATGTCAGGCAACCGATCTCTACTAGGCGATTGACACAAGCGTGAGCAATGGCCAAGCCATCAGTGGTCGCCGTACCGCGTCCGACTTCATCCATTAATACGAGCGATTTATTCGTTGCTTGGTTTAAGATATTAGCGGTTTCTATCATCTCTACCATAAAGGTCGACTTGCCGCCTGCTAAATCATCAGCTGAGCCGATACGGGTAAAGATACGATCGATATCACCGATATGAGCGTGCTCAGCGGGTACAAAGCTACCGCAATGAGCAAGCAAGACAATCAGCGCAGTTTGGCGCATATAAGTGGATTTACCGCCCATATTGGGACCAGTAATCAGGAGCAGTCTTTCAGGATGTCCTTTTTCAGCACTATTAGCACTATCAGCATGGGCGCTACCTAGCGTACAATCATTGGCGACGAAGTGTTTGGTGCTTAATGAATGATTATTGTTGTGGTTGGCGTTATTCTGACTCAATGCAGCTTCGACCACAACGTGACGACCTTGGCGAATATCAATGTTGCTTTGATTATGAGCGACTAATTCGTCTTTATCTTTCGACCTATGACCCATGACTGGACGTTGCCAGTTATAGGTTATGGCAAGATCTGCCCAGTTACTCAGTACGTCTATTTGGGCGATAGCAGCACTCAGCTGTTGTAGATCCGCCAGACTTTCATTTAATTGATTCAGTAGCTCTTGGTATAATTGTTTTTCACGAGCTAGTGCCAAAGATTGCGCGCTCAGATATTCTGTCTCGACTTCTTTTAGTTCATCGGTGATAAAACGCTCGCTACTCTTGAGGGTTTGCCGACGGATAAAATGAGCCGGAGCGTTCTTCGCTTGCATTTTAGGTAGTTCAAAGTAAAAGCCACTGACTTTATTAAAGCCTACTTTTAGACTGGGCAATTGATTGTCTTGACGAGCCTGCTCTACCATTTTATCTAGTGTGGCTTGGATATTGTCATGAAGATGAGTGAGACGATCGAACTTATCGTCATAACCCGCTGCCAGCATGCCACCATCACGTATATGTGCAGGTGGCTCTGTGATGATGGCGCGCTCGATCACTTCAGAGACAGCCTGAACAGCAGGTAGCTGAGCGGGCATTTGCTGCATCAGCATAGGTAGCAGTCCAGTATGGTCATGGCTAATACCTGCATCTACGAGTAAAGTTGTAAGCTGGACGCTACTAGAGATACCATCGGCGAGCTTGCGCAAATCGCGAGGTTTTGCGCTCATTAGCCCGATACGGCTACTAATGCGCTCGATATCACCAATGGTATTAAGCGTGTCACGTAAGCGGGTTACCAATGAACTGTTTCTTGAATTTTGGGTAGTTTGAGCGGATTTGCTATCGGTCTTTAATAAGACGTCTATTGCATCAAGACGCATATCGACATGTGAATGTTGACGAAGCGGACGCTTCATCTGCTGCATGAGCAGTCGCTTGCCCATTGGTGTCTGGCAGTGGTTGAGGACCGATATCAATGACGTGCCGCTGCTACTAACAGGGGTAAATAGCTCAAGATTTTGCTGACTATTAGCATCGATAATTAGATAGTTATCACTGTGCTCAACGATAAGCTGATTGACCTGTGGTACATGTCGCTGCTGAGTCTGGCGTGCATAGTGAATCAACGCCGCGCAACTAGATTGTGCCAGTATATTATCTGCAATACCCAAACCATCGAGACGCTGTACTTCAAACTGCTGACAAAGCGTGTCACTAGCGTGCCCACGATGAAAATCATTGGCAGCAACTTCTATGATAGGGCAGTCAAGATGTTGCCGTAACCACAGTGTCCACTCTGTATCATTGCTTCCAATGCTATCGCCGAGCGCTTCGCTAATGATACATTCACTAGGTGCAAACCGTGCCAACACCGTCAGCATCTGCGTCTGCAAGCTATCTGCATCGTCTTTGTCAGCGCTCAGGGTTTGCGTGGTTAGTGTGCCAGCGGCCAAGTCCATTTGACTGACTGCCGCCTGTATGGTCTGGCTGCTATCTTGAGTTTTTACGCTAGTAATATCGATAGCGACTACAGTAGGTGTATGGTTTGGCGCAATCAGAGCATCATCAGTAATAGTGCCTGCTGTGAGTGTTTTGACGACTTCGCGGCGCATGATGCTACCAGCTGCCGATTTACTTTTACTCTTTTTTTGTTTGTCACCCATGTTAGTTAAGCTTGCGCTATCGTCAGCGACAGGGCTACTGACGGCGTCGTCTACTTGCTCACAGACCACCACGGTTTGCCCAGCCGCAATCAAGCGTGCCATGTAGCTATCGGCTGCATGAAACGGTACACCCGCCATCGCTATCGTATTACCTGCTTTGTCATTACCGCGGCGAGTGAGTGTGATATCTAATATTTGCGCGGCAATTTTGGCATCATCGAAAAACAGCTCGTAGAAGTCACCCATCCGGTATAGCAGCAGTGCTTGTGGATAGTTGGCTTTCATGGTTAGATATTGCACCATCATCGGCGTATGATTTGCTAGGTTATAGACAGCATTGCCTATGCTCAAATGGTTAGAGGTGTCTGATTTTGACAAGGTGTTATCTGTTGTAGTAGGCGCTAACGTGTGTTTTTGTACAGGTGGCTTTACGGTCATGCAGAGTCTCTTATAGTACTGTAATGAGTGATGATCAGTGTATTGTGGTAGATGCTTTATAGCGTTGCTTGTTTGATATATGAATGTTGACTTAATAGGTGCGTCAGCTATTTATACATAACTGGTTCAGTTATCAATTCTAGATTAGTATTTACCGATAGAGCTATACGAGAGTCAAAGCAATGGCCAACCAATAAAGTCATGCAAAACGCTAAGAAACGTAAGCGGGTATGCACTATTTTAACACGTCCTGCGTGGTTTTTACCGCAGCAAATATCTACTCGCTGCCCTTGTATCCATCAGCGCCATAACCATATATAATGACGGCACACTTAATTGGGCGATACTAAATTAGGTAGTACTTAGTCGAATGAAGACAAGGCCGCGAGCTAAGCTTTGGCTAATGCGCACTAATTATCGAATATTCCATAGGTCAAAAAATTATGTTATCAAAGATTATAGGCAGTGTGGTTGGCACTAAAAATGACCGCGAATTAAAACGCATGCGTAAAGTGGTCAGTAAGATCAACGCAAAAGAGGCTGAAATACAAGCCCTGTCTGATGAGCAACTACAACAAAAAACCGAAGAGTTTAAAGCACGCCATCAAAAAGGCGAAAGCTTAGATGCACTATTGCCAGAGGCATTTGCCGTTTGCCGCGAAGCATCATTACGTGTCAATGGTATGCGTCACTACGATGTGCAGCTGATCGGTGGTATCACCTTGCACGAAGGCAAAATCGCTGAGATGAAAACGGGTGAAGGTAAAACCCTAATGGGTACCTTGGCGATGTATCTAAACGCTATCAGTGGTAAAGGTGTCCATCTGGTTACGGTCAACGATTATTTGGCTGCTCGTGATGCTGAGCTAAACCGCCCACTATTTGGGTTTTTGGGTATGACCGTTGGTGTTATTTATTCGCAGCAGCCGCCACAAGAAAAGATCAATGCTTACCAAGCAGACATTACCTATGGTACCAATAACGAGTACGGCTTTGATTACTTGCGCGATAACATGGTGTTTAAGCTAGAAGAGAAGAAACAGCGCGCACTAAATTTCTGTATTATTGATGAAATTGACTCAATCTTAATCGATGAAGCGCGTACACCGCTGATTATTTCGGGTCAAGCTGAAGATTCATCACGCATGTATGCGCTGATCAACACCATTATTCCTGTGCTGATCCGCTCAAAAGATGAAGAAGCCAACAAGAACAACGAAGAAGAAGATTTCTGGATTGACGAAAAAAATCGCCAGATTGAGATTAGCGAAAAAGGCTATGAGAAAATTGAGCGCTTCTTAATCGAAGTAGGTGAGCTTGGTGAAAACGAAAGCTTGTATAGCCCAAGCCGCTTGCCACTATTGGCTCACGTTCAAGCAGCCATTCGTGCGCATCATGTCTTTGTCAAAAACGTCCACTATATCGTCGATGAAGGCGAAGTGGTTATCGTTGATGAGAATACTGGTCGTACGATGCCAGGTCGCCGTTGGTCAGAAGGTCTACATCAAGCAGTAGAAGCGAAAGAAGGTGTGGAGATTCAAGCAGAGAACCAAACGCTTGCAACGACGACGTTCCAGAACTACTTTCGTCTGTATGACAAACTGTCTGGTATGACGGGTACTGCTGATACCGAAGCAGCAGAATTTAAGTCTACCTATGATCTAGATGTCATCGTTATTCCAACGCATGAGCCCATTGCTCGTATTGATATGGATGATCAGATTTTCTTAACAAAGTTAGGAAAGTACAAAGGTATCATCCGCGAGATTAAAGAAATTCAGGAAAAAGGTGCGCCAGTATTGGTTGGTACGGCGACGATTGAAGCCAGTGAGGAGTTGTCTTACTTACTCGATCAAGGAGGCGTCAAACATAATGTCCTAAACGCCAAGCAACATGAACGTGAAGCGGAAATCATCGCGCAAGCAGGTAGTCCAAAATCAGTCACGATTGCAACTAACATGGCAGGTCGTGGTACGGATATTATCTTAGGCGGTAACTGGCAATCATTTATCGAAGATATTGATGCGGTCAGCCCGGAGGAGATGCAGCGTCTAAAAGCCCAGTGGCAAGTCAAGCACGATCAAGTTGTGGCCGCTGGTGGTTTGCATATTATTGGTTCTGAGCGTCATGAGTCACGCCGTATCGATAACCAGTTACGTGGCCGTGCTGGTCGTCAGGGTGACCCTGGTATGTCACGTTTTTTCTTATCGCTTGAAGATGACTTGATGCGTATTTTTGCAGGTGATCGCGTGGTCAACATGATGCGCGCAATGGGTCTAAAAGAAGACGAAGCTATCGAGCATAAGATGGTTTCTAGATCGATTGAGAACGCACAAGGTAAGGTTGAGAGCCGCGATTTTGATGCTCGCAAAAACCTACTGAAATACGATGACGTCGCCAATGAGCAGCGTAAAGTGATTTATGGTCAGCGTGATGATCTGTTGGCTGAGATGGAGCTATTAGAAGCCATCGAAGTGATGCATAAAGAAGTCTACAATGCCATGATTAATCAGTTTATTCCGCCTAGCTCTATTGATGATCAGTGGAACGTCGATGGATTAGAAGATGAGCTTGAGGATGAATTCAAGATCACAATGCCGATCAACGATTGGTTAGATGAAGACCGCCGATTAGATGAAGAAGGGCTACGCGAGAAAATCGTTCAGACGGCGATAGATCGTTATCACAGTCGCCGTGAGCAGATGGGTGAGCAAGACGCAGCTCAGCTTGAGCGTCACTTTATGCTACAAAGCCTAGATAAGCATTGGAAAGAGCATTTGACACAGATGGATCAGCTGCGTAAAGGGATTCATCTACGCGGATATGCACAGAAAAACCCTGAGCAAGAGTACAAGCGTGAATCGTTTGAGCTGTTCCAGATGATGCTGGGTGCAATCAAGTCTGAAACCGTACAGGACTTGTCACGCGTACATATACCAACCAAAGAAGAGCTTGAAGCACTAGAAGCTCAGCAGCGCGAAAATGCCGCTCACATGCAGATGCAGTTCGAGCATGATGATGTCGATAACTTGGATAGCAGTGCGAACAGTGCCACCGCTCAGCCGCAACCACAGAACCGCAATACTACTGGTGCAGCAGCAGCTGGCGTAAGTGCAGCTATTGCAGGCAACCCGAGTAATGCCAACGAACCAAATCCATACGCTGGCATGAATATCAGTCGTAATGCCCCTTGTCCTTGTGGTTCAGGCCTCAAGTATAAGCAGTGTCACGGCAAGATCTAAGGATTGGTCATCATAAAGCAATACCTTTGAGCTGAAGAAGAAAAGCCCTTATCTAAATCAGGTAAGGGCTTTTTTATGTGAATACAAAGCTTTCTTGCACTGACATTTACTCTTATATGTCTAGCAGACAATTTGTATTGATTATTTACAAATTCAGCATAGGCGTGAATTTGTGGACACGCTATAGTGTTTAGCATATCTATTTGGGAGAGAGTTATGAGTTTAGAATTATTAAAACAGTTGCGGACTTCAGTAGCGTTGACAGGACTACTAGCTGGCGCATTGACGATCAGCGCCTGTCAGCAACAATCAGAGCCAGAAGCAGGTATGGAAGGCGTTAGTACAGAAGAGTCTGTGCCTATGTCTGCTGAGCCTGCTGAACCGAGTGACGTTGTGGTCAATAGCGAAGATGCCTCACTCAATGAAGTAGAGGATGACACGGTTGCTTCTGTTAATAGCGGCGTGACACAGATACTATATTTGTGCTCGCCTGAGTTGAAAGTTGATGCAACCTACAAAGAAGAAACCAATCAAGTGGTGGTTGCAACTGATATGGGTACAGTAACATTGAATCAAACCAATGAAGGTACTAACCCTGAAGTGTTTGAAGTGGCAACATCTATCGATGGTGGTCAAGGATTTACGCAGTGGCGCGTCGCCCACGAAGCGCGCGATACAGGTGTGATGCGTACGGCTGGTACTGATGAGGCAAACGTTGATACCTTTGAATGTAATAAAGTCTCATAGTCAAGCATTAGCGACTTTAGAGCAAACAGGAGCAATAAAAAGCAACGCGAGTGAGCGTTGCTTTTTATTGTCTGTGTCTGTAGCTTTTGCGGGCTAATAAAAAAAGTCAGACTCTCATTTATTTCAAACGAGTAGAGTCATTATTCTGTGACTCGTGCGCCAAGAATCCCTCTTCAGTGACTTCTAGCTCTTCATGCTTGAGCTCTACTTGAATGCTATCGGTATGTACGTGCGTGCTCTTATTGACATCGATTTCTTGAATAGCATAAGTGTCTTTAGTAACCGTAGCTACTTGACGTGATAAAACAATTTCAATTGGCTCATCACCGATCTCTACTTGTTTACCATTAACAGTCACTACTGCCTTACTATCTAGCGATGGCTCAACATGACGCAATATATCTTTTTCATCATAGTTACCTGAGAGCAAATCTTGACTCTCTGTATCATGGTACTCAGTACGAATAGTAATATATTCTTCTATAAGCTCAATGGGTACGTTGATGGTTTTTGTGCGCGTATGTTTGGTGACAGTCACTTTACCCACATCCAAGCGCTCTTTATTTACAACTGGTCGTTCTTCTAATAGCTCTAGATGCCCAACATTGACCACGTTCGATGTATTATCAGTTGGCAGGTGTTGCTCATTGTCTAAATTGTCTTGGTACAGATCGCTGTTGTTAGTAGACATGATTATTTCCTTATGGTGTGCGAGCAATGAATGATAGATTTTTAAAATTATTTATATTGTATAAGATACTAAATATAGCGCGTGTATCTCAGTATGAATCGTGCAACAGATTATATAAAGAGTGGTAAAGAAACTAACCCACAAAAAAGACCAGAGTATAACTCCGGTCTCTTTATTAAATATAAGCGTGTATTTACTTTACACATTACATACCGCGGGCGCGGCGTACGTCATCTGCAGTAATATCATCACGATTTACTAGATTGCCTTCACGATCAACCACATTACCGTTGTTGTCTACGTCTAACTCTTCACGTTGGATAGTTTCAACAAGAGTCTCTGTATGACGATCTGTTGTTTTACCAACATTTACTTCTTCAGTTACGTAAGTCTCTTTGGCCACACGGGCACGTTCTGCTTCTAGCTCAACTTCTACCGTTTCACTTACATCTGCGTCGCCGATACGACGGTCTGTTGGACGATCGACACTAGTACGTTGGATATCAGCATGCTCTTCTTCTAGCTCTACTTCAACATTACGCTCTTCAGTGACGACGTGTTTGCCTACTTTTACTAGACCAGCTACGATGCGGTCTTTATTTACTGTTAGACGCTCTTCTAAAAGCTCTAATGTATTTGGTGCATCATAAGAATGATCTGCGATATCTACACGCTCTTCAGCTGGTAGGGTATCAGCAGTAAAAGTTTGACGATCTTTTTCGTACTGCTCTTTGTAGCTGTACTGATAGTCATGGTCATAAGCTTCCATCGCCTCTACTTGTGATTTAGTCAAGCTATCAAAAAATACATCGTCACCTACAATACGTGCTAAACCTGCTGGTACTAGTACTTCTTTTGAGCTAAACCAGCCACCTGCATCAACGATCAAATAGCGAATGCGGCCAGTGGTGTCTTCTACTAAGGCACCTTCAATTTTACCAATCTTTTCTTCATTCACACCGTAGGCGGTTTTTTCTGTTGGATCATAATAGTCATCACCGATTAGGTCGCGGTGAGTGGCTTGGATATCTTTTAAACGGATTAGCTGGCTCATTATTGTCTTCCTTTTATATGAGTTTATAGTTTTAAAATTAATAGTTATTTTTAAGTTTTAACGCAATATCATTTGTATTACAAAGTTAGGATTAAACTATGGGATTAGCTCTCTCATCAACTTGTAGCTATCCTAACACCATGATTTTGGATGAGATATATGAGCAAGGTAGCAAAGTGTGCACTTGCCGTAATTGCGTGTAATAGGGTGTAAAGTCTACAACATAGATGACGTGGAAAAAGAACATGTCTTTACAGAAGCAGACGATAGGTAAAGTTGAGCAGAGGATAAACAAAAAACCGCAGCGCCATTTGCGCTACGGTTTTAGAAAAATAGTAAATTATAAAAATTAAAGGGCAATTCGTGCCTAGAATCATTGTCTACAAGACAATTAGCAGTTAAGGCAACTCAATCGCAACGGCTACAGCTTCGCCGCCACCGATACATAGGGTTGCAACCCCTTTTTTGCCACCGGTACGCTTAAGAGAGTTGATAAGGGTAACGAGAATACGCGCACCTGAACAGCCTACTGGATGACCAAGGGCACAAGCACCGCCTTCAACGTTTACTTTGGCATGGTCGATTTTTAGCTCGTCCATAGCAGCCATAGTGACCATAGCAAAAGCTTCGTTGATTTCCCATAGGTCGACTTCATCCACTGACCAGCCAGCACCTGCGAGTACTTTTTCAACTGCGCCAATCGGTGCAATCGTAAATTCGCTTGGATGACGTGAGTTTGATGCAGTTGCAATGATACGAGCCTGATAATCAAGACCTTCCGCTTTCGCTTGTGATTCTTTCATGACGACAACAGCAGCAGCACCATCTGAGATTGAGCTGGCATTTGCCGCTGTAACCGTACCGTCTTTAGCAAATGCTGGACGTAGGGTAGGGATGCGATCAGCATTTGCTAGGGCTGGTTGTTCATCAGTATCGACTGTCTGTTCGCCTTTACGAGTTTTGAACGTTATAGGCTCGATCTCATCTTTGAAATGATCGTCTTTGATCGCTGTTAGAGCACGGTTAAGTGATTCAATAGCAAACTCATCCATTTGCTCACGCGTATAGCCTTTTTCGTCTGCCATTTCTTGAGCAAACATACCCATTAGCTTACCCGTTTCAGCATCTTCTAGACCGTCTAAGAACATATGGTCTTTTACTTCTTTGTGACCCATACGGTAGCCACCGCGCGACCCTGGCATCAGGTAAGGGGCATTGGTCATTGATTCCATACCACCAGCCACAGCAACATCGAAGCTGCCAGCTTTGATACCGTCGTGCGCTTGCATGACTGCTTTTAGACCTGAACCACATAGCTTGTTGATGGTCACAGCACCAGTCGAATCAGGTAGACCTGCTTTACGCATTGCTTGACGAGCAGGGCCTTGACCCAAACCTGCAGTCAAAATACAACCCATTATCACTTCATCGACGTTATCAGCACTAACGCCTGAGCGTGTGAGAGCGGCTTTAATGGCAGCAGCGCCTAAATCGGTAGCGCTGACGTCTTTTAATACGCCTTGGAATCCACCCATTGGAGTACGTGCACCGTTTAAAATTACAATTGAATCATTTGACATCGTTATTATTCCTTATTACGTGTTTTGTTTAAAAATTTTGCTGAATGGATCAGACATTGATCAGCTAGCTGCACTTGTATGACTACAAATATTTTTATTACTAAAAGGACCGATTCATTCAGTATTTTGTTTACGCTAGCTCATCTAAGCGAATGCGTACTACTTTATCAGTAATGGTATCGAGTTTTTCAATTTTTTCGATAGCTAGGTTCATCCGGCTCTCAACGACAGGCAAGGTCAATATAATCACAGGCACTTGACCGACTTTGTGAGCAGGCTTTTGCAAAATAGCATCGATATTGATACCAGCATCACTTAGGATGCGAGTGATGTCTGCTAAGACGCCAGGGCTATCGTAAGCATGTACGCGTAAGTAATAACCAGTAATCATCTGCTCAGCGCGTAATATTGGCGTGTCCGATAACTGTTCAGGGATGAATGCCAAATGCGGCACATGATGTCCGTGATTATTTTGATCGCTGCTGCTTTGATCGTCATTATCTTTGCTGCCAAGTACACGGACTAAATCCATGACATCTGCCATCACGGCAGAAGCAGTAGCGCCTGCACCTGCACCATCACCGCAATAGAGTGTTTGTCCAAGTGGATGTGAGTTGACCAACACGGCGTTTTTGACGCCATTGACATTGGCAAGTAACGCATCCTGCGGAATAAGCGTTGGATGTACACGCAGCTCAACACCAGCATCGTCGTCGTTACCTTGACCATCACGCCGCACTGCAAATCCTAAGTGCTTAATACGATAGCCCAACTCCTCGGCATAGTTGACGTCTTGTAGAGTAATACCAGTGATGCCTTCACAGTAAACCTTGTCAAATTGCAATGGGATACCAAACGCAATAGAGGCGAGCAAGGCCAGTTTGTGCGCGGCATCAATACCTTCAACATCAAAAGTCGGATCTGCTTCTGCATAACCAAGTTCTTGTGCTTCGCTCAATACATCAGCAAATGGACGACCCTTGTCGCGCATTTCGGTCATGATAAAGTTGCCAGTACCGTTGATAATACCTGCAAGCCAATCGATTTTATTGGCAGCGAGAGCTTCACGCATCACTTTGATGATTGGGATACCGCCTGCCACTGCTGCTTCATAGGCAACGTGGACATTGTTTTCTTCAGCAAAAGAAAAGATCTCATTGCCATGCTCAGCCAATAAGGCTTTGTTTGCGGTCACTACATGCTTGCCATTTTTGATAGCCTGCATGATGACGTCTTTTGCTAGGGTAGTGCCGCCAATCACTTCAATAACGATATCGACATTGTCGCTTGCCGCAATTGCCATCAAGTCACTGTTTTGCGTGATGTTTGTATCGATATCATCACGCTGACGACGCGTACCTACTTCGGTAATAATAATGTCGCGTCCACTACGGCGTTTTAGCTCATCTAAATTGTCATTGATTAGGTTGATCACGCCTGTTCCGACGGTTCCTAGACCAAGTATCGCTAGTTTGATGGAATTGCTCACAGTATCCTCAAGAGGTTGAATATAATGAAGTAAAACGCTGTGACAGTGCCAAATGAGCCTGCGGTACTAAACCGACAGTCTGTGCGCATTTTCTATGGCAGCCTCGCATACATACTTCATCATAGTTGAATAAAAAATGCTCAGATAAAAGGGTATTGCTGATGTTGCATCGTGCTTTATCGTATCATACCGACAAGCAGTTGTGACGTCTACACAATGTCGCCAAGGTCATATCGTCTACTGTTGATAAAACGATAATAGCAGTGAATTTTGCCAAAAAAATCATCAGTTAGCACCGACGGCTTGCGCCAATTGTGCCGCAGGTAGGTAGCCGCCCACTTGTTGTCCTGTCTCAGTAAAAATAGCTGGGGTGCCACGTACGCCAAGTCTTGACCCTAATGCCATATGTTCTTGTACTGGGTTTGCGCAGTTGGGGGCTTGCACATTGGCACCCATTTTTGCCTGATTCATAGCGGCGTTGCGGTCTTGACTACACCAAACTGCTTCCATTTTTGGTACCGACTCTTGGCTACGTGGCCATGCCAAGTAACGTACTTCAATACCGCGGGCATTGATATCATCCATCTCTTCGTGCAATTTACGACAATAACCACAGTCTGCATCAGTAAAGGCATAGACAACAGCGGTGGTCGCCCCTTTTGCTGGATAAATAATCATCTCTTTTTTGTCCACTGCCTTTAGCGCTTCTTGTGCAGTATTGGCGACCAAAGCGGCACTAATATCAACGGGTGCAGCATCACCAACGGCTACGATTTGTCCTTGGATAATATGCTTGCCGGATTTATCTGTAAAGAAAGACGGTAGTCCTTCAGCCGTCACCCAATAGATACCATCCATATCTGTCGGTACTGCTGAAACGATATTTTCTTCGATACCAGATGCTTTTAAATTTGCTTGTAATGCTTTGACAACGGTAGGGTCATTGTCAGCTGATGTTGCACCAGTTGATACTTTCCCAGAAGCAGCTTGAGCTTGTGTAGCACCGACCACGCTAGTATTGCTGGTTGCGTCCGCTGAATTATTGGAGCAGCCAGCAGCAACACCTACCAGTAAGGCACCCATCACAACACGAGAGAGGATAGTACGAGAAAAACGATTATATGTAGTGGTCTTTTTGCTAATAGGTGATGGCATACGGGTTTCCTATAGGCATCGCGCCTAATGATGAGTTCGTTATATAACAACACTATATATAAAAATACTATGAACGTTTATCTATAGTGGTGTGTCTTAGTAGTATTTTAAAGGTCTAACTTTAAAGGTCTAACTTTAAAGGGCTAACTTTAAAGGTCTAATTTTATAGACATTTTTATGACTTGTTGATGGTAAAGGGTAGGTGGTGAGTTTCTCTATATTACCATAATTGTAGATAATGACAGCGGCAGTACATCAGCCAATTAGTGCAAACAATACTAACTTTAAAGAATGGTTGCTAACGTGAGCTAAAAAAATAAGATACATTTGTACTATTTAATATATATGCCTGCCCTTGTAATCTACAGCTAATAGCATCGTTTTTATAATAATTTATATCATTTAACGATTTATCTTTAACAAATTTGCTTTAAGGAGCACGCATGGCAGGTGCCAGTTTATTAACCTTACTCGATGACATCAGCATCTTAATGGATGATGTAGGCGTCATGACCAAAATTGCTGCCAAAAAAACCGCAGGCTTAGTTGGCGATGATTTGGCACTTAACGCCGAGCAGGTCACAGGAGTTAAGCCAAGTCGCGAGCTTCCTGTTATTTGGGCAGTTGCCAAGGGCTCGGCTGTGAATAAGGTGATTTTAGTACCAGCGGCGCTCTTGATCAGCTATTTTATACCGTGGTTGATTACCCCACTATTGATGATCGGCGGGTTGTATCTGAGTTATGAAGGGGCTGAAAAGGTCATACACAAATTTTGGCCAAAGTTATTGCCTCATGATGAGGAGCAAAATGCCCGCTTAAAAGCCAATGCAGATGACAATATAGACTTGGTTGCGTTTGAAAAAGACAAAATTAAAGGCGCGATACGCACCGATTTTATTTTATCGGCTGAGATTATTGTTATCTCTTTAGGCGCGGTCACAGCTGCTGGTGGCGATATCGTTCAAAAAGGTATCGTGCTCTCGATAGTAGCTGCTGTGGTGACCGTCGGTATTTATGGCTTGGTTGCAGGTATCGTCAAGATTGATGATGCAGGTTTACATCTTATTGAGAACTCACAAGCAGGTGACAGCAAACGCAAGTTTGGTGAGTTTATGCTTGCAGCAGCACCGAAGCTAATGAAGTTTTTATCAATAGCGGGCACAATTGCGATGTTCTTAGTGGGTGGCGGTATTATTGTTCACGGTATCGGCTTTTTGCATCATAGTGTAGAAGATATTGCTCATCTTACTGGGGTGTTCGAAGGATTGACCGCGTCATTATTGAATGGACTGGTCGGACTAATCGTTGGTGTTATCGTGGTAGCCATTGTGACGACTATTAGCAAAATGCGTGGCGGCGATGCTACTGCGCACTAACTCAGTCATTGCGCCGTTAGCTATGTATTAGGTTAAAGAAGTTAAGTTGAAAGCAAGCTAAGATTATTAAACTAAGATCATCACGCCAAAAAGATAGAAAGCCCCGATACTTATAAGTATCGGGGCTTTTACATTTAAATGACTTTTATATTACCGTGCTTTAGCTATCATCGCCGGTGTCATCAGCTTCTGCTTTTTCTACTTGTGTCGGTTTTTTATGCTCAGACTTAGGCTTACGACTGCGTGCCTTTGGTACTTTTGGCGTAGTCAGATTAAACATGCCTGTCTGCGGCAGTAATTGCTCAGCCACATTCTCGATCATATTTTTATAGCTGGCAATAGTCGTCTTAGATTTGGCTGCCTGACTATCTTCTTTACTTGCTTCTTTAGTAGACTCTTCTGCTTGAGCGTCGGTAACTTGCTCAGCTTCAGCTTCTACATTTTCAGTCGCTGATTGAGCATTCTCAAGCTCTAGTAACTGTTCGCTATCAGTGCTGACATCATCTGTCTGCTCTTGATTCGCTAATGCAGTTGCCTCAACGTTATGCGCGTCCACTTCAGCAGTATCTTGCTTGGTCTCTACCGACGGTTCTTCATTTTCTGAAGTTTGCTCGGTAGGGACATTTAAGACTGCGGACTCTTGAGTGGATTCTTGATAGTCAGGATGTTGACCACGTGGATCATTACTAGCACGCTTATTGATAGTACGTGGCTCTACGTCCGTCTTGCCTTGAGCTGCTGCAAATTGACTAACGGCTTGCGTCATCGCTTCAAAGCGCATCAAATACTCAGCTGCTAGTGGCTGATAACCGTAGTTACTAAAGTCAAAGCTCTGACTGGCCACTTCACTGTTGCTAATACTGTTTTTATCTTCAGCAGCATTGCCAGTAGCTTTTGCTTGCTCAGCATGCAAGGCAACCGTTGCGATAAAGCAGTTGATAACGCCATCTTCTGCCAAGCGAGCTGGCGCGTCTGGCAGCGTTGTACGTATAAACTCACCAACTGTACCGCGTATTGCAGGAGCACTTACCACAGCAGAATTTGCTACTTGAGGTGTTTGCACTGCTTGGGCTTGCTTGCTCTTTACGACTCGTGGATCGTTACTGGCTTGACCAAACTTCTCAGCAGTCACGTAACGTGCACCAAACAATGCCTCATGTGTCAGCTCAAGTGCTGAGTTACTCATGGCATTCTCGTTCGAGCGCCTCTCCTGGGCTGGAGCTTGCTTAGATGCTTCTGTCTTACTGTCACTATCGGTCGTATCAGCTGTCTGCTGCTGTTTTGAAGTCTCTTCCGTTTCTTTTGCATCAGCAGTTACCGGTGTTGGCGCTTCCGATTTGCTTTCGGTGTTACTTGTAGAACTCGATGATGCTTCTACAGGTGCTTTTCTTTCTTTAGCAACTGGCTCATGTACAGGTGTCTCGTTCTGTACCTCAGCTTTGGTAGCATCATCCTTATCATTATTAACTTTACGCTCTGGCATTTCTACCGTGCTTTGCTTATCGTCACTTCGCTTATCCGCCTTTTGAGCCGTGGTATTTTGCTTTTCAGCGTTTTGCTCACTGCCACTAGGTTGTTGGCTAGCAGAAGGCTGTTGAACAGCGCTTTCTTCAGTACGCTCGTTTTTCACCGTACTGTTTTTTTGGCTATGCCTATCGTTAGGTTGAGGTTTTACCTGTGCAGACTTGCTGTCATCTAAAGACAAGTGCACGACTTCTGACGCTTTTAACGCAGTGGGTGCTTCGTTGACCTGTAGCACGACTTCGTTAGGATCTTGACTACGGCGCGTACCAGAGTGGTTTTTGCTATTGGCGGCATCGCTGTTCTTAGAGTTTTGCTGCTTGCTTTGCTCAATATTGTCAGCCGTTAGCGTCTCACCGCGCTCCAGCTTGCCACGTGAGCCACGTTGGCTATGCGATTTACGCTTAGCACGAGTCTGCTCATCAGGCTTTTGGCTGGTTTCGTTCTCAGTCTTGTCAGCTTTGTTCTGCTCATTCGCGCTGCGATTGCTGTCTTGACGATTGTTGCGATTGCGATTGTTATTACGTCTGTTGTCTGGCTGACGCTTTTCTGGCTGATTTTGGTCCTGACTGTCATAGGATTTACTATCAGCGCTATTGTCCGTATTACTGACGTTGTTAGTATTCTCGTCAGTTGTCTCTTTTCTTTGACGCGGTTTAGAAGATCTAGACTTACGGGTCTTACGTCTTCTTCTGTCCTCGTTATTGTTTTCATCAGTATCACTGTCGTTGTTGCGACGAGCTTGCTGACGGTTGCTATTACTATCTGACGATTGACTGTCATCATTTTGACTATTGCTTCGTTGAGCTGGTTGCGCACTATTTGTGCCAGCACTATTCAACGCATTACTATCAACTTGACCGAATGAGCCTAGGCTTTGGGCCCCAGTGTTTACTAGTGCTTCGATAGCTTCAGCGGCATCACGACTGCTGACACTAGGTGTTGTGGACGCTTGCGGCGCCTGAGCAAATAGGTTGGATAACCAAGCAACGGCTTGTGGTTGAGCAGCCGTTTCGATATTTTGAGTCTGCGGCGCGACTGGTACGGAGTTGCTCTGGGTTTTGCTATCTTGCGGTGCAGACACAGTATCATTGGTATTTTTATGATTACGGCGATCATTGCTATGATTTACCGTCTCATTTTGCGTTTGTGACGCTTTGCTCTGCTGCGTGTTTGGTCGGTTTGGTTTGTTGCTGTCATTTGGCGTTTTGCGTGGCTGGCGAGTAGGCTGCTGCTCAGGACGTTCTTTTTCTGCAGTTTGCCAGTCGACATTGTAGCCAAGATCGCTGTGCTCTTGTTCTTGAGCGTCAGTGATACGCTCATAGCTCGATGGTGCAAAACCATCACGGTTAAAGTGTAGCTTGAAGTTTGGTGATTCTAGATGAGCATGTGGCAAAATCGTGATACGCGTCCCACTGTCTTGCTCAAGATACACCAAGCTGTCGCGTTTTTCATTCAGTAAGAATGCTGCGATGTCTGTAGGCACTTCTGCTTGTACTTCACCTTGACGCTCTTTGAGCGCAATTTGCTCGATTTGGCGCATAATAGAGAGCGACAACGAACGTAGGTCACGAATCATACCATTGCCATGGCAACGCGGACAGATATAGCCAGTCGACTCTTCTAGTGAAGGACGTAGACGCTGACGGCTCATTTCCATCAGACCAAACTTAGAGATATCACCGAATTGTACGCGCGCCCGATCATATTTGGTGGCGTCAATCAGACGTTTTTCCACTTCTTTTTGATGTTTGTTGTCATTCATGTCAATGAAGTCAATGACAATCAAACCACCCATATCACGCAAGCGAAGCTGACGGGCAATTTCATCAGCCGCTTCTAGGTTGGTATGATAGGCAGTCTCAGCGACGTCTGAGCCTTTGGTTGATTTGGCTGAGTTGATATCGATAGAGACCAGTGCTTCTGTTTGATCAATAACAATTGAGCCACCTGAAGGCAGACGCACTTCACGCTGATAGGCGGTTTCGATTTGTTTTTCGATATTAAAGCGCGAAAACATCGGCTCATAATCAGTATACTTGCGTAGCTTCTCGGCTTGCTTTGGCATCACCGCATCGATAAAGCCCGCCGCTTCAATGTAAGCGTTTTCGTTATCGATCCAAATCTCAGCGATATCATCACGTAGATAGTCACGCACAGCACGAGTGACCACCCCCGCTTCTTGGTGAACCAAGCGCGGTGATGGGTATTTTTGGTTTTGTTCTTGGATAGCTTGCCAAATATTGAGCAAGTGATTTAAATCATGCTGTAAATCTTCTTGAGTTTTACCAATACCTGCCGTACGAATGATGACGCTCATGCCTTTTGGTAAATCAAGATTGCTTAACATGCGCTTCATGTCTTCACGCAGTTTGCCTGAGATCTGACGTGAGATACCGCCGCCACGTGGGTTATTTGGCATCAAGACTAGGTAGCGACCAGCTAATGAGACATACGTCGATAGGGCAGCGCCTTTATTGCCGCGCTCTTCTTTTTCGACTTGAACAATAAGCTCGTCGCCTTCTTTGATCAGCTTTTTGATGTTTTCGTCACGTGGGTTGCCGCTTAGGTATTCGGCAGAGATTTCACGAATTGGCAAAAACCCTTGACGCTGTGAGCCATATTCAACAAATACGGCTTCGAGTGACGGCTCTACACGGGTCACGTGACCTTTATAGATATTAGATTTTTTTTGCTCGCGGGTACGGTTTTCTAAGTCAAAATCGTACAAGTGGTTGCCTTTACATAAGGCGACACGAATCTCTTCGTTTTGGGTGGCGTTGATCAAAATGCGTTTCATATTTATATCCTATATGAGTACGCATAACAACGATAAGACAGTCTTTAGAACATAGTGGCAAGTGTGACTAATATTATATTAGCGTTTACAGATATTAATTAACGGTAAAACGTAAATCGTGGGTCTAATAAAGCACAATGGCTTATTCAATGGCTTTTTTTACCTGAAGTGGTTAGCGATACTCATGTCAATGTAAATAATATAGGGTGTAAGGCTATGGTATTTGTATGTTGTCATCAGTAAATTTAGTACATATAGCGAATTCACCAAGCCTAGTTAAAGTCAGTACATTTTGTTGGTCGTGATTTTGGCGCACGTTGTAAGCGTGGGCGATGGTCAGTTGCAGTGTTCAAAAGTACTCATACTAAAAAGGCGTGATGATGTTGCCATTTATCCATCAAAGTCTAACAATAATATCGCGATCGTGGTGGCTATTATATATAGTTCGTCAGTCAGCGATTATCTATTCAGGTAAAGCGATTGGTTACTCTTTGTTTATCGTTCTTTGTGTGTCGTTAATCATATCTTGGGTGTCTCAAGGTTAGGGGTTGCGGCTGTGGTTATCAGCGGGGCGTACTTGGCAAACAGAGTAATGAGCCAGCTCATCAGCATGGTATTGTATTTACATTTTGTCGTCATCTGTTTGACCACCAATACTTCGGCAGCTATCGAGTTACTTTTCGATCCTAACGCTATGCTACCCATACTTGCTCAACTACGCTGGCATAAAGAACCATCAGATAAGTAATCATTAAATAATAAATAGTTATCAAGTAAAGTCGTTGTCATGCAGTTAGTGAGTCAATGTGGTGTTGTCATCCGTTGATAAATAGATTTGTTGTCATATTTACGAACGCGATGGTGTTTAGTGTCACTATTTATTTTATGGTATCGAATAACATTCAATACAGTGTTTTTAATTTATGGAGCGATATCTGGTAAGTAATACCTTTAAGTAAATAATGCGCCCTAAATCAGATCAAACGTCTAATATCAGCAAGGTAAATAGCATGGACCTCTTTAATAGCAATCAGTAAATACTGAAAAGCAATAAAACGGTGACCAGCTATCTGAAACAACAATGATTATTGTCGTAGTCTCTGCTTAATTGTCGCTCAACATGCTAAACTATAACAAATCTTTGTGTAAACACCTAACTAAAAATGACAAACTCAAAAATGACTGACGACGCTCCTACCCACGAAGCCCCTGCTATTTTCAATAGCAAAACACGCCCGCAAAGCGCTGACGATGAGATTAGTAACTTTGGCAAGGTAAACTACCTTGAAGTGACACGCCATCAACACGATCAGCGTTTGGATAACTTTTTGTTGAATCGCTTAAAGGGTTTGCCAAAACCGCATATCTATAAAATGATTCGTTCAGATGAAGTGCGCGTCAATAATAAGCGCTGCAAGGCCCACGACAGAGTACAACGTGAAGACGTCGTGCGTATCGCTCCTGTGGAGCTGGCGACACGCGAAAAACCAATCATCAGCACTGAGTTTGCTAAGAGCTTGCTGGCACGTGTGGTCTATGAAGATGAAGGCCTGATTGTGCTAAACAAACCTTCTGGTATTGCTGTGCATGGCGGTAGTGGTTTGGACTTTGGGGTGATCGAAGCCATGCGTGAAGTGACGGGTAAAAAATACCTAGAGCTGATACATCGTATCGACAAAGATACCTCAGGGCTATTGATGATCTCTAAAAAACGCTCAACGCTAAAAGTGTTGCAGCAGCATTTGGTCGATAAGACCATTCAGAAGCATTATTTATGCCTAGCGAAAGGGCAACCTGCACTTAATGAGCAGCGTATTGATGCGCCATTGCTACGTTATACACTAGCCAGTGGTGAGCGCCGAGTCAAAGTAGACAGCCAAGATACGCAGGCAAAAGAAAGCCAGACTGATATTATTGTACACGATCGTTTTGTGATGGTAGGTCAGCCAGTAAGTGTGATCGAAGCCAAGCCAATGACAGGACGTACACATCAGATTCGTGTGCATTTGGCACATATTGGTCATGCTATCTTGGGTGATGACAAATACAATGTCCATGATAAATCGGGCGTGCATCGCCTATGTCTACACGCATGGCGCCTAGATATCCCAGGCTACAAGACTATTACTGCGCCATTGCCAGACGATATGGCAGATTGGTTACCAGAGACAACGCAGTTGCCTGAGTAAGTTTAAGGCAAGCACTGCGGCTTGACCTATTAGGTCATTGCTAGACCACCAAAACGTCACGAACTCTTATTTTTATGAATAAGCCGCCGTGACGTTTTCGTATCTCCTATTACTGTTATTCGTTAAGGTAAATTCATGACTGTACCAATGACAACCAAAATTACAGATCTTGCCAAAAATGCTCAATCTGTAAACGAGCATCATCTCTCTGATAAGACACTGATTATTTTTGATTGGGATGGTACGTTGATGGATTCAATCGGTTTGATCGTTGAGTCTATGCATGTAGCGGGAGAGGCGCACGGGTTTGAAACCACTGATAAAGCGGTTAAAGACATCATTGGCTTGAGTTTGATAAATGGTATAGAGATTTTATATCCTCATGCCAACGAGTCGCAAATGCTCGCCATTCAACAGAGCTACGCAGAGTATTATATTGCCAACAGTCATGCGACGCCGCTATTTGAGCCGATAGAAAATATGTTGCAGACTTTGCAGCAGAAGGATAAAAAACTTGCAGTCGCCACTGGTAAAAAAAGAAAAGGGCTAGATCGTGTGTTAGATGCCTCAAAGAGTCACCATTATTTTGTGATGACGCGCTGTGCTGATGAGTCAGGCTCAAAACCTGATCCGCAGATGTTGACCGATATCTTGGAATATACGCAGCAGCAGATTTCTGACGCTGTGTTTATCGGTGACAGTATCTACGATATTCAGATGGCAACGGCATTGGGTATGACCAGTATAGCGGTCAACTATGGCACGGCAACGAGTGCAGAACTTGCCGCACAAAACCCTACTTATCAGGTTGATACCCCGCAGGCATTGGTCGAGCTATTGTGTGCTTAAATAACAGTATCATTATATTATATAAAAAAAGGGTTTATCGTTATTATCGATAAGCCCTTTTTAACTCAAAACTATCGTATTTATTTATCTTCTTCTTGAGTACCTTCTTTTTCAATGGCTTCTTCTAGTTCAGCACCTTCTAATAACGCAAAAGAGGACTCAATGATTTTATCGGCATCGAGCTGATACTCGTACCAGTTGCCCATGATACCCGCCAGCTCATCAAGACCTTCTTTTCTGAGCGCCGAGAATAACTGAATAGTACAGTTCAAGCCTAGTTTTTTGAGTCTTTTGCGCGTATTGAGTAGGGCGTTTTTGGAAGCGCCGTATTTCAGCTTATCTGCTTTCGTCAATAGAATATGTACCGGCAGCTCGCCATCTTTTGCCCAATGCAGCATCTGCTCATCAAAAAACTTAAGGGGGTGACGAATATCTGTCATCAGCACCAATCCTGCCAGGCTTGATCGTGATACCAAATACTCTTCTAGCTCAACCTGCCATTCTTTTTTCATCTCAAGTGGTACAGCGGCATAGCCATAACCTGGCAAATCGACCAATCGTCTGTCAGTGTCGCCGATACTAAAAAAGTTAATCATTTGCGTACGTCCAGGTGTTTTAGACGAACGAGCCAGTTGACGCTGATTGGTCAAAGCGTTGATGGCCGAGGATTTACCAGCGTTCGAGCGACCTGCAAAGGCGACCTCTAAGCCCATATCAGGCGGACAAAGCTTAAAAGTAGGCGCTGATGTCATAAATTCAGTTTGTTGAATTTTTTGACGAGACTTGGTGTTGAACAGCGCATGTTCGGCTGCAACATCTGTAAACGGGGTATTCATAAATGGCTCATTAATCTTAAAAATTGGATACGGTGATAAAACGTTAGTTTTTGGATATTAAATTGGTACTGAAATGCAGGTAATGTATGAAAGCTATTTGCTCTCAATAAATTCAATCTAAATCACTAGTTATACACTATAAAAGTTACGACTTTACATTGGTAGCTATTCTATACCATTACCTGTCTTACTTATTGAAATAACTGCGATTAGCATCATATAAATAGTAGAATAACATTAAAGTTAATGGTTCATAAGACAAGTTGATGGCGTTAACAAAGCCACATCCAATTTGCCTATGTTTACATGACATATATTGTTACAATGTTTAGTGAAAGACGTTTAATAGAACGATTGATGAGACACGTGAAATATCACGAGGAGGTGCTCCATGTTTTCAATCAATAAACTTCTTAGTAAAGGTCATGCGGCTATGACCGCTAGTGGTGCTGCATTCTTTTTGAGCATTGCCATAATTAGCAGTGCAAGTGCGGCTGACGTTACTAACATAGCCACCACCTATGATAACTCATGTGCAGCCTGCCATGATAGTGGCGCATTAAATGCTATTAAAAAAGGCGATAGTACCAAGTGGCAGCAGCTCATCGAACAAAAAAGCATGCCGACGCTTATTCAGTCTGTTAAAGGTGGTATGACGCAGATGCCAGCAGGTGGTCTCTGTGACACCTGTAGTGATGATGACTATCGAAAACTCATCGAGTATATGAGTCAGTAGTCAGCTTATAAATTAAGCCCAAGTATATGAAACAAAGCGCTGGTCTTGTGGCCTTGATGCGCTTTTTGTTTTTGTGTGGTGCTTTAGGCTGTATCAGTTAGAAAACTGATGAATACTATGATTAAGTAGGCAAATGATACAAAGTCTTGCTATAATAATCGAAAATAAACCCTGATATTAGTAAGTACTTTTCAGACTGCTTGTGTCCGATACCTCAAAATATGCGCCATGCTCATTGTTAAAGAGACGGCTATATCGGGTATCCTATCCATGCAATCATTCTAGATAATGCTTACGCCGAGCTAGTAGGATTTGTATCAATGAAAAAGTTAATCGCTGCTGCCAGCTTATGCGTTGCAAGTTTCAGCGTACAAGCTGCTATTGTTGTTCCTGAGCATGATATCGAAGCAGGTCAGAAAATTGCAGAAACCGTTTGTGCTGCGTGTCATGGTCTTAATGGTGTCAGTGTTGTTCCTGCACAGCCAAACCTTGGTGGCCAAAACGTAAAGTATCTATACAAACAGTTGGTCAACTTTAAAGCAGGCTATCGCAAAAACGGTATCATGCAATCACAGGTTGCAAACTTGTCTCAGCAAGATCTGGCTGACGTGGCAGGTTATTATGCTACTCAAGCGCCTTGGGGTGTTGGTTACGGCAACCCTGCAACCAACCAAGAAGCAACCAAGTTGTTTTTGGGCGGTGATAAGTCACGCGGTGTCATTGGCTGTGCCGGTTGTCATGGACCAGATGCGGCAGGTAATACTTGGGCTGCGTTTCCAAAGCTAGGCGGACAGCACGCTGAGTATATTTCTACCCAGCTAAAACTATTCCGTGCTGCGGGACGTGTTGATGATATCGATAGCGATGACCAAAAACGAGTCAATGATGCTGCTAAAGAAGGCGAGATGGGTATGATGCAAACGGTTGCATCGAAGCTATCAGATCGTGACATTCGTATTTTGTCAGACTACGTGAGTGCTATTCATTAATTGAGTCGCATTGATGCATACTAGTAACAGCCACTTGTAGATAAAATGGCTAAGTACTTCATTTTGTATCTACTATGCCTGAACTATTAAACCCCGTTTTCGGGGTTTTTTTATAACTGTTTGTCTCTTATATCAGACAAGCAATAAAAGCTTAACTCCTTTACAGATGCCTATCATTGGTCTGTATAATTACAAATTATCATTATTCACTTTATATCAAATTTAAAAACATGATTAGCCTTATCAAATTCGCTTAGTCTACAGTGCGTAGTACTTGTAGCGACTTCTTCTGCTACTCAAGTTTTTGTCGATGATATCAGATCGTTTGGATTGAGATTATGATGACCCGTTCTGCCTCTTATTTTATCGCGGCGCTGTTACCGTTACTCCTGTTTCGTTGGTTTGCACCGACGTCAATTGGTGAGATTGATTTTTGGTTACTATGGCTGCTAGCAATGGTAGTCGTTGCATTGCCAGTGGTTTATGCTGAGATTGCATTGGCCTACCGCAGTGTAGAGGGGCCGCTAGCTGGTATGCAAAAGCTGACTCGTGAAGCTGATGCGAGCCCAATATGGCGAAGCTTTGGTTGGCTTGCGGCATTGGTTTCTATTGTGATCGCAGCATTGATTATATCAGGTGCCAGCACTGGTATATTAGGCGCGCTTACTGAGCTAAATAGTGTACCCAATATACCAAGCTTTGCTGTTGCTGCTGGGTTGATGGTTATTGCTGTCTTACTAAGTTTATTAGGCGTGGCACCATTACCCATTGGATTAGGACTGATGGTAATCGGGCTGGTACTGGGTGTCGCAAATGGTGTGCCAAATGCTGGTTTTGCCATGACGGATATCAGCTTGGTGGAATGGGCACGCGCAGTGGCACTTGCATTGGTCAGTGTCGGTGCAGGTACAGGGCTGTACTGGTTCGCTCAGAACTTGGTTAGCAAACAAACAGTCACAGCAGTAGAAACCAGCGATCAGCAAGCACAAAGTAGAGCTGCCGCTCGTCACTACCGTGCAACGAAATTGGTATTACCGATTTGGATATTACAGCTAATGGTGGGTGTTGTAGCCTTGTTTATCAGTGGTATGTCATTACCTCCGATTGGCCAGCTATCATATTGGATCGGGGTGCTGTTCGTGGCAAGCTACCTATTACATTACAGCACACAGCAGTTAACGCATAAATTTGGACTGTTAGTCAGTTTAATAATGACTTTTGCTTTAGCGTTGCTACTGGTAGTTGCCATTCCAACCCAATGGCTGGTAGGTATCTTAGTGATAGTTAGTAGTATCGCTGTATTGTTATTATCGATATTTGCAGGTTGGCAGATGAAAATCAGTCATCTACGCAAGTCATTGAATTTTAGCAATGAAGCGTTCTATAACTTGTGGCGCATAGCAATACGTTTGGTGGTGCCATTAGCATTACTGCTAGCACTGATAGGTTGGGTGATGCAGTGGCTGAGCTAACGGGGAATACCAATAGTAATAGTACGCCGCAATCTGTTGAGTCCAAGCTAATGACGGTATATCTGGCGTATGCTGAAGATGAGCGGTGTCAACATTACTTGGCGTTAAAAGTCATATCTGGAACCAGTCTATACGACGCACTGAATCAAGCAGGATGGTTAGAGAAGTTTGCAGAATTAGCAGAGTGGTGTGAGCAAGTCAAAGATGTGGCTACGCCAACGGCTAAACGTTGGCATGTAGGTATCTATGCACAAAAACAGCCGCTCAGTTACGTATTACAGCCTTTTGACCGTATTGAGGTGTATCGCAGTTTGAGCGCTGATCCAATGTCTCAGCGCAAAAACAAATCTCGCGGATAGATGATTAGCAGTTAGCGCTCATAGCTTTCATTGGATCTCATACTCTCATCGACTATGATGCTGGTAAGCTTTCGATACCTTCGATACGCGTGACCAAGCCATTATCATCGAAGTAAACCACTAAGTGCTGGCTGGCATTTTTGACATCAGTAATACCTTTGCGGCTACCTTCTGTGCCTGCTTTATAATCGTAGATATAATCCCAGCGCTTAGGCTCAAGGGTATCTCTGATCGCAGGGCTACCAAGAATATAGAGCACTTGGTTTTGGTTCATGCCTACTTTTAGTTTTTGTGCTTGTACTTGAGTAATCGCTGTGCCTTGTGGCAAATCAATCTTATAAACACTCAATAATGAGCAGCCAGACATAGCGACAGTAGCGCTAAGCATGCTGGTCATGACAATTTTGCGTAATACACTGGCATGGCTCAACGGACGAAAATTTAATGTCTTTATCATGGTAAGATGACTCATAAGAAATGAATTAGGCGCGGTCAACGTTAGATGATGCAAGTCTGACCGACAATCTTGAACAAATGATACGTCATTTACTTGCAATTGCCTACCACTTACGACATTATTTACCAAACACTACCTGAGCGATTTTATTATTTATATTTTAAATTCATGCGCTTGCATGGTGTCATCGAAAAAACAATAAGCAAGAGATTCGCTTCAGTAGCGCTGTTTTTATAATATTAAAATCACTTATATTCAAAAAAATAATCCTTAACGATTATTCGTCTCCTATTTTTAGTTTTTAATTTGCTAAGACTGTCACAGTCAGAAGGGATATTATGGCTTCTTTTACCAATCAAGATTTACGCAGAGCAGGATTAAAGGTCACGCTACCGCGCATCAAAATTCTAGAACTATTAGAGAGTGCAGAACTGCATCATATGAGCGCAGAAGAAGTATATAAAGCGCTGATCGAGCAAGGTGAAGATGTTGGTCTAGCTACAGTCTATCGTGTGCTGACTCAGTTTGAGCAAGCAGGTATTGTTGAGCGTCATAACTTCGAAAACAATCTGTCAGTGTTTGAAATCACCCAAGAAGAGCATCATGATCATCTGGTCTGTGATGTTTGTGGCAAGATTATTGAATTTCACAATGAGGTGATCGAGGAAGAGCAGCTGAAAGTAGCGGAGATGCACGGCTTTAAACTCTCAGGTCATTCGCTAGTATTATATGGTATCTGTGCTGACCAAGCTTGTAGAGACAGTGCAAAGTAACGGCTTTATGGTTTTATAATCTTTTGGCTCGTTATCAGCATATTTATATCAAAAAGCCCTCGTATCAGTAACGGGGGCTTTTTTAGTTATTTCACTATCATACTATATGGTCTAACTGACATCCAACGATAGGCTATCAGCACCTTCATCTAAATTGGCCTTACCGTTTTTGCTGCTAAGTTTGATCTTTAGGCGCAAGTCATTAGGAGAGTCAGCATGGAGAATGGCTTCTTTGTAAGTGATTTCCCCTTGTTCATACAAGTCAAATAACGCCTGATCAAAGGTTTGCATACCGCTGTCTCTTGAGCGCGTCATGACATCTTTGATCTCGTGTACCTCACCTTTACGAATATAGTCACTGATCAGCTGAGAGTTCAATAAGATTTCAATAGCCGCGCGGCGTCCTCTGCCGTCAGGAGTTGGGATGAGTTGCTGAGCGATAATGGCTTGCAAGTTCAAGGATAAGTCCATAAAGAGCTGATTATGGCGACTGGTTTCAAAGAAATGAATGATACGGTCAATAGCTTGGTTAGCATTGTTGGCATGCAGGGTAGCAAACACTAAATGTCCTGTCTCTGCATATTGAATCGCATAGCTCATGACCTCACGGTTACGAATCTCACCGATCAAGATAACATCTGGTGCTTGGCGTAGCGTGTTCTTCAAGCCAGCTTCAAAGGAGTGGGTATCAATACCGACTTCACGCTGAGTAATGATACAGCCACGGTGTTTATGCACAAACTCGATAGGGTCTTCAATCGTAATAATATGGCCATGCGAGTGCTGATTGCGATGTCCTATCATCGCCGCAAGGGTAGTGGATTTACCTGTACCCGTCGCGCCTACCAGCAAGATGATACCGCGCTTTTTCATGGATAACTCTTTGAGCGCTGGTGGCAGGCGTAGCTCTTCGACCGTAGGAATTTTATTTTCAATTTTCCGTAGAATCATTCCTGCCATATCGCGTTGTATAAATGCACTGACTCGAAATCGTGCTTGCTGTGCTTCATCAGTGATCGCAAATTGACACTCGTTCGTTTCTTTAAATTCTTGTTGTTGGCTTGGTGTCATTACTCCTTTAACCAATGTCATTGTTTGATCAGCACTTAAAGGGGTTTTGCCCACAGGCAAAATTTTTCCATTTACTTTCATGGAAGGTGCTACATCAGCAGTAATAAAAAGGTCAGAACCATTTTTATTAATCATTAATTGCAATAATTTATCAATGTCCATATCGTACCTGCATTTGATGTAAGTAGATTAAATATTATTTGAAGTTATATTTTAAAAACTATAAACAAAAACCAATAAAACCTAGCCAGCATTACTCCTTTTATTTGGCTTAAATTGTATTATAAAAATGCCTCAGGTTGCTTAGCATAAGGACGAGCCACATCTTTACTAATTGTGCCTTTACCTACCAAATTCTTTAGGGTTTGATCGAGTGTGATCATACCTTCACCTGCACCCGTTTGAATGGCAGAATACATCTGAGCAATTTTGTTTTCGCGTATCAAGTTACGAATAGCTGGCGTCCCTAGCATGATTTCGTGAGCTGCCACACGGCCACCGGCTTGACGACGCAACAGTGTCTGTGAAATCACGGCCTGCAGCGACTCCGATAGCATGGCACGAATCATATCTTTTTCAGCAGCAGGAAAAACATCAATGACACGGTCAATCGTTTTGGCAGCTGAGCTGGTGTGCAACGTACCGAACACTAAGTGACCTGTTTCTGCTGCTGTCAGTGCCAGACGGATAGTCTCAAGGTCACGTAGCTCACCGACCAAGATCACGTCTGGATCTTCTCGCAATGCTGAACGCAATGCCGGCTCAAAACCCAATGTGTCACGGTGCACTTCACGCTGGTTGATCAGGCTTTTCTTTGACTCATGAACAAATTCAATCGGATCCTCAATCGTTAAAATATGCTCTTTACGACTTTCATTGATATAGTCAATCATCGCCGCAAGGGTAGTGGATTTACCCGAGCCTGTTGGACCGGTGACCAATACTACGCCGCGTTTGAAATCTGAAACACGTCTGAAAACATCTCCCATTCCCAAGTCTTCCATCGTCAAAACTTTGGATGGAATCGTACGAAAGACCGCACCTGCACCGCGGTTTTGATTAAAAGCATTCACCCGAAAACGAGCTAAATTGGGGATTTCAAAAGAAAAATCTGTTTCAAAAAACTCTTCAAAGTCAGCACGCTGCTTGTCATTCATAATGTCATAAATGAGCTGATGAACCATTTGGTGAGTCATCGCAGGCATATTGATACGGGTCATTTCACCATCGGTACGAATCATCGCAGGCATACCTGCTGAAATATGTAAATCTGATGCCTTGTGTTTTACGGTAAAACGTAGCAAATCTTCAATACTTAAAGCGTTTTTTTCAGCCATAATTCGATATTCCTATCAATCAGTCAGCGTAAGACAAAAGAGCATGAGAGCACGTGATAAACTATCGATCAGTCACTCTATACAATCACGTAGTAACTACGAGTCAACCAGTACGCAGTCTTTATGACTGCTATCATATTTAGTAGCATATGTTAATGCATGTAACAATATCATAACAAGACTATGAGTATTTAACCATCCACTCCTGAATAAAATATAAAATTAATTATTTTCAAGCTCAATTTCCATATAAAAAATAAGTGATTTACTTTATTGATGAGATTTAATTACCTTATTTACTATTCATAATAAAGATTTTCTGCACAGACTATTAAAAAGCTAAAAAAAACGAGATCCTGATATATGACAAATACGACAAAGACAAACTGCAATATTGATAATCAAATGTTGATTGATAATTGGCAGCAAGTAAAAACACAAATGACTCAAGTTTATGAACAAGCAGCCGATCATGCAGACAGATCTGCCAATCATACGACCTTGCTAGCAGTTTCGAAAACCAAACCTGCTAATATGGTGGCAGCTTTAGCCAAGCAAGGACAGCGGGACTTTGGTGAAAACTACCTACAAGAAGCTATCGAGAAAATCAATTCGCTAAAGTCACAGTCTGAAGGTGACAAGATTGTGTGGCATTATATCGGTAGTATCCAGCGTAACAAGACGCGTGATATTGCAGAGCATTTCGATTGGGTACAGACTCTTGAGCGCGATATTATCGCTAAACGCTTGAATGATCAGCGCCCAGCTGATCTAGCACCACTGAATGTGCTGATACAACTTAATATCGATAATGAGGAGAGTAAATCAGGCTGCTTACCAGAACAACTACCAGAACTGATCACAGCGATTCAAGGATACGAGCGTCTACAACTACGTGGCTTGATGATTATCCCTGCCAAAACAGACACAAATGCCTTTGCTCGAACCAAAGCACTGTTTGAGGAGGTCAAAATCAGCTACCCAGAATTAAAGGCTTGGGATACGCTTAGCATGGGGATGAGCGGTGATATAGCAGAGGCAATAGACAATGGCTCTACCATGGTACGCGTTGGTACGGCTATCTTTGGGGCGCGAGACTAGGGCGTGTCCCTTAAGCTGAATAGTAAGCAGACTCAGAATGGTTTAATCGCTGTCAAGTTATTCTGAGTCGCTTGGGAATGTTTTGATGCTATTGCTATTGGCTATACGGTTTTGTTAGAGCTATGGGCTTTTTTTATGACAGCTATAAAATGAGTATGTACTCTCAAAGTTTGTGTACTCATCTGATGGAATAAAAACTTACTCATTTATTGGTTAAGTAGCCTCTTCTAACTTGGTCACTAACATTTGAGTGATTTTGAGATTATCAGTCGCAATAATTTCAAATCGATAATTGGCATACTCAATAGTATCGGTCTTTTTTGGGATTTTTCGGAGCATATACATCATAAAGCCGCTGATAGTTTCATAGTTCTCACTGCGTGGTAAGTCGACAATGTCTAAGGCGCGAATGACGTCTTCGATAGGTGTCATACCATCGATGAGCCATGAGTTGTCAGTACGCTGAACGATAGGTTGCTCCTCAAGCGTCACAAGCTCACCCATCACAATACTCATCACATCTTTGAGCGTGATGACACCAACCACGAGCCCGTATTCATTGACGATAACCGCAAAGTCAGCGCCAGTAGATTTGAACATCTCTAACACTTCAAACAAAGACAACGTATCAGGCACAAACAGAGCGGGCTTTAATAAAGTTTTATTGGTGACGCTAACCTCTTGCTGGTTTAGCACCAATGCCAAAAAGCTGCGTGACTCTACATAGCCGACGATATGCTCTAAATCATCATCATGACAGACCAAGAACTTGTTGTGTGGCTGTGCAATCATGATCTTTACTACATCTTCGGTACTGGTATTGGTATCAAAATAAACGATGTTTTCGCGTGGGTTCATAACTGAGGTGACAGTACGCTCTTGCATATCAAAGATATTTTCTATGAGGTGGTGTTCTTGTTTTTTTAGCACACCAGCCTCGGCACCAGCATCCATGACGGCATAGATATCTTCTGGGGTCATATCATCTTGACGTATAGTTGAGATACCCAGAAAGCTAAACAAAATATTCGCAGCGCCATCGAATACCCATATGACTGGTTTTAATACAAAGATTAATAATATCATTGGGCGTACCAGTCGTACGGCTAACGTCTCAGCATTTGACATTGCCAAACGTCTAGGCATCAAATCGGCAAGTAAAGAAAACAAGCTGGTGATGAGCACAAACGATATGACTGATGCTACTGCCTCGCTACCTAATAACTGCTCAAGATAAGGGCTAATGGCTGATTCACCCACGGCACCCGCAGAGATTGCTACTGCATTTAGCACCACCTGCACAACAGTAATAAAACTACCAGGGTGCTCCTGCATTTTGAGAACATCAAAGGCACGGACGTCTCCTTCTTTTGCCATAATTTGGAGTTTTATTTTGCGTCCAGCGGCAATGGCAATCTCAGTAGCAGAAACACAGGCACTCAAGGCAAGCAGTAAAAGAAGAAACACACTAGCGGTTAGCAAACTCATGACGTACTCGAAAAAATAAATAAAGACAATTAAATGAGAAATAATCGGTGGGAGGGTACAAAAGAAAATCGTTATTTATGAAGATTGTTGATATATAGAAACCAAAAAAGCTGGGCAAGCACCCAGCTAATCGTAAAATTCAGGACTGTGTAAAACCAGCTAACTAGCCCTTAGCAATTTCTACATTTTAGAAGTTGCTAGGGATGCAATATTTAGCCTTTTATTGACCATTTATTGACTAATGGATAACGACGCTCACGTCCAAAAGCCTTGTGGGTAATTTTCGTACCGATAGGAGACTGCAAGCGTTTGTATTCGCTGTTGTCTACCATCTTGATGACTTTTGCCACCATGTCAGCGTCGAAACCTTTATCGATAATTTCCTGATAGCCCATATCTTCATCGATATATGACATCAAAATACTGTCTAATACATCATAATCAGGCAGGCTGTCTTGATCTTTTTGATCGGGACGCAGTTCAGCTGATGGCGGGCGAGTGATAACGCGCTCAGGAATGACGGGGGTGTCTTCTAAACGATTGCGATAGCTTGCCAATTTATAGACTTGTGATTTGTACACGTCTTTTAAGACATCAAATCCACCTGCCATATCACCATATAAGGTTGAGTAACCAACGGCTAACTCTGATTTGTTACCCGTCGTGATGACCAGATGACCAAACTTGTTAGACAGTGCCATCAATACGACACCGCGAGCACGGGCCTGGATATTCTCTTCAGTAGTGTCAGCCGGTGATTTATTGAACAATGGGGCCAATGTATGACGGATACCTTCAACAGCATCAAAAATAGGACATACGGTATAAGAGACATTCAAGCGACGCGCTTGAGCCTGTGCATCTTCTAAACTGATCTGAGAGGTGTACTCATATGGCATCATGACCGCGTAGACTTTATCAGCGCCTAGTGCATCAACAGCGATACAAAGCGTTAGTGCCGAATCGATACCACCTGATAATCCAACGATAATGCCAGAGAAGCCAGAATGATTGACATAGTCGCGTAGACCGACGACTAATGCTTGGTACATCTCTGACTCACGGCTTAGTGTTAGCGGTGCTTTAGCTTGGCTGTCAAATTTGGCAGTCTTTACATCTAAAGTGGATAATAATAGTTGATTCATAAAGCGCGGTGCTTCATGGGCCACGCTACCGTCTGCTTGTACGGTCATAGAGCCGCCATCAAACACCAGGTCATCTTGACCGCCAACAGCGTTGACATAGACGATAGGCAGATTGTTTTCACGGCTGCGTTTGGCAAGCATGGTCTTACGGTTGTCTTGTTTTTCAATCTCAAAAGGTGACGCATTTAAGCTAACAATGAGGTCAGCACCTTGTTTCTTGAGTTCGGCGATAGGTGCTTTTTCCCATAGGTCTTCGCAGATGAGCAGACCGATAGTAATGCCTTTATAGTCAAATAAAACTTGATTACGACCTTTGTCAAAATAACGACGCTCGTCAAACACGCCATAATTTGGCAAAATTTGCTTATGATAAAAGCCTTTTTGATGACCGTTGTGCAGGATAGCGGCAGAGTTGAACGTACCGTGATGGTCGACATGCGGATAGCCGACAATCATAACGATATCATCGATATCGCTCAGGGTAGATAGGGCGCTCTTGACACGACCTGATAAGCTTGGACGTAGTAATAGGTCTTGCGGAGGGTAGCCAAGCAAAGCCAGCTCTGGGAATACAATGACGTCAGCCCCTTGTTCGCGAGCTTGTAATGCAAGGGTACGCATTTTTTCGACGTTGGTTGCGATATCACCTACCAAAAAATGTGATTGGGCTAAAGCAAAGGTAACAGTATCTTGTGGTTTATTGGTCTTGCTGGCCTCGTTTGAGGTGTTAGAGTTTGGGTTATCAGTGTCTTTTGACATTGTTATTGTTCCTATCGATATATTATTAAAATGTGGTGAATTTTTATTGGTTTAAAATAAGTCCTAAATACATTCAAAAAGTCGCTTTAATCTACCACGCTCGAATATTGAGCGGATATAAAGAGTCTAAATCTGGCATAAGCGCTAAGACAATGTGTAAAAGTTTGCTCGCTATGCCTGCTGTCCCAAACAATCGCGCCATCTTAAAATTAGCGCTTGTGATAGTCTAGATGACAATGATACAAGAGGATCTGGATCCTGCCTTATCAGATATAGTGTCTGTGCCAACGGCAAAAATATATGCGTGCAAATACACTTAACTATATTGAAAAGCTGAAAATAATTGCTTTAGTATAACATCAATTGTCATGACAAATAGAACGCACCAGTGAATTCCCTTATAAGATAGCAGTTTAATAGATGCATACAAAACTGGTTTTGTATGCATCGTTTTTACACACCAAATCCATGCATTATGCGCTAGTTATTGTGGTCATCATCTAGTAAGCTTGCACAGACAAAGTTGTAAGTAAAGATTACAACATAGCGTTATATAATTATCGTACTTTATTGCATAATAAAGCGTAACAACGGCGTTTTTCATTATGTTTTTATAAGAATGATAGTCTGTAAATATCTGACACTATCATGTGATTTATTAGCGTCAACGTCGTTTTTATTGTTAAATAAATAAGCTACCACACTCGCCTATGGATACCGTTTATGGATACCGTCTATAAGCTGATGTTCATCACACATTTATAAACTTGCCAGCAAGCTGTCGTTTGCTGTCCGCTCTTGGTTTATACGCTATGATTGAAAACTGGACAAAAGAATTTATTATTCAGCGCCTACTTGCCATTACGTTGTTGGTTGCGCTATTCGTATTATGCTTTCAAGTGGTACAGTTTTTTATTGTGCCTGCACTGTGGGCTGCGATTTTGGCATATGTGACGTTTCCTGTTTATAAGTTTTTTCACGAAAAAGTTAAGTTAAGTCCAGATTTTAGTGCTGCGATTATGACGGTGAGTATCTCCTTGATGATAGGTATACCATTGGTTGTCGGTGTTTTTATTTTGCAGCAAGAAGCCCTGAGTCTCATTAGCAATTTGATATACCGTATCAAAGTGGGTTATTTGGATGTGCCTGACTCACTCAAAGAGCTGCCTATTATTGGGCAGCAAGTCAAAGATGTGCTGTGGCGAATCAACAAGAACCCAGAAGGGACATTAGAGACGTTTCGCCTCTGGGTTCAGTCGCATCTGTATTATGGCAAGATCGCATTTGATGTGGTGTTTAGTGCGCTGGCCAAACTTGGTATGGCACTGATGACCTTGTTCTTTTTTTACCGTGATGGCACCAGTTTGGTACGCCAGATTCGCCAAGCGCTGCGCAACATCATTGGCAACCGCATCGATGGCTACATTGACTCTGTGGGTACAACCACGCGCGCGGTCGTATACGGTATTGGGCTGACAGCACTCGCGCAAGCGACGCTCGCTGGCATTGGCTATTACTTCTCTGGTGCGCCAAGCCCTATTCTATTGACCATCGTCACCTTTATCATTGCATTGATTCCATTTGGGACCCCATTCGTTTGGGGCGGCGTATCGATTTGGCTATTGAGCCAAGGACATACTGCAGGCGGTATTGGCTTGGCTCTATGGGGCGTATTGGTGATCAGTTGGGTGGATAATTTGATTCGCCCTATCGTCATTAGTGGTGCGACCAAAATTCCTTTTATTATTATTTTTATCGGGGTATTGGGCGGTCTGACTGCATTTGGTTTTGTTGGGTTGTTTATCGGTCCTGTGGTGCTGGCCATCGGTCTTGCCGTATGGCGCGAGTGGATATCACAGCACAAGAATGAAATATTTGCTCAGCAAGAAGTTATGCTCTCTGAGACTGGTGCTGTAACGCCAGTACCTAGGCCAGAACAAGAAATAGTTGGTAAAAACGAATCTACATAGCAAATCTATATGGATAGAAAAGATTGCTAACAACAAACCCGAACGTTGCAGGCACTATAGGTAGTAAGGTGAATAAGATGAGCAAAATTAAGGGTATTACTATTGTTGCTGATAGCAATATTGCTAGTCTAAGTGAGTTTTTTAACGCTGAGACGCTGGGTAAGCTGACTGAGAAAACCGTCAATATCATAAGCACTGCTGGCCGTGATATTGATGCACATTTGATTGCTGAGGTACAGCCAGATATATTGCTAATACGTTCTGTAACGCGGGTAGATGAGGCATTATTGGCTGACAATCATAGCGTGCAGTTTGTGGGTTCGGCAACTATCGGTACCGATCATGTCGATCAAGACTATCTCACCATGCGTAATATTACTTTTGCTAATGCAGCAGGCTGTAGTAAGCATTCTGTGGCTCAGTATGTGTTGACGTCTATTTTGACGTTGCGTCCGCAATATTGGCAGCAGTCGACAACTTCTACGAAGCCTATGACACTAGGCATCATTGGACTTGGTAATATTGGTAGTACGCTTGCTCAGTATGCACATGATTTAGGATGGCAAGTACTAGGTTATGATCCCTTAGTCCCAGCGTCCACAACCAATAACGCTAGCCTTGAGCAAGTCCTGTCTCAAAGCGACGTAGTCAGTCTACATGTGCCTTTGACGACCGAGAAAGCCGATAGTAATCTTCGCGGGAGTGAGTACCCAACCTATCACCTTATCAATGCAGAGGCATTGGCAGGGATGTCCGCTGATACGATACTGATTAATAGCGCACGCGGTCCTATCATTAATGAAAATGACCTAATGAGCGATATTGATCGTACTGGGCGACAAGTGGTACTAGATGTGTTTGAGTATGAACCAAAAGTTGCTGCAAGATTATTATCGAAGCTTGCTATTGCCACGCCGCATATCGCTGGCTACACGCTAGAAGGTAAACTGCGAGGCACACAAATTATTTATGATGCCTTATGCGCGACGCTTGCGATAATACCTGTCCAGTCGATGTCTAACCTGCTACCACTCAATATGTTTCTATGGTCCGAACTAAAAGCATATCCAGACAGACTGGCTAAGTTCTATGACATCATGCAAGATGACGCTGCATTGCGAAACAAAGTATCTCATAATGTGTCTAGCAATTTATCCAGTAAGACATATAGCAATGTATCTGATGAACAGATGACAGGACAGGTCAATGGGGATGATTTTGATCAGCTGCGTCGTGATTATCATCTTCGCCGTGAATGGCAAGCTTGACGTATCAAGTGGACCACTTAAGAATCAAGTAATTACGTCATTATCCATTTATTATTCGTGAATCACAGTAGACCGTCATGAGCAAACCAAACAGCATGCCCAGTCACGACTCAAAGCCAAACTACGCACCAACCATGACACTTGCGATGGCACAGCAGCGTGCGCAGTTCATCGGAAATATTCGGCAGTTTTTTACGAGTCGCCAAGTGCTCGAGGTGCAGACACCGCTTTTATCACAAGCAGGTAATACCGATACTTTTTTACAATCAGTAGCAGCGCAGGTGACCTACCAAGATCGCCCGCGCACTTACTACTTACATACGTCTCCTGAATTTGCAATGAAGCGTTTATTAGCCAGCTGGCAAGTACCTATTTATCAAATCTGTCCTGTCTTTCGAGATAACGAAATAGGCGTGCGCCATAATATCGAATTTACGATGCTCGAATGGTACCAACCTAATTACAGCCTAGATGACATGGCAGGTGAGCTTAATGAGTTGTTGGCGGCGCTTTATGGTCATTCGATTGTGATGAGTCATTATCGCTATGTTGATGCCTTTATGGATTTCGTTGGTATTCACCCACTGACAGCGAGTTTAGCTGCGCTACAAGCAGTAGCAGAAGATAGTGGTCTGACAGGGTTTGATTTCAACAACACTGACGATAGCGAGGAGAGTCGTCGCCAGAGCTGGTTGGATTTGTTGTTCAGTCATGCAGTAGAGCCAAATCTGGGACATGATTTGCCAACGTTGATTATAGAGTATCCCCCTGCGACGGCGGCATTGGCAAAAACGGCTTTAGATAAAGAGGGCAATAAAGTCGCAAAGCGTTTTGAGCTGTATATCAATGGCATTGAGATTGCTAACGCCTATGATGAGCTGGCAGATGGTCAGGCATTGCGAGCACGCTTTGAACAAGACAATCAATTGCGTCAGCGTCATAATCTGCCCCAAATTCCAATCGATGAGCACTTATTGGCGGCGTCTAATGATTTAGTACCTTGTAGCGGTATCGCAGTTGGTGTTGATAGGTTACTGATGGTCATAACAGGTGCAAGCAGTTTAGAAGAGGTGATTCCTTTCCCTAGTGGGCAAGCATAATGAGCTAGTAGATTTTTAATTTATTTGTAGACCAAACAACAAAAGGTCGTTACTGATGTACCAACTAAATGTGGGCAATCTGGTAACGACCTTTTTATAAGTTATATCTGTCAACTAATATATTAAATGATAGCTAATAGCTACCTATATGATAGTAGCTTATAAAGTACCTTATACGGTAGCGACTGCCTCATTGATGTCGATATCACCATTATGTAGATTGAATACCTTACCTATGGTGTTATCTGCTGTGAGTACAGCAGCCAATGTCGTCGCAACGTCTTCGATGGCATTTTCGCCAGAGCTGGTATCATTAATAGTAATTTTACCAGTACCTGCGCGCTCTTTTAGTGCACCCGGTTGTACAATCGTGTAATCAAGCGCACTGTTGACCAACCAATGGTCTGCATAATGCTTGGAGATATAGTAATCTTTTAGATCTGCAATACCAGGGTTTTCGTCCCATTTTTCGGTCTCTAGCGAGAATACAGAGCTGAGCATAATATAGCGTTTGATACCTTTGTCCTCAGCCGCCTGCATCGTTTTTACGGCACCGTGCAGATCAACTTCTAATACGTTTTTGCCACCAGATCCTGCCACAAAGTAGACCGCATCGATATCTTGATCCAATTGTTTTGCGATCGACTCTTTACTTGCCATGATATCTAAATCTAACTGAGTGTAATTGTTGCTATCAAATAACTTCTCTTCCTGACGGGTTGTTCCAATGACTTGATGATCATCAGCCAATAGCTGCTTAACCAAATCACCACCTACACGACCACTAGCACCGACGACTAAAACTTTCATAATAATTCCTATTTTTTATCTAAATTTTGTTGTTTGATTTTCTTATAGAATGTTTATACAAATACTATTTATATAAAAACTATTTATCTCAAAAACTGAATATAGCGTAACAAAAATAGGCAGCACGCTTCGTTATAAAGCGTGCTGATTGAATGGTGTTTGGTTATAGAGTGTATATGGTTTGCAAGGAAGTCAGCAAAGCTGAAGGGGTATCGTCCTAAAAGGGATTTGTTCTACGAGCATACAACAAATAACTGCCAAGGGAATGAGGAGCTCTAACGAACCAGACGATTGAGACCGTCAGCAAAAGCTTTTTTGTCACGGTCGCCATACGGTTTTTGTCCACTCATTTCTTGTAGCTCTAACACGCCAGTGCCTCGCATGGTGTCCATAAAATCACGCATGTTAAGCTTTTGTTTGATGTTGTTTTTATCATAAACCACGCCGCGCGTCGTCAGTACCATACCACCTTTGTCCAAGATGTCATTTGCCAAAGGAATATCACTGGTGATAGCTAAGTCACCTGCTTGTATCTGCTCAACGATATAATCATCAGCCTTATCAAAACCTGATGGCACCACAGTCATGACTAGTAGGGGCGATTTGCGTAGCTTGATCGGCTGATTGGCCACAAATATTGCCATAGTCTTGGTACGCTCAGCTGTTTTGATAATCAAGTCTTTGGCAATCAATGGCACTGAGTCGGCATCTACCCAAATTTGCATTATTTTTTGGCCTTCTCGGTATCTGATGAAGGGACTGATAGACGGTCTGGTTGGCTGTCTTTATTTTTCAACTCATCGTCTGTATTGTCATTCTGATCATCATTCGTAGCATCGCCTTCTACCGTTTTGGTTTGCACATTGACACTCGCATACTCTTTATCGAGCCCTACCTTATTCGGCAATATAGAAACCAGCTTTGCCATAGCAGGTTCTAAATCAGTTACGTCATTGGGCATTAACGTGATATGAGCAATCTTGCGATCGTCACGCTCAGCTTTGTGATAGCTATGATAATGAGCGCCATCGATATTTAGAACGGCACTGATATCAGGATACTGTCCCAATACATTGACCATAATTGATGGATGCACGTTATCTGTATCGCCTAGTGGTAAGTTGACTACGGCCCGGATATGGTTTTCGAATTGGCTAGTAATGGCGCCCTCGATACTCCAGTGACCAGAGTTGTGTACTCGTGGGGCGATTTCATTAGCCAATATCGTATTGTGACCACGAGCGTCTTTGGTGACAAACAGCTCAAGTGCCATGACACCGACATAGTCTAAGTGGTTCATGACTTTGGTAATGGCATCTGTTGCTTGTTCAAACAGGTGGCTTGTACCAACCGCAGGTGCTTGAGTTTTCGCCAAAATACCGTTGTGATGATGATTTTCGACCAAATCGTAGCAGCGTACCTGACCGTCTTGCGCTCGTGCGGCAATGATAGAAACCTCACGGCTAAAATTAATAAACCCTTCGGCAATCAGCGGCGCAGGCGTTGGAGTGAGCGAGCCTTTACCGCTGACCGCATCTTTTAGCTCAAGCCAAGCCGCCTTAATGTCGCTGTCTTGTTTGATGACGAATTGTCCTTTGCCATCATAACCTCCGCGACTGGTTTTCAGGACGATAGGCAAGCCCAACGTTTCACAAGCATGCTTGAGCTCAGTCTCGGAACTAACTTCCAGAAAAGGCACTGTCGCAATATCGAGCGTGTTAAACATCTGCTTTTCTTTTAGACGATCTTGAGCGATATCGAGAGCAATCAGTGGCGGGAACATGCCTTGCTTACTGCCAGATTTTGACAAGCCAACCAGTTGCTCGACCGTAGACGTTGGTGTGTTTTCAAACTCCAAGGTAAACACATCAGCGGCTGCGATAAACGCTTCTAATTGATCGCTATGAAAGACACGGCCGTATAAGCTGGCAGGGCATTCTGGGTTGTCTTCTAAGAATACGCATTGGTAGCCGAGTGGCATCGCGGCTTCGGCAAGCATCATACCAAGCTGACCACCGCCTAAAATACCGATGGTACGAATGGTTTGGGTAACAGGATAAGCGTTTGCTGTAGTCATGGCAGGCTCTTTGAATAAAAGTGAATGAGGTCTGATGTATATTAAAAGTTAAAACCCAATGGGTGAAAATAGGAAAAGGTGCACTGTATGCACCTTATCTTTAGTAGGACTGAATCAAAAATAAATAATAGCAGCCTTATGCTATCAAAAGTACTCGTCAATCTATATGCAATCGATACATTTAGGTATTGATAATACCAGGTATTGGGCTAGCAAGAATGGTGTCGGTTTGCGTCTGGCGCATGTGATCGAGCTTGGTCGCAATCGTATCATCATGTAGTGCCAATACCTGAATCGCAAGTAGAGCAGCATTGTAAGCTCCAGCAGACCCAACCGCCAATGTCCCAACCGCGACGCCTTTAGGCATCTGTACGATAGACAACAGACTGTCCCAACCACTCAGCATTGAGGATTTTACCGGCACCCCAAAAACAGGTAGTGGTGTTTGGCTTGCGCACATACCCGGCAGGTGAGCGGCACCGCCTGCACCAGCAATGATGACTTGCAGACCATTACCTTTAGCATTCTTGGCATAATCAAACAGTCTGTCAGGTGTACGGTGTGCAGAAACCACTTCACAATCAAAAGCAATATCAAAGTCTGCTAGCAATTGTGCGGCCACGCTCATGGTCGCCCAATCCGACTGCGAACCCATGATAATGCCAACTTTCGATTGACCAGCAGGAGAGGTGATAGGACCGTTCTGGTTAGCAGCAGTATTTGTGGTGCTCATGACTGGATATCCTCAAAAAGACCATCATACAAAAGTTTTGCTATAGTCGTAAAGCCAAGTTTGATTTTTAATACTTGCTTAGTATTAAGAGCCGCAACATCACTGGTTTATATCTGTTTTTTTATCATGATAATGCTGTACAAAATGAGACGCTGCTAAGGGTAGGGGCTGGTTGGTATCAAGCTGATAACAAGTGAGGTAACCACTATCTACAGCTGCCGAATAATCAGTACAAGCAACTTGTGGACTAAGCGGTGCGGGTGTACCTGTCAGCCAATAGTGACCGACAAACACAGGTTTATGTGTTTTGAGCGCAAAATCAATATTTTCAGCGAGTGCATTGGCCGGTATTTGTGCCATTGCTGATGAGGGTACGCGAGCAACCTCGCGAAGCGTACGTTTATTTAGCTCATCAAGCCACCAGCGTACCCGCACTCGCGAGCGCTTCGTGCCTTCTTTATCAACCATTACGATGCCGTCAGGCAAACCAGTTTCGACGCCCTTTAGTACGCGCTCCAATGCATCGAACTCGACAGTATCTTCTTTGGCAGTTGCGAGCAGACCGTCAGTAGTTAGGCAGTTATCATCAGTCAAAAACGGTTTGAGGATATCCATACTATCTACGTCCCAGCATGCATGTACAAAACAAGCATAGTCTGTCTCAATCCATAAAGGTATCTCATACAAACGCTGTAACCAATACTTATGTAGCTCTGAGCCAAACGCGGCCTCTGCTAAAAATGCTTCGTGCTGACGCTTATGTATAGCATTATGCGTTCGTAGATACTCAGTCTTATCATCAGGATTGAGCGTAGAATAAGCCAATGCATTGTATTCATGATTGCCCATTACTGCATCAGCCACGCCCGCATCTATCATAGAAAAGACAATCTCAAGCGTTGCCAACTGCTGCGAACCACGGTCAATCAAATCCCCAATGAACAATGCTTTATGGCCCGTAGGCGGGACAAAATGCTGACCATTATACTCGTAACCCAATTGGTTTAATAAACCGACCAGCTTATCTGCATAACCATGAATATCACCGATAATATCTATAATCATAACGAATAGTTAAATCTCACATATAAAAGTAAATGGTTGATAAACAGCTGGATGCTAAAGGTTGTTTATTCTGATGCTCTTCATTCTAATAATGCTCCTAATTCTAACAACGCTCTTCACTCCAAATAAAGTCAGTCTAAAAACCAGGCGATAATAGAGCATTTATAAAATGGGGCAGCACTTTGGGTTCCAAGATAATTGTGGCAACGACACCGAACGCGCCGCCCCACATATGGGCCATGTGATTGATATTGGAACCACCGCGTTTGTCAGCATAAATACTATAGAACACATAAGCGACAGCAAATAATATTGCAGGAATCGGAATAACGGCAAACAAATAAATGCGTTCCCATGGCGCTAGCAAAATGAAAGCGAATAAAACGGCTGATACGCCGCCTGAGGCACCAAGGCTTAAGTAACTGGCATTGTTTTTATTTTTCAGGTAGCTTGGAATCATGGCCACAACAATAGCCAACACATAAAAAACGACAAAACCATAGCCGAATAAGAATGAGCGATACAGACCTTCGATAGCTCGACCGAAGAAATACAGCGTAAACATATTGAAAAGTAGATGCATACTATCGGCATGAATGAAGCCATGCGTCACAAAGCGATCCCACTGTCCATTGTTTACAGCTGGTGGATAAAATATGAGTCGATTGAGTAGCTTTTTGTTTTGCCATGCCAACAAGCTGACAATAACCGTGATAATGATAATAAGGGTCGTATGGTTTAACAAAGGATAATCCTTAGGCCGCGCCTGATGTGTGACAATGCGATAAATGACAGTGTTCAAAACCTAAGCGCTAAGGCTGAATGAAAACTAAATATGACCGATAATTAACGTACTAATAATAAATCTAAGCTATTCGTAGAGTAATAAAACAATACTAACAGTAGTTATCAGGTTGCAAATGTTTATTATGTGACAAAACGATGCTTTTTTATGCTTTTATAGTGAGTAATGTAGCAGTGTATCATGTGAGTTGAGTAAACAATCTATAGATGCGGCATCTTAAGTACGATTAGGAAGGCAAGAGCAAAAAGCGAGTGTTATACATATAATTAAAGACGAGCAATTAACCTTTGTAAATTTCAAAAGCCGAACGAGGCGGTGACTTATGAGTATTATTGATCAATTAGAGCAGACGGTTACCCCAGCTGTATTGGGCGAGCGCAATAGTAGCGATAGTGTGGCATATATCAGTCTTCTGGAGCAATTTTATGCGGTCCTAGCTGCGCGTTTGGCGGTGCCGCAGGTTTATTCGCAATTGCTGCGTAACGATCAAGTAATAGCTAACGACAATATTCCTGAAAAGCCTTTATTTGAGCAGTTGTGGCATAGTGAGGTATTACAAAATACAATTATTCAAGAGCTGTCAGCCACACATCATATTGATGAGTCAGTCACTGCCCAATTACTGATCAATGCCGCACCCTTAGCGTATCGTGAGCTAAAGACACTTGCTAATGGGCAGTTTTTACCAGCATTTTTACAAGCAGAGCAGCCTTCGCTACGCCCATATCTACCCATATGGGCAAAACCAGTTATTACATCTACTCTAGACGTAGATAGTAAAAGTAATGTCAGTCAAGACATTCCGTCAGCTGCTATGGCGGATAACTCTATCGGACCATTGAGTGATAGTACGTCAACTATGTTAGATAGACTTGATGATCCCAGTCTGAACACCAGCACTGTTCCTACTATTACAGCCGCTGCAACTACAGACCCTGATGGCGGACAACCTCGTGTAGGATCTACTGACGGATTGGGTGAAGAGACTCGATTCGGTAGTGACGATGCCATTCATGCCAGTCCAGCAGCACATCATTTGGCAGAGAACGGCAGCCTGAAGCGAGAGCAAGTACGCACTCGTAATCAGCGAAACGATTTGCTGATACGGGTGTTTTTGTTGATAGTAGCACTTGCCGGGCTTGCGCTTGCTGCATGGGCATTGCTGATCAAGCCCAACAATGACATACCAGTAGAGCCTATTGCTGCTGCGCCTGCGATATCAGCGCCTGCACCCGAACCAGTAGTAGAAGCGATGACGCCTGTCGAGTTCATCATTGGTGTTGATGATAGCGGCAATCTCTATACTTGTAGTGCCACAGTCGGCGACGTAGGACTGCAAAGCACATTGCAGCAGGCACTCAATACAAGCTTTGGAGAGCAAGCAGGTATTTGTGAATTGACTATACAAGATGGGACAGCAACTACTATTGCTAATATGCCAGTGGACGTACTTCCTAACGTCTTAACCATGCTCAGATCAACGCCATTTGCACGTCTACAGTTACAAAACGAACGTCTTATAGTAGAGGCACCAGATAATATGCTACTACAGCAATTGGTGACAAACATACGCAGCTTAGTACCCGCTATGGCAGTTGATAGTACTGCACCGTTGCCACTACCTAATAATAACGCTGCATATGGTATGGGAAGTACTGATGGTGTGAACAATCAGTTTGATGGTGGAGCAGCCTCTAATAATCAGTATAGTAACGATGGTACTGGTAATGGCTCTGTAGAGTATCAAGCGCCTGACGATAACACTGGTGATCGCGTGATACCGGCGCCGCTACCTAATAATGGTAACAACAGAGGGCTCAATAACAATCCAAGCAGTAATAACCCAAACAGTGGGCTGCCTAACATACCAAGCAATAGCCCAAGTAGTATGTCTAATAACATGCCTAGCAGTGCTCCTTCTAATAATAGAACGAGCAGACCGTCAGGTCCTATCTCTGAATCAGAAGTAGATGACATGGCGAGCAGTGTCATCGTCGCTGAGCCTGCCCAAGTGAGATAGCTAAGAGGTCAAGGAGTCCAAAGGTCAAGTGGCTAAAAGAACAAGAGCTATAACGGCAAAAAGCAGTATAGGTTTCTATACTGCTTTTTGCCGTTATAGGTTAACAGTACCTTCTCTGTATATTCGAGAGATAAAGTTTTTAAATCTACACCGTTCGATATGAAAGCAAGCTCCAACAACTAATTGTTCAACTGTTATTGATATGTACCCAAGTGCTTGTATAGTTACGAGTACCAACTCAAACATTACTTAACGTATCATTTGTACAACAACGCATCGACTGTGAACCTTCTCTTAATAATTTTATAATGTTTGAAATAAAATGCAGTAGCGCGACTACAGTAGACTGACAACAGAATTTTTGCATAATGAATTTTGATGTCATGTTTTAGCTTTACTTGGCGGTCTTATGCATTGAGTAATCGGATGATACAAATAAAAATTAAGAGGAGAGTTATATTATGGATATTATCAGTCATTTGACACGTACGGTCAGTCCTGCGGTACTAGCGGACGATCATAGTCCTGCTAAGAAGAACCTGCTGGAACAGTTTTATGCGATTTTTGCCGCTCGCTTAGCGAATGATGAGACCTACAATCGCTTTGCCAATGAAAACATTGCGCGTGATGACGACGCCTTTTATAATCGCGTATGGACAGAAGGGGCTCATCGCGATCAAATCTCCCGTGAGCTTGCTCATGAACACAACGTTGACGAGACAGCCTCTCGTGGCTTAGTTGCGATGGCAGCACCACTTGCCTTTCATGAAATAAAAAGTCTGGCCGGTACTACGCCTGTACCTCAATTTTTAAGTAATAATCTGAGTAGCTATCAGCATCATATTCCTGCATGGGCAGCTGCTGTATTGCCTGCGAGCGCAGTTGCTGCTACACCCATGTCCGATACTGTCAGCACTGCACCGCTACACAAAGAAGAAGAACCACAAGGTAGCTTTATGAAAGCGCTACTACCGATTATTGGTTTGATTATTTTGGGGGCATTGGCTTGGGCCTTACTTCGAGGTTGCCAGGAAAATCCAGAGCCTGTTGCTACGCCAGCGACTACCATGCAGAAAGATGAGCAAGGCAATGAACAATCAGTGATGGCAGCTGATATTGAGCCTGCATCGTTGCGAATTGCTACTGGCGAAAATGGTACGCTTTACGCCTGCCGCATGAACGTAGGCAATGAAACGCTACAGACCAATGTAATGAATGCGCTAACTGGTGCATTTGGCGATGAAGCCAATAAGTGTCGCGCCGACGTTGATGATAACTTTGCCATAGACATGCCAGCTGCCGCTCAACTTGCCACTATATTACCTATCGTCAAAAATGTCCCAAATGCCAGTATGATTATTAAAGGCGATACCATCACGGTCAACGCACCTGACGATGCGGCATTGGCCCAATTAGTATCCGACTTACAAGCAGCTGCACCCGCAATGATGGTAGAGGCTGAAGGTCCATTAGACCTACAAGGTGAGATTGACGATAGTGTGGCTGCAGCAGATGTCGCAATGAACAATCTAGGTGAAAACCCAGATCCACGTGACGTTGCTCGTGCTTTGAGTATTCAGGTTATCAATTTCCAAGTGGATGAAGCTGTCATTCCTGATGTCAATAAAGCCATTTTAGACCGCGCTGCAAAAATCATTGACGACGTACCTGACTTGAACTTGATGATTATCGGTCATACAGACAGTCAAGCTTCTGATTCTTATAATATGGAGCTGTCTCGTGAGCGTGCTGAGTCAGTGAAAGAGTACTTAGTGGCTCAAGGTGTCGATGCAAGCAAGTTGACGACCAAAGGTATGGGTGAGTCAGATCCTATCGCAGACAATTCAACCGAGCAGGGTCGTTTCCGTAATCGTCGCATCGAATTTATGGTTAATGACGAGATGGTTGATCCAAACGATGGTATGACGATCAATAGTGATTCGTTAGACCCAGATTTGAATCCTTTAGACAGTAATAATGATGATTTGCTACCAGATGGTGATGACGCCACGCAAGATACGGTAGTAGATCCAACAAATTAATCTGCAAACCTCTGATCACACGATAGTTAAAAGTAAAAAACCGCCTTTATACAAAGGCGGTTTTATTTTATCAGCGCGTTAGTGGTTACCTATTACTGATTATCTATTATCGAATACCTATTTGTAATAAGTAGGGTCTATCGGTTCTTTTAACTCTCCAGTAACTTGCGTGTCAGCAGAGGCGTCAAAAAAGGTGTGAGTGACGTTATTCTTTGCTTGTTGCCAGTAATCAAAATGCTGGCAAGTAGATTCAAGATTGCCTTGCCATTCTGGTATATTGCCGCACATGGTTTTGATGCGTTTTTGATTGGGATAAGACAACTCCTGTGCCGCAGCAGCAGCCTCATGAACGGCCACGCGGTCATTACATACCAATGCAATATCGCAGCCAGCCTCAATAGCGGCCTTGACACGCGCGCTGACATCGCCAGCTGCCTGTGCCCCAGCCATCGACAAATCATCAGAGAAGAGTACACCATCGAACGCTAATTGATCGCGAATAATATCTTTTAGCCAAATTTTTGAAAACCCTGCAGGCTTATCATCTACTTGCGAGAAAATCACATGTGCTGGCATAAGGGCATCGAGCAGTGGTAGCGTTTGGGCAAACGGTTGCATATCACTATTGATGATCTCATCCAAGCTACGTGTATCGATGGCTTCTGACACATGAGAGTCAGGGGCAATAGCGCCGTGACCTGGGAAATGCTTACCAGTGGTGGCCATGCCTGCTGCTTTCATACCGCGCATAAACTGTGTCGCAAGTGCGATAATCGCTTGTGGCTCGTGATGAAAGCTACGGTCACCAATGACTTGGCTGATACCATCTCTGTCTAGTACAGGCGCAAAACTCAAATCAATCCCTACCGCCAATACTTCAGCTGCCATTAGGTAGCCGCAGTCATACGCACAGCTAAGTGCACGACTCGGATCTTGATTAAACAACTCGCCAAGTCTGCCCATTGCTGGTAAGGGGGTAAAGCCTTCACGTAGCCGTGCAACGCGCCCACCTTCTTGGTCAACACCAATCAATATATCGGGATTGTGATAACGTATATCGTCGCACAGTGTACGTACTTGGGCGGCATCGGCTACATTACGTCCAAACAGTATGACCCCGCCGACTTGTGCTTGTTTGAGTAAACTGACATCCTCAGCGGTCAGTGCGGTACTATCAATATCAATCATTAAAACGCCGTACATTGCATGATCCTTATTCTTCTTTATATTGTTATATTATGGGTCTGATGAACTCTAAATGTCTACTCACTCGCAGGCCATCGTCAATAGACTTTATTATGACAGCTATTATCAAATGAACCTAATGTACGAATTATAGACGTCAAATCAGTCTATTAATCATCATCGAATAGAGGTTGATAGTCTGCATTTGCTCTAAGTGAGAAAAGTGATAGAAAGTTTGGTATGTGTAGGCGTAGCGTGTAAGATTGCTTATACAGTTTGAGACAGTTCAGTATTATTGCTCATGATAATATTATTCAATTTAGAGTATATATTAGTGGGTAATAACAGTAGCTGTAAGCTTCAAAGGCTATAAAATATAAAGAGCTTCAAAAATAACATCGTTGTAAAAATTATGGAAAGATACAACGACAAAAAAATCTTATAACAATAAAAGTATAGAAGAGCGTAAGCTCAAGACGACGAGTAATGAAAATAATCAGTATTGATAGATAATCACAGATTCAGAGTTTTTAGATTTTAACAAAACAAACAATATCCCCAATTCCAAACAAATCACTAACTTCAAATAACTAGGTACATATGATGAAAAAACAACCAGCACAGTGGTTACTCAGTGCAGCGTCAGTGGGCATAGCCGGTATTATCCTGACACAAAGTTACGGTACTGCAGTCGCAGAAACCAATACAGGAAGTTTTGTTCAGACGCCTGAACAAAAAGTCACTACCCGCCAAGTCGCCGCCTTGCTGGATCGCAGTCATTACCTAAACCAGCCGTTAGATAGCAAAACGGGCAGCGAGATTTTATCAATGTATATTGATAGCCTTGATCCAAACCATACGTTGTTTTTGCAGTCTGATGTCGATGAGCTGAAAAAAAAGCACGCGGCTGATTTTGGCGCGCGTCTCAAACAGGGTGATCTATCCGCAGGGGTAGAAGTCTATGATCGGTATCGCAAACGCTCAAATGAATACTTTGCGATGGCAACGAAAATGTTAAAAACAGATATCGATCTGACAGGTAATGACACCATCATACTTGACCGCGAAAAACTGGGTCACTTCAAAACCAAAAAAGAACAACGAGACTACTGGGCGCGTCAGCTGAAATTTCAGTTGATGAGTATTACGCTAGGGCAAGAAGACGAAAAAGCCAAAGAAGCTGTGTTCTTAAACAATCCAGATATCACACGTGGTCAAGACTTAGTACGCAATGATGAGCGTACACCAAGTGAGATTTTGCAGAATCGTTTGTCACGTCAGCAGGAGCAGTTCAAACGCCTCAAAGACGATGAGATCATGGAAACCATCTTGAACACGGCAATGCTGACGTATGATCCACATAGCAACTACTATGCACCGATCCAAGCGACTGAGCTGCAAATCCAATCTAGCTTGCAGTTAGAGGGAATCGGTGTCTCTATCCGCCCTGATCGTAAAAACCCAGACTATACTCGTATTGTGACTTTGGTAGATGGAGGGCCCGCTGCCAAATCTGGTCAAATTAAGCCCAATGACTTAATCGTCGGTATCGCAAAAGATGGCGAGAACATGACTGACGTGGTCGGGTGGTCAACGCGTGAGATTGTCAGCTTGATTCGTGGTAAGCGTGGCACCTCGGTCACTCTTAAGCTACGTCAACCAAATACACCAGATGCTAGCGCCCGTACGGTTACTGTCGTACGTGACATTATTCAGCAAGAAGAGTCTGGCGTGACTCAGCGTGTGGTAGAGGTGCAGCGTCCTAATATAGATGAGACACCCAAACGTATCGGTGTGCTTGAAATACCAAGTTTTTACTTGAACTATCGTGCGCGCCGTAACGGTGAGGATTATCGCAGTGTCAGTATCGATACCGAAAAAGCACTGAAGGAGTTGAACAAAGAAAACATCGATGGCTTGGTTGTCGATCTACGCAACAACCCTGGTGGCTCTTTGGATGAAGTTGCCAAAATGCTCGGTATGTTTATTAAGAGTGGACCACTGGTACAAATTCGTGATAATCGCGGTAACATTCAAGTATACCGTGACAATGATGGTGGCGAGCAGCTGTATGATGGCAAAATGACCGTCATCACCAATTTGGCATCGGCATCAGCCAGTGAGATCTTTGCTGCTGCCATTCAGGATTATGGCCGTGGATTGGTCGTGGGTAGTACCACGACAGGTAAAGGCTCAGCACAGATTCAGCTCGATAGCTTGGCGCTGGGTTCTGCTACCTTAACTCAGCGTAAGTTCTATCGTATCACTGGCGGTAGTACTCAGAACAAAGGCGTGGTACCTGATGTTGAATTGGTCAACATCTATGACGACGCCACCTTTGGCGAGCGCGCGCAGAAAAAAGCACTACCTTGGGATACTATCAGAACGTCTCCTTATAAGCCTGAGGGTAAATTTACCAGTGATACGCTTGCAACACTCAATCAGCAGTCTAAGGTTCGCCAACAGAAAAACCCGCAGTTTACTTATCTATCGACACTCAATGACATACGTAACATGGATGATGAAAAGAAGCCTGTTCGTTTAGACATCAACAGCCGCCGCGCTAAAATGCAGCTCATAGAAAAGCGCTCATTAGAAGCAGAAAACAAGCGCTTGATCGCCACTGGTGAACGTCCATACTCTAACTGGAATACGTACCAAGCTGCAATGGATGCAAAGTTCGAAGAGCGTAGTCGCATGAAAGCTGGTGAGCGTCCAGAGTTACCAGAAGATGAAGCATTTATTAATGAAGCTGCTTATCTCATGCTTAGTGCTGAACATACAGCAATGCTAAGCCCGCAAGAAAAGCTATAACCAATTATAAGTAGCTATGATTTCCATGTAAGCATATGCTTACATGGATTGACGTTCAGACTACTTACTAATGATAGAGCAATCTGCGATTATAACTGTACGGCACGATTGAACGGAATGGTTCATTGATACTAGGGATTGGTATCTTAAGGTCGCATCAGGGATAAGTGGTTTGCTGATTAGGGATGATAAGGCTGGATGCCTGTCAGTTATGAGATACCCCGGGATTAGGTATCGCGTAACGCTAACATGGATGGTTGGTAATAAAAGCCGCATGACGCTTGTCGTTATGCGGCTTTGTTATGTCTGAAACTCATGAATACTCATTGGTTGTTATTTATAAATAGCACAATTGAGCTTGAACAAAGTCTGTTGAGTATTCAACTTTTCAGATCACTCTATTTACTTGGTAGATTATTTATTCGACAAAGCATCTATTTGATAAGTCACCGATGATGACACACGCATAAAAAAAGGTCAGTAGACATAGTCACTGACCTTTTTGATTGAGCGACAAGTCTAATAATAACTCATCACTCAATAGCTGTTCACTGTACTCTAGGAGAGATTAGTGCTCAACGCCACCTGCACCATGTACATGGCCGTGGTTTAGTTCGTCTTCAGTTGCTGCACGTACTTCTTGGATCTCAACATCAAATGTCAGACGCTTACCAGCCAATGGATGGTTTGCATCAACAGTAACTTCTTGCTCGTTCACGTCAGTTACAGTAACTAGCATAACTTGACCACCAGCTTCTGACTGGAACTGCATACCAGGCTGAATGTCATCAACGCCTTGGAAGTTCTCACGTGGTACGTGCTGTACTGCTTGCTCTTGATACTCACCGTAGCCATCAGCAGGCTCAACAACTGCGTTGACTTTTTCGCCAGCAGATTTGCCTTCTAATTGTGCTTCTAGGCCTGGGATAATGTTGCTGTGACCATGTAGATAAGCAAGTGGCTGACCTTCTGGTGATTGGTCAAGGATATTGCCTTCGTCGTCTTTTAGCGTGTAGTTAAATTTGACGGCAGTGTCTTTTGCGATAGTAGTCATAAAATATCCTAAATATATCTATGTAAAAAATTAAATGCGGTTGCAATAAACCTAAAAAAGCCAATCAGCAAGCCAAATAGCCACGATATTAGTCAATTATCATCAGTTTATTAAAGTAACTTTAGCAGTTAGCATCTTTAATTGAGATGGGTCACATGAGTTTCAAGGCAAAAAACATAAAAAAAGCCAATTAATGCCCCAATTTACAATAATAACTGTTATTTTCTATAGTTGATGGGTAGCTATGGGCTATTTAAGGTTTGGGAGTTGCGTTTTTTAGAACTGGCTTCTACCATAATGATAAAAATAAGGAAGAGAGAGACGATGACTTCATTTACCAATACTGCCAACAATCAACCAACGAGCGATGTGTCCATCAGCCACAATGATGCCAAGCGACTGCCCTTGATCAGTTATCGGTTCGATTTTGCGCGTTTTTCTGAGCATTTGGTTGATGTGTCACTGACCTTTACGACAACCTCAGCCGCGCCTCAACTTTGGCTACCAGCATGGATACCAGGCAGTTATTTGATGCGTGAGTTTGCCCGCAATATTACTGCGGTACACTATCAAATCATAGACAGCCAAATAAAAGAGGGTGACGAGTCCTCCAAGACTTATCGCGCACAAAAAATAGATAAACATACGTGGCAACTCCCAGCTGTACAGGCAGGACAAACGGTAAATGTCGCGTACGAAGTCTACTGTTATGATTTATCAGTGCGTACGGCGTATGTTGACCAGCAGCGTCTGTATGGTAATTTTACCTCGCTCGCACTCGCAATTGATGGACAAGAGCTGGAACCCGTACAGGTCAGTTTGATTGTACCTGCGGCATTTTTGCTAGATAAAAAAGAGAATAATGTACTCTTGGCGTGTGGTTTGGCAGCTACTCATCTGCGTGTTGAAGGTCAGGACACAGATGGACAGCACAGTTATCAGTTACAGGCAGACAACTACCACGAGCTGATCGACTATCCTTTCGAGATTGCAGAGCAGCAAAAATTTGATTTTATTATCAAGGATAATCAGCATGAGACGCTGCAGCACAGTTTTTATCTCTCAGGTAAGCATAGCGCCAACATGGGCAGGCTACAGCAAGATGTCACTCAGATTTGCCAGACTTATCTAGACTGGCTGGGCGATGCGCCATTCAATGATTATACTTTTATGACCTTTGCCAGTGGTCAAGATTACGGCGGGCTTGAGCATATTAACTCTACTAGCCTGATTACGCCGCGCCGTGACTTACCAAATATGGATGAGCCAAAACTACCCAGTACCGATTATCAACGGTTCTTGGGCTTATGCAGTCATGAGTATTTTCACTCGTGGTGGGTCAAAACAGTGCGTCCCGATGTCATGATCGATGTTGATCTACGCCGCGAAGCATTTACGCCTCTGCTTTGGGTGTTTGAAGGATTTACCTCTTATATCGATGATTTTATGCTGCAGGCGTCTGGTGTGATCGACAAGCCAAGCTATCTGAGATTATTGGCAGAACAAATCAATCGTTACTATCAAACACCTGGTCGCAGCAACCAAAGCGTGGCAGAGTCGAGTTTCGATGCGTGGATCAAGCTGTATCGTACTGACGAAAATACGGGCAATGCAGGTATCAGCTACTACAACAAAGGTGCGCTAGTGGCATTGTGTTTGGATCTGATACTGCTAAAAAACACTGATGGTCGCTATCGTCTCTTTGATGTGGTCAAAGCGTTCTATACTCAAGCCAAGCAAAAAGACAATAAACGTATCGGTATCAGTAGTGCCGATATGGGTACGGTGATTGGGCAGTTCATGCCGCTAGCAGAGTGGGAGGATTTTGAGCATCGTTATGTTAATGGAGTAGAGGAGCTACCCATTGAGACGTTGCTAATCGAAAACGGTATCAAAATACAGGCAAATAAAAAGGAAGTGGCTGATAAACATGTGCCTTGGGGCATGCGCTGTAGCGAAACGCCAGTCGGACTCAAGGTCAATCGTGTGATGCGTGGTAGCGTGGCTGCCAGAGCTGGCATCTCAGCACATGACATCATTGTTGCGATTGATGGTATAAAAGCAGACAGCAAGCAGTTAGCTTCGCTTAGTAACGCTAAGCGTCCTATCGAGTGTTACTTGTTCCGCCGTGATGAGCTGATGTGTGTTCAAGTACAACCAACTAAAGCGCATCAAAAAGACAGCATAGATAGCAATGATGCTAGCGAAAAGTCATTCCCTCACAAGATCGGTCTATGCTTAGCAAAAGAAGGCAAGGCTTTACAAGGCAATGGCGATGAGGCGCAAGCAGAAGCAGGCTGGGAGATGTGGCTAAATGTTATGAATCATCAGTCAGATTAGATGTATCAAGTGGTGTGTCAACATTAGGTGCGCTAGTATAGCTCGCGATACGCAACGCCATTCATAACCTATACCGCACCGACAAATGCTGCACTGACGATAATCCCCCAACAAGCAATAGTGCTTGTTGGGGGATTGTCATTAGTAGCTTACTGCTTCCCGATATTCTTACTACTGTGCCTCAGTACTTTTATCAACACGGTTATTATCGGTGTCTTCACTGTCCGAACTTTCGTTTTCAGTAGACTGGCTATCAGGATCCATAACGTCAGTGCTGTTCTTAGTGCTATTCAAAACTTGAAGCGCTGCAATCCAATTTTGCATGATATCAATTTCTGCTTGTTGTGTATCGATAATACTCTGTGCCAATTGGCGCATTTCCTCATCGGTGCCGTACTCGAGCTGGACTTTTGCCATGTCTACTGCGCCAATATGATGCGGTAACATACCCCGTGCAAAGGCCATATCAGGCATAGGATCGGCAATACCTAATGTCATATCACCATGCATATCTTCCATGCTTTTGGCATATGCCTGCTGCATGGCAATCGTATTAGGCTTAGGTTTGGGTGCATCAGGGTGGCTGGCTAGCCATTTATTTAGAATATCAATCTCAGCTTGCTGTGCGGTGATAATGCCTTGAGCAAGCTGGCGCATAGCCTCATCAGTACCGTATTTTAACTGGATTTTTGCCATCTCTATCGCACCGCGATGATGCCCAAGCATACCTTTGGCAAACGCAGTATCAGGGTCGTTATAACCCATTCCAACCAGCATCTCAGCATGCATATTGGTCATGGTTTTCTTGTAGTCTCTAAGAATATCAGTCATCTCGGAACCATCCGCGACGTTTACATCGTCTTGTAATGTATCCTCGCTCATGCCGTCATGCTCAGCATGAGTAGTATCAGTCACTGGTGACGTGCTTTCTTCAACGGGTGCTGGTTGATTGTTCTCTGCTGCTGGTTGACACGCGCTCAGAAAAAGCGCCGCGAAAACGCTGGTAGCCAACAAAGCAAAACGATGAGAAGCAATCATGACATATTCCTATTATAAAATAAGACGATAAATGGATAAGACCCACTTGATACAACTAATGGCTATACATAACCAATGACGTGCCGAATTTTAGCAGATAAACCTTACCCATTCGAGACGCTATGTTTAATAGGTCGTAATATCTTTAGATTATATGAAATTATATATCGGTAACTGAGCAACGAGCAACTCAGCAACAGACAGCTAAGTAGTGTTCACTGATTGATAATACCCAATTGCTGATAATGTGCGCTATCTAAGGAGATGCGCACAAACTCACCAACCCCTAGATTGTCAAGTTCAAACCCTGCAACCGACCAACGGATCAAGCGTAGACAAGGTAGACCAACATGAGCAGTCATGCGTCTAACTTGACGGTTTTTACCTTCGTAAATCGTCATCATCAGCCATGAGTCCGGCACACTTTTACGCTCACGTATCGGTGGGTTACGCTGCCAGAGCATCATTGGCAACTCATCTTCACGGACGTGTTTAACAGTGGCGGGCAGGGTCTTACCATCTTTTAGAATCACGCCTTTACGCAGTTTGCTCAGTTGCTCGGTAGTAGGAATCCCCTCGACTTGTACTAAGTAAGTCTTACCTTGCTTGCGTCCAGCATTGGCCTTGGGTGGATGAGTGATTGCTTTATTGACACGCCCATCATCGGTCAAAATAAGTAGACCCTCTGATGTGGCATCAAGCCTACCTGCCACACGTAAAGACTTATCGGTAAAGTACTCAGATAGGGTAGTGTGATCGTTATTGCTGTCATCTCTGAACTGACTTTGCACGCCATAAGGCTTGTTGAATAAAACGAGACTAGACATAAAACGATATTTCCTAGTATTTGGTGAGTGGTGGTCTATTGTAGCCTATGTCTTATAAGGTCACGCCAGTATTGAGTAATCGGCATTAAACAATCAGCATAGCCGTCTTGTCAGTGACAGAATAGATGTCGCATCATCCGCTACAAAAGTAGGACAGTGGTCATATAGGTTTATTGCTATTCTAAATCCATATCTCAATAGTGGTTTTTTGTATTTTTGGCGAGATAAGCATTCAGTTTGATTGCGATGTTACTTTCGTTTTAGCTTTTGTCGCTTAAAACTATTTTTAGTACGGTTCAAACCAATGATACCAGGACTACAGTTATCGCAGCTTTGCTCAGTTAATATTTGTTCAAATCATAAGTTTTTAAGCGTTATAACGATAAAAAACCGTTGGCATAATAGCGTGTTCAAATCATTTTCGATCTATAACAGACAACCAAGGAGTATCATCTATGTCATATGATAAGGTTATCGTACCAAGAGACGGCGAAAAAGTGACCGTAAATGCTGATTTGTCGTTAAACGTCCCCAATCATCCGATTATTCCGTTTATTGAAGGCGATGGTATCGGGGTAGACATCACACCCGTCATGAGAAAGGTGGTCGATGCTGCGGTCGATAAAGCCTATCATGGCAAAAAATCTATTGTGTGGATGGAAGCGTATCTCGGCGAAAAAGCGGCCAAGATATACGACGGTGATTATCTACCAAGTGAGACGTTAGAGATTTTAAAAGACTATGTCGTTAGTATCAAGGGCCCATTGACCACGCCAGTGGGTGGTGGCTTTCGCTCACTCAATGTGGCAGTACGTCAGGAGCTCGACCTATATGTTTGTCAGCGTCCAGTACGTTGGTTTGAAGGCGTGCCAAGCCCGGTTCAGCATCCTGAGCTGACAGATATGGTTATTTTTCGTGAAAACTCAGAAGACATCTATGCTGGCATCGAGTGGAAAGCAGGTAGCGAGGATGCTAAAAAAGTTATTAAATTCCTAAAAGAAGAGATGGGCGTGACCAAGATTCGTTTTGATGATAACTGCGGTATCGGTATCAAACCTGTCTCAAAAGAAGGCTCCCAGCGTCTAGTACGTAAAGCAATCCAGTATGCTATTGATAATGATTTGCCAAATGTGACACTGGTACACAAAGGCAATATTATGAAATTTACTGAAGGGGCATTCAAGGATTGGGGCTACGAGCTGGCAGCAGAGCGCTTTTGTGCTGAGCTATTAGATGGTGGCCCATGGATGACGATAAAAAACCCAAAAACCGGCAACGACATCATTATCAAAGATGTGATTGCTGATGCGTTTCTGCAACAGATTTTGATGCGTCCTGCAGACTATTCTGTAGTCGCAACGCTCAACCTAAATGGCGACTATATCTCTGATGCGCTAGCGGCTGAGGTCGGCGGTATCGGTATTGCGCCAGGAGCGAACAAAGGCGGTGCTATCGCAGTATACGAAGCGACACATGGTACCGCGCCCAAATATGCTGGTCAAAACAAAGTAAACCCAGGGTCATTGATACTATCTGCTGAGATGATGCTACGTGACATGGGCTGGTGTGAGGCGGCTGATCTTATCATCGACGGTATCAAAGGTGCGATTGCAAACAAAACAGTGACGTATGATTTTGAACGTCTCATGCCCGACGCTATCTTACTCAGTACCTCTGAATTTGGTAAAGCAGTCATTAAGCATATGGATGCTTAGCGATATACGTGCTGCGCCATAGAAGTTTTAAATCATATAAGTGCTCACAGCACCGCGTTCTATTAAACATCATTAAAAGCCATTTGCTGACGTAGGTGGCTTTTTTTTGTGTACTTGAAAACTGAAAAGGTAGAATAAAGCTAATAATTATGGTTTTGAGTATGAAAGGTGAACGATAAGGTCAACCTTTTACATAGGGTAATGTATAAAAGCGAGCGTTCCATATTTTTAGAGCGCGCATAAAAAACACCTCAATGTCCTAAGACCATTGAGGTGTTTGATTTACAATGACTGTAAATAGCATAACCATAACCGGCATAACTAACTTTGACTTTAAAGACTAAAGACAATTATGCTCAATTATCTCGGCACAGCTATTTAAACAAACTATAGCGATGCCAATGCGTCGTTAAACAATTTGCTTGGACGCATTACTTGTGTCGCCAGTTTTTCGTCAGCATAGTAGTAGCCTTTGATATCTACAGATTTGCCTTGAGCATCATTGAACTCTTTGACGATAGCCGCTTCGTTGTCTTGCAGATTTTGCGACAGCTCTGCGAACGTCGCTTTTAGTTCCGCGTCTCGATCTTGCGCCGCCAGCTCTTCTGCCCAGTACATGGCAAGATAGAAGTGACTACCACGGTTGTCCAGCTCGCCTGTCTTGCGTGATGGCGACTTGTCGTTCAATAGCAACTTCTCAGTTGCGGTATCTAACGTGTCAGCCAACACTTTGGCTTTGGCATTCTTATCATTTGTCGCCAGATGATCCAGAGACTCTGTCAATGCCAAGAACTCGCCCAAAGAATCCCAACGTAAATGGTTTTCTTCTGTGAGCTGCTGAACATGCTTTGGTGCAGAACCGCCAGCGCCTGTCTCAAACAAACCGCCGCCTTTCATTAATGGCACAACCGATAGCATCTTGGCACTGGTACCTAGCTCTAGGATTGGGAATAAGTCAGTGAGGTAATCACGTAAGATGTTACCAGTAGCAGAGATGGTATCAAGACCACGAGCGACACGCTCTAGGGTATAACGCATGGCGCGAACCTGAGACATGATTTCGATATGTAAGCCATTAGTGTCATGATCTTTTAGATACGTTCTGACCTTTTTGATCAGCTCGTTCTCATGTGGACGGTATGGATCTAACCAGAAGATAACTGGTGTATCTGAATCGCGCGCACGGCGTACCGCAAGTTTTACCCAATCTTGGATAGGCTCATCTTTGGTCTGACACATGCGCCAGATATCGCCTTTCTCAACGCGCTTTTCTAGCAATACTTCATCGGTATCCACATCTACAATGCGAGCAGTACCCGCATCGCTAGATTCAAATGTTTTGTCATGTGAACCATATTCTTCAGCTTTTTGAGCCATCAAGCCAACGTTAGGCACGGTGCCCATTGTTTTTGGATCAAAGTTGCCATGCCACTTGCAGAAATTAATCATCTCTTGGTAGATACGAGCAAAGGTAGACTCTGGCATAACGGCTTTACAGTCATACATTTTGCCGTCTGCACCCCACATCTTACCACCTGAGCGAATCATCGCTGGCATAGAGGCATCAACGATGACATCACTTGGCGAATGGAAGTTGGTGATACCTTTTGAAGAGTCCACCATCGCCAGACGCGGGCGATGCTCTTGACAGGCATGTAGGTCGCGCTCAATCTCTTCGCGTTTTGATGATGGTAGGGTTGCGATTTTGTCGTATAGATCTGCCATACCGTTGTTTACATTTATGCCTAGCTCATCAAAGAACTCGCCATGCTTTTCAAAAGCTTCTTTATAGTAAATACGTACCGCGTGACCAAATACGATAGGGTGTGACACCTTCATCATGGTGGCTTTTACGTGCAGTGAGAATAGAATACCAGCTTCGCGGCAGTCTTCCATTTCACGCTCATAAAAATCTAGCAACGCGGCTTTGCTCATAACCATCAAATCGATGATTTCTTTATCAAGTAGCGCAAGTTTAGGTTTTAATACTTTTGTGGTGCCATCATCAAGTAGTAGCTCCATACGTACGGTACGGGCTTTGTCTAGCGTGATTGATTGTTCGCCATCATAGAAATCGCCACCATGCATGTGTGATACATGCGTGCTTGACCACTGTTTCCATTCGCCCATAGAGTGCGGATGTTTTCGGGCATAGTTTTTGACTGCTTTTGGCGCGCGGCGATCTGAGTTGCCTTCACGAAGTACTGGGTTGACAGAGCTACCTAGGCTCTTGCCATAGCGCTTACGCAATTCTTTTTCTTCATCAGTTTGTGGATCTTCTGGGAAGTCAGGTAGTGCAAAGCCTTTGCTTTGTAATTCTTTGATAGCGGCTCTAAGCTGCTGTACAGAAGCACTGATGTTAGGTAGTTTGATGATATTGGTGTTTGGGTCTTGAGTCAGGCGACCAAGCTCAGCTAAGTTGTCAGGAACACGTTGCTCTTCAGTCAAGTACTCAGGGAACTCGGCCAATATACGCGCGGCAACAGAGATATCACTGCTCTCAACAGAGACGCCTGCAGTTTGCGTAAACGCTTTAATAATAGGTAAAAAAGATAGAGTCGCCAGCGCTGGGGCTTCGTCAGTTTTTGTATAAATAATTTTTGACATTTTATTTAGATCTTCCTTTAGTTGTCGTTAATAATAAAGCTCAAATACAGTGTTGAAGATGGGTCAATGATACTATGCAATAATGAATGATATCGTTCGATCAAGTACGTTGTATGTAGCTGCTTAGCAATATTCAAGTTAGCAATATTCAAGACGGGTAAAGCATTTTCTTTTAATAATATTTATTCAAGCAGCACTCTTAGGCAATACGTCAACTGTGATGCGATATTGCTTAAGAGTCATTCACTGACGGTATATTATAATCAATCCACTATAAATCCAATAGGTTGTCAATCATATACGATGAACTAAGTATACTGTTTTAATCCATATCCTATGATTTCTAATTGTACTAAGCTAATAACAACCTTATTCTACCAGTCATCGGCTTCGATATCATCTTTTCCATACAACTACTGTCTTTTTATGGGCTTTTATATCGACCCAAATGCTACAGCAACCGCGTAATAAAAAACCATCGACCTCTCAATCGGTGGTTTTTTTATTACGCCGCAATAATTTTTGCAAATTGTGACAGCAAAACTGCAAAAGTTTGCTAGGCTAGGTCATCAACAGATAGATTATCTATATATAGCGACGATGAATATGAGTTTAGAGTATGCGCTGATCAATGATACCAGTTGGCAGAGCCAGACAGAATGGCAAACGCCAGATACCCCTTTTATGTCATTTGAGTTTTGGCAAGCTTTGACTGACACTGGCGCGATTGGTGAGCAAGCAGGCTGGCTACCAATATTTATTTTGGTACATCGAGTCGACGATCATGCTGATAATGAAGACAGTACCGATGGCTCAGTAAGCAGCACTGCAAACAATGCATGGCAACCTGTGGCCGTGATGCCTGTATTTATAAAGGGTCATCATCGGGGTGAGTTTGTATTTGATCATTCATGGGCGGAAGCTTACGCGCGCTATGGCGTAGATTATTATCCGCGTTTGGTCACCAGCGTGCCCTATACACCGATTACGGGTCAGCGTCTTTGGATAGCAAAAGGGCAAACCCTAAACGACGATATCCTCAAAACAGCCATTGCAGGTATCGACGATATTGCCCAGCAAGTGGGTGCCTCAAGCTGGCATGGGCTATTTGTCACTCCTACGCTGGCATCTATTGCTACCACCTCTATGCCTACTGAAGTTGATGTAGAGCGTGCGATAGTCGCACAAGAGAGTGGTATTGATGCCGTGCCTATCGAGATGCCTATACTCGAGCGCCAAGGCTGCCAGTTCTTATGGCAAAACAAAGACTTGCTCAATAACAGTCAACCATTTGCTGATTTTGATGCGTTTTTGATGACGCTAAAAGCCAAAAAACGCAAAACCATTCGTGCCGAGCGCCGTAAAGTTGCAGAGCAAGGTATCACCTGTGAGCGAAAGTGCGGCGATGCAATCAGTGAGGCAGACTGGAAAGCTTTTTATCATTGCTATGTCATGACCTATGCGGTGCGTGGACAGCAGCCTTATCTCACGCTAGACTTTTTTATGGCATTGGCAGCGAGTATGCCTAGACATATTATGCTCGCACAAGCGTTTGATGCTAGTGGTGAGATTATCGCGAGTAGTCTGTTCTTATATGATGACCCTGATAGCGATAATCAGAATCCTGATAGCGACAATGTTGATGTTAGTGATAATGCAACCTTGTATGGTCGATACTGGGGTGCGCTAGGGGAGTATGACAGTTTGCATTTTGAGCTATGCTATTATCAAGGTCTTGAGTTTGCCATCGAGCAGGGGTTGACGTTTTTTGATCCTGGGACACAAGGAGAGCATAAACTGGTTCGAGGATTTATTCCAACAACGACGCACTCTATCCACCGTATTTATGATCCGCGGTTTGTACCTGCGATTGGTGACTTTTGTATGAGAGATCGGATGCATATGGCACAGTATCGCAAGCAGGCGTTTGAGGCGCTACCTTTTAACGCGGATAATATGCCTGATTTTAATAGTAGCAACTCATAGCAGTCACTTATAACGGCAATCAGCCATGGTGAATGCTGCTTCTACGCGCAAGCACCTTTTAACTATCAAATACCTATCAAAGCGTACCAGCTATCAACTATGACCTGTAACCAGTCTCATTCTACTCATTATCTACCACCTACCGAGCTGTTACCTTGGCTGGGTGCCAAAGGCTCTCTCACTGCTATGCTAGAAGAGAGGGCAGGGCAGCCACTGCGGGTAAAACGTAGCTTTGAGGGCTATCGACAGCTGTCTTTAATGCAAAAAAAGCAACTGGGTATCATAGGTGGTATGTTAGGACGACCGCTGCTGGCATGGGTGCGTGAAGTACACCTCTATGGCTGTGACGACGCGCCATGGGTACAAGCCCAAAGTATCTTTCCTCTATATAGTTTGCAGGGTCAGGCACGTCGTCTTCAGCAACTAAAAAACACCCCTATCGGCTATGTACTATTCAAGCGCTGCCGTACCTTGCCGAACGAGCGTTTTATTAGCCATACGAGTGACGGTTGGCAACGGCAAACGCGTTATGACTGGTATGGCCGCACACTCATGATTAGCGAAACGTTCTTGCCTGCGTTTTTATCTAAAGATCTATAAAAATATTTCATGCCTTTATCAGTATGAAAAGGCAGTCAAGCGAAAATTCTCAATGGGTAAATCCTTTATTTTGTTGGCTATTTAGCTGCGTTATATGACCATTTAATTCGCTCATCTTAAGGTGAGGTTTTTTTGCGCTCATCGCACAAATTTTCATGTTACACTTAATCTTTCGCAGTGATATCGATGCAAATGTATATCGATTTTATTGACGAATCAGTCAAGTTAATAGCAGGTTAATCGCCTGTGTTTGTTCTTATTTTATTCTTTGCTAATAGACGCCATTCACAATAGTGGACATACCATAAGACAGAACGTAAAAAGACAACAGATTGTAGAAAAACAGAGTGCAGAGGTGTTTAACATACCTCAAGCGACGTTGACGCATTAGTTGTTTTATTGTGGGCAGGCTATCAGCTTCTTTTCAATGACATTTTTTCAATGACAGTCACTACTTAGGACATCACTATGTTTAAAGATATTTCTATCAAAGATTTTGATCCAGTACTTGCTGAAGCCATGGCCGCAGAAAGCGTTCGTCAAGAAAACCATATCGAATTGATTGCGTCTGAGAACTACTGCTCACAAGCAGTAATGGAAGCGCAGGGTACTGACCTGACCAATAAATACGCGGAAGGCTATCCTGGTAAGCGTTACTACGGTGGTTGTGAGCATGTGGATGTCGTTGAACAATTGGCAATTGACCGTGCAAAAGAGTTGTTCGGCGCTGAGTATGTCAATGTCCAGCCACACTCTGGTAGCCAAGCAAACTCTGCGGTGTTTTTAGCATTGCTAGAAGCAAATGACACCGTACTGGGCATGAGCTTAGATGCTGGTGGTCACTTGACGCATGGCGCGCACATTAATTTCTCAGGCCTGAACTACAATGCTGTACAGTATGGGTTGGTAGACGGTACTGGTTTGATCGATTATGACCAAGTAGACGCTCTAGCACGTGAACACAAGCCAAAAATGATCATTGCTGGCTTTTCAGCGTATTCACAAGTAGTCGATTGGCAGCGTTTCCGTGACATCGCTGACGAAGTAGGCGCGTATCTGTTGGTAGATATGGCACACGTTGCTGGTCTGGTTGCAGGCGGTGTTTATCCAAACCCAATACCTTTTGCTGATGTAGCCACCACTACCACGCACAAAACCCTACGTGGCCCGCGCTCAGGTATGATCTTGTCACGTGATGAAAAATTGGCTAAAAAGCTTAATTCTGCGGTATTCCCAGGCAACCAAGGCGGTCCGTTGATGCACGTCATCGCGGCAAAAGCGGTCTGCTTTAAAGAAGCGCTAGAAGACAACTTCAAAACCTATCAACAGCAAGTAGTCAAGAATGCACAAGCAATGGCGAAAGTCATCCAAGAGCGCGGCTATGACATCATCTCTGGTGGTACTGAAAACCATCTAATGCTGATCAGCCTCGTTAAGCAAGAAATGACCGGTAAAGAAGCGGACAAGTGGCTTGGTGATGCACACATCACTGTCAACAAAAACGCAGTACCAAACGATCCAAAGTCACCATTCGTGACCTCTGGTATCCGTATCGGTACGCCAGCAATCACGACTCGTGGCTTTAACGAAGCACAAGCAGCTGACCTGGCAGGTTGGATCTGTGACGTGCTAGACAGTCGCGGTGATGAAGCAGTTGCAACTGAAGTACGCGGTAAAGTAGAAGCGATCTGCAAAGAGCTGCCAGTGTACGAGAAGAACCAGTAAACTTAAATCTATACTGATTAAGTCAGCGCTACTTAAAAACTGCCAAAATAAAAAACCGCTTAGCATTTGCTAGGCGGTTTTTTGTTGTCCTCTATAAATATTAGATCATCTAGCGCAACTTTGTGCTGGTATTATCATCTAGTAATTTTAAGTCTGTTATGTACACCTCAAACCACTATCAACATTATTTGATAAATACAGTGGGCTTGTCTGACTTTAATTGTCAATATAAGAACGCTAAGTTGATGTTTAGTCGAGAAAAACATATAAATTTTTTTTGTTTATACAAGAGTATTAGTATATAGTCAGCATTGAACATTTAGTAATAATACTAATACAAAGTATAATAAATAATTACACTTTGTATTAGTGTCGATGTAATTGATTAAGTAACGATATAAATATTATTTTTACTAAAGGGATTTATATGAAAAAACAATCTTTAGTCGCAACGATGCTATTACTTAGCACTACTCTTGCTCAAGCAGCAGAGCAATCAGGTTTAGCAGCATTTGGGGCAGGTCTCGACAGTTTCATGGCCAGTATATTTGGCTGGTTCGTTGATCTTATTTTCTTCTCAGTACCGCTTGGGGACGTTAGCTTCCCACTCATTGTAGGTTGGTTGTTGGTTGCCGCCTTAGTCTTTACCTTTTACTTTGGCTTTATTCAGTTTCGTCTTGTAGGGTTATCTCTGAATATCGTCAGAGGTAAATATACCGATCCTAATCCTGCTATTAAAGAAGAAGGCGAGGTTAGTCATTTCCAAGCCTTGGCGACTGCTCTATCAGGCACGGTCGGTCTGGGTAATATTGCTGGTGTAGGTGCCGCCCTTGCTATTGGTGGACCTGGTGCTACCTTTTGGATGATCGTGGTTGGCCTGTTCGGTATGGCATCTAAGTTTGTAGAGTGTACGCTAGGTGTTAAATACCGTACTATACTGCCCTCTGGTGCCGTATCAGGTGGACCTATGTACTATCTAAGCCGCGGTATGGCTGAACGTGGTATGGGCGGATTTGGTAAGGTTTTAGCCGTTGGTTTTGCCCTTATGACGATACTAGCAACCTTTGGTGCTGGCAACATGTTTCAAGGCAACCAAGCCTTTGCAATGGTAAGCTCTACTTTTTCTATTCCTACTGAGTACAGTATAATCTTTGGTGTTGTCTTAGCGGTTTTAGTCGGTTCGGTCATCCTTGGTGGTATGCCTCGCATAGCAACCGTTACCGAAAAAGTCGTACCCTTTATGGCTTTGTTATACATTACTATGGCAGTAATCGTACTGGTTGCTAACTTTAACCAAATTGGCACAGCATTTGGAGAGATTTTCACAGGTGCCTTCACTGGTGCTGGCGTGGCTGGTGGCTTTATCGGTGCGTTGATTCAGGGTTTAAAACGGGCAACTTTCTCTAATGAAGCAGGTGTCGGTTCAGCCGCTATTGCTCACTCCGCGGTAAAAACAAATGAGCCTGCAACTGAAGGTTTGGTAGCTTTACTAGAGCCTTTCATTGATACGGTTGTCATTTGTACTATGACTGCGTTAGTGATTACCATCTCTGGTGTGAACACAGCAGCAAACTTGCAAGATCAAGCGATCACTGGTGTAGAGCTAACCCGTGCCGCCTTTATGCAAACGGCTCCAATTTTTCAGTATTTCCTAGCCTTAGCTGTAATCATGTTCGCATTTTCAACGATGATTTCATGGTCATATTATGGTCTAAAAGCTTGGACTTACCTCTTCGGTGAAGGTAGAACTAAAGAAATAATATACAAAATTATATTTTTAGTCTTCGTCGTTATCGGTACTGTCATACAGTTTGGTTTTGTTATCGACTTCGCAGATGCGGCTCTGTTCGCTATGGCGATCTTTAACATCATCGGTCTATACTTCTTGATGCCAATTGTGAAAAAAGAAGTGAATTCTTTCGTCGCTCGTGTGAAGAGTGGTGAAATCAAAAAGTATAAATAGTGGGTTTGATTAAATACGCTATGATAACTTGATAATTAAAAAAGCCCGCCAAGATGAGTCTTGGCGGGCTTTTTGATGTCTGGCATTCTTGATTTTATAGACAGCTATCAATCTTCAATCTACGACAGCATTAGCCTACATAAACGGCAACTTGGTAAATATCTGCAATATCGTCGCATTGACGATATCGACAAAGAACGCACCTACCATTGGCACGATTAAAAACGCTTTGGGCGAGGGCAGATAGCGATCCGTAACTGCTTGCATATTGGCAATCGCCGTCGGGGTCGCCCCCATACCAAAACCGCAATGTCCTGCTGATAGTACCGCCGCATCATAGTCTTTGCCCATGACTTTAAAGGTAATTAGGTAAACATAGATAATCATAATGATGGTCTGTACGACCAATATAATCAATACAGGACCTGCCAAATCGGTCAATTGCCATAGTTTCAAGGACAGCAATGCCATCGCCAAAAACAGACTCAATGACGCATTACCAAGCACATCAATCGAGCGGTCAAACATATCAAAGTTGAAGACCATGGTTAGTACATTACGTATGATCACGCCGCCTGCCAGTGCCCACACGAATGTCGGCAACTCAAACCAAGTGCCTTCAGCAACTATGGCCATCACATCGGCAAAAGCCAAAGCGCCTGCAAATAGCGCCAAGGTTTCGATAGTAGAGGACGCCGTGATAAAGCGCATGCTATCAGGTCTCTCAAAGATATCTTTATTACTACCTGCCGACTCCTCATCGTGTTTCGTGCTATACAGCGACTGATTTCCTGCGACCTTTTCTATATCGCTTGGGTTCGGATTAGCAGGCGCAGGCTTTAGGCCAAGTCGATTGATCAAACGACGCGCCACGGGACCACCGACGATGCCGCCTGCGACCAAACCATAAGTCGCAACAGCGATACCTAATGTGGTCGCGCCAACCACGCCGTAGTCCTCTTCTAATGTAATGCCCCAAGCCCCAGCAGTACCGTGGCCACCCGTCAGAGCGATAGAACCTGTGACCAGACCGAGTAGCGGATCAAGCCCTAATGCACTTGCCATAGCCACACCAACGACATCTTGTAGCACGATAAATACGGATACTACGATGGTGAAGATCAATAGCGGTGTACCACCCGCTTTTAGACGACTAAAATCAGCGCTCAGACCGATAGAGGCAAAAAACATCAACATGGTGGCAGTTTGTAGCCCTTGATGAAAGTTGAAGCTATATCCCCAAACCATATTGAGAACATAAACAACAATCGCTGCGACTAGACCGCCTGCAACAGGCTCAGGAATATTGAAGTCTTCTAAAAACTTGACTCTCTTTACCAAAAAACGCCCCAGCAGTAGCACTAAGGTCGCGAGTATCAGGGTGTAATAACCGTTTAAGGTAATCTCCATAGGTTAATCCTTTGTATAAAATAAATTAACCTGAATTCGGGATAAATATGGCTTTATCTCGAATTCAGGTTTCTATGATTCAGGTTTTTATGATGATGAATGATTAACGGTGATTACTCTATTAACAACACTAGATCTCATCTGCAGATGGCATAATGATCCACAATTGTGGTTTGCCAAAGTCTCGATAGGCATCTTCAATGATGCACTTAAACATATTGAAGTCTTCGGTGTTTATACTTTTTGCTCCCGTCAAATCAAGCATCAGGTGCATCACATCGCTATCTGTCAGGCAGTCCCATGCACTGTCCCAGTTGTACGAAAAGTAATTAGGGAACTCACAGGCGCGGGCAAGACTCGTCAATAGCGTGGTTTTATCCAGTATGTCACCCGCCGGTATGGTAACAGCCTGCGCAGGAATATCCGCATGTAGTGCTGTACCGTTTTGGTTAATGTGGCTTTGATTAATACGGTCTTGATCAACATGGCTTTGGTTAATATAGTGGATGGCTTGGCTTATACTTTCTTGATCGATATTTGCTTTTTTTATATCTGCTTGTTTCATGTCCGTTGCTCCTTATCTATGCTGCATATCTGTTTGCTCAGTATTTGTTTGTTTAGCACTAAGGCACCTGCAGTCTTTGAAAACTATCGTAATGATCGATGGTCAAGTAATACACAGTAGGTGGATAACCCCCTGTGACGATACGACGTGCGCCGCGATGTGAGACGCCAGGTGTGGGTGCGGTGTACTCGCGGTAGTAGCCTTGTGACTGTGTCGGTAGTCTGCCTTCACGATTATAAAACGTCGTGCCATCCTTATTTGGGTAAGGGTATGGTCCACCTTGCTGGATGAGCGCAATCGTATTATCGACTTGTGCATCACCTGTTATGCTGGCAGCAGTGCTATTGGTACTGATTTGACTTGTACTATCTGAGGCAGTTTGCGCCGAGGTGGTTGACTCAACACTATTAGCAAATAACGTTGAGCTGATATCGCCAAAGAAATAGACAGCAATGGCGATAATAGCAATGAGACTAAATAGGGTAGAGCCTAGGCTTCTTTTATTTTGACTGCTGTTTTGACCGCCGTATTGAGTGTTATTTTGTCTACGATTTTGATTAACGGAGTTTTGGTTAATGTGATTTGAATGATTGCGTCGCTTGCTATCACTAGGTGTTTTACTGGGCGCATTTGGCCCAGTATCTGGTGCAATGCTCAGTGACGACGGTGTGACTTCGGTGGCTCGCAACTGGTTTTTTTCATTACGGGTACTATTGAAATACACGCTTTGACCAACCGTTATAGGCTCTACCAATCGTGCGTTACTAATATGAAAAAACACATCTTCACTTTGGTCATCTACATCGATAAAGCCATAGCCTTTATCCTGATTCCAGTGTTTAATCTTGCCACTTTGCATGGTTGCACCGCTCCCTATAATTTAAATGCCTATAATTTAAAAACCTATGACTCAAATATCTATAATTTGCATACCTATTATTCAAATGAAAAACGCCAGCAAAATTGCTGACGTTTTTGGTTACTCATGGGCGTAGTGAATGCTCGTATGATTACGCACGAGTCTCGCCATGACCGTAGACGATCCATTTTTGTGAAGTAAGACCTTCGAGACCGACAGGGCCACGTGCATGGATTTTGTCCGTTGAGATACCAATCTCAGCACCCAGACCATATTCGAAACCATCTGCAAAACGGCTAGACGCATTGATCATTACGCTTGCTGAGTCCACTTCGCGGATAAAGCGTTGTGATTTAGTATAGTTATCTGTGATGATAACATCAGTATGGTGACTGCCATGCGTATTGATATGCTCAATCGCCTCGTCAATGCCTGCAACAACTTTTACCGCGAGGATAGGGGCTAGATACTCGGTATCCCAATCCTCAGAGGTGGCAGCAGATAAGTGACCGTTAAGCTTAGCATTGTCATTTAGGATGGCTTGCGATTTGTCATCAAGACGCAGTTGCATGGCATCATCGGCAGCCACGATGGCTTCAGCAATCTTAGGCAGTAGCTCGCCTGCAACTGCTGCATCGACCAGTAACGTCTCCATCGTGTTACAAGTACCGTAGCGATGGGTTTTGGCATTGACACTGACGTTGATAGCCGTGTCTGTATCAGCATCGCTATCAATAAAGGTATGGCAGTTACCGTCTAGATGCTTGATCACAGGAACTCTAGCGTCGTTACTGATACGGGCAATCAGACCTTTACCACCACGTGGCACAATGACATCGACATAGTCAGTCATCGTAATCAACTCACCAACAGCAGCACGATCGGTGGTTTGCAATACTTGCACGCTGTGCTCAGAGAGATCGGTATGGCCAAGGCCTTTGATGATGCATTTCGCAATCGCTTGGTTCGATTCAAACGCTTCAGAACCACCGCGCAAGATAATCGCGTTACCTGACTTTAGCGCCAGCGAGGCCGCCTCTAATGTTACGTTAGGACGTGATTCATAAATCATACCGACCACACCCAGTGGTACGCGCATCTTGCCAAGATGAATGCCTGATGGCTGATAGGTCATGTCAGTGACTTCGCCGATTGGATCAGGCAGACCAGCCACGTCTTTAAGACCTTGAAGCATGCCATCAAAGCGCGCTTCATTTAGCTCTAAGCGATCGAGCAGAGCACTATCAAGGTCGTTCTTTTGACCGTTGTCCATATCGATTTTGTTGGCAGACAAGATATCTTGCTTGGCGTTGATGAGCTCATCATGAATCGCCATGAGTGCGGCGTTTTTATCGCCAGTATTGGCAGCAGCAAGGGCGCGAGAAGCGGCACGTGCTTGCTTACCAACAGAGTGCATGTAGGTTGTGATGTCTGTCGTATTTGCTTGACTCATAAATTATTTTCCTTATGTCATACAGGTTTTATATAGATAAAAGCGGTTCTAAATAAAAGCGCCTAAAAAGGCGAAAATTTGGCAAAAAAAGAAGTTTTGAATGCCTACTTACATAGCGGTAGGTCATTATGCTATTTAAAATAGAGTAGATTGCGGCGATAGTAAAGATGATTTTGTGAACAGCGCCCGCTTTACAACGTGCTGATCATCCTTTATTTAGGACAGCGCTGTGAGTTATTTAGTACAGTGCCATGAGCAATATCATATATTCTCCACTAGATAATGGTATCAATACTGCACTCTAACTTTACGTGTCTTTAACAGAACTGTGCTGTAAATACTAAGGTAGCCATGACGCATCATCAGTATAGTAAGCATTAACAAAGCAGCGCTAACAATAGATAGTGCTGGATCATAAAATAATGGAGAATGAACATGGCTACTAAAAATGCAACGTATAAAAATTGGTTGACGGCTGGATTGGTTGCAGGCGCGCTTGCGCTCAGTGCATGTAGTAAAGATGAGACACCGATGGAAACACAAGCTGATACGACTGTGGATGCGCAAACGAGCGTTGAAGAAAGCGCCACAGCAACCAGCTCTGACGACGTCGCCGTTGCTACTGCTGACGACGGCATGGTCGTTGAAACGACAGATGATGTGGCGGTTGCCACCGCAGATGACGCAGAGGTGCTCGATGGTACGGAAGACTCAGAGCATGTATCGACGTACTAAGAGTTATAGCGTACCCGTTTTATGCTACATATGACGGGTGACGCGCTGTCATCAGCTGCTGATCAAAGGCTCAGTATCAAAGGCGCAGTGTAAACGCATAAGATAAAACCACGCCTAGTACGCGAAAGTGATAAAATAAAGCCCAGAGCGATAAATGCCGTCTGGGCTTTTTTAGGTCAACGGTTTATAAAGTAGCCATAATCAGTAGTAACGACTAACTGACTGGTTAAACACAAGATTTGCCTTTTTGCTGTGGAATAAGAGACAATGTGGCATTTTTTCTCTTGGCCTGCTCAGGCATAGGACTATTACGCTAGTGCTATAGATACCTATACTATTATATAAAGCTCATATTTATTTTTATTCGTGTTTTCACTCATATTTATTGGAAGTCTGCTGAACCATGCTTGATACTGCAAAAACCCCGACTCGGCCTATCGCCCTAGACTTACAAGACATCCATAAAAGCTATGGCTCACTAGAAGTGCTAAAAGGGGTATCTCTTACCGCCTATGATGGTGATGTTATCTCTATTTTGGGCTCATCAGGCTCAGGTAAATCAACATTGCTGCGCTGCATTAACTTGCTTGAAAACCCAAATCAAGGTCGCATCCTAATCGGCAATGAAGAGCTGATGCTCAAACCTGCCAAGTCAGGCGAGCTGCAAGCATCAGACGTCAAGCAGTTAGAGAGTCTGCGTGCTCGCGTGGGGTTTGTCTTCCAAAACTTTAACTTGTGGCCGCATAAGACCATTTTGCAAAACATCATCGAGGGACCGACGCAGGTGCTCAAGATTAAGAAAGCACAAGCGATTAGTGATGCTGAGCAGCTACTCGACAAAGTAGGGCTACTCGACAAGAAAGATGCTTATCCAGCCAACTTATCGGGCGGTCAGCGCCAGCGTGTGGCTATTGCCCGTGCACTTGCTATGAAACCACAAGTGCTGTTGTTTGATGAGCCAACCTCGGCATTGGACCCTGAGCTGGTCAACGAAGTACTTGCTGTCATGCGAGAGCTAGCAGAAGAGGGTCGTACGATGCTGATCGTCACCCACGAAATGCGTTTTGCCCGTGAAGTATCCAGTAAGGTGGTCTTCTTGCACCAAGGTGTGGTCGAAGAGATCGGTACGCCTGAGCAAGTCTTTGACAACCCTACCTCTGAGCGTGTCAAAGACTTTATGGCTTCACATCGCCCGAACTAATTCTGTATAAATCAGATGGTAGTAGAATCCTACTGCCATCAGATATTACCATTATCCAACTCTGCCACAGTCAAACCATAAGTCTAATAACTCCTACCACAATCAGAACCTATCACTATCGCATCTTGCCAAACGCAAAAATCACTATATCGTAACCATTGTTGACTCTTTATTACCAGATAATAACTGTGAGTATGCAAAACGTTTGTTTTTGATATTTTACTCAGGTATTATCAAAAGGTTTATAGGTAGTCACAGCTGCTGGCTGCCTGTCATTCTGCTATCTATATTGCTTGTCTGGCAGGGACGTCAGAGAACCAAATATCAGAACCTGAAGCCAGAAAATCCTGTCAAAACCCTATGTCAAACCCATCAGAATTTAAGGAATGTATGATGTCGAATTCTCGCCTACTGTGGTCATCAATGACCGTCACCGCAGCATTGATGCTGAGTGCTTGTAGCCAACCTGCCAACGAAACAACTGATGCCAGCGCCGATGCACCTGCTGCAGAAACGACTGGGCAAACCATTCGTATTGCAACCGAAGGCGCTTACCCTCCATTCAACTATACCAATGCCGATGGTAGCTTGTCAGGCTTTGATGTCGATGTCGCAAACGCGCTATGTGATCAGATGCAAGCTGAATGTGAAATCGTCGCTCAAGATTGGGACGGTATTATCCCAGGTCTATTGGCACAAAAATATGATGCGGTTGTCGCAGGGATGTCTATTACTGCTGAGCGTCAAGAAAAAGTTGATTTCACTGAGCCGTACTTTGCCAACACGATGGTATGGCTAACCAACAATGATGGCAGTTTTGATCCGATGGCGATCAACAATGTCACACTAGGTGGACAGCGCTCTACCACGCCAGGGGCTTATCTACAGGATAACTACGAAGGCAAAGAAGGCAACACGGTTCAACTGTATGACAACTATGACAATGCTTACCTAGATCTAAAGTCTGGTCGTAGCGATGCGGTATTGGCCGAAAAAGTCTCTGCCAAATCATGGTTAGCAGACAATACAGAAGGCTTTGGTATTGTTGGTGATGAAATTGATAACGATGACAACATTGCGATTGCTGTGCGTAAAGGGGATGGCCTCAAAGCAGAATTTGATAAAGCATTGAGCGAAATCCGTAGTAACGGTGAGCTTGCACGCCTTGAGCAAAAGAACTTTGGTCAATAATGGTTTCCTGAATGTTTGTACTCAAAACAAGCGATGCTGATAAGTAAAAAACGGTTCAGTATTGCAGAAACAGTTGAGTATAAAGTAGTCAGTAATAAGTGATGATACGGCTGGTAAATATATTAAGGAATAAGAGATATGACAATTTCAATGAGCAAAAAAGCATTGTGGCTAGCGCCGCTTAGCGCAGCAATGCTAATGTTGGCAGGTTGTAACAATAGCGCAGCACCAGAAGAAAGCGCTGAAGCTGATACCGCTACCGAAGCACCTCTAGATATCAAGATCGCCACAGAATCAAGCTATAAGCCTTTTAGTTACACAGACGCTGATGGCAAGCTAATCGGTTATGAGATTGAACTGGTTGACGCATTGTGTGCACAGATGAAAGCTGAGTGTGAAGTGATCTCACAAGATTGGGATGGTTTGATTCCAGGATTGAACGCACAAAAATTTGATGCAGCCATCGCTGGTATGTCGATCACCCCTGAGCGTCAAGAAGTGGTTGATTTTAGTGACCCGTACTTCTATAGCGGCATCATCCTAATTGGCAAAAAAGGCGATGACCTCAGTGTCGATGCGCTAGCAGATCAGCCAATTGCGTCACAGCGCTCGACAGTATCCTCACAGTATCTGCAAGACGAGCATGCAGATGCTGATATCAAGCTCTATGACACGCAAGACAATGCTTACCTAGACCTGACGTCAGGCCGAGTACGCGGTATGATGTCTGACAAAGTCACTGGTACCGACTGGCTAAAAACCGAAGCTGGTAAAGATTACGAAATCAAAGGTCAAGAGATTAGCAGTGACGACGATGCAATGGGTATTGCCTTCCGTAAAGGCGATCCATTGGCTGCAAAATTCAATGCAGCATTGGCTGAGCTAAGAGATAATGGCACTTATGACCAAATCACTGGCAGCTATTTTGGTACCAGCTCGACCGCTGCTGCACAATAAGTAGTCGTCACGGATGGTGTCGAAGAGGTAGTGGTCGCCGACGAGGCGGCAACTGCCTAAAAGGACGTCTAGCGAGTGGACGGTTGTTCCTCAAAAGTACGTTATTTAACCAAGAAAACTCAAGGATGATCATGAGCAACCATTGTGCCTCAGCCCGTGCCACGATTGGCAAATCTGTTATGAGTACCATAACGACCAGTCGTCTATCTGTACCGTTGTTTGCATTAGCGACTGCTTTTGCAGTCACTGGGTGTAGCAACAGTCAAGACAATGCAAGCGATACCAATCCAGAGGCGACCGACAAAGCAGTAGTCACGAAGGAGGACGTATTGCGTATCGGTACTGAAGGGGCGTATGCGCCTTTCAACTATACCAATGCGGATGGGACACTTGGCGGTTTTGATGTTGAGATAGCAGAGGCGCTCTGCGCGGATATGCAGGTGACTTGTGAGATTGTAGCGCAAGACTGGGACGGTATTATCCCTGGTCTAAAAGCAGGCAAGTATGATGCGATTGTGGCGGCGATGTCGGTCACACCAGAGCGCGCAGAGCAGGTAAGCTTTACCGATCCGTACTTCAGTAATGCTTTGGTTTTTTTAGCCAAAAAAGACAGCAGCTTCGACCCCAGCAATCCTAGCGATATTGACGCTAATTCGATTGCCGCACAGCGCTCGACTATCTCATCACAGTGGTTTGAAGATACTTACCCGCAAGCTGAGATGAAGCTTTATGATACGCTGAGCAATGCATTTTTGGATCTCGGTTCAAACCGCGTCGATGCCATGATCTCTGATAAGCTGCCAGCGATAGAGTGGCTCAGCTCACCTGCTGGTAGCAAGTATGCGCTAAAGGGTGATGAGATTGATATCAATGACAACTTTGCCATAGCGGTACGTCCAGGCGACCCGCTACAGGCAAAGATCAATCAATCTTTAGCCAATATAAAGGCTAATGGTACATACGATAAAATCAATCAGAAGTACTTTGCGGTACCAGCAGCGGAGGCGAGCACGGTCAGTACAGAAGCTACTGAACAGTCAGCGGTAGCAGACGCTAGCTGATGTCTAATAGCAATAAAAAATACTGATTCAAAATTATTGATTCAAAATTACTGTTTTGATTCACAAAAGGATATCGCTGTCATGGCGATGTCCTTTTTTATCAATTCCTAAACCTACTCTATGCTCATAGCATAGTCATCGTTATTCCCCATCCGCTTTACTCAAATTTAGTCAGTCTTTTTCCTGGTTATCAGTCCAAGTGTCTGTTTAGGTACGGTTTAGGCACAGCTTTTACGCGTCAGTATTAACATCACGGCGAGTGAATATGATAAAATCAGCGCTCATTTCTACCGTGTCAATTATCGTAGCGCTAATCGTATTCTTCTGACGTCGTTTTTTGACGCCGACCATCCCTATTGATTTGGTATAAAATACGGTGTTTCGCCGCGTTCAGCTATTGATGCTGATTCTTTTAACTCATATTTTGCTAGGGCGTGTCTTCATTTTAAAAATGGTAATAAAAATGAGATAAATTGCAGTCAAACAAGGAAAATAGCGCAAATAATATCGAGATATTAGTCAGCTATTTGACGCCGTTTGGCAAGATTTAGCCGTTTTTAAACCATTTAGATATCTATCGATTGAACTGAAGACATGCCCTAATTGCTAATATAAAGAGACTGAGTGGATAATCGTGTTTGACTTACAAGGATTTGGCGCGCTTTTATTAAGCGGCGCTACCGTCACCATACAGCTTGCCGTGACCAGTTTAATTATTGGTCTGGGCTTAGGCTTGCTTGGCGCAACCGCAAAGATGTCTAACATCTGGTTACTGCGTAAGCTTGCGACTGTCTATACTGCGACGATGCGCGGTATTCCTGAGCTGTTATTGGTGCTCTTTATTTATTATGGCGGCTCTATATTATTGATGAGCATCCTCAAAAAGTTCGGCTATAACGACTATGTCGAGATCAGCGCTTTTTGGGGCGGTGTTATGGCGTTGTCTATTGCTTTTGGTGCCTATGCGACTGAGATTTTTCGCATGTCCATCCAAGAGATTCCGGTAGGTCAGCGCGAAGCGGCGCAAGCGATTGGTATGCGTCCTTTTCAGACGTTTTATCGCATTACGTTGCCGCAGGTATGGCAGATTGCACTGCCTGGTCTGGGGAATTTGTTTTTGGTATTGCTCAAAGATACGGCATTGGTATCGGTCGTGGGTCTCAAGGACATTATGTATCAGTCTTCACGAGCAGCGCAGTCAACACAGCAGCCATTTACCTTTTATATGGCAGCCGCGATTATTTATTTGGGTCTGACCATGTTGATTACTGGCTTTATGATGTGGCTTGAGTGGCGCGCCAATCCTGCGGCACGCTATGCCAAAAAGATAAGCCGTCAATCCACTCACAGTCAATCGACCATAGGGTAGAGGAGAGATACTATGGATTGGAATTGGCAGGTCATTTTTGATCATATCCCTGACTTACTAGGCGGCGCGGTATTGACCGTACAGCTGGTTGTGATCTCAGGTGTTATTGGGTTGCTCTTCGGCTTGGTTTTGGCATTGTTACGCCTGTCGAAAAACTGGCTCGTACAGATAATCCCGTTTTTATATATCTTCTTCTTCCGTGGTACGCCGTTGCTGGTACAGATATTCCTGATTTATTATGGTTTGGGTCAGTTCGAGGCGGTGCGTGAGTCGTTTTTATGGGAGCCAGTGCTTAGCCAAGCATACTGGTGTGCCATCATTGCCTTTACCCTCAATACCAGTGCCTATCTTGCAGAAATTATACGCGGTGCGATTCAGACGATACCCGTCGGTGAACTTGAAGCCGCTGATGCCCTTGGGATGTCAAAATGGCAGAAGCTTACACGGGTTACCTTACCGCGTGCGTTTGGTATCGTGATACCTGCTTACAGTAACGAAGTTATCTTTATGCTAAAAGGTAGTGCCTTGGCGTCGACGATTGCATTGATGGATATCACGGGTGTTGCTCGTACGATTAGTGCACGTACCTATACCTTGATGGAGCTATTCTTTGCCGCGGGTATCGTTTATCTATTGCTGTCATGGGTGATCTTATTTAGCTTTAGATTGTTTGAAAAACGCATGAATCGTCATACCAGTTATGTGCCACCAGATGTGGTGACCAATACGATTCCATAGTTAGCTACTGATTATTAAAATCATTAAGGTCACAGTACACAAGACAGTATGGATTGCTGAGAAGTATCCGTCATTTACAGGGAGAGTCTAGATGAGCCAATCACCACATGTGTCGTTAGCAAATGCTATTGCAGCGGGTGTCAATCAAGAGCAAAGCGTTAATAACCATAATGATAGTCTACGCGCTACTATTGGTAAAGTAGTTTGTGTAGGTCGTAATTATGCGGCGCATGCTGCAGAGTTAGGCAATGAGGTGCCGTCATCGCCAATACTATTTATGAAGCCAGCGTCTTCGGTGGTTTCTATGCGTAGCGATGTGATCCGACCCAATCCAGAGCAGTTTGGCGAGACGCATTATGAAACTGAGCTATGCATTCAGCTATCCGCTGATTTGTCTATGGCGACGATTGAGCAGGCGCAGCAAGCAATCGGCGGAGTGACATTAGGTTTGGATTTAACCTTGCGCGATTTGCAAAGCAAGTTAAAAGAAAAAGGTCATCCGTGGGAGCGTGCCAAATGTTTTGATGGGGCATGTGTGCTTGCTGATTGGCTTGACCCACAGGCGTTTGGCAATCTTCAAAATGTACAGTATCAGCTGACTATCAATGATAAATTAACTCAAGATGGTGATAGTGCTTTGATGCTGTTTCCCGTCTACGAGTTACTGGTCAATATCAGTCATGCCTTTAATTTGCAAGCAGGCGATGTGATTATGACTGGCACACCAAGTGGCGTAGGCGTTTTGCAAGCAGGGGATAAGCTTACCCTCACGTTGGGCGCTCATGAGTGGACATCGCCAGTACGATAGGCTTGCTAAGATAGCTGAAGCCATTATTTACAATAATATCTTGTAACAACGGCTAGCAATGACAGCTCGTAGTAACACATATCAAAAACCCTAAGCAATCGCTCGGGGTTTTTTGCGTTTGCTCTTTATATTTTGTGCTCTTTATATTAAGCCTGATTATTACACTATTTTATCTGCTTGATGGTTCTTATTGGCTCAATTGTTCTTAGTTGTCATCGAGCCGACAATTGTCATTATTTTGTCATCTATCGTTCAGCGTGCTGTCATAAAGGATCAGTAGACTTAAGCGGAATTCGTATTTTTGTGGTTGTAATTGCAACGCCGCGACCCACCCTCCGCCAATCTAGCCTAATAGCAAGGTGACTGATAATGACATTATTGAACAATGAGCGAACGCTTGCCCACGAAGTGGTTGAAGACTCAAACCCTACTAACAATACTGACTTTCAGACGATTATTAATCGTCGATTGAACCGCCGAAGCATCCTAAAAGGAGGCACAGGATTGACGGCTGCTGCGTTTTTTGGCGCACTACCATTGGTTGGTTGTAGTGATGATGACGACGGTAATATTATAGGCAGTGACAATAACGCCGCTATCCCTGCACAAGGGGATTTGAGTCGTCCGGATACGTTGAAGTTTGAGGCAGTCGCGCACTCAACTGCGAATACTATGACGGTAGCAGCAGGCTACACCGCTGAGATGATCTTGCCGCTTGGCACACCGCTTATGTCGGGTATTGAGGATTGGAAAGACAACCGCGAACAGTCTGCCGAATCATTTGAGTGGCGCATGGGCGATAACCACGACGGGATGTGGTTCTTTGGCAAAAAAGGCAATGCCTATGACGCCAAAGCTTCAGAAAATAGCCTATTGGTCATGAACCACGAATACGTCAACAGCAGTGAGCTCAGTCCTTTTGGCTATTATGTCACTCAGGATAATGATGCGGCTCCTATCTTCAAAAACCGACGTCTTGCAAGCGACGTGCGCCGCGAGGTTAACTGTCATGGTGTCTCAGTGGTTGAGCTCACTCGCCGTGCGGATGGCAACGGCTATGAGATGGTAGCAAACTCAAAATACAACCGCCGTATTACCAGTAGTACGACTGCGCAATTAGCAGGTCCTGTAGCAGGCTCTGATCTGGTCAAAACCAAGTTTGATCCAACAGGCTTTCAGACTCGCGGTATCAACAACAACTGCGGTGCAGGACTGTCACCTTGGGGTACTTATCTGACTACCGAAGAGAACTTTTTGGGAGTGTTCGCCCGTGGACAAGATGCCAGCCAATTGAGTACTGGTGATAATTACGGTCGTGAGCGCTATGGTGCGACAGAGGACTTCCCAGGCTGGGAGTATCTATGGCATACCCCAGATGCAAATGACGCTAAGATAACAGACGAGTTCTCACGCTGGGATATGACGGCCGTCGGTGCCAGCGCCGCTGAGGATTATCGCTATGGTTTCAACACTTTTGGTTATATTACCGAGATTGACCCATTTGACCAAAACTCTGTACCGCAAAAACGAACTGCCCTGGGCCGTTTTGCTCACGAAAACTGTGCCTATGCCCCTGTAGAGCAAGGCAAGCCAGTGGTGTTCTATATGGGTGATGATGCGCGCGGCGAGTATATCTATAAATTTGTATCTACAGCAGTCTGGTCAAACTCAGATATCGGTGGTGGATTAGCAGCAGGTGATAAGTATCTCAATGACGGGACGCTATACGTCGCGATCTTCAATGAAGATGGTAGCGGCGAATGGAAAGCACTGGTTCATGGTCGAAACGGTTTAGATGTGTCTAACAGCGTATTACCGTTTAACGGACAAGATGAGGTGCTCGTATTTGCTCGCGCGGCTGCTGACGCGCTGAACGCTACTAAGATGGATCGACCTGAATGGGTATCGGTCAGTCCGATGACAGGCGATGTCTATGTGACATTGACCAATAATAAATATCGCGGTGTGCGCGATGATCAGCCTGTCTCAGCATCTAATCCTCGCAGTTATAATAATGATGGCAATGACAATGGTCATATCATTCGCTGGGCAGAAGCGGGTGGCGATCATGCTGCAACGAGCTTTGAGTGGGATATCTATCTGTTTGGTGCGCCAAATGATCTGTCAGCAGAAAACCTATCTGGGCTGAATGACAACAACGATTTTTCTTCACCTGATGGCTTGTATTTTGATCCACGCGGCGTCTTATGGATTCAGACAGATGATGGCGCTTATACTGATACCAGTAGCTGCATGCTGCTGGCCGCACTACCGGGTGAGGTCAGTGATGGATCGATGACCACCACATCAGCAGGGCAGTCAACCCGAGTGGGCACATCTGCCAGTAATGACAATATCAAACGTTTTTTTGTCGGTCCTGAGGGCTGTGAAGTCACAGGCATTACTATGGCACCAGATTTCAAAACCTTGTTTATTAATATTCAGCATCCAGGCAATACGTGGGGTGCGGTGGCTGGTGGCAATATTCCTCGTTCCGCGACTGTAATGATCACACGTGATGATGGTGATGTCATACTGGCAGAATCATTCGATGAGACAGATAGCTCGGCGCAATAAGCGAAAACAGTGATGCAAAACAATCAGATAGAACAGTCAGATAAATAATGGTCTATCGTATAGACAAAAGTACTAGAACTATATAAAAAATCCCAAGTCATGGCTTGGGATTTTTGTTTGGGTGTATATGCTGAATAACGCTTTTATGATGACAAAGCCACCGTTTATCATCTATATCTCTCTTTTGGTCACTAATGGACGCTGAAATCAAATCATTCGCTTCTATTTGCGACAGTTAAAGGATAGTATGGAAAACTATCCTTATCGCTAAATGTGTCAATATTATGAGCAGCCAAAATTTGTTTTATAACCCTAGTGTTAGTGACAGTAGCGCTCAAAATGATAGCAATTATACTCGCAATCACCATGAACTTGATGCGCATTTTTTCTCAGATGCTAGCGTACCGCTGCATAGTGATTGGTATGAGCAGATAGATCAGCTCGAAGCAATCGATATGGATGAGCTGGTCAAGTTATTAGCAGACACAGACGACGGCAACGAAGCCGTCAAAAAACCTGTCTCTTTGGCAGATTTTTTTGAAGGGTTGGCGCAGCTTGCAACCATGGGTGTGGTCGAGATCACTGAAATAGTTGAGGCTATCCACCGTGAGGTTATCTTGCGTCCGATGGGGCGATTCAATGATAAACATTTAAATAAGTGGCAGCGTGGTTTTACTGGACGCATCTATGGCACGATACGCCATATCATGCTAATGGTCGGTAATAATCTAGCCTCTGTCCTACGAATATACAAAAACTTCATCGTCCAAAAAACGGCTCAACCATTACCTGACTCATTAAAAAAATTGGTCAATGTCATCAACGGCGTCATGGGCGATCATTTGGTCAACAATCAAAACGCACTCGCTGTTCCGATGATGTTATACAACAAAGATGGCAGTCCCCAAGAAGAGGTGCTATCTGGACGTATCGTTATCTTTTGCCATGGTTTGTGTATGAGCCATTTGAGCTGGCATGCACAAGAAAATAACAACCTAGGGGATGCGGTACATGTCAGTCAGCCTGATACTACCGTGCTGTACTTAGATTACAATACAGGGCGACGTATCTCACGTAGCGGTCATAAGTTCTCTCAGCTACTACAGGACTTGGTCGATGATAACCCAGATATCAGTCAGATAGATTTGGTTGGTCACAGTATGGGTGGATTAGTTTCCCGTAGTGCGCTGTTTTATGGTGAGCAAGAGCGCTTGGGCTGGATAAAGCGCGTGGGTAATCTCATCACCCTAGGTTCACCGCATCACGGGGCAGTGCTTGAGCGTATCGGTAATTATGTACAGGACATCATTGCCAAGTTGCCATTTGCAGGCTCACTTGCCAAACTCGGTGACATGCGTAGTGCTGGCATCATTGATCTACGTCACGGCAGTATTCGTGATGCTGACTGGCAGGCATTAGAGGGACGCAGTGTATTACCACAAGATTTCCGCCATCCTGCGCGTCTGCCAAGCGGGATTAAAACCTACTTTGTCGCTAGTGCTTTGCTCGAGACGCATTATGATTCTAAAGTGACCGATCTGCTAGGTGATAGTCTGGTCTCGGTGGCATCAGCGCTGGGTGAGGATGATGCTGAGCATGCTTTGTTTGTGCCAGATGGTCACAAAGCGATATTTTATGGTGTGAACCATATGAACTTAATTCATAGTAGACGGGTGCGTGAGCAAGTCGTTGAATGGCTGTTCGACAACGGTCGAAGTGACTATGCCGGACGTCCTCGCATACATTCTTATCCTAGAAGTTTGGCTGTGGCGGTGTAGAGAACAGTGAGGATCATTTCGAGTTATCTGCGTTATGTGTACTGCGCAATGACGTTTTTATCATTCAAGAAAGGCTTATTGAGAAATTTGTTCTTGCTACTAGGCGGTGCGCTTATAGTCACTAGTTGTGCCAAGCCAAATGTACATGACCCTAACGCTCAAATTAAAGTAGATGTAGATGGTGACAATTATCTCATTCCCTTAAACCATATTGTCAGACCAGATACGGGTAGTTATGCCAGTTTTGAGGCGGATATGGGTCATGGTTATTTCTTTTGGCCTAGCGGTCGTGGCCTTAATAATAGTGATAAAAATCCAAATGTCTTTGATTATGACAATAATATTATAGAGTTTTACTGGGCAGCTAAAAACTCGAAAATTGAAGGTGCTGATATACCGACTAGAATAGAAAATATCAAGCATGAAGAGAGTAGAGATGTTGATAAAGATGCTTATGAACTAGAAGCATATATCGGATCAGGCGACAATCCCTTTATATACTATATAGGAAATATCTATCTAAACTCACCTTTCATGATTCGCTGTATGCCTACAGTTAATGAAGACCAGGATAGAATGTGCCAAATGGAGTATATGTACCCTGAGTACAATAACTATGTAAGACTTCAGTTTTCAAAAAAACATTTAGCTGACTGGCAGGCAATCAATACCATGGCGATTGATTATATGAAAAAATGGCATCAAGACTAAAGGTAATTCAACGTAAAAGCAGTCATATACTTTCAAAGTTCTAAAAATAAAAACCCCTCAAGCATGACGCTTGAGGGTTTTTTTATGAATACTGATTTATAGTAGGTAAGAAAACCTACTCAGCAAATATTGCTGCTACATCATCTTTATCAAAGGTATAGATTTCACCGCAGAATCCGCAATCCATCTCAAACGTGCCGCCTTGCTCATCGATAATATCTAACGCTTCTGCCTCACCGATTTGCTCGATTGCCATCTCGCATTTTTCGCGTGAGCAGGTACACCCAAAGGCTAGGGGAGCAGGCTCAGGGGCGACGATGTTTTCTTCATGATATAAGCGATAGAGTATCTCATTGGCATCCAGCGTCGTCAACTCTTCCGCCTTAACCGTACGCGTCAGCACGCTCAGACGAGTCCATAAGTCATCATCGATACCGGCATCTTGGTTTTGCTCAACTTCAGATGTTTCTTCAGCAGTACGCGGTAGCATCTGTACCAATATACCACCCGCTTGTAGGCCATCAGATGCCAAGTTGATCAATGTCGGAATCTGTGCCGATTGCTTTTGATAATGCGCCAAGCAGTCTGCCAGGTTGTCATGGCTACGCTCAACGATACCTTGGTACGGCTCACCGCCATCAGGTTGGATATTGATAAACAATACGCCTTGCCCCATCGCGCCCAGCTCAGCAAAGGCGTCTTTGGCATGAGTCATATTGTCCCACGCTTGTACTTGCTCATCTGTCTCACCTTTCCAGCTGGCAAGCGCACGGATGATACCGTCTTGATCGCATTCTGCCATTGCCCAGTTCAGTAGGCTGTCACTGTCTGACGACTGCAATTGAATAGATAAGCGACCGTTGATTTTGACTGTACTGATTAGCAAACTTGCGGCCGTCAACATCTCACCCAACAAGCGTTTGATGGCTTCGGGATAGGGCTTTTGAGCAATGGTGCTTGCATAGCTGCGTGATAGGCGCACGACGTCGCCGCGCACTGGAGAGTCTTCAATAAAGAAACGTTGGCGAATGTCGTTACTACCATGAGTGTCAGTAGTTTGGCTGTCCGTATTTGGGACTTGGATATCTTGTGTCATAAGTCATTTGTAGTATAAGGAAGTTGTTTGCTTTATGGGGATTGCTACCGATTTATCAATTGTATTTATCATACTGCGATGACCAGCTTGAATAGCAAAAGCCGATAAACGGTCTAAATAATAAGTCTATATCTATACAAGCTTTTATTGATCACAGTCTATATAGCCTTTATTGGTTCGAGTTTATAACCTTATAGAAGCAGTAAATCACTGGCGTTTAACCAAAGTATAGATATAGATTCTCTCGAAAAAAATTCACCATCGAGTGCAATTTTGTTGTACAGTAACATTAAATTGCATTGTGATAAACAACAGCAACAACCGTACGGATGCGGCGCAGTTAGGTCGTCCAATTAGACCTATGTCGTCCAAGCACTCATTAATCTTGTGATAAAAGGATGTATTTCATGACCTACTCATTTTCTAAACCGTTGACTTTGGCAGCCTTTATGGTACTTGGCTTAGCGGGTTGTAGCAACAGCAGCGACACGAGCACTGAAGCGCCAGCAGATGATGCAACCGCGACAGAAACCATGAATGGTACGCTACAAAAAATCAAAGACTCGGGTACCATCGTTGTCGGTCACCGTGACTCCTCTATCCCGTTTTCTTATATTGCTGATGACCCTAACCAGCCTATCGGTTATGCACATGACCTAGAAATGAAGGTAGTCGAAGCCGTCAAGCAAAAGCTAAACATGCCAGACCTCAACATTCGTTATAACTTGGTGACCTCACAAACCCGTATCCCACTGGTACAAAACGGTACGGTAGATTTTGAGTGTGGCTCAACCACCAATAACGAAGAGCGCCAAAAACAAGTGGCATTCTCTAACGGTTTCTTTGAAATTGGTACACGCTTATTGACCAAAAAAGACTCTGGCATTCAAGACTTTGAAGACCTAAAAGGTCAGACTTTGGTGACCACGGCAGGTACGACGTCAGAGCGCTATATTCGTCAGTACAATGATGACAATCAAATGGATACCAATATCATCTCAGCAAAAGATCATGGCGAAGCTTTCTTGATGCTAGAAAACGGCCGCGCTGATGCCTTTATGATGGACGATGTACTGCTCGCTGGTGAACAAGCCAAAGCAAAAAATCCTGATGAGTGGGTTATCGTTGGTGAGCCACAGTCGTTTGAGATTTACGGTTGTATGATGCGTAAAGACGATCCTGAATTCAAAGCAGTGGTTGATGAAGCATTGACCAATGTCTTTAGCTCAGGCGAAATCAATAGCATTTATGACAAATGGTTCTTGAACCCAATCCCGCCAAAGAACGTCAATCTAAACTTTGAGATGTCAGACAACCTAAAAGCGTTGATTGCCAATCCACATGACAGCGCTCAGCCAAAAGTTGCAACGGCTCAGTAACGCTCATTGTCCCTCAATATAGCTTGCCTATACGCTCAGATAGCTTGTGATGCTGCCTGTGACGTTTAGGCTTATCAATCGCTGCTCGGAGAGACAACCATGAATTATAGCTGGAACTGGGGTGTGCTCTTTGAGCAGACTGGTATCGGTAACGAGCTTTATATCCATTGGATGATTACTGGTCTAGGCTGGCTGCTATTGATTGGTAGTATTGCCTGGACCATCGCTATGGTCGTCGGTACCATCTTTGGTATCATGCGTACGCTGCCCAATAAGACTGCTCGTACCATTGGTACGGCATATGTGACGTTTTTTCGTAATATTCCACTATTAGTCCAGTTGTTCTTTTGGTTTTATATTGCACCTGGCTGGCTCACGCCAACGATACAAGAATGGTGGTACAAGGAGCTGTCTCCGAATACCTCAGCCATGCTATCAGCCAGTATCGGTCTGGGTCTATTTACCGCTGCTCGTATCGTTGAGCAGGTACGTACAGGTATTGAGTCGCTGCCTGATGGGCAGATCAATGCAGCTTATGCACTAGGGTTTAGTATTCCGCAAGTCTACAAAGAAGTACTACTGCCGCAAGCCTTTCGTATTATTTTACCGCCGCTCAGCTCTGAGCTGACCAACTGCTTTAAAAACGCATCCGTGGCCTCGCTTGTTGGGGTGATGGAGCTGATTAGTCAAACCAAAACCATCAGCGAGTACACCCAAAACAGCATTGAGATTTATACCTATGCGACGATTATCTACTTGGTTTTCAATCTGTCCTTGATTGCTATTATGGGACTGATTGAGCGTAAATTGCGCGTGCCTGGACTCATTGCAGGAGGTCAGAAATGAATATGACCGAATTGGCAACCGCCTATCCTGGTTTGATGGGCGGCATGATCACCACCTTAAAAGTGCTGTTTTTGGCTATTTTGGGTGGTATCAGTCTAGGAACTGTATTGGCATTGATGCGCTTATCAGGCATCAAAGCGCTTGAGATTCCAGCGAAGCTATACGTCAATTACTTCCGTTCTGTACCACTGCTACTTGTCCTACTGTGGTTTTATTTTGCGGTACCGATGATTTATCTGGGGGTAACAGGCAAGTACTTGCAACTTGATGCTGCTTTTGCGTCTTGTGTGGTTGCCTTTATGATGTTTGAGGCTGCTTACTTCTCAGAAGTGGTACGTGCTGGTATCCAATCGATTGGCAGCGGACAGGTCAATGCTGCCAAAGCACTAGGCATGACATATAGACAAACCATGAGTCTGGTTATTTTGCCGCAAGCCTTTCGTAAGATGCTGCCACTGATTTTGCAGCAGTGTATTATTCTATTCCAAGATACCACACTGGTATTTGCGATTGGTTTGACAGACTTTTTCCGTGCCGCATACGTTCGCGGTGAGCTTATGGGATTACTCACACCTTATATCTTAGGTGCTGGTGCTGTCTATTTTGTGATTAGCTTGAGTGCCTCTATTGGGGTGCAGCGTATTCAAAAGCGTCTGCGGTTCTGATGTGGTACTTGATGTGATTTTTTAGATGATGACGTCTTAAATAACAGTTATCAAAAATAACGTGGTTAGGAGCCAGTGATGAACACAGCGGATACATACTTAAATGCCTTTGGCGGACTGGTCACCAACAATGGTCATGCTAGTGATGAGATGGTCATTCAAATGTCCAATGTCAGTAAATGGTATGGAGACTTTCAGGTACTGAAGGAGTGTACCGCACATGTACATAAAGGTGATGTGGTCGTGGTTTGTGGCCCATCAGGTAGCGGTAAATCAACCTTGATTAAGACGGTCAATGGACTTGAGCCTTTTCAAAAAGGGGAAATCATGGTCAATGGTGTCTCTGTCGGTGACTCAAAGACCAATTTACCCAAGTTACGTAGCCGTGTCGGCATGGTGTTTCAACATTTTGAGTTGTTTCCGCATTTGACGATTATTGATAATCTGACCGTCGCACAGATCAAGGTATTGGGACGCAAAGAAAGCGAGGCCAAGCAAAAAGCTATGGCATATCTAGACCGCGTTGGTCTGACGGTACAGGCAGCAAAATATCCAGCCGAGCTCTCTGGTGGTCAGCAGCAGCGTGTGGCGATTGCTCGTGCACTGGCTATGGATCCTGTGGCGATGCTCTTTGATGAGCCGACATCCGCGCTTGATCCTGAGATGATTCAAGAAGTGCTCGATGTGATGGTTGAGCTGACTCGTGATGGTATGACTATGATGTGCGTGACCCATGAAATGGGTTTTGCCAGTCAGGTTGCCAACCGTATTATCTTTATGGATGAAGGACATGTGGTAGAAAACTGTAGTAAGGATGAGTTCTTTGAAGGTGCAAAAAGTGAACGCGCACAGCAATTTTTATCAAAGATTTTGAATCATTGATCGTATTTTGATTTGCGACTATTGATGGCACTGTTTGCAATCGTAATGCTATTAATCGTCATGCTACTAACAGTACCGCTTCTAGTAAAAAGACACGTCCACAAATATACTTTTTACTATTAATGGTTACACAAAGCGCCCTATTAAGGACAGCGAAATGCTCTCTTTGATAGGGCGCTTTGTATTTACTCTCTCTTCTATGGTTATTCAAAAAACGACTTGGAGCCTGCTATGTTTACTCCTAAAGCATTTAAAGAAGAGCGTTTTGATACGATAAAAGCATTTATCAAAGAGCAACCTCTAGCGACTGTTGTTGTACAAACACAGAATGGACTAGAGGCTTGTCATATCCCCATGTATTGGCAGGATGATGGTAGTGAGTACGGTTGCCTATACGGTCACATCGCCAAAGTAAACGCTTTGAACGACTATGATAATCTCGATGCACCATGGCTGATTATATTTCAGGATGCGGGTCATTATATCAGTCCCAATTGGTACCCAAGTAAAGCAATAACCCACAAAGAAGTGCCGACTTGGAACTATCGTAGTGTGCATATCAGAGGCTCAGTTAGTCTGTTGACCGACCCTATGGTATTGACGGAAATATTATCGGAACTCACTCAAGATTTTGAAGTTAATCAACCAATTCCGTGGTCGCTTAATGATGCGCCAGAAAATTATATTCAGGCACTCTGTCGAGCAATTGTCGGTATTCGCATCAGTATTACAGACATTCAAGCACAATTTAAGCTGAGTCAAAACAAAACAGTTGAAAATAGAGCAGGTGTACTCGCCGGACTGCAACAGTGTAATACGGCAAAGGCAGATGCTATGGCTAAACTCATTCTTTAAAAAAACCGACTTAGAAAGATCGATGAAGATAATGATTACGATATTAACGGATTGAATATTGCTTAACAATATCAACTTAATTGAGGGGCACTATAATGGTCAAGCGAACCGTTGGTATATTACTGTTTAATGAAGTAGAAGTACTGGACTTTGCTGGGCCTTTTGAGGTGTTCTCGTTGGCGGAGAACGGTGCAAGCGATAAGCACTTTGAGGTTATTACTATTGCTGAGCATCAAGCACCGATCTCTGCCAGAAACGGTTTACAGGTTATTCCTGATTATAGTTTTGCCACTCATCCAGCTATTGATGTGTTGGTAGTTCCTGGTGGTTATGGTGCTGAACAAACAGAAATACATAATAAGGCAGTGATTGATTGGATTATTGCCCAAACAAACGTGGCAGTACTGACACTCTCAGTGTGTACAGGTGCCTTGTTACTAGCAAAGGCAGGTTTGCTCGCTGGTAGGTCAGCAACTACTCATTGGATGGATCTGGATAATCTGGCGTCATATCCCGACATTAATGTTATCTCTGAGCAGCGCTTTGTGGATGCAAGCGATGATACCTGTAGTATTGTCACATCAGCGGGGATCAGTGCAGGCATCCATGCCAGTCTATACTGTATAGAAAAATTAATAGACAGTAACACCATGCATACAACCGCACATCGCATGGCGTTCGATATTGACTAATACACGTGGTTAGATAGGTGAGTGCATGTCTGTTTACTGATACAATAGCCGCCATTATTATCGATAATTAAAACAATTCCTTATCTATATTGGAGCTATTATGAGCGCAGAAAACCTATCTACAACGTCGCCAGCATCAGCAAAAACAGGTGTCGTCATCATTGGTGCAGGATTAGCAGGCTGGCATGTGATTGATGCTATTCGTGCCAAAGATAAAGCCATTCCAATCACTTTGATCACAGCGGACAGTGGTGATCGTTATCACAAACCGATGCTGACCATGGCAATCAGTCAAAACAAACGCGCGTCAGATTTAGTAAGGGCGACGGGCGTAGATGCGGCGCAAACAGCAGACGTAACCTTGCTGGCTAATACAGAGGTAACAGATATTGATCCGGTGAGCCAAACCCTACAACTGCGTGCTACCAAGCACTCAGACGACGCACCGACGACCATCGGTTATGAAAAAATGGTGCTAGCGATGGGCGCACATCCTATTTTTCCTAAGAGCTTACCGCAAGACTTGGTCTGGCATGTCAATCATATTGAGCGTTTTGGTCAGCTACAAGAGCAACTGGCAACCGGTAGCCAACACGTTGCAATCGTTGGTGCTGGTATGGTGGGAACAGAAATCGCAGAAGACTTGCTCAAAGCAGGTCACAAAATAACACTGATTGATCTAAATGACGCGCCGCTATCACAGATGCTACCGGCCAAGGCGACGGCACGTATTGCTAAGGCAGTTGAGTCACAAGGCATCCAGCTCTTAGGCGGCTATCAAGTGTCTGCTGTTACTCGTGTTGGCGATAACAGTGATAACGATAAGCTGCGAGTAGACTATGCACCATTATCATCAGATGCAGATAACACTGATACTCAGTCGCTTGAGCCGCTAATTGTCGATCACGTGATTGCCAGTACAGGTCTGACCGTTGACGCTCAACTGCCAACTGCGGCTGGCGTCGAGTTCGATCGTCGTACGGGTATCGTGGTTGATGCGGCGACACTGCGTACCAACGCGGCGAATATCTATGCCATTGGGGACTGCATGTCTATAAATGGAGTCGCGTGTCGTTATGTCGCACAGTTGCGGGCACAGGCTGCGACTATCGCTAATGATATCTTAGGGCATGAGCATGATGGCTACGATCATAAGCCGCCTATGATTCGCCTAAAAAACAAAGCGATATCTGTGATGGTGACGGGTGTGCCGCAAGCGGCTGGCAATTGGCAAGTCAAAACCGAAAGTGATGATGAGCTTGTTATGGATTTGCTGGATGACAATGATGCTGTTAGTGCAACGGTAACGATAAAAGCACCAGCCACTCCTAAAACACCATAAATAATTGGCTTTGAGTAAGCACATTTAAAAACAGCGTTTATGACTGTGCCAGCCCCATAATGGTTAATAGGGCTGGCTTTTTTGTGTCAAAAATTTGCCACGATTCTATGCTATGTTTCGTTATATCTCTCTGAGCAAGTATTTTTTATGACTAATTAAATGATACATATTGTATTGATATTGTTGACAGGCTTTTGCCTATGGCGTTATAGTAGCTGAACGCTATGCACGGCCTCATCACGGAAGAAGGTTTGTATACAAGCGATCAATCAGCACATAAAAAGTAAAACGAAAGGACTCGTTATGACTCAAACTCCCGATTTCGATTCGACTCGCATTGACTTCGATGCCATTTTAAACAACATTCCTAGTATTAATATGGGCGCGCGCTCAGCAAATGCACCGCTCACTCAAAGCTACGATAAAGGTCCTGATGTACCGCTGATTGAAGCGACAATCGGCGACTTTTTTGATGCTGTTGTTTCTAAGTATCCTAATCGCGAAGCATTGGTTGTCCGTCATCAAAATATCCGCTGGACATATCGTGAGCTACAGCAGCAAGTCAATCAGCTGGCCAGTAGTATGATTGAGATGGGGCTTGAGATTGGTGATCGTATCGGTATCTGGTCACATAACAATGCTGAATGGCTACTGATGCAGTTAGCCACAGCAAAAGTCGGCGTCATCCTTGTCAATATCAATCCTGCCTACCGCACCTTTGAGTTGCAATATGCCCTAAATAAACTCGGCTGCTCAGCGCTTGTACTTATGCGCCATTTTAAAACCAGTGACTATGCTGGCCTAATCCGTGAGCTGTGTCCTGAGATTTACCATAAAGACTATACTCAGCTTGATTTGGTTGAGATTCCAACGATTGAGCGTATCATTTGGATTGATGAGCCAGAGTCTGATGAGATCTTTGGCTTTATGCAGAAATTCTCGGCATGGATGAGCGAGGGTGATGCCAATGATCCACGAGTGGCAGAGCGTCAAGCTCAGCTCAAAAACACCGATGCTATCAATGTACAGTTCACCAGTGGCACGACAGGGACTCCAAAAGGCGCCACCTTAAGTCACCGCAATATCTTAAACAATGGTTATTTCATTGGTGAGGCGATGAACCTCACTGAAGAAGATAGACTCTGCATCCCCGTACCGCTATATCATTGCTTTGGCATGGTACTTGGCAACCTAGCGATTCTTACGCATGGTGGTTGTATCGTTTATCCAAATGATGGCTTTGAGCCACTGACTGTATTGCAAGCTGTAGAGGAAGAGAGATGTACAGGTCTGCATGGTGTGCCCACGATGTTTATCGCAGAGCTCGACCATCCTAAGTTCGAAAACTTTGATCTATCGACTCTGCGCACAGGTATCATGGCAGGGTCCAGCTGTCCGATTGAGGTCATGCGCCGCGTCATCGATAATATGCATATGAGTGAAGTCACCATTGCCTATGGCATGACAGAGACCAGTCCTGTGTCTTGTCAGACCAATGAGCACACGCCACTTGATAAGCAAGTCTCGACCGTGGGGCTAGTACAGCCTGCGCTAGAAGTAAAAGTCGTTGATACCGCAACGGGTGAGATCGTAGCGTTAGGCGAGACAGGTGAGCTGCTCACACGTGGTTATTCAGTGATGAAAGGCTATTGGGGCAGTCGCTTCAAGACACGTGAAGCCATCCAAGATGGTTGGATGCATACAGGTGATCTGGCGACAATGGATGAAGACGGCTATGTCAAAATCGTCGGTCGTAGTAAAGATATGGTCATCCGTGGTGGCGAGAATATCTATCCGGTAGAAATCGAAAACTACCTCTATCGTCATCCAAAGATTCGCGATGTGCAGATCGTCGGTATACCAGATGAAAAATATGGCGAAGTACTCGCAGCATGGATTGTTCCGAAAGAACCGGGCTGCTTGACCGAAGAGGAAGTACGAGAGTTCTGTAGTGAGCATATCGCTCATTATAAAGTGCCGGCATACTATCGTTTTGTGACTGAGTATCCGATGACCATCACAGGTAAAATTCAAAAGTATAAAATCATTGAGCAAATGAAAGAAGAATTAGGGCTGTCATAGGCTTATTTATCAGCTCTAAACTTGTTTATCAGGCCCAGAACATGAAAGATGAACCGTGTGAGTAGCCATTGCAAACAGCGGCCAGTAATATTTAAACAAATGACTGCGCACCTAAAAAATGACTCGCATAACAAGCTACTCGTAATTACGTATCTATGTATAAAAGAAAAAGGGATATCATGAGCGCTACTATAACCAGTAAACTGAGTCCGAACTCAAGCGATTTTCAGCAAAACAGTGCTGCGATGCAAGAGATCGTCGATGACCTGTATATACACTTGCGTAAAGTTGCCCAAGGTGGCTCGGAGCGCGCACGTGCCAAGCATCTTGCACGTGGCAAACTGTTACCACGCGAGCGGGTCGAGCGTCTGCTGGATGTGGGTACACCGTTCCTAGAAGTGGCGCCAATGGCCGCGCATGATATGTATGGTGAAGAAATTCCAGCGGCGGGTGTGATTGCAGGTATAGGCCGTATCAATGGGGTCGAGTGCATGATTGTCTGTAATGATGCCACGGTAAAAGGCGGCACGTACTACCCAATGACCGTCAAAAAGCATCTACGTGCCCAAGAGATTGCGCAAGAAAACCATTTGCCATGCGTCTATCTAGTCGACTCAGGTGGTGCCAACTTACCCAATCAAGATGATGTGTTCCCTGATAAGGAGCACTTCGGTCGTATCTTCTTTAACCAAGCCAATCTCAGTGCGGCAGGCATTCCGCAGATTGCTGTGGTTATGGGCAGCTGTACGGCTGGCGGTGCGTATGTGCCTGCCATGAGCGATGAGTCTATTATTGTAAAAGAGCAAGGCACTATCTTTTTGGGCGGTCCGCCACTAGTCAAAGCAGCGACTGGTGAAGAGGTCACCGCAGAAGACTTGGGCGGCGGCGATGTACATACCCGACTGTCAGGTGTGGTTGATCATCTAGCGCAAAACGATACCCATGCACTATCTATCGCTCGTAATATCGTCAGTCATCTAAATCGCCCAGTGAAAAATATTCCCAATCAAATCACACCGCGTCCGCCACGTTACGACGCTAAAGAACTGTACGGCGTGATTCCAACGGACAAGCGTAAGCCATTCGATATCAGAGAAATTATCGCCCGTATCGTTGACGACAGTGCCTTTGATGAGTTCAAAGCGCGCTTTGGCACAACGTTAGTGTGCGGATTCGCTCATATCGAAGGGATGCCTGTAGGTATCATTGCGAATAATGGCATCTTATTTAGTGAATCTGCCCAAAAAGGCACACATTTCATCGAGCTATGCTGTAAACGCAAAATACCGTTGGTGTTCCTGCAAAACATCACAGGCTTTATGGTTGGTCGTAAATACGAAAATGAAGGTATCGCCCGTCATGGTGCCAAGATGGTAATGGCAGTGGCCAATGCCAAAGTGCCGAAATTCACGGTCATCGTTGGCGGCTCGTTCGGCGCTGGTAACTACGGCATGTGTGGCCGCGCTTATAGTCCGCGTTTCTTATGGATGTGGCCAAATGCCCGTATCTCTGTCATGGGCGGTGAGCAAGCTGCTTCGGTACTGGCAACGGTCAAGCGTGATAATTTTGATCGCAAAGGTGAAGCGTGGAGTGAGGAAGATGAAGCTGCATTTAAAGCACCGATTCGCGAAATGTACGAAGAGCAAGGTCATCCGTATTATGCCACCGCGCGCATGTGGGATGATGGCGTGATTGATCCTGCTGATACGCGCAATGTATTGGCTTTAGGGCTGAGTGCAGCTTATAACGCACCGATTGAAGAGACGACGTTTGGTGTCTTTAGAATGTAAGATCAAGGGTCAGTGCTAACCATTTAATGACATTCAATAACGGTATTCGTTAGTAAAGATAGCGGATCGTGATCAAAAGAAGAGAGAATCATGCAAAACGATATTAATAATTATAAAAGTCTATTAGTCGATATAAAACAACACGTCGCTACCGTGACGTTAAACCGTCCTGAGATACGTAACGCGTTTAATGATGAGATGATTGCCGAGCTGACCGATGCTTTCACCACCCTTGGTGCTGATGGCGAGGTGCGTGTTATTGTATTAGCGGCTGCAGGCAAGGCGTTTTGTGCAGGTGCTGATCTTAATTGGATGCGTGCCATGGCGGATTACAGCTATGAAGAGAATCTAGCGGATGCCGATAAATTGGCGCAAATGCTCAAGACTATTTATGAATGTCCTAAGCCGACAGTCGCAGCTATTCAAGGCGATGTATACGCAGGTGGTATGGGCTTAGTTGCTGTTTGTGATGTGGCTATCGCCGTTAAGATTGCTAATTTCTGCCTCAGTGAAGTGCGTTTGGGATTGGCCCCTGCGACTATCAGTCCTTATGTTATCCGAGCGTTAGGTGCTAGAGCATCGCAGCGTTATTTCTTAAGTGCTGAAGTGTTTGATGCCAAAAAAGCGCGGCAGCTTGGCTTTATTCATGAGCGTGTTAGCGAAGAGTGGCTGAGCGATGAAGTGGCTGCGTTCTGTAACAAAGTGGTTAAGAACAGTCCAGATGCAGTCAAAACCTGCAAACAACTATTACATGATGTTGCTGGTGCACCTATCACTGATGAGCTGATTGCCGATACAGTAAAAGGTATCGCTGATATCCGTTCATCAACACAAGGCAAAGAGGGCGTGCAAGCCTTTTTACAAAAGCGTAAACCGGATTGGCTGACAGCAGATTAACGATAAATAATAGATAAATGAGCCAATAGATAAGACGTCAAATAACAACGACAAGACACAGGGATAGTTATGTTTTCTAAAATTCTAATCGCCAACCGTGGTGAAATTGCTTGCCGAGTGGCTGCGACTGCTAAGCGTCTTGGCGTCAGTACCGTTGCTGTCTATTCTGATGCGGACCGCAGTGCTAAGCATGTGGCTGTCTGTGATGAAGCAATTTATCTAGGTGGTTCGGCACCCAAAGACAGTTATCTCAAAGGCGATGCTATTATTGCTATCGCTAAGCAAACGGGCGCCCAAGCGATTCATCCAGGATATGGGTTTTTGAGCGAAAATGCAGACTTTGCGCAGGCTTGCCAAGATGCTGGCCTAGTATTTATCGGTCCATCGGCGGATGCTATACGTGCTATGGGTGGCAAGTCCGAATCCAAGCGCTTGATGGAGGCCGCTGGCGTGCCGTTGATACCCGGCTATCATGGTGACAATCAAGATGCCCAGTTTTTGCAGCAGCAGGCAGATGACATTGGCTACCCAGTATTGATCAAAGCCAGTGCAGGTGGTGGCGGTAAAGGCATGCGTATCGTTGAGCAAAGCAGCGATTTTATTGATTTGCTCGACTCGTGTCGCCGTGAAGCGATTACCAGTTTTGGCAATGATCAAGTATTGGTCGAAAAATATGCCCTAAAACCACGTCATATCGAAATCCAAGTATTCGGTGATACGCATGGCAATTACGTGCACCTGTTTGAGCGTGACTGCTCCGTACAGCGCCGCCATCAAAAAGTATTAGAAGAAGCCCCAGCACCAGGTGTCGATGCTGCCATGCGTGAAGCAATGGGCACAGCGGCAATCGAAGCAGCACGTGCGGTTGATTACGTTGGTGCAGGTACAGTTGAGTTTATTGTGGAGCAGCGTGAAGGTTCTATGAATTTTTATTTCATGGAGATGAACACGCGCTTGCAAGTTGAGCATCCTGTTAGTGAAGCCATTACTGGTGTCGATTTGGTTGAGTGGCAGCTGTTGGTTGCTGCGGGTCAGCCATTGCCAAAAACGCAAAATGATCTGGCTATCAACGGTCATGCAATCGAAGCACGTATCTGCGCCGAAAACCCTGACAATAATTTCTTGCCAGCGACAGGGACGTTATTCACTTATCAAAAGCCTGAGCACAGTACGTTTGTCATTGATAAAGACGGTAATGGCGTACGTATCGATGATGGCGTACGCGCAGGTGATGTCATCAGTCCTTTCTACGACTCTATGATTGCCAAGCTGATCGTCCATGCGCCTACGCGCGAGCAAGCGTTAGCTAGACTAGATCGGGCATTGGCGCAGACGCGTATTGTAGGACTGCCAAATAACGTGGCATTTTTGCGTTATATTTTGAATACCGATTCATTTAGCCAAGCCAATCTCGATACAGCCTTGATTGAGCGCGAGCAGGACAAGCTGTTTGATCAGCATCCGCTTGGATTATCGGCGCTTGTGGTAACGGCTATTGCGCAGCAGCTTGCGAGCGAAGCGACTACGCAGGGCTTAGATCCATTCAACAAGCCAACAGGTTTCCGTGCTTATAGCGACTATACTCGCTCTTTTAGCTTGGTTTATGATGAGCAGTCATACAGTGCTCGCATCAGTAATTGGTATAATGCGAGTGGTGCTGATAGCAAAAAAGGCGGCGATAATCTCAGTAGTTTTACGCTCATCATTGGTAAAGAAATCGCGAATACGCAGGATGATAGCAATATCAATGTAGCTGCTCAGACCGAAACGGTTTATGAAGGGCAAGTCAGCTATGATAGCAGTGACGCGCACAATCATACCTTATGGTTAGAGGGTGCCCGTATCAGTGCCCAAAGCTGGGTCAATAATGAGACAGTTTATGTGTTCACAGATAGCGGACGTGATGAAATTACGCTTATTGATATCATGGCACATGTAGGCGAGGATACGGCAGCGGTTGGTAGCTTAAAATCACCAATGCCAGGGCAAGTGGTTGCATTCAAAGTAGCTGTTGGCGATACTGTAAAAAAAGGCGAGCCACTTGCCGTCATCGAAGCGATGAAAATCGAACATACGATTACGGCACCGACGGATGGGGCTGTGGCAGAGCTATTGTTTGCAGCAGGTGATTTGGTCGCTGATGGTGATGAGTTATTACGTATCGATAGTGAAAGCGAATAGAAAAGGATAATAAGTATGAGCCATTCGTATCCAGAGCATGTCACTATCGTCGATGTCAGTCCACGTGATGGACTCCAAAACGAATCGATGACGGTGCCGACCGCTATTAAGCAAGCACTCATTAATGATCTGATTGCAGCGGGTGTCAAAAAACTAGAAGCAACCAGTTTTGTTTCACCGAAATGGGTGCCACAGATGGGCGATAATAGCGAGTTGCTTGACGCACTTGAACCTACGCGTCAGACAGACATTTGCTACTCAGTATTGGTACCCAATATGCGCGGTTTTGAAAATGCCATCGCACATCGTCCTGATGAAATCGTCATCTTTGGTTCAGCGAGTGAAACCTTTAGCCAAAAAAATATCAACTGTAGTATTGATGAGAGTATTGAACGGTTTGCACCAGTGACTGCGGCAGCAAAAGCGCAGGGTATCAAAGTGCGCGGCGTAATCTCTTGTACGGTTGGTTGTCCCTATGAAGGCGAGATTGATCCTAGCCAAGTAACTTATGTCACTAAGCGATTGGTCGAGATTGGCTCAGAGCAGATCGGTATTGCTGATACGATTGGTGTGGGTACGCCGCTCAAAGTACAGCGCGCCCTACAAGCAGCGCTTGAATACGCTGATATCACGATGCTGTCGGGGCACTTCCATGACACTTATGGTCAAGCACTCAGCAATACTTTGGCTGCATTACAAATGGGTGTCAGCGAATTTGATACTTCCGTCGCTGGCCTCGGCGGTTGCCCGTATGCCAAAGGCGCAACGGGCAATGTTGCGACTGAAGATGTGGTATACATGCTGCATGGCATGGGTATCAGCACCGGTATTGATTTAGATAAGCTGGTCGTGGCGGGTGAAGGGATCAGTACATACTTGAAGCGTCCAAATGGCTCAAACGTGGCTCGGGCTCTAATCAATAAACGTCAGTCTTAATTAGTATAGTCAATCCCTGTGAAGGTATGACAACGTTAACCTTGTTTGAAGTATTTGATATACATCTACACTCGGTTGCCTTGCCATACTCTCACATTGAATGGACTATACCATTAAAAACGGTAGCAAAAATACAGTTACAGTGGCTTTAAAAAACAGATTCAAATTCGAAAATTAAGAACATTTATATACAAGGAATGGTTATGAGTTTACCTGGATTAAATTTTCAGCTTGGCGAAGATATCGACGCCCTACGTGATGTCGTGCAGCAATTTGCAGCAAACGAGATTGCCCCACGCGCAAGCGAGATCGACAGTAGTGATGAGTTCCCCATGGATTTGTGGCAAAAGATGGGTGACCTCGGTCTACATGGTATTACTGTTCCTGAAGAGTATGGAGGTTCTAACATGGGTTACGTCGCACACATGGTCGCGATGGAAGAGATCAGCCGTGCTTCGGCATCGGTAGCGCTTAGCTATGGTGCACACTCTAATCTATGTATCAACCAAATTAAACGTAACGGCTCTGAGGCACAAAAGCAAAAATATCTGCCGAAGCTCATCAGCGGTGAGTTCATCGGTGCCTTAGCAATGAGTGAGACAGGCGCTGGCTCAGACGTCGTTAGCATGAAGCTCAAAGCAGAAGAAAAAGACGGTAGCTATATTTTGAACGGTAGCAAAATGTGGATCACCAACGGCCCTGATGCGGATGTGATGGTGGTCTATGCCAAGACCAACCCTGAAATGGGTGCAAAAGGCATGACGGCATTCATCGTTGAAAAAGGTATGGAAGGTTTTGGCACCGCGCAAAAGCTAGACAAGCTCGGCATGCGTGGTAGTCATACGGGCGAGATGACCTTTAATAACGTAACCGTACCGAGCGAAAATATCTTAGGCGGTCTCAATGAGGGTGTGAAGGTGTTGATGAGTGGCCTAGACTATGAGCGCGCCGTATTGGCCGCAGGTTCAATCGGTATCATGCAAGCAGTAATGGACAATGTTGTACCTTATATCCATGATCGTAAGCAGTTTGGTCAAGCGATTGGCGAGTTCCAGTTGATTCAGGGCAAAGTCGCAGACATGTATACGATACTGCAAGCGGGTCGTAGCTTCTTATATACCGTCGGCAAGAATTTGGATATGTTGGACGCGCGCGGTGCTGGTCATAGTCGAGAAGTGCGTAAAGATTGCGCCAGTGTGATTCTATGGTGTGCCGAAAAAGCTACTTGGATGGCAGGCGAAGGCATTCAGATATTTGGCGGCAATGGCTACACCAACGAGTATCCACTAGGTCGCTACTGGCGCGACGCCAAGCTCTATGAGATTGGTGCAGGTACCAGCGAGATTCGCCGTATGCTGGTTGGTCGTGAGCTATTTAACGAAACCAAGTAAAGCGATATCAGTGTAGTAGTTAGCTGAGTAAGATTAAAGTTTTATAAAAATTAATCTTCAAAAGACAATACGGAAAAAAGCAGCACGTTTTAGACGTGCTGCTTTTTTATGGGCATAACATTGCGTTAATTGCGTTATCTGTGAGTGACTATGGTTTGTTATGGTAATCAAAATATCGCGCCAATCCATTTAATAATAAATCATCACGCAAGCGTACGGGGCGATTGACATGCTGAGCAATAGTCGCTGCATCTCCGCCTGTCATAATAACCTCAAAGTTGGGATGACGACGGCTAATCTCATTAATGGCGCCAACAATGGACAATAGTATCCCGCGATGAACCGCATCTTGGGTAGTCACGCCTTGGCTAACACTATCAAAAGTGCCGTTAGAGATAGTTATTTGTTTGGTACCAGAAAACAGTGATTCACGCTGCAAGTAAATACTAGGGAAGATGTAACCGCCCAAATGCTCAGCATGATCAATCAAATCAATAGTCACCGCGGTACCGCAGCCAATCACGCATTGGCGTTTTTTCTTATCAACCGCCCCAAGCATTTGTAGCCAGCGATCACAGCCGAGCTGCTGATCGTTATAATCACTTTTCATAAGGGCATGTGCAGCGTCGACATGAACAAACTCAAACGGAATATTCAGACGGCTAAGTGTATCTGAGACTTTGGCATTGAGATCGTCGCCCAGTACTGATGAGATACCAATAAAATCAGGTGCATACCGCTCGAAGCGATCAGTTAGACCCATGAGCAACTCAGCAGGTGCTTGCAGGTGCTGCTTGGCATCATGTGCGACTATTTGCCCGATATCATCGGTAAGCCAATATTTTAGGCGGGTGTTTCCAAGATCAAGCCAGAGCATAAAAATCCCTTTACAAAGTGCTCGTTAGTGATGGTGCTCGTTAATGATGGGGTTCATCAATATAGTCATCTAAGCCTAATAAATAACGTCTATGCGTCCAGTAAAAAGCGTAGAAATCTTACCGTTATCTTGCTGCAATTGCAAACACCCATGCGTATCGACACCGCACGCCACTCCTGTGACGATTTGTTTTTTATTATTATAGTCTTGGGTGACGCGTAGGCGTAGTCCTGCCAGTGCGTCCATTGCTGCGAACTGCTGCAAAAACCCGTCTAAATAATAGGTATGACCTGTTGGCTTTTCTATATCCAAATGCTCAAAGCGTGTCATCGCCGCCATCAAGGCTTTGCTCATCTGCTGATACAGCATCTGTAAGTCTGGCAGGCTGGTGGTTTGTGCTGCTGGCTGCAGCATTGCATGAATATCTTGCAAGCTTATCGCCTGATAACTCATTCCTTCAGAGGTCTGCGCGGTGAGCGTTGGCGCAGCTTTTACATTCAAACCAATACCCAGCACCACACCGACCAATTTGCCAGATTTGGTTACTGGTTCTATTAAGATGCCAGCGAGTTTTTGAAAAGGTAGTGTGTGTTGCTGTTGCTGTTGCTGTTGCTGTTGCTGTTGCTGTTGCTGTTGCTGTTGCTGTTGCTGTGCGGCGGCGTTATCCGATGATATGCGATGAGCCTCTTGAGAGGGATAAAAGCCCAAATCATTTGCCCATTTCACACCTACTGGAGTTAACCCTTGCGCTTGCAGTTGCTCATTCAATATTTGGATGACAGGCATCTTTGCCAGCTCAAGGCCAATAATCAAAGACAACAATCCACTGATTGGTGTATGCACAGGATGGTACAGGGACAGATATACATTGCCGTGCGGCGACTGCCATGAACGCCCATGTTGTCCACGTCCAGCGCTTTGAGTCTCCGCGGTCAAAACGTGTACGGTAGCAGCATCTAGCGTACCATCCTGTAGCGCTTCTATTAGCTCGCTATTGGTCGAGGCACTACTGACGACATGGCGGTGGTTGAGCTCAGATAAATAGGCGGAAAAACTCGAGAGTGGTGGCATAAGTTTAGTCGATGTGGTTGGAGGAAACTTTGATATACTGGGCGATTGTTATCGTCAGACAGTACCGATTAGACAGCATAAAGCTCACATTGAGGTTTGGCAAATGTAATTAAACATGCTCAAGCGCAAGCGAGTACTATAGCGCCAGTCAGTATTATAAAAGGTTTTTTCTATGATGTTATATGTTTGGTTTGTGATTGCAGGGGCGTTTGCAGGGGTCAGTGCAGGTCTGTTTGGCGTGGGTGGCGGTATGATTATCGTGCCTGCACTGGTCTGGATATTTACCGCTTATGACTTTTCGCCAGAAGTGATCACCCACTTGGCCATTGGTACGTCTCTTGCGACTATTGTGGTGACCTCGATCAGCTCACTGACGGCTCATAACAAACGCGGCGGTGTGCGCTGGGAAGTATGGCGCAAGATGGCGCTTGGTCTAGTCATCGGTAGTCTGGTTGGCGCTGGTATCGCAGATATGATTGATGGACAGGCGCTACAAGCTATCATTGGTTTTGGTGCGCTATTGGTTGCCCTAAAGATGCTGTTCTTTTCTAACAAAGAGCAAACAGGCAAACCGTTGCCCCCTGCTGGTGTGCAGTTTGGCGCTGGTACGGGTATTGGTATGGCGTCGTCTATCTTTGGTATTGGCGGTGGCAGCTTGACGGTACCGTTTTTGAACTGGGCGGGGCTACCGATGAAGCAGTCAGTCGGTACGTCGGCGGCGTGCGGGTTACCCATTGCATTAGCTGGTGCGGCTGGCTTTGCTTGGTTCGGTCAAGATGTGGTCAACCTTCCTGAAGGCACCATCGGGTTTGTGCATGTCACAGGGTTTTTGTGCATTTCAGTGGTCAGTTTTGCGATGGCAAAGGTGGGCGCCAAGCTTGCCCACGTATTGCCTGCCTTGATGCTTAAGCGCGCGTTTGGCGTACTACTGATATTTGCAGGAGGGCAGTTGTTATTGAGTGGGCTGGGCATATTGTAGCCATCTCAAATCTTTATCGTAAAAAATGTAAACCATGAGATATTCTTAGTATGAAAGCAGCAGAAAAATATCGCCGTGTTTTTGGCTCAATACATCACTTAAAAGACCAGATATCATGGACGACTGGTCTTACGAACATGGTAGAGTTTTTGGCGTGGGAGCCAAAGCAGATTCTTGGTATCACCAAAAAGCAATATGTACGCCAAATCATCGAATGGGCGACCGATCCAGAGTTGGCGGGTAAAGATGTAGAAGAAATTGAACACGCTATCATCAAAAAGCTCACTGCAAAGATGCATGAGTCTGAGCGGTTAGAGACTTATTCAACACAAAGGATCGGTATTTGCCATCCGAGAGAAGCCACTCGCCGCGTCATGTTTTTTTCTGAAGAGTATCTCAATAAAGAGTTCGATATCTTTTTGAGCTTATGTAGTGATACCTACTTAGACTTATTTTATCAGCAATTCATCACTTTTAAATCAAATGAGACATGGTCGACGCATGGCAACAGTGGACTGTTTGAAGCCAGTACAGCGCTAAAGGCAATGTATATGGATAACTTAGCTTATAACCATCAGTCAAATGTACTGATCGCCAATGAGCTAAAATTTAATGGTCGAAAAAACCCAGATCAAATTCTAAAGTACTGCGTGATGTACGAGCATTTACTCGAGAACGGCTTTATCGATAAGGGCACAAAATTTTTGCTGTTATTTATTGGCGGTGATGCGCTAGAGTATAACAAGCAGCGCCTCGTCGACCGAGAACTGGCACTGTGTCATAAAAGACCTAAGAAGTATCAGCACTTATTGAGACAAGAGCTATTGGAAATCGTCGATCATCTGCAAGTAGCCAGTCTCACGTGGTCATCATTGATTGCGTTCAATGATCGTTATCTAGCAGAAAACGATGTGTGCCAAGTAGAGCAAAAACTACTACAAGGGTTTCGCCAAAGCCTGCAATCAAAATCGTTTATGCACTTAGCGGTTTAACCCTAAAAACTCACAACAATTTCAGGTAGAATAGCCGCCTGTTTCCGCCATATCAACTGACTATTCATGCGTTTAAAATCCCTAAAGCTGGCAGGCTTCAAATCCTTTGCCAACCCAACGACCTTTACCTTTCGTCATGGTATCACTGCCATCGTCGGACCAAACGGCTGCGGCAAATCCAATGTGATTGATGCCATTCGCTGGGTGCTGGGCGAAACCTCTGCCAAGCAGCTGCGCGGCGGGGCGATGAGTGATGTTATCTTTGCCGGTACGCAGGATAAAACAGCCAAGAGCGTCGCCAGTGTTGAGCTGACTTTTGAGCATACTCAAGATGAGCAGACGGGCATTCGCCATGAGTTTAACTTGTACCAAGAGCTGTCTGTTCGCCGTCAGGTAAATAAAGACGGTCGCTCGGATTACTTCATCAATGGCACACGTTGTCGCCGCCGCGATGTGGTTGATGTGTTCTTGGGGACTGGGCTGGGTGCGCGCAGTTATGCGGTCATCGAGCAAGGCATGATTGGGCGTATTGTTGAATCTAGCCCTGTGCAGCTGCGTGAGTTTATTGAAGAGGCGGCTGGGGTTTCGCGCTATCAGGCGCGCCGCGAAGAGACGCAAAAGAAGCTTGAGAAAACAAGAGACAATCTAGCGCGTTTACATGATGTGCAAAGCGAACTACTGCGCCAACAAAAGACACTGTCTAAACAGGCAGCGAGCGCACAGCGTTACGAAGAAATCTCTCTCAGCTTGGCTGATATAGAGCAGCAGCTTGCCATTCAGCAGCTCTATCAAGCCAAGCACAATCAGCAGCAGCAAAAAATAGCGCATCAGCGAAGTACCGCAGAAGTATCAACGCTGCAAGCTGACTACGATACGCTCAAAGCTCAGCAAGATAAGCTCACTTCCCGTATCAATCAAGAGCAGTGGCTCAAAGACGATGCCCAAAGCGCGCATTACGAACAGCAGCTCAGCTACCAAAACGCCGAGCACCAGTTAAGTGATGCCACATCACAACTGATGGCGATAGAGCAGCAACGGTCTCACTTGGCGCAGCAGCGTGAGCAAGCCCTTACTGACACCGAGCACTTAAAGTCTGAGCAAACTGAGCAGCACAACGCCCTAGACGAACTACGTCCACAGCTTGCTGAGCTAACCAGTAAGCGCGATAATGATAAGCGTAATGAGCAGCCGTTGCAGCGCGCATGGCATGACGCGCAAAACCAGCTGTCACGCTTGCAGGATAAAGCACGCACACTTGAGCAGCAGCAAGCGATTAATGCTCAAGCACAAAAACGCCATCAACAAAACCATGATAAATGGCAACGCCGCGCGCAAAACTGGCAGAATCTCTGGCAGCAGCTACAGCAGTCACTATCATTATCTGACAGTGCTAACACTGGCACAAACCAGGCAGATGATAAGCAAGACTTGAGTCAGGTGCTAGCGCAGCAAGTTACTGAACTGAGCAAACAGCTACAGCAGATTGAACGTCAAAAGGATGGCGTGGACGAACGGCTGTCCGACATGCAGCCGCAAGCACATCATTTGCAGCAAAACCTAAGCACGCAGCAACGCAAGCTAAGCGATGATGAAAAACGCCATGCGCTGCTGGCAGGCGAATACGATACCTTGCATCAGATACTACATCCTAAACCTACACAGCAAGCTCAGCAGAAACCCACAAAGACTGAAGCTACCTCGACAGACAATGTATATAACAATGATCTACAGACTCAGCAATTGGCCGTCGTCACCTTGCGTGAGCAGATTGAGCTGAGTGCAAAAGGGCAAGCGCATGCACAACTACTCGATAATGTCTTAGCGTTATGGCTAGATAGCCATGTACTGACCTCTAACCAACAAGCCAACCAAATCAATCCGTCACACGTTGATCATGTGAATGGTGAGGCTAAAAAAGCCGATAGCTTATGGCAAGTGCTTGCGCCGAACGTCAATGATTTACTAATGTACCAAACCTCACAAAATAAGCCTGCCAATACCAAAGACAAAGCAACAGTTGAAACAGGTCATAGCCATAGCCTGTGGCTGCCTACTGAGCAAAATGAAGTCAAAGACCATGCCTTTGTCAGCGACTTGCCAGAAAATTTGATTGATAAAGTATTGCCATTATCGCAGTTGATTACTCAGCCTTTACTCTCGCTATGGCAGCAATGTTATATATATACGTCGCAGTTTGAAACCATTGAACAGTATGAGATTGATACTCTTGCTGATGTACTAAAGTCATTACCACCATCAGCGATACTACTTACTACCGATGGTTGGATGATCAGTCGTCATGGAACAGTTAATCTAAGTAAGTTTGCTGGTGCTCAGGATGAGCAAAACGATAGCAGTAGCCAGTTCCTCACCCAGCGTTTGGCGCAGCGTACGCGTTTACAAACGTTAGAAGATCTACTCGGTGATCTAGAGTTGAGCATCGAAAATCAGCAAAAAATCATCACCAAAAACCAGCGCGACTATGATGCATTGATGGTCAGTCTAGAAGAAACGCGCGCGCAAGCTGAACAGTTAACCCGTGATAAGCATAAATACCAGCAGCAACTGACGACCGAACGCGCCAAAGCTGAGCGCTTGCAAGCGGATAGCCAGCGTCTGAACGCTGATGAGGTGACGCTTGAGCAGGAAAAGCAAGAACTGGTACAAGAACAACAGACGCTTGCGCAAGAGCAGCAGCATATCGACAGCGAGATCGCTACGCTCACCCCGCAAATAGCAGAGGCACGAGCGACAACCCAGCAATTACAATCTGAGCGCAGTGCGCTAAACCGTGCGCGGCAAGCTGATGATGACGCATGGCAAGCCTTGCAGCTACGTATTCAGCAGCATGAGATACGCCTAGAGAATAATATCAACAGTCTGACGCGTGCAACCGAGCAATATGATAAGTCATTAGAGAACGAACAAAAATTACAGATGCGTCATGAGCAGCAGCAGACCAAACTGCCAGAGCTAAAAGCCGCATTGCAGCGCGCACAGACCGCTCGCGATGCACAGCAAGTATTGTTGAGCGAGCGCGATAGCGTGTTAATGGAACTAAAACAAACGTATGCTCAGCAGCAGACGGTATTTGATGCCTTACAAAATACCTTGCAAATGCAGCAGAGCGCGCTTGCCCAGCATGCAACTGAACTGGCGCTAAGCGCAGCACGATTAGACGATGCCATTGTGCATACGCAAAGTGCCCTAGATGCTTACGCTCGTGTGAGTGATAAATACCAATCACAAGCTGCGCATACACAGCAGCAAAGCATGAGCGTCTCAAACTTATTGGCAGACTTTATCGCTCATGATCGCCGCGTCCGTCCAGACAAAATCGCTGAGCTAGAGTCCGAGCAAGCCAAATTAACCCAGAATTTAAGTAAGATTGGGCCAGTCAATTTGGCAGCAGTGGCAGAGCTGGCTGAGGTCAATGAGCGCCTAGAACCACTTGCTCAGCAGACGACAGATATTGCGGCAAGTATGCAGACGTTGGTCGAGGCGATTGCCTCTATTGACGAGACGACTAAGACGCTATTTATGCAGACGCTTGATGCGGTCAACAACGAGCTGTCCAATTTATTTGCCAAGGTATTTGGCGGTGGACAGGCTAGCCTAACATTGAACACTGACGAGATGCCCACGGGTACGCCAAAGTCAGAGCAATGGCGTGCAGGGCTGACCTTGATGGCGCAGCCGAAGGGCAAACGCAACAGCCGCTTAGCGGTGCTGTCTGGCGGTGAAAAAACCCTTACTGCGCTGAGTTTGATTTTTGCGATATTTAAGCAGCATCCCGCACCGTTCTGTGTGCTAGATGAGGTCGATGCGCCGCTTGATGATGCCAATGTCGCACGCTTTACCAGTCTTATCCATGAGCTGGCAGATGATTTACAGTTTATCTTTATCAGTCACAACAAACTGACGATGCAAATTGCTGATGAGCTAAAAGGTATCACGATGCCCAGTGCAGGCATTTCTACCCTAGTCAGTGTATCGCTCGATGAGGCCGCGCGTTACGTAGAGAGCTAATACAAAAGCCCGACAGCAAATAGGTTATAAGAATCAGAGCAATGCAAATATAATCAATCCATTAGCATAAATGCAAATAAGCTTGACCTTAGCCAAGCATACTGGTTATAAAGTACACAATGTGGTGACGACATAGATTAGCCATGCTAGAATATTGCCATTTATGCTCGTTTGTGTATTCCCTTTTGTTATATATACTAGGATGTATTTATCATGACCGTTATTCAGTTTATATTGATTGCCATTGCCGCGTTTATCGTGCTTGCAGGGCTGTTTATGGTCATTCGCAGTTTTAAGCGCCGCGGTAATGCTGAAGCGGCAGCGGTCAATTATGACAAAAACGGTATTCCTATCATACCGCGTCACGAGCGCAACATCGTTGATCAGCCAGACTTTGATGATACGGTCGCGGGCGAGACGAGTATCGGCCCTGACCGCAGCTATCTCAATGCTGTCGTCGAAGAAGAGCCACTGACTCAGCCTCATACCAATGTCGATGCGCAGCTGACGGCTGAGCGCAATCATGTCGCAGATACCGAGCATGACGTTATAGATGACGCTGACTATGCGCGCTGGCAAGAGGAGCAGCAACGTAGCGATGATACCGAGTTCTTAGCTGCTGCTGACCAAATGCAAGTCGAGCAAGAGCCTGATGCATTCTCAAGCCTGATGTCAGCAACAGATAGTTTGATGCCCTCAATCGACACTGCAGAAGAACCAAGCTTTGAGAATAATAGCCCAGTACTTGATCAGCACCTATCCGCATCTGACGATGATGCGCAAAACGGACCGTTGATCAATGCCAAAGACAACATCAATATCACCATCTTGCCGCACCAGTATCGTGATCGTCCAGCCTCAACTATCCGTGGTCGCGATCTATTAGCGTTGATTGACAAATACGGTCTGCGTTATGGGGCGATGAATATGTTCCATCGCTACGAGCAAAAAGACGGCACTGGTATGCTGTGGTTTAGTATGATGGGTATCACCGATAGCGGCATCGCGCCATTTGATCCGCATAGTGTTGCCACCAACACTTACAACGGCGTAGTCGTATTCTTATCATTGCCGCATCCACAAGCCGTGCGTAGCTTCGATAGCATGATGAGCATTGCTTATATGATGGCAAGCGATCTAGACGCGATTATGCTGGATGAAGAGAACGAACCAATCACCCCTGAGTACAAGCAGCAGCTGCGTAATCAAGTTCGTGATTATGAAGGCTAAGGGCTTAAAAGCTACGAAAGTTAAAAGCTGACTAGCATAAGCAATCATAAAGAAGGCAAATAGCGATTAACGTTATTTGCCTTTTTTAGTGGGCTCTAGTTTCTGCAAGATTCTAGAGTTGGTTAAAGATAAGTTAGATACAAGCAAAGTGAGTGTAAGTACTACACATAGTAGACTGAGCGAGCCTGAGACAGTATCTGATTTATATCGGATTGACTATACCGAGCATCCTGCAAACTTGTTATCATATCGGCATCTTGAATGACAAAAAAGACGCCGACTATGACTGACGCTACCTCATCAAATAATTCTAAAAATCTATCTGCTCAAGTAGAAAACCAAATTCCTGCGACATCTAATACAGCCAGTTCAACCGATAGTAGCAGCAACAATACAGAGATTGTCTCAAAAATGCGGTCGCTGATCGACGCGATCAAAACGCATAACTACGCTTACTATGTACTCGACAATCCGTTATTAGAAGACAGTGAATACGATCAACTGCGTCGCTCATTGCTAGAAATCGAAGAAGCCTATCCAGACCTGATACAACCTGACAGTCCGATTAACCAAGTCGGTGATATGCCGCTATCTGCCTTTACTCAAGTCACGCACGACATTCCGATGTTATCGCTGGGCAATGTCTTTGAATATGATGATTTGCGCGACTTTATGCGCCGTGTCAATGATCGCCTGAGCGTCTCGCAGCAAAACCCTGAATACGAGATGGAGCTAAAGCTTGACGGACTGGCAGTCTCACTGAAGTATGAGCACGGCAAATTTGTGCAAGCGGTCACGCGCGGTGACGGGCAGACAGGGGAGGACATTACGCAAAATGCCAAAACTATTCGTAATCTGCCATTATGGATTGCCGATGCGGCTGATATTGCGCTGTTAGAAGTGCGCGGTGAAGTACTGATGCCAAAGGCAGGGTTTGAGCGTCTCAATCGATTGGCGGAAGAGAGTGAAGGTAAAACCTTTGCCAATCCACGCAATGCCGCCGCTGGTAGCTTACGTCAGCTAGACCCAGCCGTGGCTGCCAGTCGTCCACTCGCATTCTATGGCTATTCGGTCAATCAAGGATTGCCTGAAAATATCGACACCCAATCAGGTGCGCTGGCGTGGCTCACCGAGCTTGGCTTTACCGTCAGCGCCGTAGAAGTGGTCGCCAACCCACGCGCCGCGCAGACCTATTATGAGTCTGTGATAGAAGGTCGTGGCGATTTGCCGTTTGAGATTGATGGTATGGTGATCAAGGTCAATAGCCTTGCGCTACAGCAGCAGCTTGGCTTTTTATCCCGTGAGCCGCGCTGGGCAACCGCTTATAAATTCCCTGCCGAAACCGTCATGACGCGTCTCAACGATATCGAGTGGCAAGTCGGTCGTACGGGTCAAATCACGCCTGTCGGTAAGCTTGAACCTGTCAAAGTTGGCGGCGTCACCGTCAGCAATGTCACCTTGCATAACTTTGGTGAGATTCAGCGTCTGGATGTACGAGCAGGCGACACGGTCAGTGTCCATCGGGCAGGTGATGTCATCCCCAAAGTCACACGCGTCTGGCACGATCAGCGCCCAGCCGATAGCAAGCCAGTAACCTTACCTTCGGCTTGTCCTGTCTGCGACTCGCCTGTGGTGCTGCCAGAAGACGAAGCATTGGCACGCTGTACGGGCGGACTGTTTTGCCCAGCACAGCAGACTGAGGCGCTCATTCACTTTGTCTCGCGCCGTGCGATGGATATCGATGGACTTGGCGCGAGTTGGCTCATTAGCTTCTTTGAGCATGGTCTGGTGAAAACGGTCGCTGATATCTATCAATTGCACAACCATGCGGATGAGATGGTCACCTTTGAGAAACTGGGGGAAAAGTCCGTCCAGAATATCATCAATGCTATCGAAGCGAGCAAGCACACGACATTGGCTCGCTTTATCTACGCGCTGGGTATTCGTGGTGTCGGTGAAGGTACAGCACAGAACTTTGCTCAACAGTTTGGTGATTTAGATAGTCTAATGTCGGCCAGTATTGAGACCTTGATAAAAACGCCAGATGTCGGTGAAATCACTGCCGAGCTGACCTATAAGTTTTTCCGCGCGCCGCACAATATCGAAGTCATCACAGCGCTACGTGAAGCTGGCGTCCATTGGGATAAAGTTGAGCAAGTCGCATCCGAAGGGCTGCCACTCGATGGGCAAACGTGGGTCATCACGGGAGCGCTCGATAGCATGGCGCGTGATGAAGCCAAAGCCAAACTACAAGCGCTGGGTGCAAAAGTCTCGGGCAGTATCTCTGCCAAAACCACGGCGCTACTGGCAGGAGATAAGGCTGGCTCTAAACTAACCAAAGCGGAAAAATTGGGCGTTAAAGTGGTAGGTGAGGAAGAGTTCTTGATTATGGTTAGAGAGTAGATTTAGCTTCAACTGAGATTTATAGATGCGCTGGGCGCTACCACTTGCAAACATTGGATGATGCTTTATGAAAACAATAATACAAGATGCCAGCCAGCGCGAAATTGGTTGTTTTGTTAAAGGAACATCAGTCAGAGTAGAGGGTCCAAATAGGTTTAGCTATAAACCGATACAAGATATCGAAGTGGGTGACAAAGTACTCTCAGCAGCTGAAAATGGTATCGGAGAGCCTGTCTTTAAACGAGTGACCAAAACCTTTAAGTTTGAAAACAAAGAGATATGGTACGTTGGATATATCGATATCACTAGACCCGCTCTAACAGATATAGATGATATACAGGACATTCATTATGCGATGTTACCAAACCATGTTGGTGTCACGCCAAACCATCCCGTTATGGTCGTGGGTAAAGGATATCATACTGATCGAGATCGTTCACTTATTGGACCGCCAAAGGATTTAGCGTTATTTGATATACCTGAATGGAGACGTGCAGATCAGCTAACGTTTGGGGATATACTAGTGAATCCAGAAAATGGTAATCATTATGCAGTGATAGCTGCTAAACCATTATACCAGTACGGGAGTGATCAGGTCGGTAATATGGCATGGATGCATGCCACACCTTATTATACTCATGCTGTGGAAGATATTGAAGGTATGGAGGAAAGCCTAAGTAAAGGCACGCTATTTGATATGGACAATATTCGTAAAACTTTTGGTCAGTTTCAAAAAACGGATATTTCTTGCGCTAACTACAATATCACCACTCATGATGATGGTACAGAGTCTTATATTCCTTATACCACGACGGTATATAATCTCGAAGTTGAGGACTATCACACCTACTGTGTCGGTGGTTTTAATCAAATTATGGTTTATAATACCAACTGCGGTACTGATAACCCCGAAAATTTTCTACTTGAATATATTGCGCCCAAACGTATGCTTGGCGATGGTTATGCTGACTTGAATATGGACGGACGCAAGTGATGGAACGTAGGGTGCGCTCAGCGCACCTAGAGAAATAAACTACTCTAATTTATCTGAAAAATGCTAAAAAAACCCAATTGAATCATTACCCCAGACTTCTACATAAAAACCTTGCCGTATATATAAAGATGAGATATATCTTAGCCTTCTACTCCACCATTTCCCCATGCGCCTTCGCCTCACCTTTTTTACCATCAGGTTTGATCTCAATGGGCAATACCAGTCCTTTGGCAAAGTCATCAGACAGCACATAATCATAGCTGCTGGCAGTGATATCGGGCGTGGTATGAATGATAAGCGTCATCTCATTGCCATCGGTCAGCTCATGTGAGACATAGGTTTCGCTCAGCTGATCCAAGACTTTAGACAGTGCTTCATTACTTGCCATGCTGATAGTGAGGTTGTGCTGTGAGGTCGCCGCATCCACTTTGAAAAACTCAGCATAGTCTCGGACGTTTTGACTATCGATTGCAAACGGATACTTGTAGTTGGTGGGGTCAGCAGGCTTTGTACCGTTGTCTACCAGTGACCAGTCTACCGTGTCGGCAGTCGGTTTTCCTTCTGATGTCGATGGCTCGGCTGCGGTATCTGCTGTCGCCACTTTGTTCGCTACTTGGTCGGTGGTATCAACAGAAGAGTCGGTAGCGTTATCGCAGGCTGTCAGCGCCCACATACTTGCCGTTGCGATTACCATCATACTTATCAGACGCTTAGCCATCGAGTTATCCTTTTCATCACTGATCATCATTGATTTGCTCTAACTGCTATTTTGACAGCTTTCTTGATGGTTCTCTAGCAAAAAGCGTCAGTGACCAGTTTTTGAGCTAATGCTAGAGCTGGAACGGATAGATGTAGTTGTTCTCATAACCACAGCCCTAGAGCCATAATCATAGTCACGAAACTATCGATCAAACAGGTATAAAAAAGCAGCCACTATCTAGTGACTGCTTTATTTTTTAATAGGTTTCTGCTTATCTTTGATGGACTAGATTTGGCAGTTTACTTTGTATTCTTTTCCATTTGCCCATTTCATTGCAAAGATACCTTTGTCTTCTTTCATGTGCCATGCATAGATGACTTCTGGGTTTGAGTCGTTGACATAGCTTGCAACGTCACCCTTGATACCGCCGTTCAAGACGACTGGCTGCTCTGCCCATTTTACTTTAGGTAATGTGGCATTGACCATGACTTGCTCTTTATTGATAGATTGCTTTGCCATGATTTTGCTGCCGTCAGTACAGGTGTAGGGTGCTGGCGCCATGCGATCATAAGCCGCGGTTACCTTTTCTGTGACGGGTGTATCAGTGGTTTCTGGAGCCGTCGTAGCACAAGCGCTCAATAGGGCAAGGGCTGGTAGGGCGGTTGCGATTTTAGTTATCATGTTCATGGTTCTCTCCAGAGTTTGTCACTGATGTCATTCGATTATATTTATTTAGGTAGGTAGCCTATGAGGGTTATAGTAGCGAAAACGAACTATTTCAGTGTTAGAAATTGTTTATTACCTGTTAGCTTGGTTACCTAATCCGTGACTAATGTAACTTATGATTCTAGATGTCCTTAATCCTGCGCACTACTAACCCTAGGTGCCATGAGTTCTAGGTGTTTTTAATCGTAAATACTACCAACTGCATATGTTCTATAAAGTAAAGGCAGTAAATCAAAAACACCGATTATAGTGGGTGGTACTGCTAAGTTTGTTCATAAAAAAGCGCCTATCAACGAATTGTCGATAGACGCTTTTTTGATTAACTAAACACGCTCTAAACTGAGCATGTTCTTTTATATCGTTAACGCTACTTGGTTTTGCGCGGTGGCAGACCAGTATGCTGGGTTTGGAAGTTGCCTTTACTGACTTTTTTCTTGGTATTTTTTCCGGCAGCGTTTTTGCTTGTGCCAGCACGGTTTGAGGCGTTGTTGCTACGCTTCACCGAATCATTACCTAGGCGACTGTTCTTTTTGCGCGCTGACTGATAGCTGTCTTGCGCCGCGTCACGCCCTTCTAAACTGGCGTTAAATGGTGGAATCAAGCAGCCACGGTTTTTACCAATCAGATCGCTACGGCCCATGTCTTGTAGCGCTTTACGCAATAACACCCAGTTTTTTGGATCATGATAGCGCAGGAACGCTTTGTGCAGTTTACGCTGTTTGCCAGACTTGACGATATCCATGTCACCTTCATCACGGCTAACCTTGTGTAGCGGGTCTTTGTGCGTGTGATACATGGTGGTCGCGGTCGCCATTGGGCTTGGATAGAATGCCTGTACTTGGTCGGCACGGTAGCCATTATTTTTGAGCCACAGTGCAAGGTTCATCATGTCTTCATCTTTGGTACCCGGGTGGGCGGCGATGAAGTAAGGAATCAGATACTGCTCTTTGCCTGCTTCTTGACTGAACTGCTCAAACATCGCTTTGAATTGATCATAACTGCCCATACCCGGCTTCATCATCTTCGATAGCACGCCTTCTTCAGAGTGCTCAGGGGCAATCTTGAGATAACCGCCGACATGATGGCTGACCAGCTCTTTGACGTATTCAGGGTCTTTTACCGCCAAATCATAACGCAAGCCAGACGCAATTAGGATTTTTTTCACGCCTTTGATATCACGGGCTTTGCGATAAAGTTTGGTCAAGTTACTGTGATCGGTCAGCAAATTTTCGCAGACATCAGGATAGACACATGACGGCTTACGGCAGTTCTTTTCAATAGTCTCATCCTTACAGCTCAGACGATACATATTGGCCGTTGGTCCGCCAAGGTCAGAGATCACGCCAGTGTAGTTAGGGGCGGTATCACGAATCGCTTCGACTTCGCGCAAGATCGACTCTTCTGAGCGGTTTTGAATAATGCGCCCTTCGTGCTCAGTGATCGAACAGAACGTACAACCACCAAAACAGCCACGCATGATATTGACCGAAAATTTGATCATGTCATAAGCAGGGATACGCGCATCGCCATAGCTTGGGTGTGGCAGGCGGGCATATGGCAAGTCAAACACATAATCCATCTCTTCTGTCGAGAGGGGAATCGGTGGCGGGTTCAGCCAGACATCGATAGAGGTATGCGAGTTACCCGCACCGCTACTATGACGCTGTACGAGCGCGCGAGCGTTACCCGGATTGGTTTCCAAATGCAAGATACGGTTGGCGTGGGCATAGAGCACAGGGTCAGATTTGACGTGCTCATAATCAGGCAGACGAATCACCGTTTCTTCACGTGGCGGCATCTTAATCTTATGCTTACGGGCGGTTTTTGGCTTATCAAAGCCACGCATTTGTACCACTTGCGTCTCTTCGTCGACTTGATCGACATTGATAACTTTATTGGCAACTGGTTCTGCGACAAAACCCTGATACTGTGACGACATTGATGACGGCATCGCTTGCCCAACAGGTGAATCTGATGGTTTGTTCTGCTCAATTGAGCAGCTATCAACGTCTTCGGTCATGACATACGGGTTGATGATAGGATCGACACGGCCAACGGTATCGACATCGTTACTGGCGACTTCTGTCATGCCTGCTTGCCAATGACGGCGAGTCGGAGTCAATAGATAAGAGGTACCGCGCAATTTACTCATTTGCTCGAAGCTATAGCCTTTTGACAGACCATGTACCACATCGACAATGGCACGCTCCGCATTACCATAGAGTAAGACATCAGCACGCGCATCCAGAAGGATACTACGGCGGACTTTGTCTGACCAATAATCATAATGGGCAATACGGCGTAAGCTACCCTCGATACCGCCTAAGATGATCGGTACATCAGGATAGGCCTCACGGCAACGCTGACTATAGACGATAGCGGCGCGATCAGGGCGTTTGTTGGCGACGTTGCCAGGAGAGTAGGCATCATCGCTACGGATTTTGCGATCGGCTGTATAGCGGTTGATCATGCTGTCCATGTTGCCTGCGGTCACGCCATAAGCATAGACCGGCTTGCCAAGCTCCATAAAGGCGTCTTTGCTCTTCCAATCTGGCTGCGCGATGATACCCACACGAAAGCCTTGTGACTCGAGCAAGCGACCGATGATTGCCATACCAAAGCTTGGGTGATCGACGTAGGCATCGCCTGAGATGATGATGACGTCACAAGCATCCCAGCCCAGATCGTCCATCTCTTTGCGGCTCATCGGTAGATAAGGCGCAGGCTCGTAGCAGCTTGCCCAGTGTTTGTCATAATCGTAAAGTGGCTTGGTGCCTTGTTTAAAGGCAGTGCGGGCGATGGTATCGGCAGACATGGGCGGACCTGTTAATTAGAAAATGGCACTAAAAATACGTCCCTTATCACTCAATGATAATAAAGGCGAATGTAAAAGCACTTATTTTAACATGAATCAACCTCACTATGCGACCTATTCTATGACGGGTGATTGCCGATAAGTTATTGATAGCGCGAGATAAACTGCAGTGACAAAGTAAGCCGCCAGTACAGCAGGGTAGCGATAAAAATAACCTAAGCTGAGCAGCAATATCATCAGCGCGACAAACCCATTTCTCACACATTTTCTCATGTTTGTTAGCCGTTCTAATTTTTCTCCACAGATTCTGGCATAGGTTTTGCTCCGACTCTATCAGGGCTTATTTGTGTGCCTCTATGAGTGAAAATGGTGCACCGATAACATTTAAAGGGTTGGATAAGTGTTTGGAGATAAAATGAGAACATCATCTGTTGGGCTAGATGTGACAAAGAAAATATGTGGGTCATTACCGCGTAATATGCTCATGCTGAGTACGCTATTGTTTGGCGCGATGGGCCGCGCACAAGCTGCTGAGGCAGATACGCTAACCATAGCACAGCTGCTCGAATACCAGAACATTGCTTGGATTATCTGGGCTGGGGTGTTGGTGTTTTTTATGCAGGCAGGTTTTGCATTACTAGAGAGCGGATCAGTACGCGCAAAAAATGCAGTAAACGTGATGATGAAAAACTATACCGATATGTGTATCGGTGGTTTGGCGTTTTATTTGGTTGGCTTTGGGCTGATGATGGGCACCAATAGCTCTGGATTTGTGGGTACTGATAACTTTATGCCAACTGCCTTGTCCAATATGGACTGGGCACTGATGTTCTTTCAGATGATGTTTGCGGCGACCGCAGTGACGATTGCGAGTGGTGCGATGGCAGAGCGCGTCTCGTTTTTCGGTTATGCGATAGCGGCTTGTTTGATTTGTTTGTTTATCTATCCTGTGTTTGCCAGCTGGGTCTGGGGCGGCTATTTTGGCGGGTCAGGCTGGCTCGCTGAGCGTGGTTTTATTGATTTTGCTGGCTCGACGGTGGTCCATTCTATCGGCGGCTGGTTGGCACTGGCAGGTGTCTTAGTTATCGGACCGAGACTGGGCCGTTTTGCACCTGATGGGACGCCGCGATTGATCGCAGGGCATAACATGACGCTACTGGCGCTAGGCGGGTTTATCTTGTGGTTTGGCTGGTTTGGGTTCAATGCTGGATCGACCCTGTCTATCACAGGCGATATCGGTCTTATCGCGGTTAATACCTTTGTCGCCGCAGTCAGTGCTGTAGTGAGCTATATGCTGATCTCTCGGACACTGAACAAAGCAATCTTGCTCAGTGATAGTGTCAATGCCAGTTTGATCGGACTCGTGTCTATCACGGCAGGCTGTGCCACAACGACGCCTTTATATTCTATTATTATCGGTGCCGTAGCGGCCGTGGTCTATATATTGTCTACGCAGGCGCTACTAAAGCTCAAGATAGACGATGTGGTCTCAGCAGTGGCCGTACATGGCTTCGGCGGCGTATGGGGTACGCTCGCGGCTGGATTATTCTATACAGGGGATTTATTTAATTTATCACGGCTGGGCGTGCAGGCGCTGGGCGTCGGTGTGGCTTTAGTATGGGCATTAGGGCTGGGTCTTATCATGTATAAGCTGATTGATCTGAGCTTTGGATTAAAGGCGAGCCGTTTACATGAGCAGCGCGGCCTTGATTATACCGAGCATGCAGAGCTGGGTTACCCTGAGTTTCAAAAGCAAATGTTTGATGCTAAAAGTCTAACAGAGCGTCACTTATAGGAGAGAGCTGATGAATACTGATACTCAATCCGTAGACCAAACGGTATCCGCGATGGCAGAGGTGCTGGCAAAATACTTACATCCTGAGGAAGTACGACTGCTGAAGACGCAATGGCTACGGTATCCGGCGGTCTCTGTCAAGATGATGCAACAGTGCGTGTTGGACGCAACCCGGCGCTATCCTGAGCTACAAGCGCACAAATCTGAGATTCGTAAAGGCTTTTGGGATACGCTGCAAGCGAGCAATGAGCAGATAGTGGAGACCGACAGTCATCAAGAGACCATCGATACCCCAGTACCATTGCCTCTCTCTGAGCTGGTATTGGCGTTTTATACGGTGATGGAGACGCTTCGCAGTCAACTAACGACTATCGACAGTCGTAACTTTTTTTTGACCATGCACCAAACTGTCTCGCAAGAGCGCACCTTCAAAGAGCATAGCATTCATATCAAATCATTTTTGGACGGTGATCGTCCATCCATACCTGACAATGAGTATCTTCTCAATAATTTGATTCAGCTTGCTTACGTTTGCTTGTGCGACGTTGCAGGACCTGTTGAGGCAGATGAGATATTGTTCCAAGCCGCACAAACGACCAAGCAAAGTTATCCAAAAGCAGTCGTCGAGAAGTTGTTTTAATAGACCAATTGGGCGCGTTACGGTTGAGTATGGAGTACCTGTCGATAACGTGCCTTTTATAACGTGGCTTTCATGACGTAGTTTCATTATGGAGCTTTCATAACGCACCTTGAAACTTGATACTAGACGATGAGTAGTCTAATAGTTAGCTATTTAATCTAATAACTGAAGCGGGAAAGTAACGACATCGAAGGCGAGGGCAAAGGGTAGCAATACTAGCTTTTGTGCACCATTTGGACCGCTACGAGTGACGACATCTTGCTGAGTCTGTGTATAGAAGCTTACGGTATAAGGTTTGGTCAAGGCGCGATACTTTGACTGAATGAGCCCCAAATTGCTGACTTGCGGATAGATAGCTCCTTTCACAGGCACGCTGAAGCAAAAGCGCTGAGCATTGATACGTTGATCGCTCGCTGAGGTGCACTCCAAGCCATTGTTTTGCAAAAAGAACTGATAATCCGCGCGCCCAAACTCATCCTTTAGTTTGGCATAAGATAGCTTCATTTCCCCTTGAAAATAGCCATCGTTGTTCGGTACATAAAAGCTCATGTCATTATCAACTTGAATGTTTTTTTGTGTCAGATTACTCAGTAAGTTCACCATCTCAGTCCCACCTTGGGTGAGTACGTAACTGTTCTTCTCACCCACGATCACCATCGTGGCGTTTGGCATTTTGGGTAATGCCTGCGCTGGGCGACCAAAGGCTATGATTTGATCTTCAGAGAGTATCTGTTTTTCTGTATTAGTCGTGACATACTTGCCACTGTCAAGCAATGAGCTGGTAGCACAGCCTGAGCTGGCTAGTGCTGTCGCGAACAAAGCCCCTGTTAGTATTGCTTTTGGGCGCAGTGATTTTTGTGTGGCATGCATATCCGTGCCAGTAGAGTTTGTGTCGTTAGTCATGAGTAGGCGTCCTTGTCTATAGAATGAACCATCGATATTTTACTGCTTATCTAACTTTTACTATATCGTACAGGGATTAGCGACCACTTATCTACTTGTCACCAGAATTTATAAGAAACACCATCGCGTTAGACAGATAGGGGTTATCAGTCCAACGTAATTTTCGTCCCACTCTTGGTAAAGTTCATCACAAATTGGCTTTTAAAATTACGGACATTGTTTTCGTACGTCAGTAAGCTGCGGGTGAACTGATGATAGTCGCTCATATTTTTGGCATTGACCATCAACATAAAATCAAAATCGCCCGAAACCTCATAACAGCTCATGATACGTGATTGTGCGTCCATCAGTCGCTCAAACCGATGCTGCATTGAGGTGTTAGAGCGCTCTATTTCTATCATGACCACCGCTGTCAGACCGTAGCCTACTTTGTCAGGATTGACGATGGCGACTTGTTTGCTAATTACATCATGATCTATGAGTGCTTGTATACGCCGCTGAGCCGTTGCAATAGACACATGCACTCGCTCTGCGACAGTTTTAAGCGGTAATGTCGCATCATCTTGCAGCAAGTTCAAAATAGCTTTATCAGTATTATCTAAAATATAACTCATCTCAGGATATCCTTAATAGCAGAGAATTTAATGATTTTATAAAAATTATCACTAAAAATACTAATATAAGAAAATAATAATTTATATACCATGAATATGATAATTTTATTCATTTATTTGTTTATATAGAGATAATATCTCAAAACAATTAAGTAAAATAGACCATATCAATCAGAGCTACTCAAAAATGAGAGTAAGCGGTTGGGTCTTTACTGTCTATCAATACTTACGGTGCTTATCATGTCTATCTCAATGCTCTCCAATGTATTCGCTAATACGCTAGCAACGACTGCTGCACGTTTGCCATTAGCTGCGATTTGGACGGTAGGTAACACACAGCAACGCACTCTGATATTAGGGGTGTCTTTTGCCATATTATCCAATGTGCTATTTGGCGTCCTCTATGCGTATAGCAGTTTTTTGGCGCCATTATCAGGGACGCAGGTTTTCATCTGGCGCATGCTCGCGATGTGGGCAGCGTTGGTCGGATACTTAATAGTGAGTGGACGTCTAGGATTGCACGTTGATAAATTGAAAGTGCTCAAAGGCGCTAAACAATGGGCTTGGTTGCTACTGCCTACACCGATATTTCTGAGCCAGTTTTGGTTGTTTATGTGGGCGCCAGTCAATGGACAAGGTGTACAAACCGCGATGGGATACTTCTTATTCCCACTGATGATGGTGGTGTTTGGTTGCGTGCTTTTTGGCGAAAAACTCAGTCGTTTGCAATGGCTGGCAGTAGCCTTTGCTGCATTGGGTGTGGGTAGCGAAGTTATCCGTACGCAGAGTGTTTCTTGGGCGACGCTATGGGTGTGTAGTACTTATCCTATTTATTACATCTTACGCCGCATGCAAGGAACCGGTGCTGTAACGGGGTTGTTGGTCGATTTAACGATATCTGCGCCCTTTGCTTTGGCTTACTTATTCTTTTTTGCCCCAAACAGTGTAGTGATGGTTAGCGGCTCTGGTTTCTTTATCATGATGCTTATAGGATTGGGTGTGCTCAGCGTCTTGGCGATGAAGACCAATATTGATGCCAGTCAAATGCTACCCGTTAATGTTTACGGCATGATGAGCTATCTAGAGCCTGCATTGCTATTTATTTTGGCAGTGACCGTGCTGGGTAATCCTTTTGAGTCAGCGATGATCTATAGCTATGGTCTGATTTGGTTGGGTATTGCCTGTCTGATTGCGCATGGTGTTAGGCAGTTGCGTCAGGCTAATAGAAAGACAGCGTTGTCGATAGATGAGCAGGTCGCACAATAGAGCAGATGGTTGATGGTTACAAAAGCTATTAATTAGTAGTGTGCATTAGAGGTGATGAGCCATAAGATGTCATAAGAAGTGAATAATATACAGTGGACAATAAAAAGGACGGCTCAATATTTACTGAGCCGTCCTTTTCTATTTAGATTGAATACCACTTAATCTAAATGCTGTTTGAAGCCGCGCTGCTTATCACGTTCCCAGTCACGATCTTTTAGCGTTTTACGCTTGTCATGCTGCTTTTTACCCAAGGCTAGACCAATTTGACATTTCACCAGTGAGTTTTTCCAGTAGCAAGATAGCGGTACGCAAGCATAACCTTTTTGGTTGATTGCCCCAGATAGCTTTTCAATCTCACGACGGTTCAGTAGCAGTTTACGGGTACGAATGCTGTCTGGACTAACGTGCGTTGAGCTAGATAGTAATGGCTGAATGTGCGCACCGAACAGGAAGGCTTCATTATTGCGGAATATGACGTACGCTTCGGTAATCGTCATCTTCCCTGCACGAATGGCTTTTACTTCCCAACCTTGTAATGCCAGTCCTGCCTCAAAGGTTTCTTCGATAAAATACTCATGACGCGCCTTTTTATTGGCGCAAATCTGATTATCAGGTTTTTTTGATTTTTTTGACATAATTTCTCCATAAGGTTTGCCCGACATGCGAGCGCCTTATCTGATCAGTCCTACTAATTCCTCATCCTAATCCAATATATAGTCTTAAACTTTACTTAGATAATAAGACAGATGAGTCGAACCGCCTATTGTATCAAAGCCTCTAGTGAAAAGGTAAATCAGCTGTTAGGACAAATGTAGCAGATAAGTATTAAGTTTGAGCAAAATTTGCTAGCATATGGCCTAATATCACCGATTATATCAGTCATGCTATGAGCCACTCTATTTCTTCTAACTCCTCAAAGCTACATACCAAAATCCTATATCCTGGCACTTTTGATCCTATTACCAATGGTCATGTGGATCTGGTTACACGCGCCGTCAAGCTATTTGATGAGGTCGTAATCGCGGTTGCCTCAGGGCATCATAAAAAGCCCCTGTTCAATTTTGAAGAGCGGGTCGCCTTGGTCGAAACCGTATTTGCGGACTTACCGCAAGTCTCTGTGATTGGCTTTGAAGGGTTGCTTGTCGATTTCATGCGCGAAAAGCACGCTACGGCAGTGTTGCGTGGATTACGGGCGATGTCAGATTTTGAGTACGAGTTTCAACTGGCAAATATGAACCGCGAGCTAGACGAAAACTTTGAAGCAGTATTTTTGACCCCATCTCAGAACTACTCGTTTATCTCGTCTACCATGATTCGTGAGATTGCCAAGCTTGGCGGTGATGTTAATAAATTCGTCCCGCCCTGTGTTTTGCAAGCATTCGACAAAAAGCTAAATATTAAATAAAAGACGCTGCATTAAAGATAAGCTGCTAGCACTTGCTAAAACAGTAAGGAGCAGCCATATAGGAATAGGGCTTGTCCCTATTCTAAAAATAGTGATAAAAATTAGACAAATCGCAGACAAACAAGAAAAATAGTGCAGACAATACCGAGATATTGCCCAGTTATTTGACGCCGTTTGTCAAAGATTTAGCCATTTTTAGCCCATTTAGTGATAAACGTTTGAATTAGGGACAAGCCCTAATACGAGTAAAAATATAAGGAGCAGTTTATGGCACTATTAATCACTGATGAGTGCATCAACTGTGATGTGTGTGAGCCCGCTTGTCCCAATGAGGCCATCTCAGAAGGCGATGATATCTATGTCATCGACCCAGATTTATGCACAGAATGTGTCGGACATTTTGACGAGCCACAGTGCGTGGTGATCTGTCCGGTTGACTGTATCCCTCACGATCCCAATCATATCGAAACAGAGAGTGATTTATTGTCTAAATACAAGCGAATTACGGGTCAATAAAACATTGATAAGCGATTGATGACGTTTGGATTTACAACGTTTTGGGGACACCACGATGACCATGGAAACAACAACCACGCAAACAACAACCACCAAACCAATTCAAGTAGCAAGTGAGTTCGATCAGCGACATCTTTGGCATCCATATGCCAGCCTGCCACCCACTTATTCTAATATCGTAATCGATCGCGCTGAAGGCATTTATATCATCACTGAAGACGGCACACGCCTGATCGATGGCATGTCGTCATGGTGGGCGAGCGTCCATGGCTACAATCATCCCAAGCTAAACGAAGCGCTGACCCAGCAGTTGAGTAAAATGGCGCATGTGATGTTTGGTGGGTTGACCCATCAGCCAGCGATCGATCTTGGCAAAAAGCTACTCGATATTGTACCTGCTGGACTTGATGCGATTTTTTATGCAGATAGTGGCAGTATTGCCGTAGAAGTGGCACTAAAAATGGCATTGCAATATCAAGTGGCTGCTAAGCGTCCATTCAAGCAGCAGTTTGCGTCAACCCATTCAGGGTATTACGGAGACACGTGGCATGCCATGAGTGTCTGCGATCCTGTTAATGGTATGCACAGCCTGTATGGCAAGCAATTACCGATGCAGCATTTTGTTCCAGCACCGCCGCTTGGCTTAGATCGCGCATTGACAGTAGATGAGCATGAATCATTAGCTCAGTTTTTTGTCGAGTATGGTGCGCAGCTGGCGGGATTTATCATTGAGCCAATTATTCAGGGCGCAGGCGGAATGCGTTTTTATAGTCCTGAATATCTACAATTGCTGCGTCAACTGTGTGATGAGCATGATGTGCTCTTGATTGCCGATGAAATTGCCACTGGGTTTGGACGTAGTGGTAAATTATTTGCGTGTGAACATGCTTGCATCAGCCCTGATATCATGACCATTGGCAAAGCGCTGACGGGTGGCTATATGACCTTTGCGGCAACTTTGTGTACTCGTCATATTGCCGATACCATTCATAATAGTAATTATCCAGCGCTGATGCATGGTCCAACCTTTATGGGTAATCCACTGGCTTGTGCAGTGGCATGTGCATCTATTGATTTGATCCTGTCTTATGATATCGAAGCGCGTACCGCAAACATGCAGACTATTATGGAACAGCAATTAGCGCCTGCCGCGTTATTAGAAGGTGTTGCTGAGGTTCGTTGTTTGGGCGCAGTTGCTGTGATTGAGTTGCATGACGCGGTCGATATGCCCATTTTTCAATCCTTATTGATTGATAATGGTATTTGGGTTAGACCGTTTGGTAAGCTGGTGTACATCATGCCACCTTATGTGATTACTGATGACGAGCTGACTACCTTATGCCAAGCACTCCTAAAAGTGGTGCGTACGTATTTAGAAAATCGAGGTTGACCATGAGCGTGCTATTTGTATCTGGCATTGATACCGATATCGGTAAAACCTATGCTACCGGACTGCTTGCTAAAGCGTTGATGCAGCAAGGTGTAAATGTCATGACACAGAAACTGGTGCAAACAGGCATCAGTAAACAAGCAAATGGCGAACTAGGCATCGCAGATGATATCTTAAGCCACCGCAAGTTGATGAAGATTCCGCTGCAGCCTTGTGATTTAGATTTTACCACCTGTCCTTATCGCTACGAGAAACCTGCCTCACCGCATCTTTCTGCTGCATTGGCAAACCAGCCCCTAGATATTCAGATGATTACTGAAGCCACCAAAGCATTGCAAGCCGATTACGGTATGGTGTTATTAGAAGGAGCAGGCGGCTTATTAGTTCCCATTACTACTGAATTATTGACCTTAGATTATATTGCGGAGCAAGACTATCCTATTGTCTTGGTCACCTCCGGTCGGTTAGGTAGTATTAATCATACGTTACTGAGTTTAGAAGCCATAAAATCGCGCGGATTAACGGTGCATAGTATAATTTATAATCACATTCATGACGATGCTGAGCAAACGGATGCTGAGATTACAAACAGTACCATTGATTTTTTACAAGCCTATTTGGCTCATCATTATCCTAAGGCGCATTGGTTGCAGCTCCCGTATATAGAAATTGCTAGCACCGATACAATATCGAGCGACTGTTGTTTGTCTTTACCAAAAGATTTTATCTAAGTTATTTGTGCTGTCTTTGAAAATAAATTCAAAAGATAGTCGCATGCCCTTATAAGTTTGCTATACTAGCGCGCTTGGTAGACTAGGCGATCGCCGCTGCACACTGGCAACAGATGAGCAGGGGAGGAAAGTCCGGGCTACATAGGGCAGCGTGCCAGCTAACGGCTGGGCAGGGTAACTTGACGACAAGTGCAGCAGAGAGTAGACCGCCTTTAGTATCTTAGGGTATTATCGGTAAGGGTGAAAGGGTGCGGTAAGAGCGCACCGCGTGAATGGCAACATCTCACGGCATGGTAAACTCCACGCGTAGCAAGACCAAATAGGCATCGGCATGGCGCGGCCCGCGTTCGATGCGGGTAGGTTGCTTGAGCGTATTAGCGATGATACGCCTAGAGGAATGATCGTCCACGACAGAACCCGGCTTATCGGTTTACCAAACCTTTTTTATTGTTTGTGGTAGTAATCGTTGCAATTAATCTGAATTACATTCATTTTTTTGCAAAAAATGCCCATTAGGGGTTGACGGCAGTCAACAGCTTGGGCATAATGTGCAGCCTAAAACGGCGATGTAGCTCAGCTGGTTAGAGCGCATGACTCATAATCGTGAGGTCAAGAGTTCAAGTCTCTTCATCGCCACCATATATAGCAGTACTTGCAATATCAAAAAGCCAATCCTTTGAGATTGGTTTTTTTTTGCTTCAAATAATGTCTTGTCTCAAAAGTTTCTAGACGTCACTGCTTAGTTAAATATCTCTTGCCGATTATCAGTCAATCTTAAACCATTGATAAATCGTCTCTCTACTACTAAAATCGCCTTACTTTGTGGTCGAAAACTGCTAGAATACTCCTTCATGCGTATGCATAAGAGTTAATGTGCTTGGCTTTGTATAGTAGGCGACGACATTAGTAAAATTGACTGGATTGAGACATCTAATTCTCAACGAAGCACAAGTATCTCCAATTGTACCTGACCGCATCTGTTCTTTAGCTTCATTATTCTATCACCCTTAAATTAGTAGGCGCTTTGTGACTGCATTAGCCAATATTCGTAACTTTTCAATCATTGCCCACATTGATCATGGTAAGTCGACCCTTGCCGATCGTTTTATTCAGATGTGCGGTGCCTTGCAAGATCGAGAGATGCAGGCGCAGGTGCTCGACTCGATGGATATTGAGCGTGAGCGCGGTATTACCATCAAAGCACAGTCGGTAACGCTGTTTTATGATCACCCAAATGGTGAGCGCTATCAGCTGAACTTTATTGATACGCCCGGGCACGTTGACTTCTCATATGAAGTATCGCGCTCGTTGGCGGCTTGTGAAGGCGCGCTATTGGTCGTTGATGCGGCTCAAGGCGTAGAAGCACAGTCGGTTGCCAACTGCTACACAGCAGTAGACCAAGGTCTAGAGGTAATGGCAGTCCTCAACAAAATTGACTTGCCACAAGTAGAGCCTGAGCGTGTTATTCAAGAGATTGAAGATATCATCGGCATCGATGCAGTAGATGCACCGCGTGTCTCAGCGAAATCTGGTCTTGGTGTTGATAAATTGCTCGAAGCACTGGTTGAGTTTATTCCGGCACCGACTGGCGACCGCGAAGCACCTCTGCAAGCACTTATCATTGATTCATGGTTTGATAGCTATTTGGGCGTAGTATCGCTAGTACGCGTACGCCAAGGAACCGTAAGAAAGGGCGATAAGATTTATATCAAATCGACCGGCGATGCTCATCCCGTGAGTTCTATCGGTGTATTCACCCCTAAGCCTGTCGATACTGGCGTCTTAGAAGCAGGCGAAGTGGGCTTTATCATTGCGGGTATCAAAGACATCGCTGGCGCCCCAGTAGGCGATACGATTACGCATTCTAAAACGCCTGACGTCGATCGTATTCCAGGTTTCAAACAGATTACCCCGCAAGTATATGCAGGGATGTTCCCAGTAGATTCTAGCGACTTTGAAAAGTTCCGTGAAGCACTACAGAAACTACAAATCAACGATGCGTCGTTGTTTTTTGAGCCGGATACCTCAGATGCATTAGGCTTTGGTTTTCGTTGTGGCTTCTTGGGTATGCTACACATGGAGATTATCCAAGAGCGTCTAGAACGCGAGTATAACTTGGATTTGATCACCACTGCACCGTCTGTTATCTATGAGATCGAAAAGAAAGGCGGCGAGGTTATCTATGTTGATAATCCATCAAGACTACCTGAGCCGAACAATATAGAAGAGTTCCGTGAGCCGATTGCGCGCTGTCAGATTCTAGTACCGCAAGATTACCTAGGTAATGTCATGACGCTATGTATCGAGCGCCGCGGTGTACAGGTCGATATGCGTTTTATGGGCAAGCAAGTTCAGATTATCTTTGATATTCCGATGGGCGAGGTGGTCATGGATTTCTTTGATCGTCTAAAATCAGTCTCGCGTGGTTTTGCATCACTGGACTATAATTTTGATCGTTATCAAGTTGATAAATTGGTTAAAGTCGACGTACTAATCAATGGCGATAAAGTTGACGCCTTGGCGATGATTGTACACCAAGATCAAGCGCGTTTCCGTGGTAACCAGCTCGTGACTAAAATGAAAGAGCTGATTCCGCGTCAGATGTTTGATGTGGCTATTCAGGCGGCTATCGGTAGTCAGATCATCGGTCGTAGTACCGTAAAAGCGATGCGCAAAGACGTATTGGCTAAGTGTTATGGCGGCGATGTATCGCGTAAGAAAAAGCTGCTGTCTAAGCAAAAAGCGGGTAAAAAACGTATGAAGCAAGTGGGTAATGTGGAAATTCCACAAGAAGCCTTCTTGGCTGTCCTGCAAGTAGATAGCTAAACGCTAGCGTTATCCACTATAGTTTTGGTACATCACAGTTGAACGTCGTTAGTCTTATCGTCAAAGCAGCTATACAGGCAGCGTGTTAATAGGTAATTTGGTATGGATTTTGATTTTAATTTAATTTTAGTACCGTTAACTATAGGCTTAGGGATTGTATGGCTGTTAGATAAGCTTGCGCTCAAGCAACGTAAAACTCGCGGACGAGGTCAAGAAAGCCTCTTGGTACGCTGGGCTTATGACTTTTTCCCTGTTTTGGCCGTGGTACTGGTTGTACGCTCGTTTTTGGTTGAGCCTTTTAATATTCCATCATCTTCTATGGTACCAACGTTGTATACGGGTGACTTCATTGCAGTCAACAAGTATGCTTATGGCGTCCGTTTGCCACTGACTTATAATAAAGTTGTGGATACAGGTGAGCCTGAGCATGGTGATGTGGTGGTTTTCCGCTATCCTGAAAACCCAAGCATCTACTATATTAAACGCTTGATTGGTTTGCCTGGTGATACGGTCAGCTACAGTCAGGGTACGATTTCTATCAATGATGTTCCTGTAGATACGACGCCTATCGATTTTGATGCAAATGCTGAATTGACGTCACAGCTCTATCTGCCAGGGCAGATGGGTCCAGGTCAAGTGCTCACTGAAGAGAGTGCGGCTGCAATGGGTCAGCAAGAAGAAGACGCAGCAACGTACTTTCAAGAAACGCAAGGTGACAATAAGCACTTAGTTCGCTATTTAGATGGTATGAACAGCGCACAGTACGCGCCTTTTTTACAACAACAATCGCCAGAAGTGGTTGATTCGGAAGGCACAGAGTGGCGTATTGAAGTACCAGAAGGTCAGTATTTTGTGATGGGTGATAACCGCGATCGTAGTGCAGATGGTCGATTTTGGGGATTTGTTCCTGATGAAAACCTAGCAGGCAAAGCTATCTACATATGGATGCATAAACCACCTGGACTAAATTTACCGACCTTTGAGCGTAATGGTACTATTGATTAACATTGTGAGTGCTCTATTGGTTGATTTATAGATAATAGTTTTATGCTAATATCGTTGCTATCCAATCGATGACTGTCTGATAAGTAGCCATCAAAAACAGTTATTTACCCATAGAGGAATATCATAATGCAGCAGTTATCTGGTTTGACCACGCAGCGCGGTGCTAGTGTGACCAATATCGTTCTCATTATTATGGTGCTGGGTATTTCTCTGAAGCTTATGGTAGCTATCCTACCTGCTCAAATTGGTGACTATCAGTTAACAAAGCTTTTGAGCGCAGAGCTAAAAGTAGCCAACAATAATAATGAAACAGCTAAGCAGTTCGTTGAGCGTGTGAATAAACAGCTGTCTATCAATGCTGATTATGATACCAAGGCAGAAGAAGTATTTACTTTTACCGACAAAAAAACAGGCCAATTGGCTATTCATAAAAAATACGAAGTAACCAATAATTTTTTTAGCAATGTTGATATTGTCAATCGTTTCGAAGGCAATGTTGATATGGCTGAAGCAAAGTAAGCGGCAGCAATCCAGCACAGTACTTTTATACTCTTGATATTGCCCAACGTATACTTTTATTAAACTAAATCTGTAAAACAGAAGGGATAACCACAAGCCACGCATGAAACCAACTTCGCAACATTCCCAAGCGGTTCCTACTCCCAAAAAAAATAGCACGTCTGTCGACACGCTTGTTGTTAGCTCAGAATTTATTCAGCGGTTAGCGGTATTGACGCGTAAGTTAGGCTATGTGTTTAATGACTTAAGCCTCCCAAAGCTTGCATTGACACATCGCTCATTTGACAGCAAAAAAAACTACGAGCGTTTAGAGTTTTTAGGCGACGCGCTGTTGGGTATGATTGTGGGCGAAGCGCTATACCATCGTTATCCTAATCAGAATGAAGGACGTCTCACTCGTATGCGTGCCACGCTTGTACGCCAAGAGTCACTGGTTATCATTGCACAAAACTTGGAGTTGTCTAACCATCTAATATTAGGAGTAGGTGAGCGTAAAGGTGGTGGTCGCAATCGCGCTTCTATTCTGGCTGACGCAGTAGAGTCATTGATTGGTGCTATCTACTTAGACAGTCATGATATGGATATTACTAGAAACTGCGTGCTGTCATGGTATGGAGATTTGATCGATAACGTCAACGACCAAAAAGCATTAAAAGACGCCAAAAGCCGTTTGCAAGAGTGGCTACAGTCGAAGCAGTTTGATTTGCCAAACTATGAGCTGATGGAAACGCGTGGTAATGCTCCCCATCAGATCTTTGTGGTACGCTGTCACGTCAATATTAACAACTGTCCTGATATTACTGAATCTGGTGAAAGTCGCCGTATTGCTGAGCAAAAAGCAGCAGAGCTTATGATCAATCAGCTACATAAACTTCCAGGATCAGCCAAAAAGCGTCCTTAGTGAATGTTTATCGATGTCCGCAAAAATATTTTAACTGCAGAGTGTCGTTTTCAAGCGAGGATACCTTGAAAGGCACTGTTTAATACCACCTTACCTATCAATCGTTTTAAAACTTTAAATATTACTGGCCGATAGCCAATAGCAACGATATAAGCAAGCTATCAAACGATATTTGGCCAGATACAACCCCTATAGGAATACCTTATGAGCAATCGTACTGATTTGCCATCAAATGAAAAAAACAACCCTCAAGACATGGTCGAACAAGCCGATACTGATTTAGACCAAAACAATATCGAAATTACTGATGGCAATAGTGATAACGTAGAAGATGTCACAGTAGACAATGATATGGCAATCGAAGAGTTTTTTGCACCAAGTAACAATGCTCGCATGGCTGATGACTTCAGATCAGGTTATGTTGCGATTGTTGGACGTCCAAACGTAGGCAAATCAACGTTGATGAACCATTTGCTTGGTCAAAAGTTATCTATTACCTCACGTAAGCCACAAACGACTCGCCACCGTATTCATGGCATTTTATCGAACCATGAAATGCAAGCTGTGTTTGTTGATACGCCAGGTATTCATCGTAATGAGGTGCGTGCGATTAACGAGCGCATGAATAAAGCAGCAGTGTCTGCTTTGGTGGATGTTGATCTCGTATTATTTGTCGTTGACTCAGATCAATGGCGTGATGATGATTTGCTGACGTTGCAAAAACTTGGTGAAACCAATTTGACAGTCGTACTAGTGATTAATAAATCGGATACGCTAAAAGACAAAGGCAGTGTGTTACCGCTTATTGAAACCTTCAATGAAAGTTTCGATTTTGCTGATATTGTTCCAGTATCTGCGCTCAAAAACCAAAATTTAGATCGTCTGCAAGAAGTCATTGCTTCACATCTGCCAATTGCCGCACCTATGTATGATACAGAGCAGATCACTGATCGCTCAGAGCGCTTTTTGGCTAGTGAAATCATCCGCGAAAAAATCATGCGTAGTGCAGGTGATGAAGTACCCTATGACTTGACCGTACAGATTGACGCTTTTAAAGATGAACCTGCGCATACTGATCCAAAAACAGGACGTCCACGTAAAGCATGTACTTTTATTGATGCGACTATATTTGTTGAGCGCGGTGGTCAAAAAGCTATCGTCATTGGTGATAAAGGTCAACGCATCAAGCAAGTCGGTATGGATGCGCGTAAAGATATGGAGCAGCTGTTCGATAAGAAGATTATGCTTACATTATGGGTCAAAGTAAAACGTGGTTGGTCTGATGACGAACGTGCATTGACCAGCTTGGGCTATTGATAGCGATTAAAGGGTAGTGCGGTAATACTGCTACCCATATATTAAATGCTGAGGTGATAAACGATGCGTAACGAAGCGTTAATTGGCTATTTATTACATCAGCGACCTTATCAAGAAAAGCGTGCATTGTATTATCTTTTTTCTCAGCAGCATGGTGTGATTCATGGTATTGGGAAAAAAGGCGCACCGCTATTTATGCCTTTGCAACTTTTTGCGACGGGTAAACGCGATTTAAAGACATTCAGTCAAATTCATATCACCTCGCAAACGGTCACTCAAACAGATAGTGCATTAGAAGGTAGTTTTGCCAAGACTTCACAAGCAGTACCTTACGCCAATATCAATGGTCAACACCAATATGCAGCGTTATATCTTAATGAGATACTGTGGCGGCTGTTACCTACCGAAGATCCAATGCCTATTTTGTGGCAACATTATCAAACCAGTTTAGAGCGCCTCAAGCAGTCCTTGAGTGCTAATGAGCTACGCCTATGTTTGCGCCAATTTGAAAAGCATCTGTTTAATGAGCTTGGTTTTACGTTAACGCTAACACATGACAATGTCGAAGATAATATTGAGCCTGATGGTGTTTATCGGTTTTTACCTGATGTAGGTCTACTGCCTATTGCACAAAACGATACTGAATCTGAGCATTTGGAAAGTAGTACTAGCCAAACGGTTCTCAAAGGTGTGGATATTATTGAAATGGCACATCTTGGTATTGTTGAGACGACACTAAACAATTGGTCAAAGCTTCATCGGCATCTGATAGATCATTTACTTGACTATCAACCATTACAAAGTCGGCTACTATGGCAACAGCAGCAGCGTTATCAGTGAATTTATTCTTTCAAGTCATATAGTCAGCATGAGCTCTTTCGTCATGCTAGCAACCAGTAGGATGGTCTGCGTTAGGTTTGTATCTGACAATACCTGCTTGGTTGAATGATATCTGGTACATTGTCTGGTTGTAAGAAGAGGTGGGACAGTACTTGATATGTCCGAAGTGTCCTCGAGGTTTGCCGCTATCTCCCCAAAACTTAGTGTAGTGACGGTTGCTTGCTCTTAATTTTACCGTGCTGTATTTCAGGTTCAGAGACTGTTTGGTTATCAAAGTGTCTACGTTAGGATTAAAACGTTGGTTGTCGTTCTTATCTACAAACGCCAGAAGCGTTTTATCACCATTTTTATGACATCGTTTTTCGTTTTTAGACAAACAAACTATTATATCTTGTCTACTGATATAACTTTCAGCTTTAGCCAGAGATAGTGTGTTTTCCAGCTGGCTTTTAACACGGTTTGCTTCCATGCGTGTTAATTGTGTCAAAATACTTGGCGTTGCTACAGCAGTGACAATAGCCAGCACTGAAATAGTCACCATCAATTCAATTAGAGTGAAGCCTCGACTACTGCCTGATGATATCTTATGCCGCCATTTCATAACCTGCTATGTCCTATAGTATTCAGTTATTTTAACAAATGATCTAGCCTGTCCTATAGCTTCTACCAAATGCGATGCTTAGAGATTGTCGAGTGATGCAGTTAAATATCACAGTTAAAGTTAGTGTACAAACCGGGTACATTGACAAATTTGCTTTATGCCTAGAACAATGTTGATTGTCCTAATATAAACAGAATATATATCTACTGTCAAAAAATGTTTCAATTAGTGAATTATCCATATTAAACATAGAGAAAAATTATAAATTGTAATAAAATATGTTCAAACGATAGGTGTGGTCTTATCAATACCTACCGCGAACTCACATGCAATAGATAAAATTCGTAAGGTGTGTTAGTTCTGAGTAACTTAGGCAATGGATTGTGTTTTAGTTGCAACATCATCGTGTAATAATGTGTAGCTCGTTAACGAAAAACGTTGTAAACTGAATTGATAATCGCTAAGCTGCTTCTTAATTAGTTTTGCTCTGTAACTTAAATGTGTAAAAGATGTCTACTTTAAAGAAAACGTCTTGAGAATCGGTTTTGCTTAATGCATTACTAAAATTATCCTTTGGAGGAAGTCCATGAAACTGAATAAAATCGCTCTAGCACTGTTCGCTGTAACAGCGGCACCTTTAGCAGCTAATGCTGGTGTAACTATCAGCCCACTATTACTAGGTTATCATTACAGCGAAGGCGCTGATGATGATCAAGCTGAACTGTTGCAAAGCAACCAAGATAGTAATAGTTTTTACAAAGAAGACGGCTTATATACTGGTGCAGCATTGGGTATCGAGCTTACTCCTTCTACTCAGTTCCAAGTAGAGTATGGTGTATCTAATACTGATGCTATTGGTCAAAATGGTTCTGATAACTTTGATGCAGAACAAGAAATGATTTCTGGTAACTTCTTAATCGGTACTGAAGAGTTTACTGGTTATACTGATAGTGCATTAAAGCCATATGTTTTAGTTGGTGCTGGTCAGTCTAAACTTGACATTGAAAACAGTGCTGGTGACAAAGTCGCAAATACTACAGACACTATCGGTAACCTAGGTCTAGGTGCTATGTATCGTATCAACGATGCACTAAGCCTACGTGGTGAAGCTCGTGCAATCCACAACTTTGATAACAACTGGTGGGAAGGCATGGCCTTGGCCGGTCTAGAAGTTGTACTTGGTGGTCATTTAGCACCTACAGTAGCAGTACCACCAATGCAAGAGCCAATGGTTGATACTACTCCAGTAGTTGTTGTTGAAGCTGACCTTGATTCTGATGGTGATGGCGTACCTGATAGCATGGATGCATGCCCAGGCACTCCAATGAATGTAGTAGTTGATGAACGCGGTTGCCCAGTACCAGTAGATATTACTGACGAGCTGAAAATGGAACTACGTGTATTCTTTGACAACGACAAATCAGCTATCAAAGCTCAATACCAGCCAGAAATCGCTAAAGTAGCAGAGAAGATGCGTGAGTATCCTAACTCTACAGCTCGTGTAGAAGGTCATGCTTCTAAGACTGGTCCTTCAGCACGTTACAACCAACGTCTATCTGAAGCTCGTGCCGTTGCTGTTAAATCTATGCTAACCAACGAATTCGGTATTGCTCCAAACCGTCTATCAACTGTTGGCTACGGTTATGACAACCCAATCGCATCAAACGACACTGAAGAAGGTCGTGCTATGAACCGTCGTGTTTATGCCATCATCACTGGTGACAAAACTATGACTGTTGAGCAAACTAAAGATATGGTTGTTCAATAAGTATTAGCTAATCAGCTGTATAGTTAAATATACGGTTACAAAAAAAGTCACCTAATGGGTGACTTTTTTTTATTTGTGAATTGAGAAAAGTAAGTTATTTCATAAATTTATGAATCAATAATGTTATACTAGCCACCCAAACATTCTGTAAATTGACAGAATGTACATTAGCATAGCTATCTGTACGATGAATTTATCGGCATAGATATTTGATTATATTGAATTTCTTGATAGTACTTATATTGTGTTATCTAGATTTTAATATCTATCTGATTGATGATAAGAGTTTATCCAGCGGCGCTTATTGCTACTGCATTTTTTTAAGACGACACGAGCATTTTATATGGCGAACGATATCAAACACCTGCGTAACATTGCAATTATTGCCCACGTTGACCACGGTAAAACAACTTTGGTTGATAAATTATTACATCAATCTGGTACTTTTGGTGATCGTGCAAACATCGCTGAACGTGCAATGGATTCAGGTGATATTGAGCAAGAACGTGGTATTACTATTTTGGCTAAAAACACAGCTATCCGCTGGACAGATCAGACTTCAGAAACTGAATACCGTATTAACATTGTTGATACCCCAGGTCACGCCGATTTTGGTGGTGAAGTTGAGCGTGTAATGTCAATGGTTGACTGCGTATTGCTAGTTGTTGATGCTGTTGATGGTCCAATGCCTCAGACTCGTTTTGTAACGCAAAAAGCATTTGAGCAAGGTCTAAAACCAATTGTTGTTATCAATAAAATTGACCGTCCTGGCTCACGCCCTGACTGGGTGATGGATCAAATCTTTGATTTATTTGATAACTTAGGTGCTAATGACGAACAGCTTGATTTCCCAGTTGTTTATGCGTCGGCATTGAATGGTATTGCAGGTCTAGAAGCAGATGATCTAGCTGATGACATGACCCCACTGTTCAAGACTATCGTTGATGTTGTACAGCCTCCACAAGTTGATGCTGATGCTCCGTTCCGTATGCAAATCTCAAGCCTTGATTACAACAGCTTTGTTGGTGTTATTGGTATTGGTCGTATCCAGCGTGGTAAAGTTAAACTCAACACGCCAGTGACTATTATCGATAAACATGGTAAGACACGTAATGGCCGTATCCTGAAAATTATGGGTTATCATGGTCTTGATCGTATCGATGTCGAAGATGCGCAGGCAGGTGACATCGTTTGTATTACTGGTATCGATGCACTAAATATTTCTGATACCATCTGTGATCCTAATAATGTTGAAGCACTACCACCATTAACGGTTGATCAACCTACAGTATCGATGAACTTCCAAGTAAACAACTCACCGTTTGCTGGTCGTGATGGTAAGTTTGTGACGTCACGTAATATTCGTGAGCGTCTTGAGCGTGAGTTGATTCACAACGTGGCATTGCGTGTAGAAGATACTGAGTCTCCTGATAAATTTAAGGTATCAGGTCGCGGTGAGCTTCATCTATCTGTACTTATCGAAAATATGCGCCGTGAAGGTTTCGAGATGGGCGTATCAGGTCCAGAAGTTATCGTAAAAGAAGTTGATGGTAAGCTACAAGAGCCGTACGAAAACGTTGTTTTCGATATTGAAGAAGAGCATCAAGGTTCTATCATGGAGCAGGTCGGTCTACGTAAAGGCGAGATGACCAATATGGAGCTTGATGGTAAAGGCCGTATGCGCATTGAAGCCACGATCCCAGCTCGCGGTTTGATTGGTTTCCGCTCTGAGTTTTTAACATTGACTTCAGGTAGCGGTATCATGACGTCAAGCTTCTCACATTACGGTCCACAAAAGATCGGTGATGTTGGTGGTCGCTCTAATGGCGTATTGGTTTCTATGGCAAACGGTACTTGCTTAGGTTTTGCACTATTTAACCTACAGAAACGTGGTAAGTTATTTGCTGAGCCACAGCTTGAAGTTTACGAAGGTATGATTGTTGGTCTTAACTCTCGTAACGATGATATGACAGTTAACCCAACGACTGCTAAACAGCTTACCAACGTACGTGCAAGTGGTACCGATGAAGCATTGACGTTGACGCCAGCCGTTAAGTTCACTCTTGAGCAAGCGCTTGAGTTTATTCAAGACGACGAATTGGTTGAAGTAACGCCAAAAGCAGTACGTATCCGTAAGCGCTACTTGACCGAAAGTGAGCGTAAGCGTCACGGTCGTAGCAAGAAAGGTGCTTAATATTTTAGTATCTCTAAAATAAATCAATAAAAAAGGCTAACGTAACGTTAGCCTTTTTTTATATCTGTTTATAAATCGTTTGTTCACAAGCTGACAGTTCTTAAACTACCCAAAAAACCGTTAACAATAGTAATCTATGGAATGACAGTTCTATGGAGTGACAACCACGTAATCGTTGGTATTAATCAAAATCTCTGATGGTTGATCAACGACGATACGTACAATATTATTATCAACAACCTGCGATTTATAGTAGTTGTCTTCGGCAACGGTACAGCCTAAACATCTTCCCATGGCATCCCAAGGCTCAACAAACAATTTTTGCTGCGCTTGGTCTGCATTACCCCCAATAAGTGAGAAGGGGAGACTAACGAGATACACTGCGGTACCAGCGACAGCATTAACGAGTTGTAATGGCTTGCCAACGACTGTATCAACTACCATTGTCTCGTATGAAGGACCAAAGTCAGTCTCGTCTATTTCTATGGCTGCAAAAGTAGGCTGCATACTAGCAACCATTAACCCTAAGGTAGCACCAACAGTAAAAAGACTTTGCTTAACTGTGCGTTGGGTTCTAGCTTTAACAGTCATAACGATATCCTAAGATTCATAATTAGTATGATTAATGGCTGCTGCTGTCTTCACATGGGAATAATGCGGCAACGATATACGGGTGTAGTATTACAGAAAAATAAATAGCTTGCACTGTTTATGTAAGTGCTCCTTCTATTAAAGCAAGATGCACGTCAATAAGCAACAAGAATGCGCAGGATATTCTTACTGCAATAAAACATACTTTGCTCAGTTAGAGCGACTTGGTAAGAGTGCTCGCTTGAGCTTAAGGCAAAATAAGGCGCCATGTATAGCCAGCGGTTACGCTAGCGGTTGACACTCTGGACAGTAAACACTGGCTCTACCATTGAGTTTTATATTCTCCAATATAGTATCGCAATGTAGACAGTGCTCTCCTTGGCGACCATAAACGTTCAAAGTTTGCTGAAAGTAACCAGTCTGACCACTTGCTACTGTAAAATCGCGTAGCGTCGAGCCCCCAAGCTTAATAGCCTTTTTTAAGATATCTTTAATATGATCAACCAAAATATTAAGCTGTTGGTATGAGATTTGGTTAGCAGGGGTAGCGGGATGAATACCTGATAGATAAAGGCTTTCGGTCGCATAAATATTACCAACACCTACCACAACTTTTTGTTCCATGATCACTGATTTAATGGCTCGAGTGATAGATTTTTTCTGCTTGGTCGATAAGGAACTGTCCGGTTTTGTGCTGAGGTTATCTTTACGACCAGAATCAGTACGTTGAATCAACGCGTACAAATAATCTGCAGTAAACGCTTTTGAGAGTGGTTCAGGGCCTAAATGATCTAATAATTTAGCACCGTAATCTTTGTACCATAGTACTGAGCCAAAACGTCTAGGATCATAGTAATGTAGTTGAGACTTTGTATTGTCAGCATTGTTAAAAGTAATGATCAAATGATCATGTTTGCGTTTATCAGTACCATGAGGATGCTGCTGCAAACTACCTGACATTCCTAAATGAACGAGCAGCTGAAGTGGTGATGCTATTTTCATGGAGTCAGATTTGTCATCAACTATGACAGGTAAAAAACTGAGAACGAGATATTTTGCTCGACGCTCCACGCTATCTAACGTGTGATTCATTACACTATCTAAGTCATTTGGCATTGCCCAGCGTAACTTGGGTTGGAACACTTTTATATCAGCTACCTGTTGTCCCAATAGCGGTGCAAGGCTGGTTTTGGTCGTTTCTACTTCTGGCAATTCAGGCATAGTATTCTTATGACAACTCTATTGTTGAATAATCGATATATAGATAACGGTATGACTTAAGCGACAGCACGGCGAGCATGCAAAATACCATGCTGCTGCTCTAGCTTTGCTAGTAGCTTAGACAAATGTGCCAACCCTGAAACCTCGATATGAAACTTTAGAAAGGCAATATTGTCATCATTACTAAGGGTTTGAACTTGGCGAATATTGACATTTTCTTTGTCAATAATTTGCGTCAGATCACGTAATAGACCACGCCTGTCGTATGCTTCTACATGAATATCAACTGGTTGATAGCGACCTGATTGCACCTCCCAAGCTGCCTCGATTTTGCGTTCGGGATCGCGCTCAACCAGACGTGTATATTCAGGACAACCGCGGTTATGAACACTCACGCCTCGTGATAATGTAATATATCCAGCGATTGGTTCGCCATGCACAGGATGACAGCAGCCTGCTAAGTTGACCTCAATATTATCTAGACCATCGATATGGATTTTGTAAGCATCAATCTTACCTGAGTCTCTATTATCCACATGAGAGGTAAAATTCTCTGACGGTATTTCAGGCTCTAGATGCAGCTGACGCGAAATATGACTGGTAAGCTGATTAAGTCCAATATCACCTGTAACAAGACCCACAATAATATCATCGGTGGTATTAACGTGAAAATGCTGAATATAGTCATTTAAATCAATACTGTTAGGATGTACAGACAGACGCTCAAGCTCTTTGCTGAGCATCTGGCGACCTATCTCTATATTTTTATCACGGTCTTGCTTGTTGAACCACTGGCGCAGTTTTGAGCGCGCGCGGTTGGTATGAATATAACCTAGTGAGGCCACTAACCAGTCGCGGTTTGGCTCACGTGAAGACTTGGTGATAATCTCAACCTGCTCACCTGTTTTGAGTTGATAGGTCAGTGGCACATAGCGCTGATTGACTCGAGCGGCTTGTGCACTGTTGCCTACTTGAGTATGCACGTAGTAGGCAAAATCAAGAACAGTTGCACCTTTGGGCAGCTCGGTAATGTCGCCATCACGGCTGAAGATATAAATACGCTCAAGCTCGTCGAAATCAACGAGTTGTTCTTCTTCATCGAACTCTGTGTCATCGTCTTCGCTTGTCAGTGTGGATGAGCGCGTTTGACTACGCGTTTCATTATTAATAGACAATAACTGACGTAGTGAGCTGATTCTTTGGTTTAAGTAGTTGTCCTTTTTATTCTTCAGACCTTCTTTATAGTTGACATGCGCACACATGCCAAGCTCAGCCTCAAAATGCATTTCATGCGTACGAATCTGCACTTCCAGTGATTTGTTCTCAGCAATGACGGCAGTATGTAGAGAGCGATAGCCATTTGACTTTGGATTAGTAATATAGTCATCAAACTGCTCAGGAATATAACGCCATAAGCCATGTACCAGACCCAAAACGTGATAGCAGTCAGAGGGATTGGTTACCAATACACGTAGTGCACGAATATCATAAAGCTGATCGAACGACAAACCCTTAAGTTTCATTTTGCGATAAATGGAATAGATGTGTTTGACACGTCCAGAGACCTCACCTTCAATACTTGCCTGTGCTAATGAGTCATTGAGCTTGTCTTGTACACGTTGGATGTAGGATTCGCGTTCGCTGCGTTTTTCTGACAGTAATTTGGCAATTTCTTTATATCTGTCAGGCGCAAGATAACGAAAAGCCAAGTCTTCAAGCTCCCATTTAAGCTGTGCAATACCCAAGCGATGCGCGAGCGGCGCATAAATAGTCATGACTTCGCGTGCAACCCGGCTCTGACGCTCTTCATTAGAAAAGGTCAGCTCACGCATGGCAAAGGTACGCTCTGCCAGCTTAATAAGGACCACGCGCACGTCATTGGTGACAGAGATAAGCATGCTGTAGATGTTTGACAGCTGATCACGTTGGTTGTTTACGAAGTGGTCTTCTAAGCGCTTGTTACTCTCGATAATCTCTGAAAGCTTACCCATGGCCAAGGTGTCTTTGACAAGGGTATGAACATCTGAGCCGAAGTTTTTCTCTACTTCAGCAAGACTAATGATCGACTTACGAGCACTACGGTATAGCATGGCTGCGACGAGTGCATCTTCATCCTGATAGAGATAGGTCAATATATCCGTCATTCCGATGCCGGTCACATAAGCCCCTGAACGCTCAGATTGGCTGGTGTTCATATGATTGCGGATAAACTCACAGGCAGCACTAAGATGAGGCACTGACTCTTGTCCAATGCGTTTGGCAACATTATCTAGCCATGTTGGGACGTCGATATTGGCTTGATCTATATCAACAGGGTCGAGCTCTTCATTTGACTGCGCGTAGGTATTGTCTAATTGCTCATTATCAAGCTTGGGATCGCGGCCATCATAAGTATGTGCAGCGGAGCGATCAAAAGTCGTATGTAGCTTATGAGTTGCCAGCTGGTATTTGATATCGAGGGGAATTTGGGCATAGCTATTGGCCGACTGATGAGAGCGTTGGCTCGCTACCAGTTGCGCCGCCAGTGTTGCACTATCGGCCTGTGTGGTCTGTCCATCCACCAGTGGTAATCCTTCACGAATCTTTACCATAGCCGACTCCTCTTAGCTATTTTGAATTGATTATAACCTCATCTACTATGCACACACTCTGAATTGACGATTCATAAAGTGCCAGCTATAAACCAATACAACTGCTAAAAATGTTATTTTTAGCAGCTATAAAATGCGCGTAAAATATATAAAGCTATGAGCGTAGGTACTTCTCATACTTTGATCTAAAATATAAGAAGATTGTTTACTATTATCTCACTTTGAAATGACAAATCAAGCGAGCGTCTGTAATGACTGTGGCTAATTCTATGGATTAGCCGTTATTTCTCGATAAGAACTTATCCAAATTTTGTATCAGATTATGTCATCATCAAACGTCTACTTAATATGGCTTATTCATCATATGATAGGGCCTAAATTAAACGGCTACTTTTTCAAAGCGAGCGATAGATTCAACATGGCCTGTATGGCAGAACATGTCCATTACACCCGCGTGTGTTAGACGATAGCCTTGCTCTAGCAATGCCTTTGTATCACGAGCGAGCGTTGCTGGATTACAAGAGACATAGACGATACGCTCCGCATTGAATTTTGGCAAATACTGCATAATCTCCCACGCACCAGAGCGTGGTGGATCGATCAACAGTGCATCAAAACCTTGATTGGCCCAAGGCTTGTCAGTGCAGTCTTGCGTCAAATCTTGACTATAAAATTCAGTGTTATTGATACCATTGCGGCGTGCGTTGTCAGCCGCGCGTTCGGTCATAGCTTCGCTACCTTCGACCCCAATCACTGAACCTGTCTCCCCGACCAGACGCGCTAAAGGTAGACTAAAGTTGCCCAAACCACTGAACAGATCCAGCACTCGTTCGCCTGCTTTTAGATCCAACAAGTCGCAAGCCAGCTTCGTCATTTGACGGTTTACAGATAGGTTGACTTGGGTAAAGTCAGTAGGGATAAACTCAAAGGTTAAGTCATATTCTGGCAGTTGATAATACAAGCGACCAAACTGCTCGCTTAAGTCGTCGGCATCGGTTAAAGCGATACGTTGAATGCTATCAGCACCTTTCGACTGCAGATATAGCTGCCAGTTACGCGCTGCAAAGAATACTTTTAGTTTATCTATATCCGCATCTGACAATGGTTCTAAGTTACGCACGATAAGGGCAACTGGCTGATTACCATCGGGCAGCTCAGGCAAATGCTCACCCATCGCAAGTTCAAGCTGAGCAATCTTGTCACGACTCTCTAATGTGCTGATTAAAGTCTTTAGGTTTTCAATCTCAAAGCCAATACGTGGGTCTAAGATATGACATTCATTTAACTCTGCCAAAAAGTTGCTCGAGCGCTCACGGAAGCCGACCAGCGCTGTTTCTTTTTTGACCACATAACGCACGCCTAGACGTGCTTTGGTACGGTAGCCAAGTCGGTCGCCAACGACAGGAGGTAGCCAGTTATCAGGAACTGCATTGGCTTGATGTACCAGCATCTCAGCAAGTACAGTTTGCTTAAAGTTTATCTGACCGTCTGGCTGCCAATGTTGTAAGTTACAACCACCGCAAACCCCAAAATGCGGGCAAGGCGGTACTGCACGTTCAGGATTTGGATTGGCAGTAATACTAATTGCATCCCCTTCTTCAAAACTGGCACGGCTATTGGTTATTTTGACCAAAGCGCTTTCGCCCGGTAGTGCAAAGCTGACAAATATTTTTTTGCCGTGTTTGTCTTCAGCATGGCCATCATCAATACCAAAGCCATTACCATAGACAGCAACGCCTCGACCATCGTGTGATAAGCCGTCAATATTGAATGGAATCGGTTCTGCATCCTTTAGACGACGACGCGTTTTTGATGATGGTTTAGACTTTTTCTTACTAGGCGGAATAGCAATCTTCTGGGTATCGTTCGTTTGAGCTTCATTCGTTTGAATACCACTGTTTTGTGATGTCGCATCAGATGCTATAGGCGTTTTTGAATCGGTGGGTTGCATAAACCTGCCTTAATAATAAATAACTAGAAAAGGGGAGTGAGAGCTGCTGATCGTATTATGGCTATAATGTGGGTGCCGATGACCAGTCAGCAATAAATTCTTGGTGCCGCAGACTACCATTTGCCTGGGTATACTGTGCCAGATAGTCGTAGCTCTGCTGTTGCCAGGCATCGAAGCCTGGTGAGGATAACTGCCCCGTAAGACGTAACCAGCGTAGATAGATAAGCCACGTGTTCATCACATCAGACTCACAATAGATAGATAAGGTCTGCCAGTCTCCACTCTCGACTAGAGCACCGACCATGCTACCATCAACGTCAGTCTTGCCTGGCAAGCCATACAAGCTGGCGACGATATCCATAGCTTCGCGGCGGCTGGCGCCGTATTGACTAAATCTGTCCATCAAATCAAGGTGACGCGTGTGGAAGCGATTGACATAGTTATCAAAACGCATGTTTTTGATGCGTTCGCCTTCTTCAAACAGCCATGGCGCCGATAAATCGTACTGCATCGCACGATATATCAGTACAGGCATGTCAAAGCCCGAACCATTCCAGCTGATGAGCTGTGGCAATGTCTCAACATCGCTAAACGCTCGAAAAAACTTAGCAAGTATGTCTTTTTCACTAAACTTATCTGCAGTTAACGAAAATAACGATAACTTGCCGTCTTTGATATATAACGCTGAGATACAGACAATGCGCTGTAGTGGCAAGCGCATAAAGTCATGCCCTGCCTCTTGCATCCGGATTGCCGTCAGTGCGCTCAACGTATCTGCATCGTTGAGCTGCGCCAGCTGCGGATAGATACGACGCGCAGCATCAATATCGGCAACCGTCTCGATATCAAAGACGAGTATAGGGTCAGATGGTAGCGATTGTGACATGAATAATCCTAACTATTTATCAGCTTACTATTTGTAAGCTAGCTGGTTATAAGCTTAATTGGTGGCGTCATCTATAGCGCTATCATCGACGCTGTATAGACCGGTTGATAAATAACGATCTCCACGATCGCAGACAATAAAAGCAATAACAGCATCAGGATTGTTTTTGGCTACTTGCGTTGCTGCCCAGGTAGCGGCGCCTGAGGATACACCAGCAAAAATCCCTTCGTTCTTCGCCAGTTTGCGCATATAAATCTCAGCGATATGCTGATCGACATCCATGATGTCATCTACCAAGTCTGCGTCAAAAATACCTGGCATATATGCAGCAGGCCAACGGCGGATGCCAGCAATAGAAGCTTCTTCATCGGGTTGCAAACCGATGATTTGGATATCTGGATTTTGTTCTTTTAGATACCGTGAGACACCTGTGATGGTACCTGTAGTACCCATTGAACTAATAAAATGAGTGATTTTACCGTCGGTTTGTGCCCACAGTTCGGGCCCTGTGGTTAGGTAATGTGCTTGGCTATTATCAGGATTGTTAAACTGATCTAACACGATGCCTTTGCCGTCGGTTTGCATCTGTAATGCCAAGTCACGCGCCGCTTCCATACCTTCATCCACCTCAATCAACGTCGCGCCATAAGCAATCATAGCGTCTTTGCGTTCTTGAGTTGAGTTGGTTGGCATTAGCAAGGTGATTGGATAGCCGCGCATTGCCGCGACCATGGCTAGCGCAATACCAGTATTGCCACTAGTTGCTTCAATCAACATGTCACCAGGCTTGATATCACCGCGCTGTTCGGCTTGATAGATCATATTAAAGGCCGGGCGATCCTTTACAGAACCAGCAGGGTTGTTGCCTTCCAGTTTAGCCAATAGCGTGGCACCATTGTCGATGTGCTCTTGCTCAGGCAGTCGCTGTAATTTGACCAGTGGCGTTTGACCGACACAATCAGCAAGCGTGGTCACTTGAGTGATAAAGTTGGTGTTTGATATGGCCGTAGCGGACATAAGCGATCCTTATTTATTTTTTAGAATATTTTTTGGGTAACCGTTTTGGATAGGGTTACTGTTTTTATTGTTTGATAATAATTCGAGACAGCTGCTTTGTATATTGGTTTATGGTGAGAAGCAAACCAAAACGTGAAGGCAGTAGAATACGCTCCCATACGTGTTGACTATGAGCGATCTATTGTGGCAAATAAAAAGTTGCGTCATTATATCATTTTGTTTTCAGCTGCGCTTATCGCATGATGGAATAATAGTGACTGAGCTAGCTTGTTAGTTGAATGGGTCTTGATGGGTGGCCTAAATACCAGTTGTGGTACAGCAACCTTGATTATCATCGAGGTTAGATGTAACTAGGATGAAAAATATGTAGCGGGGCATATCACTTTCGTATTGACTGCCGTATTGGGTAGAGTGGTTGTCTGATCGAGACTTAACTGAACTAGTATTAATGGTTCACCGTCATTTATAGAATCCTGTTAAGATAATCTCAAGCGTAAAACAATATATTGTGTGAAGAAATAGGCTAGCATAGTTAATCGCTTGTGCAGCGCATGTTAGAAGCAGCATCAAAATTCACTGCAAAAATTCGGTAGAGAGTAGGGCGAGCATGGCATATAGAAAACGTTTCGATACCAGTAGTGCTTATGGTCAGTTGGTCATACTGGTGTTTTTGCCCATTTGCGTGTTGGCAGCGGTGGGTGGTATTTTGGTGTTTCACGAAACCATGCGTGCTAGTGACTCAGAGCAAGAAGTGTTGGCTGAAGCGGTACTTATTCGCTATACACCAGTTATCGCTGAGCTAATCCCTGATCTGTTAGCGCAAGAGCGTCAGCAAATATGGAAAGGCACCGCTGGCGCATCGGAAACTGCAATGACCACGCTTGAAAGCATACAAGATAAACTTGGGCGTATGCAGTCTGAGCAGCATGTACAGCGTATCGCTATCATCAATGAAGGCAATCAGGTCTTGGCAACCGTTGGCTATGGTCTGAATGAAGAGTGGCCTTTAATCACTGATTCGGCAAGTTTCTTGTCACAAAAACCAACGCCGGTAGGAACAGCATATGGCAGTGTTTTGGGTGAGTTTGAAGGGCAGACCTTGTGGCTACTGGTCGATATGGACAATGAGCCTCTTTATATTGCCCGTTATCGTATTGCGATGGCACTGGTGATTACAGGTCTATTCACTATCTTAATTCTATTGCTCAGCTTAAATATCTACTCAAAACGTTGGATTGCGCCAATCTACGAGCTGCGCTTGCAGTTACAACGTACCCATGTCGACAATCTATACCAGCCTGTACCAGTCGAGTCAGATGGTGAGCTCAATTTATTACAGCAAGACTTGGTTAGGACGCTACGCCGACTGCATAGGAGTTTCCAAGAGCTAAAAGACCACGCCGAGCAGACCGAAGATGACCTGCGTTTGGCTTTTGATGAGATGGAGATGCAGAATATCTCTATCCGAAACGCGCGTGATGCAGCAATCTCAACCAGCCAAGCCAAGTCTGCATTTCTAGCCAATATCAGTCATGAACTGCGTACCCCGCTAAACAGTATTGATGGTTTTATCAACTTGCTGGCGCGTCACGGTGAGCTAAACCCTGAGCAGGATTTGTATGTACAGACCATACGTAAGTCTTCGGCGCACCTGCTCGCTCTAGTAAATGACGTTTTAGATTTTTCTAAAATTGAGGCTGGCAAGTTAGTGCTGGATCGCCATGAATTTGATCTTTATGACACGATATACGATGTGGTCGATATGCTCTCTCCTGTCTCTGCGGAGAAGGGTTTGCGTATGGCAGTACTGTTCTACAATGATGTGCCGATGCGTATCAATGGCGATGCACTACGTCTTAAGCAAGTACTGACCAATATCGTCGGTAATGCCATCAAGTTCACGGATAGTGGCGATGTGGTGGTGCGAGTGAGCTTGGATGACCATCGCGATAACTATCTGATGATTAGTGTGCAGGACAGTGGTAAAGGCATCTCTCTTGCTGATCAAAAAATGCTGTTTCAAAGCTTCAGCCAAGGCGATCCATCCATCACGCGTCAATATGGCGGTACAGGATTGGGACTGGTCATCTCCAAACAGCTGACGCGTCTGATGGGCGGTGACATTGGGTTTCATGACAATGCTCAAGAAAATATTGCCAATCAAGGCGCGACGTTCTGGTTCCGTATGCCAGCTCATGTCGATGTATTAGAAGCAGCAACTGGTCAGACCATTGAGCTACCAGTCTTGGCGCCGCTTGCGAGCGAAACCGATGAGTTTAACGTGTTGGTCTGGATCAATCATACCGCCTCAATACAAGTGCTCAAAGCAAGCTTGCAATACTTACCGATTAAGCTAACCCAAGCCAACTCACTACCAGGGGTACTTGAGTCACTAAAAGAATATGGGAATTTTTGGGATTGGGTCATTGTTGATGATGATACGCAAGACGACATGATGGCGCTGCTCAAACAAATACGTCTGCACTATCAAGGTAAGCTAGCTGTATTTGGCTATCAAGTCGCTGCTGACCAAGCGCTGCTGAACCGTTATCACGCTAATATCTTGTATGAGCCGTTAGACAAAAGACAGCTCTATGCGATGCTTGATACGCAAAACCGCAGCGTACCAAGTAGCTTGCAAGCGCCGCGCTGGAAAGGGGTCACGGTGCTAGCAGTTGATGATCATTTGCCAAACTTATTGGTGTTAGATGCACTATTGAGTGAGCTTGGTATTCAAGTCATCACAGCGAGTAGTGGGTTTGATGCTATAGAGATTATCAGTAAGCAACAAACCAAAAATGTCAAAACTGCCAAAAATGATAAGCATAGTCTATCAAATAAGACCCAGCTCTCTAAAGCAGAAGCGCGTGATGAAGTAAACAAGAAATCAAGCACTGCGCTTTATACTGAAGATGCAGGAGTTGAAGATAAAGCCGCTGCCCAAGACAAAAGTCATATCGATTTGATATTTATGGATATTCAAATGCCGCGTATGTCAGGTCACGAAGCGGCCAAGCAAATTCGTAATATTGAAACTGCTGATAGCCGTATTCCTATTATCGCGCTAACAGCGCACGGCTTAGCTGATGAGCGTGACAAGTTGATTGCCAGTGGTATCAACGACTACGTTGGTAAGCCCATTAGCCAACCGCAGTTGCTACAAGTGCTACAAAAATGGCTGGGACGTACAAGCAATTCGCCACAACTCACCGCATTGTCTCATACAGACTTACAAGCATCTGGTTTACCACTCACTGACCTACCAAGCTCTGATCTACAAAGTTTTGATCCACACGATAACGATCTACAAAGCTTTGACCCACAAAGTGCCGACCTGACGCATGTAGATCTTAAAGAACACGCAACGCAGTTTTCAGGTTCAAAGACAGCGCCTTATCCTATAGCCAAAGACAGTGACAGGGTTAGAGGTACGCTTGATACGATAAATCAGGCAAAAGATCAGGCAAAAGATCAGGCAAAAGTTACTCGGCCATTATCATTGAAAAAAATTCGGGATGATTACTTACGTGACAGCCAGCCTCGAGAGGATTATAGACGAGAGACGACGCGTGAGAATCAGCCACGCTACGGAGGGGTACGCCTACATAATCAAGGACGCGCGCCGTTATTAGACTCACAAGCGGCACCTGTAGCGTATGCTTCTGAAAATATGGGTGCGAGTATAGATGAGAGAGTTTATGAGCAAGCAGATCATAATCTGCATCAAAACTTACACCAGACCCTAAATCAAGACTTAAATCAACACAACGTAAGTACGTCCGAAGATACGTCTGAGATTTTAGACTGGCAAGACGCACTGACGCGATCAGCAAATAAACCTGATCTAGCAGCGAAGCTCATCATCATGATGATTGATACGATCAATGAGGAAAAGCAAGCATTGACTCAAGCATGGGAAGCACGTGACCGTAGCCTATTGGCACAAATCGCGCACCGTATACTGGGTGGTAGTCGTTACACAGGTGTACCGCAGTTGCGTCAGGCCAGTCAGGACCTAGAGGACAAGTGCTTATTAAATGTGCAGCATACAACGCCAGTACAGTTTGCGATGATTGAGCCGTATTACGAGGCACTACTTACAGCGCTGAATAATTTACAGAGTCTTGATTTGTCTGCTTATCCGCAGCTCAACTATCATCGATTGAGCGAAAACGATATGACATGGAAAATGATATAAAGCGATCCATCATCCCGTTATTTGACTATTTACGATTTGACCAGCTATAGCTTGACTATTTATGGTTTAACACTAAAGCCACTGGCTTTTGTAGAGCTACTTATTGCTAGTAGCCAAATGACTTGTGCATCTCTTCAATTGGTGCATCTCTTCAAACAGACATCTCATATCGTACCGTGGCAGTCAGTTATTGCTACGGTAGAGTAGGGGTAAGCCTGCTAATATTATAACCACTACTATATTTATATTATTTCATTGATAAGGACTGTTATGAACGCGATTGCAAGTTACCAATACGAGACGTTACAGGTGAGTATTGTAGACAATATACTAACGGTCACCTTGAATCGTCCACACAAAAAAAATGCCATGAGCTTTCAAGTGATTGATGAGTTGATTACTTTGGCAGATCGAATCAGCAAAGACAAAACAATACGCGCCGTTATTTTGAAAGGTGCAGAAGGTACATTCTGTGCAGGTATTGATTTGGGTGATCTAAATCATCCAAAAAATAAAGCCTTTGCTATTTGGGAGTTGATCAAGCCTTGGCAAAGCTCGTTCCAACGAGTTTGTCTGGTATGGCGGGATTTGCCAGTACCTGTCATTGCGGTATTAGAAGGCTACTGTATTGGTGCTGGGCTACAGTTGGCCCTGGCTTGTGACGTACGCATCAGCCATCCTGATTGTCAGTTATCTATCATGGAAGCCAAATGGGGCTTGGTACCGGATATGGGTCTGACGCAATCGGCGTTTGGTGTGGTGCGAGAAGACGTGTTAAAAGAGCTGGCTATGAGTGCGCGCATCGTTAATGCCAACGAAGGTAAAGATTTGGGGCTCATTAGCCATTGTAGCGATACTCCGCTGGAGCAAGCACAAGAGCTAGCGGCTGAGTTTGCTGAACGTTCCCCTGATGCGGTGTTAGCAAGCAAGCGAGTCATCAATGCGATGTACGAGCAACCTACGGCAACCTTATACAAAGAAAAAGTGTGGCAGTTTAAGATGATGATCGGACGTAATCGTAAGCTTGCACTTAGAAAAGCAAAACAAGCCAGTACCGTATTTGGTAAACGCCAGTTCCGCTAATATGCTTTTACTTTAATGAGAGATAAATGAGATAGGTTAAATAGTTTCTTCCAAGCTATCTAACCTAAATATTTCTAATCTCAATATTTTTATACCCGTACTTTTTAAACAGTATTTTTAGCCCTGTTTAGGCAAAAGATATACCAGACATATTTTGACAAAAAATTTGATTGTTTTTTAGTTGTTAAGGGATGTTTCACTAGCAGTTCACAGCTATTGAAATACAGGCAGATAGCACGATATAACACTGTCCGCTTGCACAGATGCAGGTAAAGATGCACTATTGTTGTTAAAAGTGCCTCTCTACTCTACGCCTATAATAAGCACCTAAACACCAAAGCAATCATCACTATATAAAACGGTCCAAATATGTCTGTCTCAAAACCCTCCCTCCCCAATAAGCCTATCGCTTCTGAACGCGTACGCTCTGCTGATCTGCCTGTCGCCTGGATTATGATGCTTGGGTTGATGGTTGCGGTAGGGCCCTTGTCTATAGACATGTACCTACCTGCATTGCCCTCGATGGCAGATGATTTTGGCGTATCTACGGCATTTATGGCCAACTCTGTGCCAGCGTATTTTTTAGGTCTGGTATTTGGGCAGCTATTCTATGGGCCTTTTAGCGATCGTGTTGGTCGCGTCAAACCATTATATATAGGTATGACGCTGTATGTGATTGCCTCTATCTTGTGTGCAACCACCAATAACGAATACGTGCTGTTTGCAGGTCGTACTTTGCAAGCTTTAGGCGCTTGTGTAGGGGCAGTGGTGACGCGTGCTGCTATTCGTGATCGTCTCACAGCCAAACAGACTGCAAAAGCCTTTTCAATCATGATATTGGTCATGGGCTTAGCACCTATATTGGCGCCATCACTAGGAGCATTATTCCTACAGTTCTTTGATTGGCATTCTATATTTTGGTTCTTAGCTGCTTTTGGTGCGCTAAATTTATTGCTTACCAAGTTTTTCTTCTTTGAAACCTTGACCGAAGAAAACCGTAATGTACGCCCTGCAAAAGAAGTGCTAAGTCAGTATTGGGATCTACTAAAAGACCCAACCTTTAACTATCCAGCCATTGGCGGCGGGTTATTAATGGGTGCGATGTTTGTTTATATCAGCTCAGCGTCTGAGTTGATCATGGATACGTATGGCGTATCAGCGACGCATTTTGGCTGGTTGTTTGGAATGAATGCAGCAGGTTTTGTGGGATTAACTCAGCTAAATCAATGGCTCACCAACCGATTTCGCATCTTAAGTATCTTGCGGTTTGGCGCGATGATGCAGGTTATCTCTGCAGGCGTGTTGTTTGTGATAGGTCTGTTTTTGGGGACAGATGCTTGGCTACCCTTAGTGCTAGCATGTATTTTCTTTTGTATTGCAGGTTTGGGTTTGACGCAGCCTAATGCTTCGGCAATTGCATTGGCATTTCAAAAGCGCCGTGCTGGTATGGCAAGTGCGTTACAAGGCTCGCTTATGTTTTCAGTAGGTATTTTTGGTGGGCTATTACTCAATCTATTTCCCGTCAATCCTGTACTCAAGATCGGTATTGCGATGTTTTCTCTTATGAGTATTGGCTCGTTCTTGATTTGGCAAATAGACCGTAATCTCAACCTTGACGATGCAGAATAGATAAAAACCGACAAAATAATTCAGCTATATTTCAAAAAGCCCTTATACGTTAAGCGTATAAGGGCTCTTTTATGCCTCGTGTTTTGTATATGCACAGCCTCACTATGAGAATCTATTTTCAAAAGTGTCATCTTACAATTCATATAGACAATTTTCGAAAACGCCTACCTTTAAAAAATCAAATATATCAGTAACCTATAACTAATTATACATAATCACCAAACATTATTATTGCAATTGTAATTTTAGGTAAGTATTATCTGAACGTAACTTTCTGTAAGTAAGTATTATAGGGATATTGCCTAACCTTTCTGAAGTGTCATTCAATAAAATGCACAACAACGCTAAGCTCTAAGGGTAGATTATGATGCAGTTATACCGAGTGTTACCAGTGATACTGAGTGTTGGCCTATTTGGCTGCGGTGAGTCTTCCACACAAGAAAACACCAGTACGACAGTAACAGAGAACAAGGACAGTTTCGTGAGTGAGCTGCCTGATACCGCACCAACTTTAAAAGTGGCTACAACCGGAACGATGCCTCCATTTTCGTTCCAAGACGATTACGGCAATATGCAGGGCATTGATATCGATTCAATCCGTGCTATTGGAGAAGAGCAGGGCTTTAAGGTCGAGTTTTACAAAGAAACTTGGCAAAACATGTTTGACAGTGTGGCCTCAGGTGGCCGTGATATCGCGATATCAGGTATCTCGTACAAAGACGATCGTGCGGTAAAGTACGGTTTATCTACCCCTTACTTCTTTAACCCATCCTCTATCATGTATGCCAAAAGCAATGTCACCATCAATGACATACAGGACTTGCAGGGTATGCACGTCGCTGCTATGGAAGGCTCAAAGCAAGAAGATCAGCTGAATGCTATGGGCAAATATAGCGATATGACCACACGAACTACCGCTTATTTATTGTATGAAGATTTGATGCAAGGCAAAGTAGATGTCATCTTGCATGACTTGCCAATTCTACAGTTCACTGCAAAAAACCATCCTGAGTACGATGTGACTATCGTTCCTTATGAAGGGCAAGACAATCCTTCAGCACAGCAGGTTATTTTGATGGCCAAAGGCAACAATGAGCTGATCAACAATGTGAATGAAGGTATTGCTAAGCTCAAGCAAAAAGGGACGTTTAAAGAGATTGAGACGCGCTGGTTGGGTGGTACTGAACCTGCAGATAATAGCGCTTCTGACACTACTACCACGCAATTGAACTAAGGAATTCTGCAGATGGCAACCACACCAAATGTTGACAACAAGCGCTATCAAGGTCTAATCATTTCAATTGCACTATTCTTATCTCTGATTGGTGCTTTGCTAGCGTTTACGTTTTATACCTCGAGTCTACTAGAAAGAAACACGGCTTTAATTGACCAAACCAACCAAGTTGCCAATAGTGCACAGGCCGTAATTAAAGATCTTTTTGACTTAGACAGTAGTTATGGTGAGGATACTAAGTCCCCACACATACAACGAGTATTGAGTCGTCTAGAAGAAAACACGGCACTAATTACCAGCTCTATTGCTGCAATCCAGCAGGGCGGTACAATTACAGATAAGCAAGGCAATAGTTACGATCTGCCAAACATTGATAGCAATGCACAAGCAAACATTGCCGCTGCCAATGAGCAATGGACAACACTAGAGCCTAAAATCCAAGCCTATTTAAAAGATGCTGATAATGTGATGGTGCCTTCTGCTGATGAATTGACTCAGGCAGTTGAACAGGCAAAAACATCAAGTTTGTTTATTAACGAATCTTTAGACAGTTTGACAAGAGACGTATTTGATAGCGCAGAGCGTCAAGCGACGACCATTCGTCTTATCCAGATACTGGGTGTTGCCGCGATCTTTACCTACTTCCTAATCTTCGTATTCTTCTTTGTACGCCGTTTGCGTGAGACAGATGCTGAAGCCTTTGCTGCTCGTCGCGAAACGCAAGAGATTATGGAGACAGTAAATACCGGTCTATTCCTGCTTGATAAAGACCTAAATATTGGACAGCAGCATTCGCGCGCGCTTAACAATATTATCGGTTCTGATAGATTGGCTGGAGAGAACTTTACCAATGTATTGCGTGGTCGTATTTCTGATAAAGACCTAAATACCACACAGCAATTTATTGAACAGCTATACAACCCTCGAGTTAAAGAAAAACTGGTTGATTCACTCAATCCGCTGCATAAAGTCATGCTACACAACGTGTCGGATAACAAAAATCTTGATAACCGCTTCTTAGATTTTAAATTCTCACGTGTATATGATAATAAAGATATCGCGCGTATCTTGGTCAACGTAAATGATGTATCAGATGCCGTCTATCTAGAACAGCGTCTAGAAAAAGAGCGTTCACAAAACGATATGCAGATTGAGATGTTGACGACTATCTTGAATGTAAACCCAAAGATCATCAACGAATTCATTGGCAATACCCAAGCGCATATCGAGAAGATGAACAACATCTTAAAAAATCCAGGCAGCTCGCAGTACGAACTTGAGAACAAGCTAAAAGCGATTTATCGCGAGATGCACAGCTTAAAAGGTGAAGCCTCGGCACTGAAGCTGCACAGCTTTACCAAAATTGCCTCGGATGCTGAAGATAAGTTACATGCGCTGCAGAACCAAAGCCAGTTGTCTGGTAACGACTTCTTGCCACTAGCGGTACATTTGGATGATCTGCTCAGCCTATCAAACACTATCGCGACATTAGGCGAGCGTATCAATCGTTCAGCACCGCCAAAAGCAGCCACCACGCCGTTGACATCAGATGATGCTATGGCAACAAATAGCGTACCAGTCACTGCAACCCGTCAGCCTGTGAGCCAGTCAATCGGTAATATCAGCACTGGTGGCGGTTTAGACATTGATTTGGACAGTAATACAGAAGAAGATCGTTTGTCTTTTTATAGTGAGTTTGCAAAAGAGATCGCTGCAAGACAAGGTAAGCAAGTACAGTTAAAGAGTAATACACTGGCGCAAACTGACATCCCAGCACATCTTGCAAAACCAGTCAAAGAGATCAGTATTCAATTGCTACGTAACGCAGTCGTGCACGGTATCGAAACACCAAGCACTCGCCAAGCAGCGGGCAAGACTGACGTTGGTACGATTGATCTAGAAGTACAAGATAACGGTTCAGACTTTGTGCTGATTGTACAAGATGATGGTCAAGGTATCGACTATGACAGCATCCGAAATAAGCTGAGTGCAGAAGGTCGTTTTAGTGCGGAAGAAGCGAGCCAGCTCAGTCAAGGCGATTTGCTCAAGCAGTTATTTTCCTCTGGGTTCTCAACCAAAGAGCATGCAGATGAAGATGGTGGTCGTGGCGTTGGACTTGATATTATCAAAGCGCAAGTCAAAGAGTATGATGGCAAGCTTAATGTAAACAGTGAACTGGGTCAGATGACACGGTTTGTCATTACGTTACCTAAAGCTTAACTACAACAGTAAATATATTGTCAGGGACGACAAGCACTTCATTAAAGGTAATAGATAAGTTATGCATAAATTAATGATTGTTGATGATTCAAATATTATTAGAAACCGCATTCAGCGCGCGTATGATTCGGGTCAGTTCATGCTAGTTGCGACAGCAACCAGCGGGGTTCAGGCTATCGAAAAATTCAATATCCATCGTCCTGATGTTATTACGATGGATCTGACCATGCCACAAATGGATGGACTAGAATGTATCGAAAAAATCATTGCGATTGATCCTGAAGTACGTATTTTAGTGGTGTCAGCATTGTCCGATAAAGCCACTGGTATTGAGGCACTATCATTGGGTGCCAGCGGATTTTTGTGCAAGCCCTTCTCAGAAGAGGAGCTTGTCGAGTCTTTGTATGAGCTGATGCAAGACTAACACCATTCATCGACTACAGCAGATATCATTATGAAAGAACAAAAGTTACAGATTTTTTTAAGCATTATTAGTAATTACTTTGATCAGTTTAGCGGAGAAGAGCTCGTTGCTGATACGCCTTATTTGTTAGAAAACAAACAGCCAAAAGTTCATGATTATACGGGTGTTATCGGTATTTCAGGTGGACAAAAAGGCGTGGTGTACTTTTCGGCAACTCATCAATTACTATCTTCGATCTTAGATAGCATGGGTGAAACCGATAAGAGTGATGAGAACTACATCGATTTGGCGGGTGAAGTTGCCAACACGATCGCGGGAAATGCACGCAAAGAGTTTGGTTCAGAGTTTCATATCTCTGTACCATTTGTGTTCAAAGGTGCGCCCCAAAGTATTGTGTTGCCGAACGATGAGCGTTCTTTTATCATTCCCATCACTTGGCACTCGCAAGTTGGCGAGATTGTGGTTTGTCTGCAGGATTAATGGTACTGCTGCCACGTAATACAGATGGATATTAATATATTATGTTTAAAGTAGAAAAACTGGGTGTGTTTCTAAGCTCGATCAATGCGTTTTTTTCGCAGATTGATGGCTCAGAAGTGGCTATTGATACCCCTTATTTGAATAGTAACAAGACCGCGATTGGTTTTGACTATAGCGGCGTGATTAAGATATCAGGTCCTTTAGAAGGCTGCGTCTATGTCAGTGCGCCAAGCGTGATGCTGCGCGAAGTCATTAGAGTGATGGGTGAGCCTGACTCGTCAATCACCATGATGAAAGATTTGTTGGGCGAAATGGCCAATACTATCTCTGGTAACGCGCGTACAGAGTTCGGCTCAGAGTTTATTATCTCTCCGCCGCATATCGTTGAGAGTGCGCCTAGCGTCTCTTACTTGCCAAAAGACCGCCAAAGCTATATCACCCCATTCACTTGGCGTGGTCATAAAGCAGTGATTGGGATCTGTATTGCGTAATATATGCATAAAGTAGCGTCTATACAGTTGAATGAATAATAAAAAAGCGATACCAAGGTGTCGCTTTTTTTTATTTTGTTAGCGCTCTATTTTGTTTTTATCTTATTGATATGCTACTGATAAACAGCTGGAGATTCAAAGGCGTTATGTGATAAAATACAGCGCAGCTATTTTTATAATTCGCTTTATAGTTTGGATTTGAGTGTTTCTTGAATCTAATGATAGCTTCTTTTTTAAACCAACCAATGACACACACATCATGGCAAAAAATTGCTGGGTGTTTGGCGACTTGATTAATTTGTGAACCGTTAGTGCTTTACTAATGAAAACTAACCGGTAGCAGATGCGTGTCGCTAAATAGGCTGTTTTTGTGATGTGGAGGCATAACCCAACCAATAGGATATATTCTCATGGCTACAAAGAACCCAACCAAAATCGAAATGCGCGACTTACTACAAGCCGGTGCTCACTTTGGTCACCAAACACGTTTTTGGAACCCAAAAATGGGACCATACATCTTTGGTGCACGTAACAAGATCCATATCATCAACCTAGAGCACACCGTAAAAGCATTCAACGAAGCGTTGACTTACGTAAACGGCCTAGCTGCTAAGAAAAACAAAGTATTGTTTGTTGGTACTAAGCGCGCTGCAAGTGGTATCGTACGTGAGCAAGCTGCTCGCGCTGGCATGCCATACGTTGACCATCGCTGGTTAGGTGGTATGTTGACTAACTGGAAAACTCTACGCCAGTCAATCAACCGTCTAAAAGAGCTAGAAAAGCAAGCAGAAGACGGTACTTTCGCTAAGCTAACTAAGCGTGAAGCGTTAGAGCGTACTCGCGATATGGAAAAACTTGAGCGTTCACTAGGCGGTATCAAAGACATGGGCGGCCTACCTGACGCTATCTTTGTAGTAGACGTAGATCACGAAGCGATCGCTATCAAAGAAGCCAAGAACTTGGGTATCCCAGTTATCGGTATCGTTGATACTAACTCTAGCCCAGACAACGTTGATTACATCATCCCAGCTAACGATGATGCTATCCGTGCTGTGACTTTGTATGTAACTTCTATGGCTGATGCTATCATCGCTGGTAAAGAATACGCACAAACTCAAGCTGGCGGCAAAGCTGAGCAAGCACCTGCTGCTACTGAAGAAGCACCAGCTGCAGAAGAAGCTGCTACTCCAGCAGAGTAAGTAACTGAATCAAAAAGTTTAACGTTGTAAGTATACCTTGATAACGCGTTTATCAGTATTCACACAATAGGTTAAACAGCGTACAAGCTCATAATAGGCATGATGTAGTTTTACTCGTCATGCCTTGTTATTGAATAAAGCATTATTAATAACACCATGTGTATAAGCGAGTCGCTATCGGGCGAGTATTATCGTTCCTACTGGTCATATCGCTGTACTGTAGAGATGTTATCTGTTTGACATCAACTACGGTTATATTAGTAATCGTTCAAAACGAGCTGTCTGCTAGATTTTAAGTAATACCAAGATATCGAATAGAAATACAGCACTTAGAAATACAGTGCTCCTATAAATAACTATACTAAGGTGACTCTTATGACAGAAGTAAAAGTATCTGCCAAAATGGTAAAAGAATTGCGTGACCGTACTGGTCTTGGCATGATGGAATGTAAAAAAGCGTTAGAAGAATCAAACGGTGATGTTGAAGTTGCCATTGATAACCTACGTAAATCTGGTCAAGCAAAAGCAGCTAAAAAAGCGGGTAACATCGCAGCTGACGGCGCTATCATCATCGCTCAAGGCGAAGGCAAAGCATTCCTATTAGAAGTTAACTGCCAAACTGACTTCGTTGCAAAAGATGACAGCTTCACTGCATTTGCAGAAAAAGTAGCTAACCTTGCACTAGAAAACAACGTCACTGACGTTGCTGCTATCTCTGCATTGCCTTATGGCGATGGTCAAACTGTAGAAGAAGCACGTGTATCACTAGTACAAAAAATTGGTGAAAACATCCAAATCCGCCGCGTTGAAACGCTTGAAGGCGCAAACATTGCATCGTACCGTCATGGTCTACGCATCGGTGTTGTTGTCTCTTATGAAGGCGGTGATGCTGATACTGGTAAGAACCTTGCAATGCATATTGCAGCGTTTAACCCTGTTGCTGTAGATGACGAAGATGTTGCGGCTGACGTACTAGCACGCGAAAAAGACATCATCGAAGCAAAAGCAAAAGAGTCTGGCAAGCCTGACAACATCATTGAAAAAATGATCGAAGGTGGCCTACGTAAGTACCTAGACGAAGTTACTTTACTGCGTCAGCCATACGTTATGGACAATGAGAAAAAAGTTGGTGACGTACTAAAAGCTGAAGGCGTAAAAGTACTTGGTTTCAAACGTCTAGAAGTTGGCGAAGGCATCGAGAAGAAGCAAGAAGACTTCGCTGCTGAAGTTGCTGCAACTCAGGCTGCTAACAAGTAAGCACGACGTATATTGGACAAGGCTGCGGGTGCTCAATGAGCACCCGCAGCTTGGCTCTACTTTTTGCTTTAATCTAGAGTAGAGCATCCAAGCACAAAAAAGCCCGTTAGTCTTTTAACGGGCTTTTTTGTGTCTTAATATTTAGTTGGTGTCTAGTTAGTGAGTTCTTAGTTAGAGAGTCTTTAGACCTAATAGCATGTAAACTTAAATTTAGCGCAAAGCATCATAAGCTGAGTTAGCGTAGCTAGCACTATTCACATTACTACTGGTACCATAACTGACGTTTTGTAGACCGTTACCTGCAATGGTACTGCCTGTCTGATTGCTAGCGTTGATGCTTGCACCAGATAGACCTGCATCATTTTTATACAGGCTATGATAGCGGCTCATGACCTTTTGAACATAGTTACGCGTTTCTTTAAATGGAGGAATACCGCCGTATTTATCAACATTGCCTTCGCCAGCGTTGTAACCTGCTATGGCATACTCGACGTTGTTGTTGAAGCGGCGCATGAGCCAAGCGATATATTTGGCAGAGCCTTCGATATTATCGGCAGGGTTCCAAGGATTACTTACTTTGAATCGACGGGCTGTGGCAGGCATCAACTGCATGAGGCCTTGAGCACCTACTGGCGAGCGGGCATTAGGATTAAAAGCAGATTCGGTATGCATCATCGCTTTCATCAAGCCTGGATCTACGCCATGACGTTCAGCAGAGGCGCGAATGTAGCTGTCATAAGCATTGCGGCTGCCGCTATTGCTAGCAGCGCTGCTGCCATAACTGTTGCTGCTACTGCCACTATCATACGTTTTAGAATCTTTATAATAAGTGACTTTTACTTTTTTCGTAAATTTATCAAAATTTCCACTAGGGTTTACGTTGGTCAGTAATACTTGCCCACCTTTGTCTTTATAGATATACATATTGCCAGCATTGGCAGCAACAGAAAAACTAGACAGAGCAATTGCACTTAATAAAATAGGAGACAAACAGCGAGTAATCAAAGTAGCAGTATTTATCATAGTGTTATCACTTTTCATCGAATAATGGCAAATTGTTTTGACTATAGACGCGTTGTTTTGTGCGTTTAAGCGGTTATCAGTAATGCCGGATTTTGTAGCTCATCATGAACACAGCTACTCTGCGGATGCCACGTCTAATAAGAACCACTTGCAATAGATACAAAAAATAATAGTTGCTTACTATAACATATAATAACTTTTTGCCGTATTAGATTGGCAAAATAAGTTGTAAAATCAAGTTTTTACCATCGTGCAATGTAAGGTGCGTACCATGCTATAGGTTCAGAGACTTTCGAGCGAAACCCTCATATCATGCGACCTCTAATTGCTTGCAGTCTATTTCAAAGTGAATGCAGCATCTTAACGCTCTAAAGTTTAATCATGATGACAATGTTTAAAAATAACGCTCAGAAATAGTATTTAGTTCAGGTAGTGTCAAAAATTAAAAACAGTGCTTAGAACAGAGGTTGCCACACATACCAAGATCAAAATCGTGTTCAGCAACGGTAAAAAACGACAACATAGCTATCGACCAGTTATTATAGCCTGTTACTAAAGCCAGCAGTTAGAAAGGTCTAAGTGTTAAGCAATAAGGGCACTGATAAATACAGGTACCCAGACAGCAGTAACCAGACCATTGACAGCCAGTCCAAAGGCAGCATAACGTCCAGCCGTATGACTGATTTGCCATGCCTCTACGGTACCAAATGCATGAGCGGCCAGTCCGAGCGCCAGCCCTTTGGCACGATCATCATTAACGCCGCGAAATAAAAAGCGCGCGACCGTGCCGCCGATGAGACCTGAGACGATAATGATAAGGTTAGCCATCGCTAATGGCGCTTTAATTAAATCTGCGACACTGAGTCCAATAGGTGTGGTCACAGAGCGGGTAGCGAATGCCAGTATGGTGTCATGGCTGAGCGAAAACAGATAAGCCAGCGACATGGGCAGTAGGGCGCCAACGACGCTAGCAATTGCAACGATTATAGTCAGTTTTTTGACTGGTAAGCCTTTAAAGTTCATTGCTGCTAGTGGCACGGCCAATAGTACAGTGACATATCCCAAGAGATGATCGAATACGGGCTTGGCTGCGCTATAGTAGTTGTTGTAGTCCCATTGCAATACAAACAAGAAGACCAGTACGAGAACGAGTGCGGTAATGACCATCGGTAACCAAATCAATTTACGTGCCAAGACACGAGCAGTCACGTGTGCTACTAAAGTTAAGAGTACAGCCGCTAGGGTCGCCATCAATACGCTATCAAAAGTCATAATATCTCTCCGCAGCTCACTGCTGTCCCTTTTGCTCATTAGTGGTCACACTATCAGCATTGGCATCTTGATTTAACCAACGGTTGGCTAGTATCGCAAGTCCCCACAGTGGTATGAGTGTACTGATCAGCATCGTTATCATCACTCCCCATAGCTCATCTCCTAACGCAAATAACAACAAGCCTGCACCCGCCGAAACGGGCAAAAAAGCGAAACCACTATCGACTAGCAAGGTGTTACTTGCTCTAGTCATCCAGTTGGGTAATCCCTTGCTCAGGCGCCATACCATCAAGATAACAAACATCGCGACCAATCCCACGATGTTGGCGGCTTTTTCGATACCAGCCATTTGACAGAGAATGACAGCAGTTTCACGAACAGTGATAACCATGGTTAGCGTTAGAATTAACGCAAGCCACAGCGGTATATGTGAGGATTGAGTAGGCTTCATAAGTAGTGTGGCCAAGTCAGCTATAGATAGACTATATGCAAAAGCGAGTGAGTAATAGCATCAAGAATACTATAGAGAGGGTGATGTTGTGAACACCGTTAATTTTGAGATTATGGCTCTTGGCTAGTTGATGCTATCTATCAATATTTGTTGAATGTATAACAGGCGATTATATAGAGAGTGAGCCAACTAATAAAGCGTACAAGCAATAGCACTGTATATCCAAAAAAATGGACGATATCAATTGATACCGTCCATTTATGATTTAACTATATACTAAGTACTATCTGGCATCACCCAATAATCAATAGCCTTATCGGGATAAGGGGTTATTTTTCTGAATCTATCGCTTCAGAGCTCAGCGCATCAAACTCGTCAAACGCCTTTTCTTCGGCTTCTGTCATCGTCGGCTCTTCAATATTGTCTACCTTCTCGAATTCCTCGAGTACCGGCATCAATAGTGTGGCTTGGGCAAGTGGTAACACATCTATTGGTTTTAGGTTGGCTTGACCAAGTAGCTGTCGCAAACGATCACTTGGTAAGCGAATAGTAAGACACTCACGCCCCGTGTCGTCATAGCTTTCTTCTAAGATAACACCCAGCTCATACAAGGTATTTTTGAACTGTCCAGCATCGTAGGGCAAGGTCAAATCAAACGTAGTCAGTTTGCCAGTAAGCAATTGCTGTACCGCAAGTGTTAGTCCTTCCATACCGAGGTTCTCTCTAGAAGAGACATAGACGCGGTTTGGCTGTCCTTCACTCGCATAGCCGATATGTGCAGGCTCATCAGTCAGATCGATCTTGTTATAGACATTGAGCACAGGCACATCGTTGTCGATCTCTGCCAATACTTCCTTGACTGCTTGAATTTGCTCATGCATGTCTTCACTTGAGGAGTCAATGACGTGCAGCAATAAGTCCGCCTCTAGCGTCTCCTCTAACGTTGCATGGAAAGACTCAACCAGCTCATGCGGTAGATGACGGACGAAACCAACGGTATCGACCAGCACCACGCGCCCAACACCTTGCCAGTCCAAACGGCGCAGTGTTGGATCCAGTGTGGCAAACAGCTTATCAGCAGCGTAGATATTTTCGTCGACCAAGCGATTGAACAACGTCGATTTACCCGCATTGGTATAGCCGACAAGTGAGATAGTCGGTACATCAGATTTTTGTCGACGGGCACGGCCCTGCGCGCGAGTTTGACGAACTTTTTCTAGTTTGCTCTTGAGCTGATTGACGCGAGTCTGTAGTAGACGGCGATCGGTCTCAAGCTGGGTCTCACCAGGTCCACGCAGACCAATACCACCTTTTTGACGCTCCAAATGTGTCCAACCACGTACCAGACGGGTTGATAGGTGGTTGAGCTGCGCTAACTCTACTTGCAGCTTGCCTTCGTAGGTACGGGCACGCTGTGCAAAAATATCCAAAATCAAACCCGTACGATCCAACACGCGACACTTCACTAGCGCTTCGATATTACGCTCCTGTGAAGGCGACAAGCTGTGGTTAAACAGTACAATATCGGCATCGTGTTCGCGTACCATTTCTGCAATTTCTTCTGCTTTGCCGCTACCGACGAAGTACTTGGCATCAGGACGTGAGCGTGAGCCCGTAACCAGTGCCAAACGATCGGCACCTGCCGAATCAGCCAATAGCTCAAATTCGCCCAGATCGTCAGGATCTTGAATTTGGCGGATGTCTAAATGTACTAAAATGGCGCGCTCGCCACCTTCATGTCTTTCAAAATAATCCAAAGAGTATCACCTATTTAATAAAGTAAATGTCTCGCTATCATCAGCTTCGTAAGCCTTATCGTAGCGTTTATATGGTTCTTTATATGTGGTCGTATCACTTGATATTAAAGGGCATTAGCACAATTAGCGATAGTTTTATGTTACAGCGTTTGCTGTGGATAAATTGTTATAAATCTGCTTTATTGCCCATTTGTATAAAAGTAAACACATACTGAGTGAACAAGCTATCACTGAGCGTGCGAACTTTGCTATACTGGGCTCGTTTTTTGACCATTAAACACCCGTTATTTAATCATGAGGGCGCAGATGAGCCAAGCTAAATCAAGCTTTTCACTCAGACGACAGTTGGGCCGCGGCAAGCAAATCGCTGGTATGACCACGACCATGGTCGGCGGTTTACGTGCGGCACAGCGTATCGGTGCATTTAAGCAGCCACCACGCGAAAAACTACCACGCTATATTCAGACGTTTTGTCGCAAGATGGTAGGCTCGTTTGGGGTAAAAGTAGTTGAAGTTGAGCCTGTAGAGCAGCTTCACGGGTTATGGGTATCGAACCATGTCTCATGGATGGATATCCCTGTTGTTGGCACGGTAAGTCCAGCATTCTTTTTATCCAAAGCTGAGATTGGTGAGTGGCCTGTATTTGGCAAGCTCGCTCACGCCGCAGGGACGCTTTTCATTGAGCGTGGTTCCGGTGACGCAGGTTCAGTATCCTCACAAATAGCTGATTTCTTAGCCAAAGGTTTTTCGGTGGTGTTCTTCCCTGAAGCTACCACAACCAGTGGCAAAAAAATCAAGCGCATTCATGGGACACTGCTACAATCAGCCATAGACGCTGACGTACCTATCAGACCAATCATCATTGCTTATGTTGATAAAGAGGGCACCTTAAGTGATGCGCTACCATACTATGGCAAACTGACCATGAAAGAGAGCATGAAAAAAGTGCTCGATAGCAAAGATGTCACCGCTTATGTCTTACCATTAGCACCGATCGATCCAAAAGGCTGTACTAAAAGTGAGCTGACTAATGTATTGCAGGCACGTATGCAAGAAGGCTTAGCAGAGCTGCATTCAAGAGTGCTTAGCACAGGACTGATAGACTTGTAGTACCGAGTGCTTGTAGTGCTTTTAACGCAGTCCAGGCAATAAGCAGTCTAGCCAACAAAAAGGCGCAAACTGTGAGTTATATGACTCCGATTTGCGCCTTTTTTTGTGTTAGTGCTGATAGGCTGAATACAATATCACGCAGTAAACGCTATCAGCACTTATGTCCTCCAACGAGCTATGGTGATGGATTAGGCTGCTGCGCATGTACCGCTTCAATAGCCTCTAACACATCTGCTGTCAGCTCTACATTGACACTATCGATGTTTGATTTAAGCTGTTCGGTCGTCGTGGCGCCAATGATGTTACTGGTGACGAAGTGGCGAGAGTTCACAAAGGCTAATGACATCTGTGCCATATCTAGACCTGCCTCAGCGGCTATCTTGGCATATTGCTCAGTGGCTGATTTGGCTTGCTCATTCACATAACGCCCAAAACGCTCATACATCGTCAGGCGCGCACCAGCTGGACGTTTGCCATCGAGGTATTTACCAGACAACACACCAAAACCAAGCGGTGAATACGCAAGTAGACCAACATTCTCACGATGGGCAATCTCAGCCATATTAACTTCATACAACCGGTTCAACAAACTATATGGGTTTTGCACGGTAATGGGTGCAATCAAGCCGTTTTTATCCGCTTCCCATAAGTAGCGCATGAGACCCCAGGCGGTATCGTTTGATAAACCGTAAGCACGAATGCGACCTTTTTTGATCTCGTCGTTCAGCGCCTGAATGGTCTCTAGAAAGGGCGTTAAGTCATCTAATGACTGCGCTGCCATGTCTTCTGTATAGCCGCGCTGACCGAAAAAGTTTGTTTTACGCTCAGGCCAATGCAGCTGATAGATATCGATATAATCGGTTTGTAGACGCTCAAGGTTGCCGTCAATAGCGCTACTGATATGCTGCGCGTTAAAGCGCGTTTGACCATCGCGCAAAAAATCCATGGGTGATATTTTGCTAGCAAGAACAACTTTGTCACGCTGTTTGGTCTTGTCAAACCAAGTACCCATGAATCGCTCGGTATCACCCTGTTTGTCTTTGTCTGGTGGTGACGGATACATCTCGGCAGTATCCCAAAAGTTCACACCTTCAGAGAGTGCCATGTCCATTTGCTCATGAGCCTCAGCTTCATTGTTTTGCTGTCCCCAAGTCATCGTACCTAGACAGATCTTAGATACTTTTTCATCGAGTTGCGGTAATATTTGATACTGCATGCAAGTCTCCTTTTTGACTGTTTTTTATCGATATTTATTTTTAGAGGGGTTGTACTTATTGATGTTTACATCAATTTGATACCAGTAACACCAGGCGGTGTGACCTTAAAGACTTTTACTTTAAACAGAACATCTTGCCCTGCTAGTGGATGGTTGAAGTCTACTTCGACTTGGTCCTCATCGATGGCGCTGATCGTACCGGGTAGGGTGTTTTTGCCTTTGTCTTCGAACTCAACCATCATACCAATCTCTGGGTTGTCAGCGACGAGGGCAAACTGAGTACGGCTAAAGTGTTGGATGTTTTCAGGATTCCATTCGCCAAACGCTTGTTCTGGCTCAAGGTGAGCGGTACGCGTGTCACCGGCACGTAGGTTCATCAGCACTTGCTCAAAACCAGGCAACAAGCTCTCATCACCGATAGTCAATGACACAGGCGCATCTCGATTAAAGGTTGAGTCGATGATAGTGCCGTTTTCTAATGACACTTCAAAGTGCAGCTTTACAAGGCTACCGTAAGCGATACGAGTGTCTTCGTTTGGATTAATAAATTGAGATTGAGTCATAATAAAAAGCCATCGGTTGCTAGAATAAATGAATAGAAAATGCTGCGTTGGATTGCAGTCTCTTTAGTTGCAGTAATTACAGTATTATAGTGTAAGAAATAATAAGCCATCTAAGGCCAGATGTAAGCGTCAATAATGTAACGCATATGGTGTACTATAATTGGCAATTCTAAAAGATATGAGGTGTCGGTGGTGAATAAACAACAAGGCACTGTCAAAAAATGGCAGGATGATAAAGGGTTTGGCTTTATCGAAACCGAGGCAGGGGATTCAATCTTCTTTCATGTGAGTGAATTTAGAGCGCAGCGCCGTCCCAATGTTGGCGAGGCAGTGGTCTTTAGTATTGGACAAGATGAGCAAGGGCGCAGGCAAGCCAAGGAAGTACAGGAGCTTGGCTTTGTGCAGCAAAAAATGGCACAAAAGAACCAGCAGATCCGTCAGCGCAATCAGAAGCGTAACCATCAAGCAGAGTTTGAAGCAGGACAGAAGAAACGCTCGTTCCTTGGCATTGCCTTTTATGGTGTCTTAGCATTATTAGCAGCGACAGATAAACTGAGCTGGCTGGTGGTCGGCTGGTACGTAGTGCTAGGGGTTATTACTTATGGCATGTATGCCAAAGATAAGGCGGCCGCGCAAAGTGGCGACTGGCGTACGCCCGAGTCAACCTTGCACGTGCTGAGCGCGCTCGGCGGTTGGGTAGGCGCGCTATTGGCTCAGACGTATCTGCGTCACAAATCACAAAAGCCTGAATTTCGTGTGACCTATTATTTGACCGTTGTCATCAATATGGCAGGGTTGTTGTTTTTACTGGCAGGTGGCGGGTTAGAGGCTTTGACAGAGTTTTTCTAAAACGTTATCAGTAGGGCTTTGGTCAGTAGCATCAATACCTTTGCGATGAAAGTAATAAATAGGTCGAAAAAAAAGGTGGATTACGACTGCGTAACCCACCTTTTTTATTTATAAGTTGAATTAATATCTCTAGCTACATACATTTATGACCGTGGCATTTCACGCTTTTTTTCCAAAAACAGCATATCAATGATAATCAATAATACACCGATAGAGATACCAATATCCGCGATATTAAAAATTGGATAATGCCAAACATCAGCATAGTGCACATGGATAAAATCAATCACATGACCATGCAATAGACGATCGATGAGGTTACCAACTGCGCCGCCCAATACTAAAGCCAGACCAAATGATAGCAAGGTAGCCTTGCGCGGTGCTTTAATCAGATAAACAATCAAGACCAGTGACATGAGTAATGCCAGTCCCGAAAAAAACCACTTCTGCCAACCGCCCGCATCCGCTAAAAAGCTAAACGCCGCACCGTAATTATAAGCGAGTGTCCAATTGAGAAATGGCTCAATCACTGGCACTGGATCGTGAAAGGTCAGTTTGGTTTCTGCCAGCCATTTGGTCCATTGATCGATAATGACGATAATTATCGCCAGCGCATACCACATAAAAGCGCGACTGCCGTTAGCTACCATCTTTGGCACTTTAGTCAGACGACTTCTAGGCGTGGTCGAGCTACCTGTGGTCGCATGAGCAGGTTTAGGCGAATGGTCAACCTCAACCTGCGAGTCATGCGGGCTTTCAGGTGAATCCGTTGGGTTAGGCATAGTAACGCACCTCGCCGTCACCACTGACATTGGTCACGCAGCGCGCGCATAGTTCAGGGTGCGCGCTATCTGTGCCGATGTCATCACGAATGTGCCAGCAGCGTACGCACTTAGTACCGCTAGCTGCACTTACTTGTACGACTAAGTCCACAACCTCTTCTGTACTCTCTGCGTCCGTATCGTCTGTCTGCTTGACGCTATCAGCAGGTGCTTCGCTCATCGGTTTTAGCGCTGCTTTACTGGTAATCAATACAAAGCGCAGTTCTTCACCCAGCTTGGCTAAGCTCTCATGCATAGCACCGTCAGCATATAGGCTTACATCAGCAGACAAGTTAGCATTGATGATTTTTTCGCCACGTGCGGTCTCAATATGTTTGTTTACCATGTCTTTGGCAAACATAATGCGCTGCCAGTCATCGTTGCTGATGTCACTCAGCTCAAACGCTGGGAACTCGTACCACTCTTGAGTGAATACATAGCCGCCTTTGTCTGCTTCACGTTGGTTCAGCACTTCCCATGCTTCTTGCGCCGTGAATGACAAAATTGGTGTGATCCAGCGAATCAGTGCATGAGTGATATGGTAGATGGCCGTCTGTGCAGAGCGACGCGGCTGTCCATTTGCCTGCGTGGTGTACTGACGATCCTTGATAATATCTAGATAGAAACTACCCAAGTCTTGCGAGCAGAACGCCGTTACGTGCTGCGTGACCTGGTGAAAGTCCATCGCATCATAAGCACTCATAATTTGCGCTTGTACAGTTTGCGCACGCTCAATGATGAATTTATCAAGGCTAACCAACTCATTGATGTCAATGCTGTCAGTAGCTGGATCGAAGTCATCGGTATTGGCAAGTAAGAAACGCAGAGTATTACGGATACGGCGATATTGATCTATTGCCCCTTTAAATGATGCTTTACCAGCGCTCATCTCATAACGATAATCGCTAGACGCAATCCACAGACGCAGCATGTCAGCGCCCGTTTTATTGATCTCTTCTTGCGGGGTGATGATGTTGCCCAATGACTTACTCATCTTACGACCGTTTTCATCAACCACAAAGCCATGGGTCAATACCTGCTTGAACGGTGGACGCTCATATATGGCTTCTGAGGTCAGTAGAGAGGTCTGGAACCAACCGCGATGTTGGTCAGAGCCTTCTAGATACATATCAGCTGGATTAGTCAGCTCATCGCGCTGGTCAAGTACCGCAAAATGCGTCGTGCCCGAATCGAACCACACGTCCAACGTGTCCGTTGCTTTGTCATAGTCAGCCGCTTCATTGCCTAAGAAGTCCTCACAGCTGGCATCAAACCAAGCCTCAACACCGCCCTCAGCGATTTTTTGTGCGGCATTTTCCATCAGCTCAAGCGTGTTTGGGTGCAACTCGCCTGTTTCTTTGTGGGTAAAGAACGTAATTGGCACGCCCCACGTACGCTGACGTGAGATACACCAGTCAGGACGACCATTCATCATCGCCTCGATGCGGTTCTGTCCCCATGCTGGTGTCCAGTTCACCGACGGGATGTCAGCAAGCGCGCGAGCACGCAGACCCTGGGTTTCCATATTGATAAACCACTGCGGGGTCGCACGGAAAATAATTGGCGACTTATGACGCCAGCAATGCGGATAGCTGTGCTCGATTTTGGTATGGCTGACTAAGTGACCATTGTCATGTAGGGCAGCGATGATTTTTGGATTGGCTTTATAGATGTGCTCACCTGCAAATACCGCCGCGCTATCTAAATAAACGCCCGTACCGCCTACTGGGTTTTCAACAGGTAAGTTATATTTTAGACCCACGATATAATCGTCTAAACCGTGACCAGGTGCGGTATGTACCAGACCAGTACCACTATCGGTAGTGACATGATCGCCCAAGATGAGTGGCACTTGACGGTCTTCAATCAGTGGATGCTGAGCACGTAGGCCTTCAAGCTCACTACCTGATACAGTTGCTAAGATACCGTTATTGTCTAGTTTAAGCTCACTCAATGCAGTTTCAACCAGATCAGCAGCGAGTAGCAAATTGCCCCTTGAAGTCGCAACGACACTATAGTTATGCTCAGGATGGACTGAGATTGCTTGGTTAGCAGGCAGTGTCCACGGCGTGGTCGTCCAAATAACCGCAGCGATGTTATTTGCGATATCTGCCAATGCGGCTATTTTGTCCGTATCAAGTACATCAAAACTGACATAGATCGCGTCAGAGACCTTGTCTTGATATTCTACTTCAGCTTCTGCAAGAGCTGAGCTACAGTCCAAGCACCAGTTGACTGGCTTCATACCGCGCGTCACATGACCATTGTCATAGATTTTGGCAAGCGCGCGTACGATATTGGCTTCCTGCGCGAAGTTCATGGTCAAATAAGGGTTGTCCCAATCACCAAATACCCCTAAACGCTTGAAGTCTGCTTTTTGCAATTCAATCTGAGTGCTCGCATACTCGCGGCATAGACCGCGAAACTCAGTTGCTGAGACTTTTTTACCCACTTTACCAACTTTGGCTTCGACCTTTTGTTCGATCGGCAGACCATGACAGTCCCAACCAGGGACATAAGGCGCGTCAAATCCTGATAGCGTTTTTGATTTTACGATAATGTCTTTGAGTACTTTATTAACTGCATGACCCAAGTGAATCTGACCGTTGGCATACGGAGGGCCATCGTGCAAAATATACTTGGTCGCACCCTTACGTGCCTGACGAATTTTACCGTACACGTCATCTGCTTCCCAAGCAGCCAACCAATCTGGCTCGCGTTTGGCAAGGTTCGCACGCATCGCAAATGGCGTGTCCGCAAGGTTTAGCGTATCTTTGTAATCTTGGCTTGGGGTATCAGTGCTTTTATCAGTCATAGAAGATATCTTTTTAAAAGGTAGGTTTGTGTGTCGGTTCAAAACCGGCTATAAGGCTCGATTTCCAGTGTGGTTCAATTCAGTGTGGTTCAATATAGTACTGAGGGCCACGCGGTATTGATAATGCTTAATTACGAATAGTAGGTATATTGCTCATGATAGTCGGTTTATCAACCGTCATATCAGTAAATAGCCATTATCGCTTATTAGCCCATAAATAGTTATGTCAATAATAAATGGTAATGAGACGATTGCAACATAAAATATGCTTGTATAAATAATAGGAAAAAATATTTAGATCGGCAGCTATTATATGACAAAAAGGGTAGGGTAAAAAGAGCTGAGCAATCTCATCCTTATTTTGACCAATATCAATCGTTTATCTACGTTATATGTCGTTGATGAGAGTATAACGATGACCTCTTTTTGAAATGATTTTTAAAAAAGTCAGGTTCAGTCGCTAAAAAACAGAGGCGAGCCATAAGCGTAGCTTCAACGACCATAATGGCTGTATGCCAGTCAGTCCTTGCGTCATTTTGCCATTCTCTAACACCACATATGATGGGGTAACTTGCCCTTGCCAATCGTCAAAGATATCGCCCTCTTGATCATTTATCGTCCTAAAACTAAAATCGTTTTCATCAAGGTAGCTATGTAAGTCCAGATCAGAGCCTGACTGGACAGCGATGGTAACAACAGGATAGTTATCTGCCGCTAGCTTATTGATGGTAGGTGAAGTAAAGCTACAGACTGAACACCATGTACCCCAGAAGTATACTAGCGTCGGCTGTTCATAACTCAACTTAGCCAGATCAATAGTCTCTCCCTGATAACCAGTCAGTTGCAATTGCGGACTGGCTGGCATGACCGGTTGTCGCCACCAGTTGACCGCTGTATAGATGACTGCGAACATCAAGCCATATATCACGACCGTTTTTAGGATAGATAATATCTTTTGCTTTGTTGTCTTGGCAGGGTTTACTTCTTGATGCTTAACTTCTTGATGCATAGTATCAATTGTCATTACGTCAGCTTTTTGGTTTAGATGAGTCTATTTAATAAATGAGTGAGTAGATAGTAGATAAAAATAAACGGCTGAAAATCAGCCGTATTATTTATAAAGTCTACTATAAGTGCGCTACGTCAACCTATTATGGCTTTTGCGCGCGGTTTTGTAGCGGATCACCGATGAGTACGCTACCTGAGTTTTCACGGCGCTGCTCATCAGTTAATTTGCTCGCTGGAACTTTGGATTTTCGCTTCCATTTCAAGCTAAACAAGTCATCACGGCGATCAATCAAGTTATGTACTGAACCTTCATGGCGGACATGAGTAAGTTTGTCTAAGTTTACATCAGAGAAGAATACCATCTCCGTGTTGGCAGTGGTTTCTGCCATAATCGCATCATGCGGGAACGCAAAATCTGACGGTGAAAAAATTGACGACTGAGCGTACTGAATATCCAAGCTCTCTACTTGTGGCAAGTTGCCTACCGAGCCGCAAATCATGACATAGCATTCGTTCTCGATCGCACGCGCTTGGGCACAATGACGTACACGCAGATAGCCGTTTTTGGTGTCTGTCCAGAAAGGTACGAATAAAATATCCATATCGTCAAGTGCCATCAGACGGGCAAGCTCAGGGAACTCAACATCGTAGCAAACCAAGATACCGATGCGCCCAGCATCTGTGTCAAACACTTTGACTTCATCACCACCTTCGATAACCCAAGCACTGCGTTCATGCGGGGTAATGTGGATTTTGCGTTGTTCTTCAACCGTACCATCGCGGCGACACAAGTAGCTGACGTTGTATAGCGTATCGTCTTCATCCAAATACGGCATAGAGCCTGTAATCACATTAACGTTATAACTGACCGCTAAGTGCGAAATCTCATTTTTGAACCACTCGGTATAACCTGCCAAAAAGCGAATGGCAATATTTTGATCTGTTTCTTCACATAGCCCCATCAATGGTGCATTAAAGAACTCAGGCAAGCACGCGAAGTCTGAGTTGTAATCAGCCATGATATCGACAAAGAATTCAACCTGTTGTAGTAGCTCTTCAGGAGATTCAACTTCACGCATTTGCCACTGAATACCACCGATGCGCACTTCAGATTTGCGTGTGTTGGGTTTGTAGTCTTTAGGCTCATAATAGATGTTGGCCCACTCAAGCAAGGTAGCAAAACCTTTTGATTGCTTATCGTCTGGTAAATAAGCGGTCAAGATACGTTTGACAATAAAGCCATTTGATAACTGAAAAGACAGCGCTGAATCGTGAATTTCACGGCTTTCGACCGCATCGATGTACTCGCCTGGGGTCAGGTCTTTATGATTGTGGTAATTAGGAATACGGCCGCCGGCAAGGATAGAGCGGAAATTCAACTGACGACACAGCTCTTTACGAGCATCATAAAGACGGCGACCTAGGCGATAGCCACGATAATCAGGATCAATCAGCGCGTCCAAACCGTAAATCGCATCACCTTCAGGGTTGTCTCTGATGATTTCTTTTTGCCCAATCAAATCATCATAGGTGTGCGGGTTAGAGAACTTTGCATAATCGACACGCATCGAGAGCACGATACCGATCAGTTGGTCATGGTCAAACAAAGCAATCTGACCTTCAGGAAAAGCATCAATTAAAGTATGAATGGTTGTCTTTGACCATGCACCACCTAAGTTTACATAGACCCGATCCATTAATGCTTTTAGTTGTGGGTAGTCTTTTTTCTTAATTTCAGCGATCGTAAGATGAAAGTCGTCTAGCTTTTCAATTTTGCTCATAATATTCCTGTGTTAAGTCTCTACTAAATTTGAGTATGTCTAAGATAAAGATATTAAAAACTGTATTCTGTCAATTTTTTATAAAAAAACCAATAAAAATATGTCAATAACCAGACAGAGCCGTTACAATGATTTATTGCCGTATTTACAATAGGTTATAGTCACATCTTATGCCGTATTGCTCAGTATGTTTGAGGTTTATTTTGACTACTATAGAAAGCAAACGGCAGTAACTATTGCCTGCTGTACTGTATGATCTTTATCGCATCATCAATAGCGAAAAAACATAATCATACAATGCTTTCATAACGGTTATTGTTTTGCTATTTATTATATAAATACATAATCTAAGTAATATCTATCAGTACCCTTCATTTTGCTTGCTATGATAGCAAGCTGCAGAGGTAATAATAGTCCTACGTAGTAATTATTTGCTACGTTTGTGTGAGTCAGTATCTTTATTTACTTCAGGCATAGTATCGTTTTGCTTGTTTCATTTAGCCGTATTTATCGGCTTTTAGGATTGTTTTATTATGCCCTCAAATCGTAGCAATAGAATCAAGAGATGGGAAGATATAGAAGAATCAGCACTGGTCCAGCTGGTTTATGTGAGTACATTGACCATCAGCTCACGCCTGAATACTTCTATTTTTGATGAAGTAGAAGGACATGCTCGTAATTACAACGAGCAGCACGGTATTACCGGTACTTTATGTTATGGCAATGGTCATTTTTTACAGTGTATCGAAGGCGAGAAAAGACACGTATTTGCGCTTAAAGAGCGTATATTTGCGGACAGTCGTCACAAAAACATCGAAGTATTGTTACTGGAAGTGATCAATCATCGTGGCTTTACTGATTGGCGTATGCGTTTACTGTTTTTGGAGCGCTGGCTATGGTCGCCTGCTACCAAAGAACAAGCAGCACAGCTGTCGCCGTTTTTGCCATTTGCACCGCACGGTTGGTCATCTGATCGTACAGAGCGGTTTTTGCAAACGATCAAAACCTTTGATAGTCCACCGCATATCAAAGCGGCAGGCATCACTTACAATGCATTGGGTAACATGTTTCGCCATATTGCAGCACCGCATCAGGCATTTTTGATCATTCAAGGGTTTTTAAGTGTGTTGCTGGTCGTCGCGCTGATACTGTTATATTTATAAACGATAGATATTAGCCATAAAAAAGACGCTAAGCCTGATGGTTTAGCGTCTTTTTTGTGACAAAGCATTGGAGTATATTTGTGAACTCTAATGCTTACATATCAAAAATCTTACCACGGTTCATAATGTTATTTGGATCAAAGACTCTTTTGATGTCTCGCAAGTAATTGATCTCAGTTTCGCTGCGACTATATTGTAGATAAGGCTTTTTTGTCATACCTACGCCATGCTCAGCAGATACTGAACCGCCGTATTTTTGTACGGTTTCAAACACGTGTTTATTCACCACCTGACATTCTGCAAAGAAATCATCCTTGCTCATGTTCTCAGGTTTCAAGATATTAAGATGCAAGTTACCATCGCCGATATGACCGAACCAGCAGACTTCAAAATCTGGATAGTTAGTGCTCACAATGCTATCGATCTCTTCGATAAAATGAGGCACATGACTAATCAGTACAGAGACATCATTCTTATAAGGCGTAAACACTGAGATGGTCTCAGAGATATATTCACGCAGTTTCCACAGCTCTGCCGCTTGCGTCAAACTTTGGCTCATCACACCATCGACGACCCAGCCTTGCTCCATACAGTGCTCAAATATAGCCATGGCCTTATCCATGATAGGCTCATAAGGCGCTTCGAACTCTAGTAGGGTATAAAACTTGGTACGTGATTCAAACGGCTCTTGTACTTGACCATGTGCCATCAGCTTATCAATTGCCACGTCATCAAAGAACTCAAACGCAGTCAGATCAATCTGTGCTTGAAAGGCAGAGAGTACATTCATGACATCATTAAAGCTGTCCATACCAAGCACCATAACGTTTAAGTCTTGTGGCTGACGCTCAAGCTTGATCTGTGCATGGGTGACGAGCCCAAGCGTGCCTTCACTACCGATGAACAATTGACGCAAATCATAACCCGTAGCGTTTTTTACCATGCCGCGATTGAGGTGCAAGATATCACCTTTACCCGTGACGACGGTCAGACCCATGATCCATTGACGAGTCATGCCATAGCGAATGACTTTGATGCCGCCTGCGTTGGTGCCGATATTACCGCCCATCTGACTAGAGCCTGCCGAAGCAAAATCGACAGGGTAATATAGCTCTTTTGATTCAGCGAACTGTTGCAGTTGCTCTGTGATGACACCTGCTTCAATCTCGACCATACGATCAGCAGGATAGAACTGCCCAATCTGGTTCATTTTATCCATACTAACGACAATCTCACCGTTGGCTGCTACTGCACCAGCAGACAGTCCAGTACGACCGCCACTTGGGGTCAGCACGACGTTGTGCTCATTAGCCAGTAGCACAATGGCTTGTACTTGCTCAGTGCTCTTTGGAAAGACGATGGCAGCGGCAGCAGGGGCGAAGTGCTTGGTCCAGTCTTTGCCCCAATGCTCTAAGCTCTCCGCATCGGTTTTGATTTGGCTGGGGTCAAATTGATGAGTGTCAGTCAGTGTGCTCAAGATCGTTTGCACAGCAGTGGTGTTGGTATCGGATATGGGCTGATCGGTAATGGTCGTCATGGTCAACTCTCAATATTAGCGTAAGCACGATGCTAGGAATGTTGGTACTGCTTATTATATAGCGAAACAACTATAAATTCAGTGATGAGTCTGCTCGTGATAACAATAAGTGGGTGGTGGTTTTTACAAATAAGAAGCGATCAATGATAAAAAAGCAGTTCGATAGGTTTTAAGTAGAATGATTCACTATAGCATAAAAATTTTTCAGGCTTGATAACCAATAATTCATCTAATCTGCTAACATCGACCTCAAATTTTGTGTAAGATATCGGGACTGTTTTCGTTTCATCCATCATAGATTATCCAACAGATAATCTTATAAAACAATTATAGGACAGTTCTCATATGGCGTTATCACTACAAAAAGACAAAATCCGGTTTTTATTGCTTGAAGGTCTACATGACAATGCCCTAAAAGTACTAGAAGGCGCTGGTTATCACAACATCGAGAATATCAGTCACGCACTAGACAAAGATGAGCTGATTGAGAAAATCAAAGACGCTCATTTTATCGGTATTCGTTCGCGTACTCAGCTGACGCGCGAAGTACTTGAGCATGCGCACAAGCTTATCGGCATTGGGTGCTTTTGTATTGGTACCAACCAAGTAGACCTAGAGGCAGCTCGTGACTTAGGTATTCCTGTCTTTAACGCGCCATTCTCGAACACCCGTTCGGTGGCCGAGCTGGTACTGGCTGAAGCCATCATGCTGTACCGCGGTATCCCTGAAAAGAATGCCACTGTACATCGCGGCGGCTGGGGTAAGTCTGCGACCAACTCACACGAAGTGCGCGGTAAGACTATCGGTATCGTCGGTTACGGCTCTATCGGCTCGCAGTTGTCTGTACTGGCAGAGAGCTTCGGCATGAAAGTCATCTATCATGATGTCGTGACCAAATTGCCGTTAGGTAATGCGGTACAAGTAGGTAGCCTAGAAGAGCTACTATCAACGGCTGATATCGTGACCTTGCATGTACCTGATGTGCCAAGCACTCGCTATATGATGAAAGCGGAGCAGTTCGCTCAAATGAAAGACGGCAGTTACTTTATCAATGCGGCACGTGGTACCTGTGTCGAGATTGACGATCTGGCGGCTGTGCTTGAGTCTGGTAAAGTATTGGGCGCGGCTATCGATGTGTTCCCAAAAGAGCCAAAATCAGCGGACGAAGAGTTTGAGTCACCACTGCGTAAGTTCGATAATGTGATTTTGACGCCGCATATCGGTGGGTCAACGCAAGAAGCTCAGGCCAATATCGGCCTTGAAGTCGCAGATAAGTTCGTTAGATACTCTGACCAAGGTGATACAGCGACTGCGGTAAACTTCCCAGAAGTGTCTATTCCGTTCAAAGAAAACTCGCATCGTCTGCTACATATCCACAAAAACGTACCAGGTGTACTATCGCAGATTAACCGTTTGTTTGCTGAAGCAGGGATTAACATCCTAGCACAGAGCCTAATGACGGAAGGTGATGTTGGTTATCTAGTCATGGATGTCGATTACAATGACTCAACAGCTGCACTAGATCAGTTAAAAGATGTGGAAGAGACTATCCGCGTACGCATTTTATTCTAATATAGTCAATTCATTAGAAAAAAGTGACAGCGTTAACCTCGTTTGAAGTTAAAAAAAGAGAGGCTCTATTTAATAGAGCCTCTCTTTTTATTTTGCCAAATCTAAACTAGTTGGCTTTTGCTTTATTGGCAGCTTCTGCTTGTAGACGCGCTTCAGTCTTAGCGACTTTACGCTTTTCGATGACGTCTATTACGTCACTACCGATATGAGCTTCGCCGCGTTGTTTTGCCAACTGCATTTGGTGCTCACGCTCACGGAAACGGGCTTTTTGCTCATCGGTTGCCTTGTCGATACAGTGTGGGCAAGACTCGCCTTTGATATAGGCAGGACTTTGCATATCCTCAGCGGTGATCGGCATACGGCAAGCAAAACACTGCTCGTAGCTGCCTTTTTCTAAATTGTGATTGACCGATACACGGTTGTCAAAGACGAAGCAATCACCTTGCCACATAGAGTCGCTGGCAGGAACTTCTTCTAGGTATTTTAGAATGCCGCCTTCTAGATGATAGACTTCTTCAAACCCTTGCTCACGCAAATAGGCAGTAGATTTCTCACAGCGAATACCGCCCGTACAGAACATGGCGACTTTTTTGTGCTTGGTGGGGTCCAGCTCTTTTGAGACGTACTCTGGAAACTCACGGAAGGTTTCCGTATTTGGATTGACCGCATTTTGGAAAGTGCCGATTTGCACCTCGTAATCGTTACGCGTGTCGATCAAGGTGACCTCAGGATCTGAGATTAGTGCATTCCATTCGCTCGGCTTAACGTAGCGACCAACAGACTCTAATGGGTCGATGTTTTCTACGCCCATGGTAACGATTTCTTTTTTTAGTTTTACCTTGGTACGATAAAACGGCTGTGCATCAGTATAAGACTCTTTAAAAGTAAACGTACCAATGGCTTCAATACTGCGTAGATAGTCAAGTACAGTATCAATACCTTGGCGCGTACCAGAAATCGTTCCGTTGATGCCTTCACTTGCCAGCAACAATGTGCCTTTGACGTCATTACCTAGCATAGTATTTAGGATAGGCTCACGATAGTGCTCAAAATCGGCAAAGCGTGTGAACTTATATAATGCAGCAACGACGATGTTGTTGGTAATGCTATCGTAGACAGGTGCTGACTGGTTATCCGTTATCGCGTTTTCTTTGGTATTACTATCTTGGTTAGTGCTCATGTCTCTCTCCTGCTGGCTAGGTCGCAAACCTAGTGCAATGGTAATAAAAAAGTAGATAGATATATAACATTAGCTCAATTGTGGGATTACTAATGCGCGCGTAGTGTAGCAAATTTTAATAAGGTTTTGAATAGCTTATCGTGTTTGAGCCGAAACCGTTAAAAAGGATCGGCAGTTTCTCTATCAATTGATGGTTTCTTCATAAGATAAAAAACAAAAAAGCCCAGTAAAATACTGAGCTTCTTTATATTCAATGCGTCACGCAAAACCAGCGTTTATTTACTCTGGAACCAAGTGTCTGCTTTGGTACGTGCGCTGGCAATGTCATCACTTGATAAGTTTAATGCCAACTGACCGATTTTACCGCGTGCTTTATTACGGACTTTTTCATCTAGCATGCCATCACGGGCAGCCAAATCATACCACTTATAAGCATCGACCAGATTCTTTTGCTTTTCATCTAATAGGGCAAGTGTATAGCTGGCACGGTTATCACCACGCATGGCGGCTTTCTCCAACCACAGACGTGCTTGTTGCAGGTTAGGCTGTACGCCTTCACCGCGTAAGTACATAATAGCAAGGTTTAGCTGAGCAGGAGCAACGCCTTGTTGAGCCGCTTTGGTGTACCACTGGATTGCTTGTTGGGTATTTTGGGCAATACCTTCACCTTTTTGCAAACGCTTGGCTAGATAGAACTGAGCGTGATCGTTGCCTTGAGAAGCACGACTAGACAACTCGCTAATAGGCATAAGCTCAAAACGTGAGGTATCAAGCGGTACATTTGATATTAACTCAGCATTGGCTAAACCAGCACAAGAGAATAATGCAGTAAACAACGCAGCTTTTAATAATTTCATAGCAGCTCCAAAATTAGGCAGTTAATAAGCAAAAAAATTGTACCGCCAAAGTGTTTTAGACGGCGATAACAACTAGGTGACATCTTGCGATATGAACTTACCTAATCATTAGCAATGGGTTTTATCATTTTTGTATCGTCGCTTGAACCCCAATAATTAGACAGACGGTCGTAATAGTAGGGTGGCTGACAACATTTTGCTAGCTTAACACCCAAACTTACGAAACTCAAATACTAATTACAAGATTTCATAGTCATCTATACCTGATTGTCCCTATTAAAATCATAGAGTTACTATAAGACAATAACCAATTGACTGTTTGACGGGCACGAATATCTACTGATGAGCACGTTGTTATTTGCGTCAGTATAAATCAAACAACTGACATTACTTCGGTTTTTTCTTCGTTACTCGGTAGATAGCAACATCTGCTAACAAATTAGGCGCTTGGCGTATGAGCGCTTTCATCAATGGTGTATGTCCTTTCTCAGAATCACTAACAGCAAAACGATTGATAATATGAATATCATGCTGCGCGCATAGCTGCTCAAAGTCCTTGAATGTACACAGATGAATGTTTGGGGTGTTGTACCACTCATAAGGCAGCGCTTCTGAAACAGGCATCATGCCTTTAAGCCCTAGATGGATACGGTTTTGCCAATGGGCAAAATTAGGGAAGGTAATGACCGCTTCACGAGCAACTCTCAACATATCAAGCAATAGTACGTCAGGGGACTTTACCGCTTGCAGGGCACGCGCCATGACCACCGTATCAAAACTGTCATCAGCGAAACGCGCCAGCCCATCGTTTAGATCCTGCTCAATAATCGATAAGCCATTACCAATGGCCTCATTGATTTTGTCTTCATCAATCTCAAGCCCATAGCCTGTTACGCCCAGCTTTTGTTGCAAATGTGCGAGGAGTTCGCCATTGCCACAGCCCAAATCAAGTACGTGTGCTTGCGGCGCAATCCAGCGCTCTGCCAATTGGTGATCCATTCTCATGAGCGCTCTCCTGTGGCTTGGCGACTAGGGGTAATAAAAGGCGCCGTCAAAAACCCTTCGACCGCACCCATGTAGCGTGGGATATCAAATAAGAAAGAATCATGACCATGCGGGGCATCAATATTGATATAACTGACGGGTTTGCCTGTTGCCATTAGCGCGTCCACGATCTCTTGCGAGCGCTCGGGTGCAAAGCGCCAATCAGTGGTAAATGACACGACTAGATATTGACACTGCGTATGAGCAAGAGCAGCTTTGAGCGCAGACAGTTCTTGCTGACGATCAGATTCAATCTCTTCAATCGTCGCTACCGTACCTTCTAACTCATTTTGTGTGTTTTTCTTATCCGTCTCAACAGCCGCTGCGATTGAATCCTCTAGCGGTACAGCAGACTCTGTACTGTCTTTCACTACGGCTGATGGGTAGCCACGCGTCGGATCAAAATAGTCTAGCGCTTTGGTCATAAGCAGATAGGTATTGGCATCGAAGTTTTCACTAAAGCGCTCGCCTTGATAACGCAGATAGCTTTCAACCTGAAACTCGACATCGTAGCCATACATAAATTTGCCAGATTTCAAATCACGGCCAAATTTGGCTTTCATCGCGTCATCAGTCAGATAGGTGATATGACCGACCATGCGTGCCAGTATGAGACCGCGGCGAGGGTATGTGCCCGCTTGGATATAACGTCCATCTTTAAAGTCAGGATCGGATAATATAGATTGGCGCGCTACTTCGTTGAAGGCGATATTTTGAGCAGATAGCTTTGGCGTACTGGCGATAACCACACAGCGCTTTAACCGCTCTGGATAATCAACAGACCATTGTAGCGCTTGCATACCGCCCATTGAGCCACCAACGATGGCGTGCCAAACGTCGATGCCTAGGCGATCTGATAACATGGCTTGGGTTTTCACCCAGTCTTTAATGGTGATCAGCGGAAAATCAGGACCATAAACTTGTGGCTCACTGCTGCTATTTGTATTGCTAGTATCTGAGCCAACGCTATCTGGGTTGATAGTAGTAGGACCTGTCGAACCAAAACAGCTACCGATATTATTGACGCATACCACATAGAACCGATTAGTATCGATAGCTTTATTAGGACCGATCATATTGTCCCACCAGCCCGCTTTTTTGTCGTCGCTGTTATGAAAACCTGCGGCGTGGTGGTTACCTGATAGTGCATGGCAAATCAAAATAGCATTTGAGTGGTCGCTATTGAGTGTCCCATAAGTCTCTACCATTAAGTCAAAAGAGGGTAGAGTCCGGTTGCACTCCAGGGTCAATGGTTCAGCAAAATGGTAATTCTGTGGCGAAACAATACCGACTGATCTAGCAGCAGAATTGGTTGGGCTGCTGGCTTTGGCATGAGAGTTGGGTTGCTGGTCATTAGTGTTATCAGAGCGTGCGTTCAAAGCTACCTCACAGGACGACAATCATCAATAAAATAAAAACAAAATGGCAAACGGTTGGCAGACTATTTTGCCTACCCAATTTTTATAAGCAGGGCTTGCCTATTGTATGGCGATGCGCGTAGGAGTACAACCTTTCAACAAACCTTTCGAGTGTCATCCCTGTAGCAAATAGGTCATAGACGAATAATGAATAAGTGCCAAATATAATGAATAAGGAAAGAATAAAGGACAACTGCGTATCAAATTGTATAAGAGTGCTTTTGCCATGCGCTATTTATGGATAAAATGCTACACTAAAGATGTCTATATTCCATAGTGTCTACACAATCCTGCGTTCTCTTATTGTGATAGTTGTGACATTATCTCCAATAACTTACTGCTGATAAATAGTGCTGCTATGAAACCTGAATTGCCTCCACGTATTGCTGTCCTGTTAGTCAACCTCGGTACACCAGATGAGCCAACGGCACCTGCCGTACGTCGCTATCTCAAACAGTTCCTGTCAGATCCGCGAGTGATTGAGATTCCCAAGTTTTTATGGGCAATCATCTTGAATCTGTTTGTATTGCCAAGTCGTCCTAAGCGCGTGGCAAAAGCTTATGCCAGCATTTGGGAGGGAGACTCACCGATTCGTAAGATACTCAATAGCCAAGTTGAGCTATTGGAACCGCGTCTGGCAAACAGCGTGGCGCCATTTCGTGTCTCTGTGCATCCTGCGATGAGCTATGGCAATCCTGGACTGCCTGATGTCATGGATGCACTACGCGAAGAAGGGGTGGATCACTTTGTCATTCTGCCATTGTTTCCGCAGTACTCGGCCTCTTCTGGTGGCGCGGTATACGATGCACTGACGAAGTGGACACTCAAGCAGCGTAATCTGCCAAACTATACGATTGTCAAAGACTACTTTGCTCATCCGCTATACATTCAAGCATTGGCCAACTCGATTCGCCGCTTCCAAGAGAAGCATGGCAAGCCTGACAAGTTAATGTTTAGCTTCCATGGTATCCCGCAGCCCTACGCGGATAAGGGCGACCCTTATCCTAAGCGCTGTAAATGTACTGCAGCACAAGTGGCACATGCACTTGGTCTAAAAGAGGATGAATGGATTATCAGTTTCCAGTCACGTTTTGGTAAGCAAGAGTGGGTAAAGCCGTATACTGATGTGGTGTTAGAAGACTGGGGCAAGTCTGGGGTACGCTCAGTACAAGTGGTTAGTCCTGCATTTTCAGCGGATTGTCTTGAGACGCTAGAAGAGCTGGCCATTGAAAACCGTGATAATTTTCTGGAAGCAGGCGGGCAAGAGTATCACTACATTCCCGCACTTAACCTTGATGAGACCCATATTGAGTTGCTTGAAGCATTGAGCTTGCCTCTTGTAAAAGGGTGGGCGGGTACGCTTGATGGTTGGGTTTGATTAGCCAAATGTAATAATTGCTATGAATAAGTATAAAAAATACCGGATATAACATTCGGTATTTTTTTGTCTTGATTATCTGGTAAATAAAAGTTGGGTTTTACACTATTCGATATGTAAAATAGTCCAAACAGATTTCGTTTTATATGAGTTTTGATTTGTATTTGTGAGATTTTATTTTTGAGGATCAATATGTCTAACGTTAGTAGTTCGGAATCATATATATCAGTACAGAAACCTAATGGCCAACCTTCAAGCCTACCGCCAATGGACGAATATAGTAATCCTCTACCGCAGTTATTGGATGAGCCAAGATTTTGTAAAGTATCATGGGGGATAAAGTGGATAATTCAGCCTTTTGAAATGTTTAAAGGTAACTTTTTAATATGGCTAGCCGTCAGTGTCATATTGTTTGCTATTTCAATCATAGGTTCTTATGTCCCTATAATTGATTATATTTTTGGAGCTACAAGCATTATAGCAGCGGCTATTATCATACTTATTTGCTCAGCACAGTTCCAGAATGAAGATCTTGACCTTCATCAGCTTTGGGTTAAGCTCAAAACAAACTTAAGATCTCTCATTATTCTGAATATTCTGTTTGTAGTTGGACTAGCTGTTGTATTCATACCTGTATTAATTTTCTTTAGCGGTATATCTTTAACGCTCCTATTGGATATTGAAGCGATAAAAATAAGTGACTTCCCAATGACTCCTTTTGTGTTTAGTATTTTAGTCTCATTGGTATTATTTTTAATGTTATCAATGGCAATGTGGTTTGCTCCAGCATTGATTGTATTGCATGGTTTAGATCCAAAAAGCGCAATGAAGCTCAGTCTTAAAGGGTACTTAGCTAATATATTGCCAATGATTGCTTATGGGCTGGGTCTTATTATTGTGTTGCTATTTTTTCTAAAAATCACATTAGGTTTAGGAATTATCATAGCCGTACCATGGGTAATCATGAATTGTTATATTAGCTACCGTGATGTTCTGACTGATCAACCATTATCAATAGTTTAAATATCAATAGTTTGAATGGTATTGCTCAAAAATTTAAACGAAAACAGAGTTATTGGGCATAAAAAAGCACGCTTAACGTTATTAAGCGTGCTTTCTTGATTTAAAGAAGTACTCCAGCAGTCGTACTAAATTCTAAAAATCATCATCATTGCTACGCTCTGCGGCATCTCTATCGGCGATATCCATCGCATCCGGATAATCACTGTCATCAAGATTGTCCTGTACCAACACCTCATCTACGCGTGATTCATCAATGTTTTGACGATGTATAGGCGTTAGCCCTTGTGTAGCTGCGCTACCAACTTCTGAGTTGTCAAAACCAGCACTGTTATCGATGACATCGTCATTATCGATAGTATGTAACATCGGGTTATCTAGATCGACCAACTGATTGTCTGCATCGGTTTGACCAACGACACCGTCATTGCGGCTGTTACCATCAATATGATCCATCTCTTCTTGTAGTGGGTTTTTTGAGTTTTCCATAAGTCATTCCTTATTGTAATTATTGGCAGTAAAATTATCGTACGCGCTTGTAAAAGCATTATTTATTTTGACAGTGTTATTCTACTGAACAGTCTGTACGGTTATTAGAATTTTCACTAGTAGTAAGGTGTGACAGGATGTTCAAAATATGTAAGGCGATGGACGAAATGCAAAATCGGACGGCTACTCATATTGAGCAGCCGTCCGATTTTGCAGCATTTTTTATACAGTTTGAGCCACTAAGTGATTAAGTGTAAGCCATTATGATGGTCTTTTTAATTATTGGTATGCTTGAATTTATAATTTAATTTCTGCATCAGATATGATTCATAGTCAGCCAGTTTGAAACGCCACAAATAGATCAAGGCAATCGCATAGATGGCCGTTTCCGACAATTCTTCGACGAACTCGCCCCAGGTATGCGGGAATACAATGGCGTTCTCTCCCATATATTGGATGATTGCCAGTACTGCAGCGCTGAGATAGAGTGAAACAGGCACGTTCTTTAGTACTGCCCAGAGGTATTTTCTCGAATACGCCAATAGCCCAAGCGCCACGAGATAAATAACGGTAAGTACACTATCTTCCCACCAGTCATAAGACTGATTCAAAAAAGAGAAGTCGCTTGGAACCAACAAATCTGGTAGATAGTTCAATTCCCGTCGTATCACAGCGACAAATACCAGTAGCGCTGCTAACCAAAAAGCCTGAATGTGTTTAATATGACTTTGTACAAGGTATTGTGCGCAACGTAGCAAACAGGCAAACAACAGGATCATACCGGGGATTTCAATGAGGCCATCTGAATTCAAAATAACTGGCTCCTGCGCGTCAAAAAATGTGTCAAAAACAAAAAAGTGAGCCCGTAGGCTCACTCTAACCAAAACTGTCTCACTAAATACAGATAATCTATAGGACGCTATTATAACCTAGCTTGACGATGATAACGTCATAAAATATAACCAATTGGTCATAAGTGGTTGTTTGTATAGGTAATATAAAAATAAATATTACCCTTCACTCTATCGATGATTGTACTAACTGACTAAACATAGCAAACAATGGGTTAAGTTTGACTGTCAGTATTGGTAAGTATAAAAGCACAAAACCCATGTTATCTTTACGTTGTGGGGAGCTATAAACTCCCCAAAATCAATAATTAGTGTGCTTCATCCCAGTTCTGACCACTGTCCGTCTCAACCAATAACGGCACTGCAAAGTCAACATCCCAGCCTTTATCGACAGCGGTGGTCGCTAGGACATCTTGCATGGCATCCGTAATCAATTGGCTAACCGCGTCTACCTTATCGGCATCTACTTCAAAAACGAGTTCATCATGAACCTGTAGCAGCATTTTGGCCTGATCTTTAGGCAGTACTTTATCAACGGCAATCATGGCAAGCTTAATCAGATCAGCGGCTGAGCCTTGTAACGGCGCATTAATTGCCGCGCGCTCGGCACCTTGCTTAACCATACGATTGCTATGATTGATATCAGGCGTATAGAGTTTACGACCCAATATCGTCTCGACATAGCCTTGCTCGTACGCACTAGCGCGCGTATTGACCATATAGTTTTTGACACCTGGGTAGCGCTCAAAGTACATATCAATGTAGTCTTGTGCTTCACCTCGGCTCATCTGTAACTGCTTGGCAAGTCCAAAAGCACTCATACCATATAGCAGTCCAAAATTAATAGCCTTGGCATTACGGCGCTCCGTTGGCGTAACGTCCGCGACCTCTTTGCTTAGCACTTCGGCAGCAGTGGCAGCATGAATATCTAGACCTTCGTTAAAGGCATGAGTCAGGTTGCTATCGCCTGAGAAGTGTGCCATCAGACGCAATTCAATCTGTGAATAATCCGCCGCTAAGATCACACGACCTTCTGGTGCGATAAAGGCTTGGCGAATCAGGCGACCAGTCGCCGTACGAATCGGAATATTCTGTAAGTTAGGATCGGTTGATGATAGACGACCTGTGCTCGTTAATGCCTGATGATAGCTGGTATGGACACGGTCAGTCTCGCTATCTGCGACATTATCGAGCGCATCGGTATAAGTGCTCTTGAGCTTGGATAATCCGCGATACTCTAAGGTAATATCGACTAGCGGGTGATCGACTTTCGATAGGACCGCTTCACCAGTAGAATATTGACCAGATTTGGTTTTCTTACCGCCAGGGACGCCGAGCTTATCAAACAACATCTCGCCGAGCTGCTTTGGCGAGCCTAAGTTGAACTCTTCACCCGCCACCTCGTAGGCACGCTGCTCGAGCGCGATGATTTCTTCGTCAAAGCGCTTTGATAGTTCGTTCAAAAATGAGCGTTTGATGAGAATACCATGCGCTTCCATTTGACAAAGTATCTCAGCCGTTGGAATTTCCAACTCGTGGAGTAATTTGGCATTGTTAGCATCATTTGCCAGCTCAACGCTGAACACGTCAAACAATTGATAGGTGATATCGGCATCTTCACAAGCATAGTCACTCGCAATATCGATAGCTACTTGGTCAAAGGTGACTTGTTTCGCGCCTTTACCTGCAATTTCCTCAAAGCTGATGGTCTGCGTTTGTAGATAATGGCGCGCCAGATCGTCCATACCGTGGCGAGTAGCTGCTGCGTTAATGACATAGCTTGCCAGCATGGTATCCATCGCCCAGTTGTTTGGCTGCTCATGTATCGCACCAACTAAGTCGATGTCATAGTGTGCGAGGATATGTGCGTCGTATTTTAGATGCTGTCCGATTTTACCGATATTTGGGTTTTCTAGCACAGGCTTTAAACGTGCCAATACCGTATCACGATCGAGCTGTTTTGCTGTTAGCTCGTCACCTTCTAAGCTGTGGGTGAGTGGCACATAATAAGCCTCGTGTGCTTGCACAGCAAACGATAGACCGACGATTTGGGCCTCGCGCCAATGGACGCTGGTGGTTTCGGTATCGATGACGAAATGCGGCGCTGCTTCTAATAATTCGACCAGGCTATCAAACGCGGGCTTGTCGAGCACAGTATGCCACGCTTTATCCTGATGGTTGACCTTGATGTCATCGCCGCTGTTTGCTTGCAGCGATTTGGCGACTTGTGCTTGTGACTCAGCATTGGCTTGGCTATCCTCGACACTCTTTGAGCCATTTGCAGGATGGTTTGGATGATCAAGCGATGCCAGCTCGTTTCTAAACTCAAGCTCATTGTATAGGTCGCGCAGCTCATCTATATACGCGCAAGGATCGGTATTGATTTTTAGATCGTTCCAGTCCTGACCGATTTGTAGATTGGTGACGATGGTAGCGAGCTGTCTATTAAAAGGAATGTCATCGGCGTGTTCGATCAACCCTTTGGCGCCGCGACCTTTGATAAAGCCAATATGCTTGAGCATGTTATCAATGTCACCATACTCAACCAGCAAATCTTTCGCGGTCTTTTTACCGATACCCGGCACGCCTTTGATACCGTCAGAGCTGTCACCCATGAGCGTCAAAAAGTCAATCATTTGGTTTGGGTTGATACCGAACTTGTCGATCACCGCTGGCGTGTCCGTGACTTTACCCGTAAAGCTGTCTTCTAATATCACACAGTCATTGACCAGCTGCATCATGTCTTTATCGCCCGTTGAGATGACCACATGATGACCTTGCTCGACCGCGCGATGGGCAAGCGTACCGATGATATCGTCCGCTTCTGCGCCTTCGATACGTAGCAGCGGAATACCTAGCGCGCTGACCAAACGATGGATATAAGGAATTTGCTCTACCAGCTCTACGTCTATAGGCGGACGGGCGGCTTTATAGTCAGGTGACATATGATGGCGAAAAGTCGGTGACTTGGTGTCAAAGCAGACCGCCATATGAGTGGGGTGATAACGACGCATCAATTTTAGCAGCGCATTCAAAGTACCACGGATCGCATTGGTTATTAGACCTTGCGAGTTTTGCATGGTCTTTGGAAGAGCGTGATAGGTGCGAAACAGATAGTAAGAGCCATCGACCAAGATAAATGGAGGCTGATCTTTGTCCACATGACTGGTATTCATCAGCGCAACGTTAGGCATATCGTCAAAATTTGGCAAGGCTTTTGGATCTAGCGCTTGATGGGAGTGGTGGTCATTGCTGGTCGTATTACCAGATGTATTGTCGGCTATATTATCAGTCATAAAAATCACTTATCAGCTATTAGATAGAAATATGCTCTTATTATAACGATAAAATCCGCGTGTGCCGAACTCCTTAACCGTTACGAGATATTGTAGTGGTATTAGGGCATGTCCCTAATTCAAACGCTTATCACTAAATGGGCTAAAAATGGCTAAATCTTTGACAAACGGCGTCAAATAGCTGGTTAATATCTCGATATTGTCTGCACTATTTTCCTTGTTTGCCTGCGGTTTATTTCATTTTTATTACCATTTTTAAAATAGGAACACTCCCTAGTTTTTCACCAAAATGTCAAATAAAAAAAGAACCCAGACCAGCTGAGTTCTTTTATAATTAACTTATTCTTAATTACTTATTGATAGTAAGTCTAATAATGCGTTATTTTACTTCTGAAGTGACTTCGACATCAATGTTGCCGCTGGTTGCTTTTGAGTATGGGCATACTTCATGCGCTTTTTCGACCAGTTTTTGGATGTCATCAGCAGATAGGTCTGTGTTATCAGCGATAACATGGATTTTTACAGCAAGCTTATATTCGTGGTTTTCGCCTTGTAGTAGATCGACAGAGGTCTCAACAGTTGAGCCAAACGTGGCGCTTTCCATTTTTTTGACCACGCCTAGAGCGCCATCAAAACAAGCACCATAACCCATAGCGAGTAACTGCTCAGGGTTGTTGCCTTTTTGATTACCGCCTGGTGGTACCATGTTGATTTCAAGATCACTATCGCTCAAGGTTGCTGTACCCATGCGACCGCCAGTAACCGTAGATTTTGTAGAATATAGAGATTTCATGACACATCCTTTGTTTTGAGTTTTTATGTTGAAGTGGTAAATCTAAATGTCCAATCTAGGATAGCAAATCATTAAGGCAGCTCAGTGAGTTAGTAGTAAATATTTACAACAAGTTTGTAAATGATTCTTGAATAAAGCTTGCATGAACAGTTTAAGTAGCAAGGCATATCAGCATCGGTGATATTAGGACCTATTGAATAAGTACTGGCAGGCATTAGTAGTGCTACAGGTGTCCATCACTATAGGCATTGCTATAATAGACTTTTAATCCGTCCTAATCTCCTCAAAACAGATAATAGAGTCTGACTCATAAGGATAGTGTTCGATGAATAGAGTGGTTGCAATATCTGGTGTTCTATCTGTGGCAGCACTTACTGTAGTGGGCTGCGGAGAAGAGGACGGCGCCTCTTATGGTTCTGGTAGTAGCACGATAACGCTGACAAGCTTTGATAGTAGCTATGATAGTAAAGCCAATGATACTGCCATTGCCCGAATCGATGAAACCTACCGTACTGGTGCACGTGATATCAAAACCACCAATCTCATCAATAGTTATAGCAATCAGAGTCTTAACGATCTAGACAGAACGGTACTAGCAAACGACTTCGAAGGTCGACTCGAGAATAAAGACATCGAAGTCAGTAACCGCACCGTCAAACGTCCCATTTATGAAAAAAACAGCAATAATAAACTAGACTACGAAACCACCTATCAAACTCTTAATTTATCAGGATTAAACGCCAACAGTTATAGCGCTGGCACGAATATCGAAGACCGCCGTGGTATTCGGACAGCCTTGAGCAAATACGCTAATATTCCTTCTAATGTTGCCTTTCCTGAAGGATCGGTTTGTTACATTCCGGTCGTGACAAGCGAACGCTCATTTTGGGCATTTAATGACAAGAACAAGACTGGCTACTCGTCATTAGAGAAATGGCTTGATGCGGCCAAACAGCGCTTTAGCGATGATAGAGATCATAGAACCTCTCAGTTCGGTGTGGGTATAGAAAACAAGCAAGCAGCGGCGCAAGTGATGTTTTTTGCATATAATAATCAGCCCGCTTATGAATATAGCGGCGTTGAATATGGAAAGGATATCTATGAGGCACACTATGTTGCTAAGGGCAGTATTAATCCAAATACAGACAGCCGCTTTGGCGTGGTAGATTGTACGCTGGTCAATGAGGTGGCTGGCGACTTCTTAGCTGAGCAAATAAAGCGCTATTATTAAAATCAAGCAAGCTCTACGATGACGGTTAAAAATTTTGTTAACACGCTTTGTCTGACTGAGAGAGCGTGTTTTTTTATACGCTAACTCTGCACCCTAACGCTAAATCGGCTACAATACGCTCATTATTTATTCTATTTATTTAGATTACTGTCTAAAAGACAGCCTTTTTGAAGTTAAGGTTGAAGCCAAAAACTATGAGTGTAGATCCAAAGAAATTAAACAAAGAAGTGGCCAAGCGCCGCACCTTCGCTATTATCTCGCATCCCGATGCAGGTAAGACCACCATGACCGAAAAGCTGCTGTTATGGGGTCAAGCAATTCAGGTAGTGGGCGAAGTCAAAGGCCGTAAGACTGATCGTCATGCGACCTCAGATTGGATGAGCATGGAGCAAGAGCGTGGTATTTCGATCACCACGTCTGTCATGCAGTTCCCGTACAAGGATCACATGGTCAACCTGCTAGATACCCCAGGTCACGCCGACTTTAGTGAAGATACTTACCGTACATTGACCGCCGTAGACAGCGCACTGATGATGGTCGACGGGGCAAAGGGTGTCGAGGAACGAACCATCAAACTGATGGAAGTGTGCCGTATGCGCGATACGCCAATCATCTCATTCGTTAATAAGCTCGATCGTCAGATTCGTGAGCCGCTTGAGCTGCTGAGTGAAATCGAAGCGGTGCTCAAGATTAAATGCGTACCTGTTACATGGCCAATTGGTATGGGGCAGGATTTTGTTGGGGTATATCACCTTGCAGAAGACAAAACCTATCTCTACGAAAAAGGCAACGGCGGCAAAATGACCGTCTCTGAGACTCGCGAGGGCTATGACTATCCGGATATACGTGAGCGTCTTGGGCAGTTGATGTTTGATGCGTTTGAAGAGTCATTAGAGCTGGTACAAATGGCGCTAGAAGAGTTCAGTGTTGACGCGTTCTTAGCAGGTGAGATGACGCCAGTATTGTTCGGTACGGCATTGGGCAACTTCGGTGTCAACATGGTCCTTGATACCTTAGTCAAATATGCCCCGCCGCCAAAAGCCCATCCAACGACGGAACGTAAAGTCTCAGCAACCGAGACTGATTTCACAGGCTTCGTTTTTAAGATTCAGGCAAATATGGATCCGCGTCACCGTGACCGCATTGCGTTCTTGCGCGTGTGCTCTGGTAAGTACGAGAAGGGCATGAAGATGAAGCACGTGCGTCTGGGTAAAGATGTCCGTATTGCTGATGCGCTAACCTTTTTGGCCGGTGACCGCGAGGCGCTAGAAGAGGCTTATCCAGGTGATATTATTGGTTTGCATAACCATGGCACAATCTCTATCGGTGACAGCTTCACGGAAGGTGAGGAGCTGAGCTTTACTGGTATTCCTCACTTTGCGCCTGAACTGTTCCGCCGGGTGGTGCTAAAAGATCCGCTTAAATCAAAAGCATTGCAAAAAGGGTTACAGCAGCTGAGTGAAGAGGGCGCAACGCAGGTATTCATGCCGCAGATTAATAATGATTTGGTCTTGGGTGCGGTCGGTGTACTACAGTTTGAGGTGGTCGCGCATCGTCTCAAAGAAGAGTACAAAGTCCAATGTACGTTTGAGCCGGTATCGATTGCCACCGTACGCTGGATTCATTGTGATGATGAGGTAGCATTAGCAAAATTTAAGAAAAAAGCCCACGACCAGTTATCAATAGATGGTGGTGGTTATTTGACTTATCTTGCACCATCACGCGTCAACTTACAGTTGATGCAAGACCGTTATCCAGAAATAACGTTCAGTAGTACGCGTGAGCATTAATATCATTCGTACTAAAAACACCTGTACCGCTTATTTTTCATCGATTAAGACACGCTAGCCGTGTCTTTTTTATTGTCTATCGTTTATGGTCTGATATTGGTTTTTAATGATTAGCAATACTTCATAAACACAAACAGTGTTCCTACAATACAGCGTCATTGTTACGGTAGAATGTTACGCAATACTTTATATTTATAAAAGAAAATGTATGGCAGCGATGATTCGATTCTATTTTAATAAGTCTATGTTTCAACTGTTATTGTGTAGGGCCGCGAATATTCAGCGCGTTAGTTCCTTGGCGAGTGGTTTACTAATCGGCGCTATCAGTATGTCTGCAACTGCAGGTAGCCTTGTCAGTAAAACAGAGTATCTTGATTATCAACTGCCAGAAAAAATTCAGAATATATGCGCTGAGCGTGATAATTGCCCAGAGATTGAGGTTAAATATCTCAAGAGTAATCATAGCTGGATAGATACAACAATCAATGCACGTATTAACAGTTTGGTTGTCAATAGTAAGCCAACAGAATCAGCACCGATTAAAACGCCAAGCACTCAAGCAGACGTGAATGCTGCGATTAATGACTTTGCGGCGTCGCAGTTTCAAGATATGCCTGAAGAGGTTTCGTGGGCTTATAGTTTGACGGTGACGCCTGTCTATTTAGGTCACGTCAATAACTTTGAGCTGTTTGAAATCAACTCTTATGTTTTTACTGGCGGTGCGCACGGTATGCCATACAGCGAGTATTTGACGTTTGATCTAAGTACCGAAAAACAAGTCACCCTCGATGATATGCTGATCAAAGGCAAGAAGCCTCGTTTCGAAGCACTCGCGCATGATGCGTACAAGACATGGGTGAAAACGGTCGCTGACGATGTCAGTAGCTATGAGAAAAATTGGCCATTTATGTTGAGCAACAATGTGACGTTGACAGATACAGGCATCAATATTCGCTATCAGCACTATTCTATCGGCCCGTATGCTTATGGTATGCCCGTATTGAGCATTCCGTATAGTGAGCTTAATAAGGTGATAAAACCTTACTTTATACCAAAATAGACAGATAAATAACGACTACATTATGTTCTCTACTACAGATCGACCAGTTAATAACCATCAATAATAATTTGCTTAAAATCGTTTGAAAATTAATAGAAAAATAAGGAGTTACAGTATGACGAATAATACAGATAACATGACAGCAGCAACCAATACGTGGCAGTTGAATGCATTGACAGAGGCATTGGGCGATTTAACACTGACAGTTAGTGATAGTTTGTCTGTTGGCCGTGGCAGCGACAGTGATGTCGTGCTGGGTAGCAAACAGGTATCTCGCAATCATGCTGTGCTGAGCGTACTAGACGGTCAGCTATACGTAAAAGACTTGGATTCTTCCAATGGTACTTTTATCAACGATAGACGTATCACAGGTAACGAGTCAAATGTGCTACAAGCTAACGATACGCTTGGTTTTGCAAGTTTTGTCTTTCAGGTACAAGCATCTACCACTCCTGAAGAAAGTACAACGTTAGCACCAGCAACAGAAGAAGAGGTAACCACTGAGACAGAAACAACCGCGGGAACTGTTGACGAGCAGAGCATAGCTAATGAGACTATCGATCAAAAATCTCTTGATAATAGACCAGTTATTGATGAGCTTGTTACTGAAGAGACTAGTATTAAAGAACAAACAAATGAGAGTCCTGTAGCAGCTAGCAACGAACCAGTCGTCAAACAAACAGGTATCGAAGAGATCCTACCTAGTTCTAATACAGAGAAAGTATCATCTGTCGATACCGACCCAACTAGAGCGCCAGACACCACAATGGACAAAACAGCAGACCCAGTAACAACACCTACCACTGAGGACGTAGTTGCTGAATCAGTCTCTCCAGAGCCAGTAGTAAAAGAAACAGGTATCGAAGACGTATTATCAGCAGCAGACAGTACAGCGCCCGCACAAATTGAAGAGACTTCAGTTGAAGCAGGGGCAACATCTGAATCAACTGTACCAACAACGTCAGAGCAGTCGACAGTAACTAATGAGAGTGCCTCGTTAGTAGAGCAGGAACCAGTGGTAGAGCAGCCAGTGGCACATAAAGAGACTGTAATACGTGAGGAGCGTGCAAACCAAATGGAACATGACAAAACAACAAAAACAGAGTTACAAGAAGAAGCTGACCCTGAAGTTTTAAAAGCCAAACAAGCAGCCAGTGCACAGTTTTCAGGTACAGCTAATTTAGGACAGGATCGTGATCTTGGTACTGAAGGCAATAATGCAATGGATCAAGAAATCAGTAATCCAGCGCATACAGGACAAGTAGAGAAAAAAGCGAGTGGCGGCTGGTTTATATGGGTCTTCCTAGCGATTTTGATTATCGGTCTGGCGTTGTGGTTATTTAATATGGGCGGTGTTTAATCCTATTCAACCTGGATACAACTTAGCTATGGCAGCTACTCTATAGAATGAATGTTGGAGTAGGAGACTATTGAGGCTACTAAGACTAAGTTATCAGTGCTAACGAGTATTGCTGAATACTTGATTAGCTATTTATCCAAATAATTTTTTTATAGCGCCAACATGACAACAAAATGTTGGCGCTATATTTTATTTAACAGTGTGCTGTTTTGTTTTTGCCGCGATGATGCAAAGTGAGCGTTACTATGATGACCTTCCAAGAATACCAAGCTTTCAAAGATCGTGGCTTTAGTCATGCGCCCTTGATAAAAAAACGTTTGATGGACGTACAGACCCCAGTGTCCGTCTTTTCTAAAGTGCGTGATCTAAATGGCTCTGCTTATCTGTTTGAGTCTGTAGTAGGCGGTGAGCGCTGGGCGCGATATTCGATGATTGGTTTGGGTAGTGATTTGATCCTACAATATGCTGATGGCAATATGACCATCAAAAAAAATGATCATATCGATACACAAGCCGTAGTAGATCCCTTCGATTATATCCGCAAGTTGATGGCGCAGTATCAGATGCCAACGGCTGAAGATATGCCCACTGTACCAAGTTTTAGTGGCGGCTTAGTGGGATACTTCGGCTATGATATGGTACGTATTATTGAGCCTAGTGTCGGACCATCTGATGCTCCTAATCCCATGTCGATGCCAGATATGTGGCTGATGCTGTCAATGAGCGTCATCGTATTCGATAATCTAGAAAACACCTTGTCAATAATCGTTTATGCTGATTGCCAGACTGAAGAAGGCTACAGTACAGCCATTCGTGAATTAGAAAAAATCGAAGAAAAGTTGGCAGAGCCGTCGAATCTGTCTGCGCCAGTCATGCCTACGCCTACATTCACATCGCAGACAGGTAAGGATAAATACTGTAGCGACGTCAACAAAATAAAAGACTATATCGTAGCAGGCGATGTCATGCAGGTAGTCCCAGCGCAGCGCTTGACTGCTGACTATACAGGTGACTCTCTAGCTGTTTATCGCGCGCTCCGCTATCTCAACCCATCGCCTTATCTGTTTTTGGTGCATGGCTATACGCTCGACGACCATAAGCGATTTGATATCATCGGCGCGTCTCCTGAAATATTATCTAGGATCGAAAATGGCAAGGTAACTGTGCGTCCGCTAGCAGGGACACGTAAGCGTGGTCAAGATGAAGCAGAGGATCTGGCACTGGAGCAGGAGCTACTTCATGACAAAAAAGAAACTGCCGAGCATTTAATGCTTGTTGATCTAGGTCGTAATGATATCGATCGCGTTTGCGAATATGGTAGTGTCAAAGTGACAGAAAAGATGTTTATTGAGCGCTACTCACAAGTGATGCATATTGCGTCCAATGTAGAAGGCACAATACAAGCTGACAAAGACGCATTGGACGTGTTCTGTGCGACTTTTCCTGCTGGTACGCTATCAGGGGCTCCTAAAATTCGAGCCATGCAAATTATTGATGAGATAGAACCTGTTCGTCGAACGGTATTCGGCGGCTCTGTAGGTTATTTGGGCTGGAATGGCAATATGGATACCGCCATTGCTATTCGTACTGCAGTAATGCGCCGCGGCGAGATACATATCCAGGCAGGAGCAGGCGTCGTCGCTGATTCTGTACCAGAAGCTGAGTGGGATGAAACCAATAAAAAAGCACTAGCATTGGTAAAAGCCGTAAAAATGGCCTGCAATGGATTGCGTATTCGCTAACTATTCTCTTTTAATTTATCAAATACAGGTAAATCGGATACAAGATACCAAGACGACTGTATTTTTCTATTAAAAAAATAACAACGTAATCAATGGCTTGAGTATTTATATCAAAATAATTGAAAAAAAGATAAAAAAGGACTTGCGTCATTCAAAATATTTGATAGAATAGCCACCACTTTAGAGAGAACAAGCCGACTTAGCTCAGTTGGTAGAGCAACTGACTTGTAATCAGTAGGTCGCCAGTTCGATCCCGGCAGTCGGCACCATCTCTTTTAAAGTAGCTTTTTATGAATTTGTCTTAAATGAAAGTCATTTTTGTTCAAAGCACCCTAAGGTGGGATTGGGGAGCGGTCAAACCCAACAGACTGTAAATCTGTCGCGAAAGCTTCGAAGGTTCGAATCCTTCTCCCACCACCATATTTTTTAAAAGTTTGTCACAGCGCCAAGCATGCTCTGTATTTAACAACTCTCGATTAGAGTTGATATAAACAAGAGTAAATGCGGGTGTGGTATAATGGTAACACCTTAGCCTTCCAAGCTAATGACGCGGGTTCGATTCCCGCCACCCGCTCCATATATACACCATCGCAAAGCCTAATAATCAATCATCACGACAGTCAGTTATTATTGCTGTATCGTGATATTTTTTTTAGTGCAGCTCAAAGATTTTTAATATACGCTCATATAGCTCAGCGGTAGAGCACTCCCTTGGTAAGGGAGAGGTCTCGAGTTCAATTCTCGATATGAGCTCCATTTATTATTTATCTCCTTTATGCTTGTTTTGCTATTTATATATAGCTTTGCGTCGATATCGAAAATATAAAATATTGAAACATATAAAATTAGTAAGACATATAATGATTCAAAGGTGACACTGAGGTGTTGCCTTTTAGTGCTGTCAGCATGTTAATGAATATCGGTTTTGGTGGTTTGATATCAACGCTATTAGAACTGGTAAACGAATATGCAGGCATTTATACACTATTTCTTGCATTTTGGTTTCCCTCTTTTTATTGCAATTGCGTTTTTTAGAAAAGAGTGGAAAAAAGCATATCTGATTTTGCTCGCGACCATGCTGGTGGACATAGATCACCTAATAGCGAACCCAATTTTTCAGGCAAATAGATGTAGCATTAATTTCCACCCATTACATACGTATTATGCAATGTTGGTATATGTGTTTTTGCTCTTTTTCCGTAAGCCTTTTAACATTATTGGCATTGGATTGCTTTTTCATATGTTGACGGACTTTACGGATTGTTTGATGATGTCATCGAGCTAATACAATAGATTTGTACATCGAGACAGTTAAAAGGTCATAGCTGACGTTGGAATGAATCAAGCGTTCTATGACACAGAGAAAAATTGGTTTGTATTGACAGAGTTATGACTATTTAAGACAAGTCAGCGTATAATAACGGATACAAAAATTAGTTCGGAGTGCTGCTTGATTAGAAGCAGTGGTTCGTGCGGTTGATAGCTAGGTTTATGATGATTTAATTTTATTATGAGCCATTAAACAGCTTTTTATTTATCATTCACCAAAAAAAGAGGAAATACCCATGGCAAAGGCCAAGTTTGAACGTAACAAGCCACACGTCAACGTCGGAACCATCGGACACGTTGACCATGGTAAAACCACCCTTACCGCTGCAATCGCAACCGTAGCTGCAATCACCTCTGGCGGCGAAGCAAAAGACTACGCGTCTATTGACTCAGCACCAGAAGAAAAAGCACGTGGTATCACCATCAACACCTCACACGTAGAATATGACACAGACAGCCGTCACTATGCTCACGTAGATTGCCCAGGTCACGCCGATTATGTTAAAAACATGATCACTGGTGCTGCTCAGATGGACGGCGCAATCCTAGTCGTATCTGCAACTGACGGCCCTATGCCACAAACTCGTGAGCACATTCTGCTTTCACGTCAGGTTGGCGTACCGTACAT